>JAHHHV010000084.1 GCA_019359155.1 Pegethrix bostrychoides GSE-TBD4-15B
CACTGCTTGCACTTGTAACACTGCCTGCCGCTGCGGTGCCCGTTCTTAATTGTTTGAGTGGAATCGCACTGAGGACATTTCATCCTCCTATTTTAGCAAACTTAACATTAGCCTTTCAGCAACGCCGTAAATAGATAAGTGCATAAGTGATTTTGAAAGAAAATAGAATTAAAAACGGTATAGAAATAGTTGTGATCGCAAAGACTAAAAGAAAAGTTTAAAGTAGTGTGTCCACTCACCTACCAAATCCTAATGCTCGCGACTGCTTCATCAAGTTCTGCTAACACCAGATTTTGCTACAATTGTATTCAAAGTTTAGCCTTCTGCGAGAAATTATGCGGTCAATTGAGCAACTGACGGAGGAAATACTATCCTTGCCGAGTGCATCAAGAGCACTTCTTGCAGACAAGTTGGTGGAAAGCTTGGAATTCGACACCGACTCAGTAATTCAGGCAGTTTGGGTAACTGAAGCCAAGCGCCGACGCGATGAGGTGCGAAATGGCTCTATTCAACCAATTGCAGGCGAAGATGCTTTAGCGCAGGTCAGACGGCTGATTGAGCCATGAGATATGTATTTCACCCTGAAGCGTTGAATGAGTACGCTGGAGCAGTTCAATACTATACAGAGCAAAGAGTTGAAGTTGCTCAAGCGTTCATAAACGCGATCGAGGATACAGTTTATCGGATCAAGGAAGCCCCAACCCGCTATGCTGCGATTGATGAAGATGTTCGGCGTTGTATGGCGCGTAAGTTTCCTTATGGTGTTCTCTATACAATTGAACAAGACTACATTTTGATTTTGGCGGTTATGCATTGCAGTCGTGAGCCTGGTTACTGGAAAAGCCGCAAGTAATCGAAGCTACCAGCCGGAACGTTAGGCTTCACTCCCGACAGAGGGTAACATTGACCGATGTCCAACGATTTTAAGCCCAGTACCAAAGAGCTTTTCAAATTGCTTAGATGGTATGACCGCCACAGTTTTCGAGATGAAAATGATGAGGTTTACCGTATTTATGAGGTGTGCATAGAGCTTTCAAATCGCGCGTACAAGGAACATAGCGAAGAAATCTACAAGCATGGCACCTGGGCAGCAGAGCAAGATCTTGTCGATGCTTTGAGAGAAGCTTTAGTGGATCATCCCACTGACTATGCTGGGCACTTTCTAGCCTACACCCTGCTGAAATATGGTTGTAGAAGACCGGAAACATTAGCACAATCGCATCCCTGGCATCGTCTTATGTTTAGGTGGCATGAAGAGGGGCATACGGCTTCTCATGTTTCACAAATACTACAAGAAGCTGGAATCGTTGAGCAATGGACACCAGAGTCTATCGAAACAATCAACTCGTGGATTCAGAACCCAGCCTTAATACTGCATGACCATATCAGCATCATTTATGAACTATTTGGGCTACGGGTAGTCTATGCAAGCCTACGTGATATAGGTTTTGAGCCTCGGCATGATGAACTTTTCAGGGATCTTGCTAAGTCAGCAAGTCCTCCCATTTGTCTGAACAGCATTTCGCAAGGCATCGAAGAAGAAGAGCGGTTTAAGGATGTGAGCGCAACAACTGAACTCTCTATGCGAAATCCTGATGGAACAACGACGCAATTCTTGATCTCCGACCAACGCGCTGAAGGAATTGGCCTCTTCAGCGATCAGGGTTCCCATTGGGTTGTGCAGTACATGCTCAATGGCGAAACGTATCAGTTTCGAGCAGATTGCAGGGGCACTTGGATGGATGTCGAGGCAGTAATTAATCACTTCAATCAGTTAATGGACAGAATCGATCGACGAGAGCAAGCCTTCCGCTTTGGCACGGGTTATCACGAAAATGGGGAACATGGGTTTTTCATCGTGGCGGATCGTGACCGATTCCCAGAACTCGCTGGACGACTCTATATTCCCCTGCACCTTACATATTAGGATATACACTGCCGTAACATACTTTAGAGAACATAACTATAACGGCGTTGCTGAATCACGGTATGAATTGGCCCCCCAGCCCCCAATTCATAGCCCTGCGGGCATCGAAGAAAGGGGGAGCCGGATTTCTCAAAGTCCCCCAGAATTGGGGGATTTAGGGGGCGAGGGAACTTGCAACTCAGATAGATTCATACTTCGATTCAGCAACGCCAAAAAGAATACAGTCAAATTGCTAGATTGGCTTACCGCCTGTGATCAGACAGCAATCGCATAATCAGTCCTCACAACAGCATTGTCACGCCCCACAATGGCATTGAAACTGCCAACAAAGCGATTTGCAGTCATCACAATCCCTCTGTCGCTGCTGCAATGCCATTGTAATCGCTCACAATCCTGCTGCAAGGCGATACAGTCTCAATGTTTCTTAGACAGATTGGCTAAACCGCAACTCGCGGTGCTCTCCGTCCTCCTCAAACTGCTGTTCGCCCCAGCCCACTAGCTCTACCGTCACCCTGCGAGGCTGAGGCGGCAACCATGCGCCGCTGCGGTCGATGCGGACAATGGCCTGCTGTTCAGTCAGCTCAACCCGATAGGTCGTGACAGCAAAGCCGCCGTCTCGATAGTCAAAGCTGTCGCCATCATCTTCGTAAAGCGTCCATTCGCTGCTTCCAGGCCAGATCTTGACCCGAAGCTGCGCTGGAATCTGGCTCTGCTGCGTCACGGGAGCCAGCGGAATGACGGCTCCAGCACGAACGTAAAGCGGCATTTTCTCCAGTGGCGCATCCGCCAAAATATGCCTGCCGCCCGACAGCTTTTCGCCCGTCCACCAGTCAAACCAATTGCCAGCAGGCAGATAAACCGCTCGACAGGTGACACCAGGACGCAGCACCGGAGCCGCCATCAAAGCAGAACCAAGCATCACCTGATCAGCAATTTGCGCCACCTGCGGATCTTGCGGAAACTCATAGAGCAAAGGCCGCAGAATCGGCGCGCCCGTGGTGGATGCCTGCCAGAACAGGCTGTAAATGTAAGGCAGCAATTGATAGCGCAGCTCAATATACTCCCGGCAAATCCGCTCAACCTGCTCGCCATAGACCCAAGGCTCATGAGCGCGGCTGGTGATTGTAGTATGGGCACGCATCATTGGGTAAAGCATCCCCACCTGCATCCAGCGAGCAAATAGCTCTGGGGTTGCATCACCCGCAAAGCCGCCAATATCCGCCCCCACAAACGCCACGCCCGACAGCCCCAGATTGCAGAGCATTGGCAGCGACAGCTCCAGATATTCCCAGCGCGACTGATTATCGCCCGTCCAGACCGCCGACCAGCGCTGAATGCCCGCCGTCCCAGCGCGCGTCAGCACAAACGAACGCTGAGTCGGGCGCTGAGTTGCTAAAGCTTCGGCAGCAGCTCGCGCCATCATCAGGCCATAGAGATTGTGCGTTTCGCGGTGAGTGGCCTGCTCCTGACCCTCCGGAACATCGCCCTGCGACGCATCCAGCGGCAGCGGTATCTTCACCCCCGGATCACCAAACGGACGGTCGTTGAGCGCTGGCTCATTCATGTCATTCCAGATGCCCGCCACGCCCGCCTCCGTCAGGGCACGATGCTGCTCCGCCCACCACTGCCGCACGGCGGGCCGCATAAAGTCGGGAAACACCGCCCGATCCGGCCAGACATAGCCGTGAAAGATGCGGCCATCGGCATGGCGCACGAAGTAATCCTGCTGCAAGCCGCTCTCCAGCACGTCATAGTGACCGTCCGGCTGATACTTCACGCCCGGATCAACAATCGTCACAATCTGAAAGCCCTGCTGCTTCAGGTCGCCAATCATCTGCGCTGGATTCGCAAAGCGCTCTGGATGCCAGGTAAACACCCGAAACCCATTCATATAGTCAATGTCCAAATGAATTACGTCGCAGGGAATCTGGCGCTGACGAAACTGAGCGGCCAGCTCGCGCACTTCGGTTTCCGAGCGGTAGCTCCAGCGGCACTGGTGATAGCCCAGCGCCCAGCGTGGCGGCAGCGGCATGCGTCCAGTCAAATCAGCATAGGTCGCCAGAATCTGGGCAGGTTGGGGGCCATAAATAATGTAGTAGTCTAGCTCATCGTTTTGAGCCAGCATTTGCCAGGTTTCCGGCTGCTGTGTCCCCATGTCAAACTGGCTCCAACGGCTGTCGTTGAGCAAGATGCCGTAGCCGACCTGCGGACGCAGCGCCATAAAAAACGGAATCGACTGGTACATTTCATCCGTCAGCGTGTCATAGTCCAGTGAGTCAGTTGTCCAGTTGGTCAGCCGCTGGCCGCGCTTGCTGAGTAGACCCGTGCGTTCGCCAAAGCCATAAAACTGTTCGTCTGGCTCAATCTGCTTCCAGGCCGCAATTTCGTTAGCTCGCCAGCAGCAGCCCAGATCTCTGGCAAAGGCGCGATTGGCTTGATCAAAGCAGGTTAGCTTCAGGCTGGCTTTTTCGAGCTGAATTTGCATTTGCGCTGTCGTAATCTCTAAAGTCTCAGATGACTCTGCCACTCTGTATTTAATTTCTGCAAATGCTGTATCTTCTGGCGTTATTGCCCAAGCACGGCGCGGACGAAACTGATCTTTAGGGGTTAAGCGCACCCGCATCAAGTTTTCGGCCAGAATGCTGATTTGCATCTGGCAATTTTCGCTCCAGATTTGGATCTGCTGCGGGTTGATTTCAATTTGACTTGTAGGTTTTGTCGTTGTCCAGGGCAACGGCATCTGGGGCATCTGTCCGACAAATTCTGGCATTCGCTCTATCCTGTTTTGAGTTCAGCTCCTCTTTGGCTTACCACATTAGCTACCGTCAGAAAACCAGCCGCTGCAAATTTCTATCTCAAGAGAGTTCATCTCAGTCAATCGCTTCTACCTAATGGATGAACTGATTGAGGGGACTATCGCGTTAAATGAAGACGACGCTAGGGAGAACGAGTTATGCAACTATCCGGACAACTATCTGGGCAACTATCCGGAAAAGTAGCGCTGATTACCGGAGCCAGCTCTGGCATTGGGCTGGCAACGACCTGTCTGCTAGCTCGACAGGGTGCAAAAGTGGCTCTTCTGGGGCATACAGTTAGCGATATCGATCAGAAGACGCATGAAATACAGCAGTGGGGAACCGCTATGCCGCTGGTGGCAGATGTCTCTGACCCGGTGGCAATGCAGCAGGCCATCGAGAAGCTAATCGCTGAATGGGGGCGGCTAGATATTGTATTTGCGAACGCTGGTGTGAACGGGACTTGGGCACCGATTGATGAGCTGTCTTTGGAAGATTGGAACAAGACGCTCTCCGTAAACCTAACGGGCACATTTCTAACGGTGAAATACGCTACGCCTCACCTAAAGCAGCAGGGCGGATCAATTATTATCAATTCTTCAGTCAACGGCACGCGCATGTTTAGCAATACGGGGGCAACAGCCTATTCTTGCTCAAAAGCCGCGCAGGTTGCGTTTACCAAAATGGTGGCGCTGGAGCTCGCCAAGTTTCGAGTGCGCGTCAATGCCATCTGTCCAGGGGCAATTGGCACAGATGCGCTCTCCAGCACTAAGCTTCAGTCGCTAGATGCAGTTAAACCCAAAGTTGAATATCCGAACGGCGCAATTCCGCTTGATCCAGGGCAAATTGGTAGTGCCAATCAAGTGGCAGAGCTAGTGCTGTTTTTAGCGTCTGATGCTTCAAGCCATATTACCGGCACCGAAATCTGGATTGATGGGGGCCAGTCGCTACTGCAAGCTTAACCCTCCCCAATTCGAGCCGAGTCAGGGAGGTTCAGCTTGATGCTAGAGGCTAGCCGTTTTGCCCGTCTCCGCCTGCGTTGGAATTGACTGCACCTGGCTATACCCCATTTTCTCGGCTATTGCGCGCAGCACCGAGATTTGATCCTGGAAATCAAGCTGTTCAATTTGCTCAAGCAGATTGCTGATCGCTTGGGTCGCCTGGTAGTCGTTAGGCATGTCAATGACGGTGTCGCCCATTGCCTGCGCCCAAGCAAACCAAACTAGCAGCTGATTGTTGGGCGTGAGACTGCCGTAAGCACGGCTGTAGTCGCTATCTTCGCCGCCCGCAATCTGGCGCATGGCTGCTAGCTGATGTTCTGGCGCAATGCTGTAAAAATCTCCTAGCAGGACAGGCGCTAAGTTGGGATCAGCAGCAGTTGGAGCAGCAGGCGTAATCTGATCGCCCATAGCTTCGTAAATTAAGTAAAGTAAGGCTAGCTTCTCGTCAATGCCCAGATGGCTGTAAGCATCGTAGGCTGCTTGAGTGGTAGAAGATAATAGCTCGGTGGATTGAGTAGACATTGCTATTCTCTATATCCAAATACAATTTGCATCCACAGTTAATCAAATTGCGGCGTACCTAAAACCAGTCCAGGGAAGTAAATCTGACGCTACAGTTTGCCTTACTATCCTGCCTTTCCAGAGAGATGCTCCAGAACCCTGATGAGCTGCGATACCGTGTATTTCTACTAAATCTCTCTAAAGGTGGAACAACATAGATAGACCACTCTCGTACCATTGCCGCATAGACCGCAACTTTTATCTTTAGGAGTATGGCCATGTCAGACGCAGCAAATCTCAATGCAGCAGATCCCGCCAAGACCAATTATGACGCTGAGCAGCTCGCTGAAGAGATTGAGACTGGCGAAGCAGCAACGCCCCAAGTGAACGCAGATGCTGACTATGAGCGTTCAAAACAGTTCGCCGTGGCTGATGTTGATCGAGATACCAAGGCTGACAGCTCTGCTGCATCTGGTTCAGGAAAGTCTGGTTCAGGAAACTCTGGCTCAGGGGAATCAGGCGATCCGGCTAGCTTCTTAAAAATGGCCGAACAGGTCACACCTGATTCAGAATCCTAATTTGTCCTAATTTGTTATTGTAAAAAACGCATTAAAGAGCCGCAGCGGCAAGCTTTCAGCAGACGTACTCTAACGACCCAAGATCTGATCTCAATCCCTATCGAGTGATTCCGATCAGATTACACAGTTAGCTTCAACTCTGCAAAGCTGCTGCTGTCGTTTGCTGGTTGGATTCAGTACCGCCATCTATTCTGCGCGTCTGAACTCAAATAGCTCTACACATAAGATTTGTCTATAGTCTTACCAAAAGCCTTTTGGGTCTGAATCTACAGATCTAGACTGAATATTTTCTGCTAATTAACTAAAGCTAAATAAACAAAGAGTTGACGCCCCAGCATCCCCCGCTCCTTTCTGCCTACAGAACCAAGCAAGAGAGGGAGGTCGCCCACTCGAGTTTAAGAGAGATTACTCAAACTGAGGGCGAGGCTCAATTCCCCATTCGTGCTTGAGAAAATGCTTGTACATAGATTCGCGCAGCATCATTTGCTCATAGAGCTTGACAAGAAAGTGCTGAGCTTGATCAAGATCCATTTTTTCAACTTGGGTTTCAAACGAACGCAGGTTGAACTTTTGCTCCAAACTCAATTCAGCAGGTCGATCCATAGCGTTTCTCCTCGTTAATCTGAAGGCTAATTGATCTGAGTGGTAGAGATAAAACGGTGACAGATGTACCGGACACTCATGAGGCTAAATTCAACTTCAGCCTATGCCCATAGTACTCCGCACTTAATTACAAAAGGTAACAACTAATTGACAAATGTGCCACCTCCTTTGTGAGTACATCTTTGGATTGAGCTAGTTCTAGCAAGTTAGTCTGGAAGAAGTTGTTCAAGTTGAACTAATTTGGGGTAGGCAGGCTGAATATGGTGCTCTGCCGTCGCTGCAACCCATTAAAAAACCTGCCTTGCACGGTTGCTAAGGCAGGATCAAAGCCATTATTCAAAATTTTGATGGGTTAAATCAGCAATGCTAAAGTGCCGCAGCCGAGTTTCGCTGTTTGAGGGTCTTCAGATGCTGAAGCAGCGCCTCAGTTTCGGCCTGAAGATGCAGCAACTCAACCTGATGGTTGGCCTGGTAGGGCAGCGCCTTAGGGCGAGTTGTGCTGTCTGAACCGTTAGCAGATGTCGCTTGCAGGCTTTTATTCAAGGATTGTGATAGAGCTTCTGGCTCGGAGATTAAAACTTGCGTAGTCATTTTTACTTATCCACACCACAGAGGCATTCTACAGTGAATTCAGCTTTTGATCATAGGCAATTACGCCAGAATAGTCTGGCTAAATGTGGCGCTTTTACAACTGGCCAAAATCAAGGCAGCTCAAGGCTACGCTGCATTCGCTGCCGCAATGTCTCAACTTGATTGAGCAAATCAGTCTGACTGAGCGCCTCTTGTTCGCCTGAGGCCAGCCACTTGAGCTGGACTGTGCCCGCCTCAGCCTCAGCCTCACCCAGAATTAAGCAGCCTGCTGCCCCACTGCGATCCGCTCGCTTGAACTGCTTGCCAAAGGCGCTGGCGCTCAAGTCTAGCTCGGTGGCAAATCCCGCATGGCGCAGTGCTTGAGCCAGCCGCAAAGCCTGAGCTTCGGCAGCCGGACTCCGCGAAACGATGTAAAAGTCAAGCGGGCTGGCCGGAGCAGATTTGAGCTGTTGCAGCAGCAGCAGCAGGCGCTCTAAGCCCATTGCCCAACCGACAGCTGCCGTTTCGGGGCCGCCTAGCTCTGAGACTAAGCCGTCATAGCGTCCGCCGCCGCCCACTGCATTTTGCGCTCCCAACCCAGTTTCGGCAATAATTTCAAATGCGGTATGCGTGTAGTAGTCCAAGCCGCGTACCAGCCGAGGGTTGAGGCTGTAGGCAATGCCCAAATCGGTGAGCTGCTGCTGGACGCGCTCAAATCGCTGCTGCGAGTCGGGAGCCAGATAGCTCCAGATTTTGGGGGCTGCTTCGACGATTTTTTGGGTAGCGGCAATCTTGCTGTCGAGAATCCGCATTGGGTTGCGGCTGAGTCGATTTTGGGAGTCGGGGTCAAGCTCGGCTTGGTAAGGCGTGAGGTAGTCCACTAGGGCAGCACGGTAGCGTAAGCGGTCTTCTGGCGTGCCCACCGAGTTGAGGTCGAGCCGCAGATTGGGTAGTCCCAGATCGTTGAGTAGATCAACCGCCAGCGCAATCACCTCCACGTCCGCACGCGGATCGGCACTGCCCAGCACCTCCATGCCCAGCTGATGAAACTGGCGCTGACGGCCAGCCTGCACGTTTTCGTAGCGAAACATCGGGCCGAGATACCAGAGGCGCTGCAAGCTCCCCTTCACATGCAGGCCGTTTTCGATATAGGCGCGCACTACGCCTGCCGTGCCCTCTGGCCGCAGCGTCACCGAGCGGTCGCCCTTGTCGATGAAGGTATACATCTCTTTCCCCACCACGTCTGTGGCCTCGCCGATGCCTCTAGCAAACAGCTCGGTCTGCTCAAAGATCGGCGTGCGAATCTCGCGGTAGGCAGCTCTGCTAAAGATCTGACGAGCGGCTTGCTCAATCCACTGCCAGTAGGCCACTTCCTCTGGCAAAATATCGCGGGTTCCTTTAATGGCGTTCAGGCTGTCAGTCGCGGTCATAGAACAAGCTCTAGTGAAGATATGAAAAGGACATGAAATAGCTGGGCAGTGAATGGCTAGGCAATAGAATAAGCGCCATGTCGCTGGCTGTAATAGGCCAAAATCTGCTGGACGCGCTCTGAAGCGGTGGATGATGGCTCTGGTGATAGCTTTGGCAGCCGCAGCCGCAAGCCGCCTACTTGACTCTGCTGGTAGTCAAACACCTGAGAACTCTGCGGCAGCAGCTCAACCTCAACGCCCTCCACTTGCCGCAGATGAGCGGCTAGCTCGCGGTAGACAGCCAGCGACATTTGCGGAAAGCAGATCTGCTGTGATTCGGAACATGGGGAAACGGCATCAGACATGAGTCTAGAGCTTGGTAAACGACCAAAATTAGCCAGAAGAGGCTTCTCCCAGCAGTGGATCATCGGCAGGGGGCAGCGTTTCTTTAAAGACTGGCAGCCGGCAGCAGTTGACCTCATCAATGCAGACTTTGCCCCACTGCAATGCCCAGCGTACCAGCGCTACACGGTTGCCTGTTGCAGTTTTTGTCAAAATATTGCTGATGTGATTATCGACTGTGCGCTTGCTGATTTCCAGCTTTTCGGCAATTTCTTGGTTGGTCAAACCAGCAGCGACTAATTCGACAATTTGCAGCTCTCGCTCAGAAAGCACGCCTGAGGCGGGATCGCCGCTCGTGGTACCGGCCATAGTAGTTTCCTGTCGGGAGATCGGGGGCGAGAGATTTCTTCAGAGTCTGTAAGAGTTTGGGGAGAGAGTTTGAGGAGTTTGTTTGGGGAGTTTGTGTATATGTACTCACTCTACTCATAATTTTAGTTAGTTTAGCAGGCGCAGACTCAGATGCAGGCTGGAATCAGCTATTCTCTGTTCGACCATGCTCGGCTCGACAGGTCGTTTTGAGTTTTGCTGATATTCTGAAGCAGGAACTTTGGCAGACTTCGCAGGCGGCAGGACTGGAATTGCAGATGAAAGCAGGTATTGTAATTGGCTTTGGAGTCGGGCTGGCGGTGATCAGTACAGGCATGACTGTCGTTAGGGCAGAGCCAAATCCGCTCTCGGTGGTCTATCCGCCTGACGAGCATGAGACGACCGCCGCCCAGATTTTCTTAATTGGCACAGCGCCAGCCGGAGGAGAAGTCACCGTCAACGGCCAGCCCGTCGAACGCAGCCCCGCCGGACATTTTGCGCCCAGCCTGCCGCTGCAAATCGGCCAGAATGAGTTTGTGCTGCGCTACCGCGAGCCAAGCGGCGGCGAACAAAGCCTGACGCTGCGGGTGAATCGAGCTGTAGCAGGCGTGTCTATGCCCGTTGGGGTGGCGTTTGCAGCAGGTACGCTGAGGCCAGACGTGGAGATTGCCCGTCTGCCGAATGAGCTGATTTGCTTCAGCGCTGTTGCTCCGGCTGGGGCGGCAGTCACGGTCAAGCTGGGCAACCAGATTTTGCCGCTCTCTGCTCAGGCCAGCGCCACCGATCTACCACCCAACTCGGCAGTACTCACCAACAGCAATCAGCCGCTGGCGGTGACGGCTCCGACGTATCAAGGCTGCCTGACAGCCTCAGCGCCTGCTAGTTTGGGGCAGCCTGAGTTCCAGCTCGCTCTAAACGGCCAAACTGTACGGCAGATTGGCTCAGCGATTACGATTCTCTCGCCCGCGCAGCCGCAGGTCGTGGCCGTCACTGCCGCATCCGGCACGGCTCGCAGTGGCCCTAGCACCGACTATTCGCGCTTAACGCCGCTCCCCAAAGGCACGCAGGCTAGCGTCACCGGGCGCGAGGGCGACTGGCTGCGGCTCGACTATGGCGGCTGGATCAAGGCCGCAGAAACCGTGACTCTGCCGAACGCCGCCCCCCCGCAGAGCCTGATCCGCAGCCTGCACGCCCAGACTGTTGAGGGCTGGACGGAGATTGCTTTTCCGCTGCAAGTGCCTGTGCCGATCAGCGTGGTGCAGGACGACGGCAGCTTTACCCTGACGCTCCACAACACCACTGCCCAAACCGACACGATTCTGCTAAATGACGATCCGGTGATTGAACGCCTCGACTGGCAGCAAATCGCCCCGACTCAGGTGCAGTATCGCTTCCATCTCAAGTCGGCGCAGCAGTGGGGCTACAGGCTGCGCTATGAGGGCACGACGCTGATTCTGTCGCTGCGGCATCCGCCAAAGATCGGCTCAGAAACCAGTCGAGACAGACCGCTTCAGGGCGTGCGGATTTTGCTTGACCCCGGACATGGTGGCCCGGAAGATCTGGGGGCTCGCGGCCCAACGGGCTATCCCGAAAAGCAGGTGGTGTTGATGGTGGCTCAGCTTTTACGCCGCCGACTCGAAGCCCAGGGAGCCACGGTTTTGATGACCCGCGAGGGCGATATCGATCTCTACCCACAGGATCGCGCCGCCATGATTGAACAGCTCGCGCCGACGCTGGCCATCAGCCTGCACTACAATGCCTTACCCGATGAGGGAGATGCAGCGCAGACGGCTGGAATCGGCGCATTTTGGTACAATGCTCAATCGCACAGCCTCGCCCGGTTTTTGCACAACTACCTAGTGGAAAAGCTGGATCGGCCTTCATACGGGCTGTTCTGGAATAATTTGGCGCTGACTCGCCCCACTACCGCGCCTGCTGTACTGATGGAACTCGGCTTTATGATCAACCCCAACGAGTTTGAATGGATCACCGATGCCCAATCGCAGGAGCAGTTGGCCGACGCGCTGGCTGCGGGGATTGGCGAGTGGCTGACGCAGGCTGTAGATTAGCAAACCTGTAGATTAGCAAAACCTGTAGATTACCAAACCTGCGGGCTTTTCTGGCGAATCGGGGAACATTTACCCCAGACATGCGATATTGTCTTGTTGTTTAGGCGTTGAGGAATTCCCGCAGTATGGCTAGGACTCCGAGCGAATATGCGGTTCACATTATGCTAGAGGGCGGCCACCGCGAAGAGGTGCGCTTCTCGACGATTCAGGATTTTCAAAAGTGGTACAGCGGTGAGCTAGTGCCCAAATCAGCTTCGACTGAGTTTATCAACGTGCCGCTGAAGACCACGCAGGGCGAATATATGGTGGTGCGGCCTTCGCAAGTGGTGGCGCTGCGCGTTGAGCCAGTCTTTTATGGCAGCGTTGATCGCGAGTATTAGAGCAAGATGCGGCGATTTGAGGGACTGGCGCTAGGCGTGCTGTGGGTAGGGTTGATTGCTCAGACGAGTTCTGTCCAGCCCAGCTCAGCTCAGCCCAGCTCAGCTCAGCCGCAGGTTGTGCCGTCTGAACCAGCACTGCAATCGGTGAGTGCTCCGGTACTAGACGAATCGCTCTGGAGCCAGACAGTTCAAGCCAGCGATCGGCAGGCGCTCTTAGCAGCAATCGACCATTCGCTCAGCTATTTGCAAACCGAGGCAGCTGTTCAAGCCTACCGCAACTACAGGTTGCCTGCCTTCAGCCGGGAGCATGTCCGAAAGAGCCTAGAGCGATTCCGGGTGCTGCTGCTCACGGCTCAGTCGCCCGCCGCATTTCGAGCCGCCGTGGAACGCGAGTTTGACTTTTATCAGTCGGTGGGTCTAGACGGGGCAGGACGGGTGCATTTTACGGGCTACTTTGAGCCAGTCTATGCTGCTAGCCGCCGCCCCACTGCCGAATATCGCTATCCGCTCTATGCGCTGCCGCCCGATCTGTCGCAGTGGCCAGATCCCCAGCCAACCCGCCTACAGCTTGAAGGCGCAGATGGGCAGCAGGGCGGTGCGGGACGACTGCGCGGACTGGAAATTGCCTGGTTGCGCGACCGACTAGAGGCTTATCTCGTGCAGGTGCAGGGTTCGGCGCGGCTGCGGCTTGATGACGGGACGCTGCTCTCGGTGGGCTATGCCGGACGCACGGACTATCCTTACGTGAGTTTGGGGCGCGAGCTGGTCGAAGCGGGCAAAATTACCGCAGCTGGGCTGACGCTGGACGCGGTAATGCAATACTTTAGAGCACATCCCGCTGAGCTAGATCTCTATCTGCCCCGCAATAATCACTTTGTGTTTTTCAAAGAAACTAACGGCGCGCCCGCCATCGGCACGCTGAATCAGCCCGTCACCGCCGGTCGCTCGATTGCTACCGACAAAAGCTTGATGCCGCCTGGAGCGCTGGCCTTGATCCAGATCGGGTCGTCAGATAGCCAGCCTATGAGCCGCTTTGTGTTGGATCAAGATACCGGCGGTGCGATTCGGGGGGCGGGGCGCGTCGATCTGTTTGTGGGCACAGGAGCAGCCGCAGGCGAACAGGCTGGATTGATCAACACCGACGGCCAGCTCTACTATCTGCTGCTCAAACCCTAGAGTCTGATTGAGCTTAGGGATTGAGCTTAGGGTGAGCTAAGTGGTGCTGCCAAGAGCATGGTTTCTGCCGATGCTATGCTATTTAGACGCATGCTCAGCTTTAAAATTTCTCAATACCTGACTTGAATAATCTTCGACCATCAAGCTGTTTGACCGGGACAGCTTGAGCCAATTATGGACAGAACCGCATTTGAACTGACCCTGCAAATTGCGCTGACGGTCATGGCCGGAATTGGCGCTCAGGTGTTGGGAACCTATCTTCGTCTGCCCAGCATTGTGTTTTTGCTGCTGTTCGGGATTTTGCTGGGGGGCGATGGCGTGGGGCTGCTTCAGCCCCGGCTGTTTGGCGAAGGGCTGGAAGTGATTGTCTCGCTGTCGGTGGCGCTGATTCTATTTGAGGGTGGCCTTGACTTGCAGCTGCGGGAGCTGAGTCGCGTTTCCAACAGCCTGCGGAATCTGGTCAGCTTTGGCGTGCTGATCACGCTGCTGGGTGGCGGTATGGCGGCACATTGGCTGGGTGAGTTTCCCTGGACGATTGCCTTTCTCTATGCGGCGCTGGTGGTGGTGACTGGCCCAACGGTGATTAACCCGCTGCTCAAGCAGGTCAAGGTCGATCGGCAGGTCTCTGCTCTGCTAGAAGGCGAGAGCGTTTTTATTGATCCGGTCGGCGCAATTTTGGCGGTGGTGGTGCTAGACGTGATCCTCAACGGCGATGCAGATCCGGTTTCGGTGGTCAGCGGTCTGGTGCTGCGGCTGGGAATTGGTGGCGGCATCGGGGCGTTGGGCGGCTGGCTGCTGAGCTTTACGCTGAAGCGAGCCACAGCGCTCTCTGACGAACTCAAAAATCTGGTGGTGCTGGCTAGCGTCTGGGGCTTATTTTGCTTGGCGCAGATGATCCGCAGCGAGTCTGGGCTGATGAGTATGGTGATTGCGGGCTTGGTGCTGAGCGCGGCAGAGCTACCCGAAGAGCGATTGCTGCGCCGCTTCAAAGGCCAGCTGACGATTCTGGCGGTTTCAATTCTGTTTGTGCTGCTGGCGGCTGAGCTGTCGATTGACAGCCTGTTTGCGCTGGGCTGGGGGGCGCTCTGGACAGTGCTGGTGCTGATGTTTGTGGTGCGGCCTGTGAATATCTGGGTTTGCACCTGGAACAGCGATTTGAACTGGCGACAAAAGCTATTTCTGTGCTGGGTGGCTCCGCGGGGGATTGTCTCGGCTTCGGTGGCTTCGCTGTTTGCGATTCTGCTCACCCAAAACGGCATCAACGGCGGCGACTCGATTAAAGCGCTTGTATTTTTAACGATTCTGCTCACCGTCTTTTTGCAGGGCTTGAGCGCTCAGTGGGTGGCTCGCCTGCTGCGGATTACCTCGAATCAGGCCACCGGAGCGGTGATTGTCGGGTGCAGTCCGCTGGGGCGGCTGATTGGGCGGCTGTTTCGAGATCGCGGCGAATCCGTTGTGCTGATCGACACGGATGCCGCCGCCTGCGACCTCGCCAAAGCCGAAAACTTCCGCGTCTTTTCTAGCAGTGCTCTAGATCCCAGTATTTTGGAACAGGCAGGCTTGGCCAAAGCCGGGACGTTTCTGGCGCTGACCAACAATGCCGAGGTGAATTTGGTGCTGGCTCAGCATGCCGCCGAAGAATTTGATCCGCCCAGAGTTCTAGCTGCCACGGAAGTTGAAAGCAATAGCCCCACCAAAATTCAGATGGCTTTTGCACCGCAGATTTCGCTCAAAACCTGGAATCGCTACCTGGAAGAGCAGGCGGTGAAGCTGGGCGAAACAATTCTGCGCGAATCTGACCTGCCGTCTCAGCAAGCACGTCTCAAGGCGCTAATCCGCGTCAATGAATTGGTGCCGCTGCTGATTGAGCGTGATCAGCAACTCTCGGTGATTGCGGCCAACGAAGAGTGGCAGATAGGCGACCGAGTGATCTATCTGCTGCATGATCCGCGCCCGCGCCTGCTCAAGCAGCTTTCAGGAGAGAGTCAGCCCGCGATGCTGGTGGCCGAAAAGCAGCCCAGAGTTGAGGATCTGCCGATTGCGACGCTGGAGGCAAATGGTGATGCCGTCGAGTCGTAGTGGTTACGGAGTCTCGGCGGTTGGCTGAGGCTGAATTGCTGCAAACAGCGCTGAGTAATCAGCCTCAGCCAACCCCAAGCTGCAAGCCATTTCCAAAATTTGCCGCACTCCGGCCAAACTGTCGACCTGGAGGCGAGCGGCGGTCGCTTCGTCTAAAAACAGCTTTGTGTCTTTGAGCAAATGCTTGGTCGGGAAATTGGGATTGGCGTAGTCTTGATCCAACATTCGCGCCAGCTTTTTGTCAAAGGTGGGCGCGTAGAGGGCACTCTGCCGCAGAACTTGCATGAAGGATTCGGGGGGCACGCCCTGCTGCTGCACAAAGCTTAAGCTCAGGGCAAAGGCGGCAGTCAGGGAGCCGATTAGCTGATTTAATGACAGCTTTAAGGCTGCTGCCGTGCCGACTTCACCGACTAGTCTGGGCGACTCCCCCAATATCTGCAGCAGGGGCAGCCAAGTCTCGAACTGCTCCGGATTCGCGCCGACCATCACTAAGAGCTGGCCTGATCTGGCTTCTGGAATGCTACCCAGCACCGGAGCTTCTAGGTAGTCGCCGCCCGCCGCCTGAATTTCGCGGCAGAGCTGACGGCTCTCGCTGGGGGCAATGGTGCTCATTTGAATCATCGTTCGTCCGCTTAGGTGCGGCTTAGCTGCATCTGACAACATTACCGCCCGAATCGCCGCCGCATCGCTCAGCATCAGAATTACCGCTTCGCAGGCTAGGAGTTCCGGCACTGAAGCGGCAATTGTTGCGCCCTGCTGCTGGAGCTTAACCAGCTTCTCAGGCGTGCGGTTGTAGAGTGTCAGCGAATCGCCTGAGCTGAGCTGCTCCAGCAGTCGCTCTGCCATGGGTGTTCCCATCAGCCCTGTGCCAACTAAGCCAATTTTGCTGCTCACGCTGCTCCTTGCTTACTTACCTTGCCAACGCAGCTTGCCTGCTTAAAATACTCTACCCGGCCAGCGGCACAAATTCTGGCTGGGCAGAGCTGCGGCTCGTAGAAATCGGTAGGCTAGAAGGCGCGACGACTGCACCCGTGAGCTGGCTGAGCCGTCCCACGAGCGCCATACCCTGAGTGCCAATCACCACAGTTTGACCATGCAGTAAAATCTGTGCGTGAGGATTGAGCGCTGGCCGCCATGCCTCGATCTCTGTGCAGTAAGTTTCTAGCGTTGCTGTATCCAGGCAGGTTTTGCCCAGCTTCATCATGCCGGGACAGCTCGGCGCAATGATATGAATATGTTCTAGCTGAGAGCAGGTCTTGAGCTTGCTGCTGATCTGCGCGATGCCGTCTTGATGAGCCTCCAACACCAGCAGTTCGGCGGCGGCATCTAGACTATGCACCAGAATCGAGAAATTCTGGATGGCTGCATCAACAATCACCAAAGATTTTGGCAGCTGCACCAGCTTCAGCGAAGGAGCGTGATACAGGGTGAGCGCGGTCGAGGAAGATAAGCTCTGCATGGCGATAAAGGCTGAGGATGAGTGCTGCTATCTCAGATCTACAGACAGTGATGAATGTAGGAACCGATACGGGATACACACTTAGGATGCCCAGAGCCGCTGATCTTATCAACGCCTGCGACCTAGCAAACGATCTAGCCAAGTTGCCGAATAGCTATTTAAAGCTTGACAAAACGGTATCACGACAGCGCCGAGCCGCCAAGTCCTCTGCCGTACATCTTCTTTGCTTATTGAGACTGCCCACAAACCGGGAACTGCGTCATCTCAAGGATTTGATGTTCTACGAAAAGTGGCGGTGGGCACAGATTGACCCAGAATATCTGCGGCTAGATCAGCACAGGGAACAGTTTAAGCAGAGATTTAAGCAGAGATTTGAGCAGAGATTTGAGTAGAGATAGGTGAGTTTAGGTCGCGCCCAGTTTCGCGGTTTGTATCAGAGTTGGCTTTACAGCCAGCGGAATCTGGCGGTTAATCACAACAGCCCCCTATACAGTGCCAAAGCTGTGCCGAGGGAAGCGCTGTTGCTGACCCACCATTTGGAGAGAAGCCAATGCAGACTGTAGATAATCCTCAAAACCACGACCAGTTCGTTCAAATCGAAGATGACCGCACCGGGCTGGGCATCGAGACGCTGCGCCGCGCCATGGCCGACAACCTGCAATATATTCAGGGGCGCTTTCAGCCTGGAGCGACAGCCAACGACCTCTACATGGCGCTAGCCTACACGGTGCGCGACCGGCTTCTGAGCCGCTGGCTGGCGACACAGCAAACCTATTTGAAGCCTGATACCCGGATTGTCTGCTATCTCTCGGCTGAATATTTGGTGGGGCCACATCTGGGCAATAACCTGATCAACCTTGGCATCTACGACATTATTCAGCAGGCGGTTGAAGAGTCGGGCTTGAACCTGGAAGAGCTGTTGGAGCAAGAAGAAGAGCCGGGGCTGGGGAATGGCGGTTTGGGGCGGCTGGCGGCCTGCTTCATGGACTCGCTCTCTAGCCTAGAAGTGCCCGCAGTTGGCTACGGCATCCGCTACGAGTACGGCATTTTTGACCAGGTAATCCGCGACGGCTGGCAAGTAGAAATTACCGACAAATGGCTGCGCTACGGCAACCCCTGGGAAATTGCCCGCACCGAAAACGCCATGGAAGTCAAGTTTGGCGGCCATACCGAAGCCTATACCGACGTGCAGGGGGTCTATCAAGTGCGCTGGGTGCCGCATATTGTGGTGATGGGCATCCCCTACGATACGCCGATCACGGGCTACAAGGTGAACACGGTCAACACGATGCGCCTCTGGAAAGCCGAAGCGCCCGACTCGTTTGATTTTACGGCTTTCAATCAGGGTGACTACTACGGCGCGGTGGCCAGCAAAGTCACCTCGGAAAATATTACCAAAGTGCTCTACCCCAACGACGAGCAGATTCAGGGGAAAGAGCTGCGGCTACAGCAGCAGTATTTCTTTGTCTCCTGCTCGCTGCAAGATGTGATTCGGGTGCATCTCAAGGCGGGTAACAGCCTGGATACGCTACATGAAAAGTTTGCGATCCAGATGAACGATACGCACCCAACCGTGTCGGTGGCTGAGCTGATGCGGCTGCTGCTCGATGAGCATGGGTTAGTTTGGGATCGAGCCTGGGAGATCACCCAGAAAACGCTCAGCTATACCAACCATACGCTGCTGCCGGAAGCGCTAGAAAAATGGTCGATTAACCTGTTTGGTTCGCTGCTACCGCGCCATTTGGAAATCGTCTATGAAATCAACAGTCGGTTTATTAACCAGCTTCGGATCAAGTTTCCGGGTGACGCTGCGCGAATGGCGCGGATGTCGATTATTGACGAAACCGGCGAACGCTATGTGCGGATGGCCTATCTGGCCTGCGTTGGCGCTCATGCCATCAACGGCGTGGCCGAGCTGCACAGCAAGCTGTTAGTCCAGACGACGCTGCATGACTTCTACGAGATGTATCCTGACAAGTTCAAGAACGTCACCAATGGCGTAACGCCGCGTCGCTGGATTGTGCTGAATAACCTGCGGCTGGCTAAGCTGATTACCAGCAAAATTGGCGAAGGCTGGATTACGCATCTCGATCAGATGCGCCAGATTGAAGCTTACATCGAAGATCCGGGCTTCCGGCATGAGTGGCGCAATATCAAGCGAGCCATCAAGCAAGATCTGGCTGCAAATCTGCTGAAGCGTACCGGGATTACGATCAATCCGGATACGCTGTTTAATATTCAGTCAAAACGAATTCACGAATATAAGCGACAGCATTTGAACGTGCTGCATATCATCACGCTCTACAACCGGATCAAGCAAAACCCGGATATTGATATTCAGGCTCGCACCTTCCTGTTTGGCGGCAAGGCAGCTCCCGGCTACTACATGGCGAAGCTGATAATCAAGCTGATCAATTCGGTGGGCGAAGTCCTCAACGTTGATCCGGACGTGCGCGATCGCCTTAAGGTGGTCTTCATGCCGGACTACAATGTCACCAACAGCCAGATGGTCTATCCTGCTGCCGATCTCTCTGAGCAAATCTCGACGGCAGGACTAGAAGCTTCCGGCACGGGCAACATGAAGTTCTCGATGAACGGGGCGCTGACGATTGGCACGCTGGACGGCGCGAATATCGAAATTCGGCAGGAGGCAGGAGCCGAAAACTTCTTCCTGTTTGGCCTGACGGCGGAAGAGGTGGCGGCGGTGAAGGCGCAGGGCTACAATCCAGCCTCCTACTACGAGTCTAACGCCGAGCTGAAGGGCGCCATCGACCTGATCAACAGCGGTCATTTCTCACGCGGCGACACCGAGCTGTTTAAGCCCCTGACCGATAAGCTGATGTACCAAGATCCGTTCCTGCTGTTTGCCGACTATCAAGCTTACATCGACTGCCAGGATCGAGTTAGCGCTGCCTACCGCGATCAGGAGCACTGGACAAGGATGTCGATTCTCAACTCGGCGCGGATGGGCAAGTTCTCCTCCGACCGCTCGATTCGCGACTACTGCCGCGAGATTTGGGCGGCTGAGCCAGTCAACGTGGAAGTCGAAGCCTATAGTCAGGCCAACGCGATGCTGAAGATTCAGCGCTCGTAGGTTGATCAACTTGATGGGGGGAGTAGCAGCTCTCCCCTTTCGCAGCTTTAGCTTATTTGCAGCTCTAGTCTGCGGAATGGTGTATCTTGAACATGTCCGCCTCTTGACGCTATGCTATGCCCCATTCTCCAGACCATGCCGCTAAAGAGCCGAGTTTCTTAGCCGAGAATCAGTCGGTCGCTTCGATGATCTCTCACCTGCACCGCTACTTTGATAATACGTACTCGCACTACAAAACCGAGAAGAGCGCGATGATCAGCAGTCTGCACGGTCAGCTACCGCCGGATGAACAGCAGCAGATGCAGGCGGATCTCCACAAGCTGGAAGCTGAAATTGCGATTTTTGGCGCGTTGAGCGATGCCCTCTCGGTCGCCGATCGCCTGCTTCACGCCCGCACCGTGATCAACGAACTGGGGCTAAATTGCGAAGTTTATAAACCCCATCCTCAGGCAGATCACGGGGCAAAGGCATGAGCCTAAAAATCTACTTCCTGCGTCACGGCGAAACCCCCTACAGCCAGTTGGGCAGCTATTGCGGCATCACTGACCCTGACCTGACTCCAGAAGGCCAAGCCATGGCGCAGGCATTTGGCGAAGCGCACCAAGCTTTACCCTGGGAGGCCATCTATTGCAGCCCGATGAAGCGCACTATTGCTACGGCTCGTCCACTCTGCACAGCCATCGGCCTAGAGATGCAGCTCCGCGACGGGCTAAAAGAAATTAACTACGGCGAATGGGAAGATAAAACGCAGGCTGAAGTCAAAGCGGCCTATGCAGATGACTACATGCACTGGCTGACTGAACCCGCCTGGAATCCCCCCACAGGCGGCGAAACTGCCGTGCAAATTGCCAGCCGCGCCTCGTTGGTGATCACCGAAATTGAACAGAAATATCCCAGCGGCAATGTGTTGGTGGTGTCGCATAAAGCCACCATTCGAGTCGTGCTCTGTAGCCTGCTAGGGATTGATTTGGGACGCTATCGGGACAGAATTGATATGCCTGCGGCTTCAATTAGTGTCGTTAAGTTTGATCTGCATGGCCCAATGCTGCAATCGCTAGGCGACCGTTCCTATATGGGTGACGCGCTGCGGAATCGTCCAGGGACTTAGAAGGCTCCATAGATCTCAGCTCAAGATCTCAGCTCAAGATCTCCAGCTCAAGGGGCTAGAGATCTGCTGGGTTACCTTTGATGATGTCGCTGGGCTGAGAGCGCTAGCGAGGCTATGGACAGGGGCGGTTACCTTGACCAAACGGCATCAAGCCCCCTCCTGGCCGATCTGCAAATCCCGGCATTGGGTTGGGCATTCCACCCGGCATCTCTCCGGGTGAGCCACTGGGGGAAGCGCTGCTGATTCGCCCCGGAAAACCGCTCCCCTGCATCGAGCCAGATCCCGGTATCGGTATGCCAGTGGTCAAATCGGCCAGATTGCGCTCGACTAGCGCCGTGGATATTGCCACAGTCGTTGCATCTCCAGGCAGCTGTGGATTTACCGCTGTATTAATGCCAACCACCTCACCCTGCTGATTTAGCAATGGCCCTCCAGAATTACCAGGATGTACCTCAGCGCTAGTGAGAATGATCCCGTCTGGCGTGAGCTGCCGCAGGACACCGCGCGTCACCACCTCTGGCCGCGCATAGGGAGAGCCAATTGCCCAGACAGTTTCTCCCTGCTGCGGCTGAGCGCTGGCCATTTTGGCAATAGGCAGGTTGCTGGCTCCGTTGATTTGCACCAGCGCTAAATCACGGAAGATATTGCCTTCCCCAGCTCCCGGATGGATCACGGTAGCTGGCAGCTCTTGGGCATCCGAGAGCCGCACCCGCCAAGTGCCGTTGCCGCCATTTCTCACCACGTGACTGTTGGTGAGAATCAGGCCATCCGGCGACAGGATAATCCCAGAACCCACAGCCCCTCGGCCTTGCAGCATCACCACCGAACGGTTGGCATCGGCAATGGGCTGAGGCAGATCGGGCGAGAGGTCTGGATCCCGCTGAGGCTGTATCAACCGCCCTGCAAAAGCCGGAATCCGACTGAGGGGATTGAGCAAGCCAGACTGAGGCGGCTCGACTTGATGGGGCTGACCGTTTGACTGGCCGTAGGAATGAGAGGGATCAGGGTATGGATTGGAACCAGCCAACGAGCGGTCAGCCTGGTCAAATTGCCCCATTGATTCAGGCTGCTGAGCATTGTAGAGCGCAGGGTTGCGTTGAGCAGAACCTACGAGCTTGCCGCCCAGCGTTAGCAGCGCCACCAGCGCCACCCAGCGCAACAGGATGGGAGACAACATGGGAGACAACGGGCGATGAGCGCGCGATCGGCTATGCTTAACCAGCTTGCGGGCAGGACGGCGGCGAGCCGCAGCAGGATTGGGAGTTCGGGTTTGAACCATAAGAGCACACTCTCTGCAAGGGGCTAGATTTTGGATTGGGCAGGGCGGACATCACCTGTCTCGGCAGCTGTCTTGGCTATGTTCTGACTTGGCTATGTTCCGAAGCAGGCTGCATGTTGCAGCAGGGGCTAGATTGCAAGGCAGGCTGCACCGCAAAGCCGATTGCTGTCATTGTAGAACAAATGTACTAATTTGCAAAGAGAATGCGAGATTTTCGAGATTTAGCGCCTGTAGAGATAGCGCTTTGCGTCAGGCTCATCCTCAGCAGGCTAAGTCTATACAGGCGGTTTCGGCCTCTAGGATCTACCCCATCTGATATACAAAACCATTCCAAGAAGCCTGTACCGTCATACGTAAAGCATTGACTGAACTTTGACTGAACTTGACTGCTTGACTAAAAGATTGATCCATTCAGACCGACCTCACAAGCAACTTAGGCAGAAACTATGAATACTCAACTTTGGCACGGCTCAATTGCCCGCAATACTGCAATCACGCTCAGCCTGGTAGCGGGTGTTGTCTCATCCACCGTCATGCTCCAAGCCCCCGTCTTAGCGCAAGATGCCAGCTTTCCCGACACGCAAGACTACTGGGGGCAGCCTTTCATCGCAGCCCTTGCAGAACGCGATATTGTCACGGGCTATCTGGACAACACCTATCGCCCTGAGCAAACTGTGAATCGCGACGAGTTTGCGGCCATTCTTCAAAAAGCGTTTTCACAGCCTTCAGAGCGTCAGATTAGCAGCGGTAGCGCCTACACAGATATTCCAGAAGGCTACTGGGCTGCATCTGCAATTGAATCAGCCTATGAGATGGGATTTATGAAGGGCTATCCAGAAGGCGACTTTCGTCCCAATCAGCCCGTCACGAAAGTAGAGGCATTGGCTTCACTAGCTCAAAACCTGAATTTGTCGCCGGTCAGATCTGAAGCAGCGCCAGCAGCGCCAGCAGCCTTGTCTCAGCAGCCTGCCCCTCAAAGACGAGCCAAAAGACCGCTGATGTTTCCGCTAGCCATGACCACCTTGATGCAGCCGCTGGTCAAGCCGCCTGTGCGATCTGCGCCGGTTGCCAACTCTGCCGCTAGCGCTCAGTCCGCCAGCAGTTCAGCACAGCAATCTATCCCAATAGATTTGAGTAACTACTATCAAGATGCGGCTCAAATTCCGCAGTATGCAGTTGGCAGCGTGGCTGAGACAACAGCAGCTAACATTGTCGTGAACTATCCAGATCCACAGATCTTGAACCCAACTCAGCCCGCTACACGCGGCGAGATTGCAGCTTTGATTCATCAAGCTCTGGTCTATCAAGGCAAGATGATTCCACTGCCCAGCGATGAAGCGGCCACCCGCTATGTTGTCGGTCGCTGAGACAGGTTTAGCGATAGTCCCTCTAGCAATAAGTCCCGCGATACGTCCCGCGATACGTCCCGTATTAGGCTCAAACCATGCGACAGCTATTTGTACAGGTGCCCAAAGGACAGGGCAAAACTGTCTTAGAGGTTGCTCAGTCTTGCGACGGCACCAATTTAGCTCAGATGCCCGCTCAAGGCACTGAGCAGCCGTTAGATTTAGTGTTGATTCATATCTCTAACGGTCAAGTTGAGCGGCTGCTCGACAAACTGCAAGATCTACCAGAGCTAAGCGTCACGCTGTTGCCCACGGGTGTCATGGCGCTGCACCCGCCTAGCGATGCCGCCCCGGAGCAGGTGACGAACGTTGAAGAGCGCAGTCCGATTGAGATTTTTCTATCTGGGTTGCAGAGCACTGGGTCTTGGAAAGGCTTTCTGAGCTATGCTGCGATCGCCGGAATTATTGTTTGGATCGGTCTTTACACCAACACAAGCTACCTGCTGGTGGCCGCGATGCTGCTGGCTCCCTTTGCAGGCCCTGCCATGAACACGGCGCTAGCCACGGCCAGAGGCGACCGCAAGCTCTTGGGCAGCAGCATTTTCCGCTATTTCTCCGCACTGAGCGTGACGATTGCCACCACGGCGCTTTTGAGCTGGGTGCTTCAGCAGCAAAACCCGACGAGCCTGATGATTGATGGCAGCCAGATCTCGTCGGTCTCGGCTCTGATTCCGCTGGCGGCGGGGGCAGCGGGGGCACTGTCTCTGGTGCAGTCTGAGCGCAGCAGCCTTGTGTCAGGTGCTGCGACAGGAATGCTGGTTTCTGCATCGCTAGCGCCGCCGGCGGGCTTGGTCGGCATGGGAGCAGCAATTGGCCGCTGGGATTTGGCCACCAACGGTATTTTTCTGCTGCTGTTGCAGCTGGGTGGCATTAATTTGGCGGCAGCTTTGGTGTTTCGCCTGTTTGGGGGGCTGTCGGTTGTGGGCGCTCGTTACCAGCGCGGGCAGCGTGGGGTATTTCCAGTGGCGACTGCCCTGAGCGTTGTATTGCTGGCTGGTCTGCTGGTCTGGCAGTTTTCGAGTCCGCCTAACCTATTGCGATCCAGCCGCGCTCAGCGAGCTAATGCGGAAGTGCAGCAGGTGGTACAGCAGAGTAATCTAGCTGATTTGGTTGAATCAAACGTGAGATTTACCAGAGCTAATATTCCGGGTCAAAACAGCCTGCTCTCTGTGGTCTACGTGCAGCGGAAAGCGAATCTGGCAGAGTCTTCTGAGCAGATTCGCGCTGAGTTGACGCAGGCGATTCAAGAACGGCTGGTGCAGCAGGGAAACATCACGCCACTGGTGGATGTCAACGTGCTGGAAGCCCCTGAGTAAAAGCCTGAGATGAGCCTATGAGTTCCTTACCAAACTCAGAGATCTCTGAGATCTCCAAGAAGCAGGTTTTAGAGCAAGAGCGCGTTGAGATCTTGCAGCAGCTTGAAGACTGGCTAGATCTACCCATGCTGCTGTTGAGTTTCGTCTGGCTGGCGCTGTTTGTAGTCGAGCTTACCTGGGGGCTGACACCCGTTTTAGACGGGCTGAGCGCCGCGATTTGGATCTTGTTTGTCCTAGAGTTTGGCGTAAAGCTGCTGATCGCGCCTCGCAGGCTCACCTATCTCAAGACCCACTGGCTGACGGCTGTTTCGCTGCTGCTGCCAGCTTTTAGAACGCTGCGAGTCGTGAGGCTGCTGCGGGTGCTGCAAACAACTAGAGCCATGCGCGGCTTGCAGCTCTTGCGGGTGCTGACCCGTACCAACCGCAGTATGCGGCTGCTGAGCGCTAATTTCACGCGGCGGGGTTTTGGCTATGTGATGCTGCTGAGCGGAATGATAACGGTCGCGGGTGCGGCTGGTATGTATGCCTTTGAGCTAGATGCGCCTGATGCGCCTGGGTTTGAGAGCTACGGCGCGGCGCTCTGGTGGACGGCCATGCTGATGACCACCATGGGTTCAGAATATTTTCCGCAGACTGCCGAAGGTCGCATTCTCTGTGTGCTGCTAGCACTCTATGCCTTTGCAGTATTTGGATATGTGACGGCAACGCTGGCGACGTTTTTTATTGGCCAAGATGCAGATGATGACGCCACCGAAATTGCTGGCGAACGTTCAATCAATGCCCTGCATACTGAAATTGCTGCCCTGCGCGCCGAGATCCGAGCGCTCTACCCAAAAGATCCGCCGCAGTTAAAAAATCCAGACTTTTGATAGAGATTTGTTAATCTGTCTTCAGATATAATTCTAGCGAAACTTTAGAGACGCACTCGTTAAAAACGCACTGTGAATACAGAAATATCCACCGTCTGGGACAAAATTCAGATGATGGCCAACGACTTTATAATTTTGTTGCCTAATATTGTGCTGGCGCTAATTGTCTTTGCTGTCTTCTTTTTCACAGCCCGCACGATCAAACGAGTCGTCAGACGTTTAACCCGCTCTCGCCGCCAAGCCCGTAACTTAGGCATGGTGCTGGGGCGACTGGCACAGGGAGCAACCGTGCTGGCGGGGCTGTTTATCGCGCTATCCATCGTCATTCCGTCGCTCAAAGCCAATGATTTGGTGCAGCTTCTAGGAATCAGCGGCGTAGCGATCGGATTTGCGTTCCGAGATATTCTCCAGAATTTTCTGGCAGGTATTCTAATTTTATTGACTGAACCATTTCAAATCGACGATCAGATTGTATTTAAAGATTTTGAAGGAACTGTTGAGCAAATTCAAACCAGAGCCACAACGATTAGAACCTATGACGGGCGGCGGATCGTCATTCCAAACTCTGAGCTATTCACCAACTCAGTGACGGTCAATACGGCCTTCGAGAACCGCCGCCTGGAGTACGACGTTGGCATCGGCTACGGCGATGATATTGAAACCGCCAGACAGCTCATTTTAGAAGCTGTTTATGAGACAGAAGGCGTGCTAGAGCATCCCGCAGCGGATGCCATTGTGGTAGAGCTAGCGGGCAGCAGCGTCAATATTCGCGCTCGCTGGTGGGTCGAACCGCCGCGCCGCGCTGACGTTTTGGACTTGCAGGATCGGGTGCTAACCAATATCAAAAACAAGCTCACCGCTAGCGGCATCGATCTACCCTTCCCAACTCAGCAAATCTTGTTGCATGATCAGACCGAAGCCACAGACGGCGACCGCGCTCGGCAGCGGGAAGGCTGGCCTGCGGGTCAAGGCGAAATTCCCAGGCCGCGCAGCGTTGCCCATGCGCTGCGACATCTAGCGGAGCAGACCGGGAGAGCCGGAGCAGAGAACGGCGCAGACGCAGAGAAAACCGTGGCGCAGCAGGACGCATAAACGTTACATGAACTATATCCGGTTTAGCAAATTTTGGGACTCGCTGAATTCTAGCTTTTGGTTTGTGCCCACGCTGATGGTAGCGCTGTCGATTGCCCTTTCGTTTATTACCATTGGGATTGACCAAAGCCGCGAAACCGATTTGATTGGCAACATTGGCTGGGCCTATGCGCTAGGGCCAAACGGTTCACGCGCCATTCTCTCAGCGATTGCTGGCTCGATGGTGAGTGTGGCCACTACCGCATTCTCAATTACGATTGTGGCGCTTCAGCTCGCCTCTTCTCAGTTTGGGCCACGTCTGCTGCGTAATTTTATGCAGGATACTGGCAATCAAGTAGTGCTGGGCACATTCATCTCCACGTTTGTCTATAGCCTGATGGTGCTGCGAACGATTAACGGGGTCGATGAGAACGAGTTTGTGCCGCATTTGGCCGTCACCTGCGGGATGGGTTTAGCAATTGCCAGCATTGGCGTATTGATCTACTTTATTCATCACTCTGCCTCTTCGATTCAGGTTGACCAGGTGATTCATCGAGTTGGATGTGACTTAAATGCAACCATTGAGCAGATCTTTCCAGAACAGATTGGGCGATCTGCTTCTAGGCAGCGGCAAAATGCAGGCTCAGCCGATATTCCCACCGATTTTGATCAGGCCGCTGAGACGGTGAGAGCGGCAGATGGCGGCTATGTTCAGGCCGTTGATCATGACCAGATCATGACGCTGGCTATCGAGCATGATCTGCTGCTACGGGTCAACCAGCGGCCTGGTCGCTTTGTGGTCAAAGGCAGTGCCCTAGTGCAGGTTTTTCCGGGCGAGAAGCTGACCAAACATCTGGCAGCCCAAATCAACACGGCCTTTGTCTATGGCTCGCAGCGCACCGAGCAGCAGGATGTCGAGTTTTCGATTGATCAGCTGGTGGAGATTGCGGCTCGCGCCCTCTCACCGGGCGTGAACGATCCGTTTACGGCAGTTCGCTGTATTGATCAGCTCAGCGCTGCCCTCTGCCGCTTGGCGCAGCGCGATATGCCCTCGCCCTACCGCTACGACGACCAGAACCAGCTGCGGGTGATTGCTGAGCCGACCAGCTTTGGCGATGTGGTCGATGCCGCTTTCAACCAAATCCGTCAGTATGGGCAGTCTAGCGTGGCAGTAACGATGCGGCTCCTGGAGGCGATTGCGACGATTGCCACCTTTACTCACCGTCCCGGCGACAGAATAGCGCTCCAGCGACAGGCCGAAATGGTGATGCGCGGCAGTGAGCAGGGCATTTCAGAAGAATTAGACCGCCAGGACATTAAAGAGCGCTATCTACATGCGGTGAACTTGCTGGAGCATGAGCTAGCGCATTAAAGCGCATTAATAAAGTCAGCGCTAGATTTTGCTGCTCATTGATAGGCAACGGCCTAAGCTACAGCTTAGCTTCCGTAGAATTACAGTTGGCAGATGTTAGATGCGCCTCAGAGAATGCACGCAACAGGTTTCTCACGGCTGGCCTGCTCGCTTTGGGTAAAGTTCCGACTGAATTGACTCCTCCTTACGAGAGGGTTGCTGATGAAAATTCTATTGATTGAAGACGACCTGCCGACCCGTGAACTGCTCTCAACGATGCTCTCGCAGCATCGCTATGCGGTGGATCCTGTGGAAGATGGGGCAGTTGGGCTAGAGTTAGCGACTCGGTGGCCCTACGATCTGATCATGCTAGATCTCTTGCTGCCGACGCTCAGCGGCCTTCAGCTCTGCCGCCAGCTTCGAGTCACAGGCTGCCAAACTCCAATTTTGATGCTGACGACCCAAGACGCTAACCAAGACGTAATTGCCGGACTCGACGCTGGAGCCGACGACTATTTGGTCAAGTCCTGCGCCTCTGATCAGCTGCTCGCTCGCGTCCGGGCGCTGCTGAGGCGCGGTTTGGCCTCATCGTCACCGCTGCTCTGCTGGGGCTTGCTCTGCCTTGATCCAGCTCAGGTGCGGGTCACTTACGATCAGCGAGAAATTGTTTTGCGACCCAAAGAGTACAGCCTGCTAGAGCTATTTTTGCGGCATCCGCAGCGGCTGCTCAACCGCAGTGCGATTATTGATCACCTCTGGTCAATGGAGGAGCCGCCAGTCGAAGCTTCAGTGACGAATCTGGTCAAAGACCTGCGCCAGCGCCTGAAAGCTGCTGGTGTCAGTGACCTGATTGAAACAGTCTACGGCTTAGGCTATCGCTTAAAAGCGGTTCCAGCAGGTTCAGCGGCGGCGAGTTCAGCTTGGGCAACCCAAGCTGCCCCGGAGCGCAACATCGCACTTCAGCAGGTGACAGAGCGGTTTCAGATTTCTCTGGAGCAGCGGATTGCTCAGCTAGAGTCGGCAGTGCAGTCGCTTCAGGCTGGAGAGCTGAGCGCTCAGCAGGGAGAGGCTGCCCGCACCGAAGCCCACAAGCTGGCGGGCAGCTTGGGCACGTTTGGCTATTTGCAAGCCTCCAAAGCGGCGCAGGCGATTGAACAGCTTCTTGACTCAAAAGTCAGCCAAGAGCTACAGCTAGCTGCTCAGATGACGCAGCTTCTGGCGGCGTTGAAGCAAGATCTAGCGTCATCTGCTGTCTGACAATCCTAGCGTCATCTCCAGCCTTGTCATCCAGGAAGCTCGCCGCTAGAGCGCAGTTGCTTAGAGCGCAGTTGCCTAGAGCACAGATGGTTTATTCTGAGCTGAGATGTTCTTTGCGCGCAGCAGCTTGATTCAGCCCCTTCTATGCCAATCCCTCAACCTGCTTATCGGTTTCCCAGCCTGTTCAGGAACCTGCCGCTGCGCTGGGCGTTAACTGCACCCTTTCTGCTGGCTACAGTTGGGGCTGTGGCACTGGTTGGCTATTGGTCTGATCAAAACAGCCAGAAGGCTGTGGCAGTTCTGGGGCGGCAGCTAGTTGCAGAAACCAATCAGCGAGTGATTCAGGAACTCAAGACCTATTTGCAGCCGCCGTTGTTGATCAATCGGCTGAATGTCGATGCCGTGCATCGAGGACAGCTTGATCCTGAAAACATTGCCAGCTTAGAGAGGGCGCTGTTTGATCGTCTACAGCAGTTCGACCAGGTTTCGGCAGTCTTGTTCGCCAGCGCTCAGGGGCAGTTGAGAATTGTGGAACGCTTGCCAAAGCTGTTGCCAAAGCTGTATGTAGCCGCAGCCGATCCGCCGCGTTTCGATCAGATCTCTATCTATCCGCTAGATAGCCGGGGCAACCGGGGAAAGCTCCTTAAGACGAAGCACGGGCTAGATGTGCGGCGCGATCGCCCCTGGTATCAGCGGGCAGCGGCGACAGGTCAGCTGGGATGGAACCCAATTTCTCAGTATGGCACTTTTCCAACGCTGACCTTGAACGCTTCGCAACCCGTTTATGCTGCGGACAGCAAGCGGCTATTGGGCGTGTTTTCTGTACATATCCAGCTGGACTATTTGAGCCAGTTTCTGCATGATTTACAGATCAGCCGCGCCGGACAGGTGCTAATTCTCGATCAAGCAGGCGCTCTGATTGCTAGCTCGACCCAAGAGTTGCCCTATCGGTTTAGCCCTGGCACAAAGTTGAACGAGTTTAAGCAACTCCAGCTAGAGCACAGCCAAAATGATCTAAATCGTTCACTCGGTGTTTACTTGAACCGTCATCCTGACTTGTTACAAGCTGTAGCCCAGCCTTCAGAGTTTAGTTTTCGCCACGGTCAGCAGCACTCTGTCCAAATCACGCCATTTCGAGATCCGCAGGGTCTAGACTGGCGCATTGTCACGATCATTCCTGACTCCTATTTTACGGGTGCGATCGAGGCGCAGAGGCATCAAACTCTGCTGCTGAGCCTGCTGACGCTGGCCATAGCGGTTGGGCTAGGGCTACTGGCCACCGAACGGCTCATGGCTCGCTTCAGGCAGCTGAGTCAGGCCAGCCGCGAGCTAGCAGCTGGCCATCTCGATCGGCGGCTGCCAACCGACAGCCCGATCTCTGAGCTGAGCAGTCTGGCTGAGGTCTTCAACCAGATGGCAGACCAGATGCAGCAGTCTTTTGGGCAGATCACAACTGCCCTGCAAACCTCGCAGGAGAAGTTTGAGACGATCTTTCGCACCAGCCCGGATCCAATCGCGATCGCCAGCCTCGCCGAGGGTCGGTTTATTGAGGTGAATGACAGCCTGATTCAGTTTTTTGGCTACCGCCGCGAGGAGATGATTGGCCGCACGGCGCTCGAACTCAATCTCTGGAGCGATCTCGATCAGCGCCATCAGTATCGCAGCCTGCTGCAAATGCAGGGGAGCCTGCGGAATCTGGAGGTACAGATGCGGGTTCGATCTGGCGAGTTTAAAACCTGTCTGCTCTCGACTGAAGTTCGCAGCTTAGAAGGGCAAGACTGCCTGATTGTGATCCAGCGGGATATTACCGAGCGCAAAGCAACCGAGCTGGCGTTGCAGCAGAGTGAAGCCAGCTATCGTGCCATTGTCGAAGATCAAACAGAGCTTATTTGCTATTTACTCCCGGACTCAACGCTGATATTTGTGAATGATGCTTACTGTAAGTATTTTGATATACAGCGAGAATCTGTCATGGGTCAGAAATATAGCCAGCGAATCCATCCAGAAGATCAGGCGAGAGTGGCTGAGCGGATTGAGTCTATGAACGTCACCCAGCCGATGGTGATGATCGAAAATCGCGTGGTTGTCGAGGGGGCAGTGCGCTGGACGCAGTGGATTAATCGGCTGTTGTTTGACGCATCGGGAACCGTGACCAAAATTCAGTCAGTTGGCCGGGATATCACCGAGCGTCAGCAGCTAGAGGCATCGCTGCGCGCCCAGGCAGAAGAAGAGCGGCTGCTGACGATTATTACTCAGAATATCCGTCAGTCTTTGGATCTCAATCAAATTTTGGCCACGGCGGTCGCTGAAGTACAGCAGAGGCTAAACGCCGATCGCGCCTTAATTTTTCGGCTGAATGCGGGGTTGGCTGAGGTGATCCAGGCGGCAACTGTTTCAGACTACCCGATACCGGGCCAGATACCGGGCCAGATACCGGGCCAGATACCGGGCCAGATACCGGATCAGATACGCTGGGAAGACCTGCTCTCAAAAGCGGACGATGCCGACTATCGGCAGGGAAATCCTCGGATCATCTCCGATCTAGCAGATCTGGCCGCAGATGAATGGCCAGCTAATCCGCTAGATCGGGGCGTGAAATCAAAAGTGATTGCGCCAATTCTCCAGTCCCGCCCTGACTCAGCCGCAGACTTCGCTCCAGTCTGGGGACTACTGGTGGTGCAAGCCTGCGCTGACCATCGCCAGTGGCAAGCTTCAGAAGCGCGATGCTTGCAGCAGATCGCCAACCAGCTCGCGATTGCGATTGCCCAGGCCAACCTCTATCAGCAGCTCCAGGCAGAGCTGGCGACGCACAAACAGACCGAAAAAACCTTGCAGGAGCGCGAGGCCATGCTGCGAGCCATTGGCGACAACCTGCCCAAAGGCTTCATCTATCAGCGCGTCCATGAACCGGGCAAAGGCTTTTACTATTCCTACGTGAGCGCGGGCATCGAGCGTCTGCTGGGCGTTAAGCCAGAGGCCGTGCTTGAGAATCCGCAGGTAATCCGCACGGTCGGATTTGCAGAAGAGCTGTCCTTCACCGATCAGCTGGTGCAGCATTCGCTGGAAACCCTGACCCCCATCGAAATTGAGATGCGAAACCGCAGGCCCAATGGTGAGGTTCAGTGGTCGTCCTTACGGTCACGCCCGCGCCGACTGGAGGATGGCCGCACGGTTTGGGATGGAGTCGAGGTGGATATTACCCGCCTCAAGCAGACAGAAGCCGCGCTGCGAGCCAGCGAAGAGCAGTTCCGTCGCGCCTTTGGGGATGCGCCGATCGGCATCGCGCTGATTGCGCCCAGCGGCCAGCTGCTTCAGGTCAACCGCTGCTACTGCCAGCTTTTGGGCTACAGCGAAGCCGAGCTGCTGAAGCTGACGTTTCAAGAAACCACGCATCAAGCCGATTTGAGCGCCGCGCTGGAGGGACTTCAGCAGCTCATCAGCGGCGCAAGACCCACCTTTCAACTCGAAAACCGAGCGATTAGCCGATCGGGTATCGCCATTCCGGTGCTGATGCATATCGCTCCGGTTCGCGATGCCGAGGGGCAAATCCTCTACTTTGTCGGACATATTCAAGATATGCGTCAGCAGCTAGAGGTGGGGCGGATTAAAGACGAGTTTATTTCAGTGGTCAGCCACGAACTCCGCACCCCGCTGACTTCGATTCGCGGGGCGCTAAGTATCTTGGGGACAGGCCTGTTCCACGACCGACCCGAAAAAGCTCAGCATATGCTGCGAATTGCCATCAGCAACAGCGAGCGGCTGGTGCGGTTAGTGAATGATATTTTGAGTCTAGAGCGCCTAGAATCAGGCCGAGTCCAGCTGGTAATGCAGAGCTGCGGGGTGAGTGATCTGATGCGGCAGGCGGTAGAGAGCGTCCAGACCATTGCCGATCAGGCTGCGGTGACGCTGGCGATTAGTCCGCCGATTAGCCCGCCAATTAGCCCGCCGATTAGCCCGCCGGCCGCAGAGCTGCAAGCCGTTCCCGATGCAATCATTCAAGCCCTCACCAATTTACTCAGCAACGCCATCAAATTCTCGGCTGCGGGCGATACGGTCTGGCTCAAGGCCGAACGGGGCGACAGCGCCAGGGTCAGCGCTCTTAGCGCTCTCGGCTCTCGGCCCTATATGCTGATTTCAGTTGCCGATCAGGGGCGCGGCATTCCAGCCGACAAGCTAGAGATCATCTTTGAGAGATTTCAGCAGGTCGATCTCTCCGATGCCCATCAAAAAGGCGGAACCGGACTCGGTCTGGCCATTTGCAAAAAAATTGTGCAGCAGCACGGGGGCCAGATCTGGGCTGAGAGTATTCTCGGAGAGGGAAGTACGTTTTATGTGGCGCTGCCGCTCTCGGGTGCAGAGATCAGCGATCACAAATCAGCGATCATAAATCAGTCATTGCCTAAGTAATAAACCGATGACCAAGCTAGTGCTCATTGTGGATGACGATCAGGATATTCGAGATGTCTTGCAGGTATCGCTAGAAGAATTTGCGGGCTGGCAGACGCTAACAGCCACCACAGGCCGAGAAGGCTTGCAGATCGCCCAGACGACCAGGCTGGATGCAATTCTGCTTGATATTTCAATGCCGGATATGGACGGATTCCAACTCTGCGAAGCGCTTCAGAGCGAGCCAAAGACGCAGCAGATTCCGGTGATTGTCCTGACGGCAAAAGCCCTTCCCAGCGATCGGCTACGGCTCAAAGCTCTGGCGGTTGCCGGGATGCTGACCAAGCCCTTTGATCCGCTGACGCTCTGGCAGCAGATCGCCGAACTCTTGGCCTGGAGCTAGACTGCCGGGACTGGTCTGTAAATCTGAGCTGCAAATCTAGTCTGTAAATCTGGGCTGCAAATCTTATCAATTTCATATTTTTGGGCGCTAGTCTATGGGGGCGAGCCTCAGCCGCTAGGCAATCTGCTAGAAAACTGGAACCGCTACTCGATAATATTGACTTGATACAGCCACTTACTTGATACAGCTACCCAGGCGCAACTATGAGCCAGTTATCCAGGAGCCAGTCATCCAGGAGCCAGTCACCCAGCCCATCTCCCGTTCCAGTGCTGGCCGCACGGGCTAGGCTGGGGGAATGCCCGGTTTGGGAGGCGCAGCAGCAGCAGCTCTACTGGACTGACATTCATAACCATCGGGTTCACCAGTTTGATCCAGCCACAGGCAACAGCCGCTGGTTTGAAACTGGCGAGCTGGTCAGCGCCATTGCGCTCGCGGGCAGCAATCGGCTGCTGCTTGCCCTCCAAGATCGGCTGGCCTATCTCGATCTGCAAACCGCTCAGATTACGCCACTCTGCCAGTTTGAATTTCCTCACCCCGACACGCGCCTCAATGACGGCAAATGCGATTCGCAGGGGCGCTTTTGGATTGGCTCAATCAGCGAAGCCACCGGGCAGGCCGCCCTCTATCGCTATGACCCAGACGGTTCGCTACACCTGATGGAAACAGGCTTAACCATCTCCAACGGGCTGGGCTGGAGTCCAGATGGCAGCCGCTTTTACCTGACCGACTCGCCGCGCCGCCAAATCTATGCCTATGACTTCGATTCCGCAACTGGCAGCATCAGCAACCGCCGCGTTCTGATCGATTTGGGCGATGAACCCGTCGAGCCAGACGGGCTGACCGTGGACAGTCAGGGCAATCTCTGGTCGGCGCTCTGGGACGGCTGGGCGGTAGTCTGTTTTAGCCCCACCGGGGCAGAGCTGCAACGGGTACCAATGCCCGTGCAGCGCCCGACTTGCCTCACCTTTGGCGGCGAGCATTTACAGAACTTGTACATTACCTCGGCCTCGGTGGGACTCAGCCAGAAAGAAATTCAGCAGGGCATTTGGGCGGGCGATCTGTTTTGCTTCACGCCAGATATCCCAGGATTATCCACAGAAGCATTCTCTACAGAGGCATTTTTGGCAGATGGTTAGCGGCTGTATATTCGGTTGTATATTGGGTTCTCAGTGAGATTCTAACGGCGAGATTCTAACGGCGAAATTCTAACGGCAGAAGAGTTGAATGGTTGCACAATTCCCGGAACGACAGATGCATCGGCTGCGCTGGATCTTGACGATCGGCTGGCTGCTGGTGATTGCCTCGCTGTTTTACGATCCCTGGACGGTAGCGCTGACTCAGCCTGACCATCCCTGGAGTCCGCTGCGGCTCTCAGAGACCTGCGTCAGCGTCCAGGGGCAGTGCCTCGCGCAGCAGCCCTATCCACTGGGAGCCACACTGTTTTGGGGCGCCATTGTGCCGTCGGGGATTTTGATCCTGCTGGTGTTTGGGCATGAGCTGTGGCGACGGATTTGCCCGCTGTCGTTTCTGTCGCAGATTCCGCGAGCGCTGGGCTGGCAGCGGCAGTTTAAGCGAGAGAACCCAGCGACCGGCAAGGTGCGCTACGAGCTGGCAAAGGTCAAGCCTGACTCTTGGCTGGGGCGCAACTATGCCTACCTCCAGTTTGGCTGGCTGTTTGTGGGACTTTGCGGCAGGATTCTGTTTTTTAATGCCGATCGGCTCGTGCTGGGTCTCTGGCTGGTGTTTACGATTGCGATGGCAATTGCGGTCGGCTATTTCTACGGCGGCAAGTCCTGGTGCCAGTATTTTTGCCCAATGGCTCCGGTGCAGACAATTTTTAGCGAACCCGGCGGCTTGCTCAGCAGTCAGGCGCAGACCAGCGAACAGGCCATTACGCAGTCAATGTGCCGCACTGTCTCACCCGATGGCGAAGAGAAGAGCGCCTGCGTCGCTTGCCAAAGTCCCTGCTTTGATATTGACTCAGAGCGCACCTACTGGGCAGGCTTGAACCAGCCCGAAGAGGCTTGGATTCGCTATGGCTATGTGGGGCTAGTGATTGGCTACTTTGTCTACTACTATCTATACGCAGGGAACTGGGACTACTACTTTTCGGGAGCCTGGAACCGCGACCCAAATCAGCTGGCCGCGCTAATGAATCCGGGGCTGTACGTATTTGGGCAGCCGATCAATATTCCGAAGCTATTTGCCGTGCCGCTGGTGCTGGGTGGATTTACGGCAGCGGGCTACGCGGTGGGTCGCTGGATTGAGCGGCGGGCAAAATCCCAACATCGCGCCCGTCTCTCTGCCGATATCGTCCAGCATCGAATTTTTGCAATCTGCACCTTCTTTGCTTTCAACTTCTTTTTCTTTTTTGCAGGTCGTCCGCTGCTGCTGCTCTTGCCGCTCTGGGTGCAGTACGGGTTTGATGTTGGCCTGGTGTTTTTGAGTACGCTCTGGCTGCAAAAGTCTTGGCGACGCAACCCAGATCTCTACAGCCGCGAGAAGTTGGCTAGTCGATTCCGCAAGCAGCTCGAAAAATTGCAGCTCGCGCCTCAGCTCTTGGAGGGGCGCACCCTCAGCGATCTACATGCCGATGAACTCTATGTGCTGGCCAAGGTGCTGCCCAACTTTACCCGCGAAAAGCGGCATGAAGCCTACAAAGGCGTGGTGCGAGAATCGCTAGAAGAGGGCTACGTCAACTATTCCAGCAGTCTGGCCTTGCTGCAACAGATGCGTCAGGAGCTAGGCGTGAGCGACGCGGAGCACCGCGAAGTCTTGGAAGAGCTGGGCATCGAAAACCCAGATCTGCTCAACCCCAACCGCCAGCGCTCGCTCGAAAATCAGATTCGGCTGAGCGGCTACCAAAAGTCGCTGGAGCGGGTAATGCGGCTGCGGCAAAGCCAGCCCGATCTGCTGCCGCAAGATGCCGCCGCAATTAGCTCTCTGCGCCGCGAATATTCGATCACGTCCGCAGAGGAAGACTGGATTTTACAGGAATTTTCTTCGCAGGCGAGCGGCGACCAAAAGGCCGATCTGCTGCTGGCGCGACTGGCCGACTGGTCAGACTGCGGCTATGCCCTAGATCGGCTTCCAGATTGTCTCCCAGATTGGCTTCCAGATCGACATACACCTGCGAATCGGGCAGTCGCAACGCTGCTGCAAACCAGCGTCTCCCGCAAGCAAACCCTGATTGTGCAGACAGTTCTGGAGATGCTGGCTGATCCACCTGCCGATCTGAACGTGCAGGCTACCGTGCAGGCGCTCCAACGGCTCGCGCCCCAGAAAACTGCCAAGCTGCTCCAAACCGAAAAAGCGCTGGCTGCTCGCTTGGGCCAAGCTTCGCCAGAGCTGCGACGGCAACTCCAGTCCTCGGCAGATGCGGCGGCTCCAGAAGGCGCTCCAGAAGGCACTCTAGAAACCAGCTCCACCGCTCAGTCAGCCCTGCTGAGCCACTTGGAAGCTCTGCTGGAGCATTACGATCCGCTCGTTGAGGCTGCAGCGCTCTATCTGATAGCTCAGCTCAATGCGGATCGAGCTATTGCGATTGCCCAGACGCTCTGTCAGTCGCCGTCATCAGTACCCTCATTATCCCCGTCATCACCCCCGTCATCATCCTCGTCGCTGCTCCAGGAAACTGCCGCTCAGCTGTTAACGCTGCCGCCCGCTCCGCCGCTCAAAGCCTTCCCGACTTTAGAGAAGCTGGTCTATCTGTTTAACAGCGATTTCTTCCAAGCAGTGCAAACCGAAACCCTGATGGCGCTGGCTGCTCACTCTAGCGTCGAAACCTACGCAGCCGATCAAACCATCACCGAACCCGGAGATACCTGTCGGGAACTGCTGCTGTTGATCGACGGTCAGGCTAAAATTCACTATCAGCTAGCAGACGGCATTCGCGTCGAGCATCTGCAAGTGGGGCAAATGCTCGATGAACTAGAAGTGCTGACGCAGAGTGACGCAGAAAATACGATCATTGCTGAGACTGCGGTGACGCGGATTTTGGCCGTCTCAGTGGAGGCATTGGATCAGCTGCTCGACCAAGACCCAGCTTTTACGCGCCGCGTCTTAGAGTTAGAGAGCCGTCAGCTTCAGCGTCTGATGCGGCTGTGATAGATGCCGACGCCTGATTTGCATGAAATTCCGATCAAAAAATCCTATCAGTTTCATATCTTCTTAGTTTAATCTAAGGGGCAAACGCCAGATGTGCAGCTGAGTGCGGTTAGGTGAATCAATTAGCCAAATAATTGAAGCTTCTCGGTTAAAACAGATTTTATTTAAAACAGATTTTATAATGGCTGTTGGAACATTGAACTGACTTGGTATTCCAAGCATATCTCAACCATTAGGAGCAAATCATGTCAGCATTAACCGTCTGGAAATTTGACAGCGTTGAAGGGGCAGAGAAGGCTCTAGCTAAGCTGGGAGAGCTACAAAAACAGCAGGTCATTCAGGTTTTGGATGCCGCTATTGTCTCTTGGCCAGTGGGTCGTAAAAAACCTAAAACCCGTCAGGCTATCGATACAACGGCAGCAGGCGCATTGGGCGGCGTATTCTGGGGCTTTCTGTTTGGCCTGATCTTTTTTGTGCCGCTGCTGGGCATGGTCGTCGGCGCGACCGCAGGCGCACTCTCAGGCCGCATGACCGACTATGGCATCAATGATGATTTCATCAAAGACGTGCAGAGCAAAGTCACCGAGGGCACTTCGGCGCTGTTCTTGATGACGGGTCAAGTCACGCTTGACAAAGTGGAAGCTGCCTTTACGCCTGAAGAGAAGGGTGAGCTGATCCAGTCTAATCTGTCGGCTGAGCAGGAAGCCAAGCTACGGGAAGACTTTGGTTCGGAAGAAGCCTAGTTAATTGGGTTGGGACTAGTCTCAGCGGCTAGTCTCAGCGGCTAGCGGTGAATGATGACTTCTAGCTGCTGAGAACAGCCAGCACTCTATTATTCTATTATCTTGGATAGAAAGAACGACTAAAGAGCAACTGCGATATGAAAGGACTAGCCGGGAAAAACGCCCTGATTACGGGAGCGAGTTCAGGTATTGGGCAGGCAATCGCGATTCGTCTCGCCCAAGAAGGCTGCAATGTAGCCATTAACTACCGTAAAAGCATCGAAGAAGCCCAAGATACCGAGATGATGGCGATGCAGGCCGCCTGCGGTCAAGTAGAAGGCTGTGGGGTACGCTCGCTGCTAGTCCAGGGAGATGTTTCCCAGGAGGCCGATATCCTCAGCATGGTCAATACGGTAGTCGAGACATTCGGCAGCCTGGATATTTTAGTCAATAATGCGGGAATTCAGAAAGAGTCGCCCTCCCACGAGACCAGCACCCAAGATTTTGACCAGGTGCTCGGAGTGAATCTGCGCGGCGCATTTCTCTGTGCCCGCGAAACCATTAAGCACTGTCTCAGTCAAGGGCATCCCGGCATTATTATCAACGTTTCGAGCGTGCATGAAAGTATTCCCCGCCCCATGTACGCCAGCTATTCGATTAGCAAGGGCGGCATGGAGAATCTGACCAAGACGCTGGCCTTAGAATATGCGGCTAGAGGCATTCGGGTGAACGCAGTTGCGCCAGGAGCTACAATCACGCCGATCAACCAAGACTGGATTGACCATCCCGAAAAGCAGGCGCGGGTGGAGAGTCATATTCCGATGGCGCGGGCCGGTACGCCAGAAGAAATGGCTGCCAGCGTCGCCTTTTTAGCCTCTGATGATGCCTCGTATATTACCGGACAGACCCTATTCATCGACGGTGGGCTAACGCTCTATGCCGACTTCCGCGAAGCTTGGTCAGCCTAGCAGCGCTCGGCAAGTCTCTCCAGCCAGCATATCTTCAGCGAGCAACCCAGTATCCCCTCTATTTCAGGAGCATCCCATGACTGCAGAAGAACAGCGACTCAAGCAAAGCCGCGCCAAGCAGGCCGACTGGTATAAATGGGGACCTTACCTGAGCGAGCGGCAGTGGGGAACAGTGCGCGAAGACTACAGCAGCGACGGCAACGCCTGGGACTATTTCCCGCATGATCACGCTCGCTCACGCGCCTATCGCTGGGGTGAAGATGGGCTGGGTGGCATTACCGACAACCACAATCTGCTCTGCTTTGCGCTGTCGCTCTGGAACGGTCAAGACCCCATCCTCAAAGAGCGGCTGTTTGGCTTGACGAATAGCCAGGGCAATCACGGCGAAGATGTCAAAGAGTACTACTTCTATGTAGACAGCACGCCGACTCACTCTTACATGAAGTATCTCTATAAGTATCCGCAAGCGGCCTATCCCTATAACGATTTAGTGGAAACTAATCGTCACCGCAGTCGCTATGAGCTGGAGTACGAACTGCTGGATACGGGCATTTTTGACGAAGATCGCTACTTTGACGTATTTGTGGAATACGCTAAGGCTGATACTGAAGATGTCTTAATTCAGATCAGCGTTGCCAATCGCGGCCCCGAAGCAGCTCCCATCCATCTGCTGCCAACGCTCTGGTTTCGCAACACCTGGTCTTGGCCAGTCGGCGGCGCTAAGCCCACAATGACCAAAATCGAAGGCACAGGCAGCAGCGTTGTTCACGCGCATATCAACGATACCCTGCTCGATGTCTATATCCGCGACTACTACCTCTATTGCGATGGCGTAGTGCCACTTCTGTTCACCGAGAACGAAACCAACCAGCAGCGGCTGTTTAATACGCCCAACGCCAGCCCGTTTGTCAAAGATGGGATCAACAACGCGATTCTGCATGGTCAGCAGGATGCGGTGAATCCCAGCGATATTGGCACCAAAGTTGCGCCGCATTACGAAATGACGGTGGGGGCAGGAGAGACCCAGGTGATCCGGCTGCGGTTGACGAAGCGCGATCCGACACAGCTCAGCCAGCCGTTTGCCGACTTTGATCCAATCTTGGCGACTCGCCTTCAAGAAGCCGACGAATTTTACGCCACGGTGATTCCGCCGTCGGTGATGGCAGAGCCTGACCGCGCCAACGTGATGCGGCAGGCGCTAGCGGGCATGATGTGGACAAAGCAATACTTTTACTACGACGTGGATCAGTGGCTGCGGGAGCGCAATATTACGGCCTGGACACCCGTAGCTCAGAAAAAGCATATCCGGAACAGCGAATGGTTCCATATGCATAACGATGATATTGTCTCCATGCCCGACAAATGGGAATATCCCTGGTATGCAGCCTGGGATCTGGCTTTTCACGTAATTCCGATTAGCCTGATCGATCCAGACTTTGCCAAAGACCAGCTGATGCTGATGCTGCGGGAAGACTACCTGCATCCCAACGGCCAAATTCCGGCCTATGAGTGGAACTTTGGCGATGTGAATCCACCGGTTCACGCCTTTGCTACCTGGGAAATCTACACGCGCGACCGCGAGCGCAACAACGGCATCGGCGACGTGGAATTTCTCAAGTACGCCTTCTCAAAGCTGCTGATTAACTTTACCTGGTGGGTCAACCGCAAAGACCAAGGTGGCAACAATCTGTTTGAAGGCGGCTTCCTGGGGCTAGATAACATCAGCGTCTTTGATCGCAGTTCGTCGCTGCCCACGGGTGGTCATCTGGAACAGGCGGACGGCACGGCCTGGATGGTGTTTTTTAGCCAGCGGATGTTCCAGATTGCGGTGGAGCTGTCATTGCACGACACGATCTATGAGGATCTGGCGATCAAGTTTTTTGAGCATACGATGTGGATTGCCGGAGCGATGGATCGAATCGGCGAACATCAGGACGAGCTGTGGGACGAAGAAGACGGCTTCTTTTACGACGTGCTGCGTCTACCGGACGGGGATTCAACCCGACTCAAGGTGCGCTCTCTCGTCGGGCTGCTATCGCTGATGGCGGTGGCGGTTTTCCCCAGCGAAGCCTTTGAACAACTGCCCCGGCTCAGAGAGCGCATCCAGCTGTTCATTGTCCGTCACCCTGAGCTAACGCAGAATATCCATTTGCCCAATCAGCTGGGCGAGCGCAATCGGGTGATGCTCTCCATTCTGAACGAGGCCAAGCTGCGGCGGGTGCTCTCCAAAATGCTGGATGAAGCCGAATTCCTCAGCGACTACGGCATTCGCTCGCTGTCTCGCCATCACCTAGAGCATCCTTACTCCTACTACCACGACGGTATGGAGTTTAAGGTCGGCTATGTGCCGGGGGATTCGACATCCGGGATGTTTGGCGGCAACTCCAACTGGCGCGGCCCAATCTGGATGCCGGTGAATCTGCTGCTGCTGCGCTCGCTGCTTCAGCTTTACAGCTACTACGGCGATGCGTTCACGATTGAATATCCTACCGGATCCGGGGAGCATTTAACGTTATTTAAGATCACCCAAAAAATCAGCGAGCGAATTGTCAGCATTTTCCTTCAGGATGAGTCGGGTCGCCGTCCAGTCTACGGCAACCAGGCCGAGAAGTTCCAGACCGATCCGCACTGGCGCGATCTGATTCTGTTCTACGAGTATTTTAACGGCGATACCGGAGCCGGAATTGGTGCCAGTCACCAGACGGGCTGGACGGGCTGTGTCGCTCGGATCATCCAGGCTTTGGGCTATTTCACCGAAGAAACCGTGCTGGATACAATCGCGCCGGGAGAGTTAGCCAAGTACCACCGCTAAGGTTGTTGAGTGTGTTGAGTTTAAATCTAATTAGCCAATTAAATCTATGTCTAATCACGTTTCGCGATATATCTTTGCCCTGTCAATGGGGCTGCTGAGCGCTGTTACTCCAGCTCTGGCAGAGTCTAACTCTCGCCCCGCTGCGTTGCAAATGGCTCAAGCTGACTCGCTGACCGGGAGCTGGCGGCTGGTGAATATGGGCGAAATCGGCTCTCCGGGGGTGGTGCCACAGGCCAACGAACTGACAGCAGAGTTCGCCGAATCTCGAATTTCAGGCTCAGGAGGCTGCAACCGCTTTATGGGCGGCTACGAAATCCCGCAGGCTGGAACGCTCAGCATTGGCCCACTGGCCTCCACCTTCATGGCTTGCGAACAGCCGACTGCGAACCAAGAAGCGCAGTATCTGAAGGCACTCCAGGCGGCTCAGCGCTATGAGCTAGACGACGAGGGTCAGCTCGCCATTTTTTACCGCACCGATCAAGAGTCAGGCGTGCTGCGATTTGCTGGTCAAAATGCTGGTCAAAACGTCAGGGGGCTGTGGTAATAGGCGAGCTTGGGATAATGCACTTGTAATGCATTCGTAACATATCATTCGCAACACATCATTTGCAACATATATAGAACGTAGCCTCAACCTGAGCAACTACAATCATTTTACGCATCCATTTTTTAGGAATTACTGTTCAGCCCTATGACCCGTAGAAAAAAGCTCGCCTCTGCTGTCACTGCCGTATCTGCCGCAGCTGTGGGCGTGACTATAGGCCTCTTAGCGCCAGACCTAGCGGCAATCGCGAATCCGAATCCCCAGCTCTGGGCACAGCAAACCTCTGATGACCCCACTGACTCTTGCGTAGCGCTACAAGAGGTGACGACTGGCAAAACCGAAATTCGCAAGCGGATCGAGAATCGTTTGATCACGCAGGGCAACTGGAACACCGATTTTCTGGTGCCGTCTGGCCAAGAGTTCAGCTATTTTGTGGCGATTCTCACTCCCGAACATAATGCGCCCTTTCACATGACTCCCGCTCTGCGGTTTAGCAATGGCTCAACCGAATCGCTGTTTCGGCTTCAGTCTACTTTAACGTCTGGCGAAACCTATTCAGTGCCGTTTCAATCTCCCACAGGTCGGCAACCTGCCGTCGTCAATATGCGTGTTGGCGGCGTTAACGGCAACTTTTACACCATTGCTGTGACAGGTTGCCAATAGTAATTCCTACTAGCAATCTCCATCCGTAATCTCCAGCCTGAGCGCCCAGCGGCCATGCAGGAGTCTGAGGCATTTATTTTAGAGAAAGAGCGAATCATGTTAGCCAAAAATTCTAATTCCTACGATTGCGTCGTCGTAGGTGCTGGACTAGCAGGACTGATGGCTGCCCGTAATCTCCAACGGTCAGGACAGACCGTGCTAGTCATTGAAGCGCGAGATCGGGTGGGGGGACGGATGCATGGCGAGCAGTTACCCTCAGGCCAGTGGATTGATCGAGGCGGCCAGTGGGTGGGTTCCACTCAAGATCGGTTCTTGGCTTTGCTAGATGAATACCAAATCCGGCGCTTTCCCTCTCCGTCTGAAGGGAAAAAAGTGTTCCTATACGATGGCAACCGCTACGAGTTTGACGGTTTCTTCCAGGGGCTTCCCGAGGGTGAACCTCCCGGCGTAAGGGAGGCAGACTGGCAGGATGCAATGACAGCCTGGGAGCGGTTTGATGCCCTGACCAAAATCTTTCCGCCAGGGCATCCGCAGCAAACTGAGCAGAATCAAAAGCTAGATAGCCAGACCTTTGCCCAGTGGATTGCGGAAAATACGCAAACCGCCTTTGGCCACTGGTACTTCTCTTACATGGCGCGTGCAGTTGGGTTTTTGGGCCCCGCAGAGCCAAGCCAAGTCTCGCTGCTACATGTGCTCTGGGGACAAAACTGTGCGCCGCAGTCAGAACATCCAGAGGCCGAGCTGCTGCATGGTGGAGCCGGTCAAATTCCGGGAAAGATCGTGGCTGAGTTAGACCATCAGGTTCGTTTGGGTGAACCTGTCTTGCAAATTAATCATCACGCAGCCGGAGTTGAAATTCTCACTGCAAAGGGACAGTATGCTGCACAGTATGTTGTTGTGTCCATGCCGCCGCATCTAGCAGGCCGGATTATTTATCATCCACCGCTGCCGCCGCTGCGCGAACAGCTGACTCAGCGCGTCCCAATGGGTTGCTGTGCCAAGATTTTAGTCTCCTACGATCGCCCGTTTTGGCGAGAGAAGGGGCTGGCAGGAATTGGCTTGGGCAACTGTGAGTGGATTGAACTCTGCGCGGACAGTTCCGATCCAGAAACAGGCGTAGGCGTGATTGCCACATTTGTCGTCGGTGATCGCTATCGGCGCTGGCAGGCGATGCATGATGCCGATCGGCAAGCTGCTGTGCTGTCTGATCTAGCCAACTATTTTGGCGATCGGGCGCTTACTCCTGCTTCCTATGACGAAGTAGACTGGCCGAGTGACCCCTGGGCAGGGGGTGGCTATGCAGCCTTTATGCCACCCGGCGTATGGACGAGCTTTGGTGAAGCGCTCGCCGCGCCAGTGGGGCGGATCTATTGGGCAGGCACCGAAATGGCCGATCGCTGGCCTGGTTTCTTCGAGGGTGCTGTGCGGACGGGCGAAGCGGCAGCAGAGTCAATTAGAGCGCTGCTGCAAAACAGCCCGCGGCAAGAGACTGTTTAGGGGGTCTGGCCAAATCAGAGAAACGGTATAACTTTGGGATAGGTTTAAGCATGGCAACGTGACCATGAGCGAGATCGATTAGCTAGATGACGCTGACTACAGCAAGGTTGACCCGATCATGGGCGACGCGGCAGAGCTGTCATCAGCAGAGGATGTTCAAAAACTCTCTCAAGCTTTAGACAATCACAGCTCTGCTGCCCTGCTGTTGGCCTGGAACTCTGGGTAAATGCGACTCTATAGCTGTAGCAAATAGCTGTAGTAATAAGTATTTTAGAGTATAGTAATTTTGATGTTGTTAGTTGATAGCTGAGTAGAGTCCGGACAACGTATAGTAGACGACATCATCGGTCACCTGATTGAACGCTAAATTTGCAACTCTGAGAAGGTTAAACTGATGAAGCCCCATCTCCAACGTGTGATTCTTTTTCTATCCGCGCTCACTCTGACCGTAAGCATTACCGCCTGCTTGGGCGGGCAACCTTCAGGCGAGCGCCCCGAAACCAGCGTCGAGCTGAAGCTGCCCTTTACTGACACCATCAGAGCTACAGGTGCAGGCGCATCGTTTCCGGCTCCGCTCTATCAAGGCTGGTTTCGCAACTTTAACAGCAAAATCCCGCAGATGCAGTTCAACTATCAGTCTACCGGAAGCGGAGCTGGAATTGAGCGATTCACAAACAATATCGTCGATTTTGGCGCAAGCGATATCGCCATGACCGACGAGCAGATTGCCAAAATCGATCGCGGCGTCATTCTGCTGCCGATGACCGCAGGCAGTATCGTCATGGCCTACAATCTGCCTGATATCAAAGATATGAAGCTCTCCAGAGAAGCCTATATTGATATCTTTTTGGGCAAAATCACGAACTGGAACGATCCCAAGATTGCGGCAACGAATCCCGGCGTGACTTTTCCCAATCAGCCCATTACCGTCGCCCATCGCTCTGACGGCAGCGGCACCACCGCCATATTCACGAGCCACCTCGCTGAAGTTAGCCCGGAATGGAAGCAGTCAATTGGGACTGCAACCACCGTTCAGTGGCCGAGCGGGTCAGGTAAGACTTTTATTGGCGCACGCGGCAACGAAGGCGTGACGGCACTGGTCAGCCAAACGGTGGGAGCCATTGGCTACTTAGAATATGGCTTTGCCACCAAATCAAATCTGAGCTTCGCCACCTTGGAAAACAAGGCGGGTAAGTTTGTGACCCCCAACAGCGAATCTGGAGCGGAAGCGCTGGCTCAGGTAGAGCTGCCAGATAATCTGCGCGTCTTTATCACTGACCCACCTGGAGATGGCTCCTATCCAATCGTCACCTATACCTGGATGATGCTCTACAAAAAATATGACGATCCCAATAAGGCAATTGCAATGGAGGCAATGGTTCAGTACGGCCTGACGGATGGGCAAAAGCAGGCCGCGCCAATCGGCTATATTGCGTTGCCGCCCAACGTGATCAAGCGAGTTGCCGCTGCCGCCGACGAAATCACGCCTGACTTCACGATTAAATTAGAATAAGGTCACTTGCTCCAGCCCTAGAAATTCCTCTATAGTCTCTCTATTCACTCTCAAGTCCCCCTGCCATGTTCAACTTTCTTAAGCCCGATCTGGCGACCAATCCATCGCCCCAGCAGATCGCTCATTCATTTCGCTGGCTGGGCTGGGGCGCATTTTGGCTACAGGCTTTCTTGGGATTCATCCCAATTTTAGTCGTGCTGTCCACCGTATTTTCCAGGGCTGGATCGCCAGGTGGCGGCCTGACGCTCGGCATCGGACTCGCCATTCTCTGCCTGCTAGCGCTCTGCTTTAGCATTTATTGGTGCTATCGCTACACGAAGCTGGCTGGCAGATTGGCGGCTCAAGATCTGCGTCCGGCCAAGGCTCAGGTCAAGCGCGATCTGAAGCTGGGGCTGCTGCTAAATCTCAGCATCATGGTGATTGCGGTGACGATTGCCCTGGCGCGAGTCGGGGAGCTTACCTTCAGGATGCTGGTTCTGCCGCAAGGCTCAACGGTGGTAGCTCCAACTCAGGTTGGCACAATGCTGACGCAGGGCGCGATTATCACGCCTTCCAACATGATTGCGATCCAGGCGATGGTGAGCGCAATTGCCGCCGGACTGATTGGCACTATTGTCTCGCTGCTGCTGATCTTCCAGGTTGGACAGCATCGCAGTAAGAATGAATTCTAAATTGACTTTCGATCAATTGCGAGTTCCTTCTTTGGTTTTATAAACATCCTATGGCTTCGCCATCTCCCCAATCTTCTTTTCCCTGGCAAACTCTCGCAAACTCGGCGCTGCTGCGCTACATTTTGCTGTTTGCCTGTGGCTGGATCACCGTGCTGCTGATCACCTATTTTTACAGCACAATTGCCCTGTTTGCGACTGCTGGCATCTTTGCAGCATTGCTCAACTATCCGGTGGGCTGGCTATCGCGCTCGATGCCAAGAGGCTGGGCGATTGCCGTCACCTTCCTAGTAGCGGTCGCGCTGCTGCTGAGTCTAGTCACCTTTGTCGGCCTAGAGGTGCTGAATCAGGGGCAAGGGCTAGTTGCGACGCTGCGGACGAGCCTCAGCCAGCCAGACTTTCTGCCGTTTCAAGATCTGCTAAATCGCATCGAATTCAGCAAGGTGATTGGCACGCTCCAGACTGGCTTGGTCTCAGGCTTGGGAATTTTGCAGGGCATCTTTTCAGGGCTATTCATCGGCATATTTGGAGTCGTGATCTGTCTGTATATGCTGATCGATGGCGATAAGCTCTGGCAGTCGTTCCTGAAGCGGTTGCCAGCGTCATCCCGCGAGCGATTTTCGACCACGTTTCGGCAGAGCTTTCTGGGCTTTATCCGAGGGCAGCTGTTGCTGATGCTGTTTTTGTCAGGCAGCACGCTGCTGATTTTTCCGTTTTTGGGCGTGAACTACGCGCTGATTTTGGCGATCATTGTCGGCTTAATTGACGCAATTCCGGGGATTGGCGCGACGCTAGGGATCACTGTGGTGAGTCTACTGGTGCTGGCTTCTCAGGGCGGGGCGGTCGCGTTGCGCGTGGTGATTGTCTGTATTTTGCTGGTGCAGATTCAGGATAACTACCTGCGCCCCAAAGTAATGGGCGATGCTCTGGAACTGAACCCAGTTCTGCTGTTTTTGGCGCTGTTTATTGGCGAACGGATTGCCGGACTGCTGGGCATCTTTCTCTCGATTCCGATTGCCGGAATGATTGCGGCCTGGATGCGGGCATCTGAAACCCGCGCGGCTGCGCCAGATCTGAATCTAGATATGAGCCTAGAGCCAGCCCAAGAGGTTGAGCCGCCCGTCGAGCAGGTCTAATTACTGAATCTATGTCTAAATTTTTTCGGGGTCAATTTCGGGGTCAATTTCGAGGTCAGTCACTGGGGTCACATCTGCGAGCACATCTGGGGAGAGCCTCACGGTTCAGGCGTTGGGGGCTGTATTCGCTGTTGGGAGCTGCAATTAGCCTGCTCTGCTTGGCCACCCAAGCCCAGGCCAGTCAAACGCTGCTGCTGGAATATGACGATCTGAAAATGCAGATCCCGCTGGCGACCTTCGAGACTTTCGTGAGCGATACAGCCGCTGACCCAGCGCCCGATCCACCCGACAGCGCACCTAACCTACAGGGCAGAACAGCCGCGCTCCGGGAGTTTTTGCAGGAGACTCAGCTAGATCCGGCGGTGCTGAAACAATGGCTGACGGCGCAGATTCAGCTGCCGCTGGTGCAAAATATTGCGCCCGACTTTGTGCTGCTACAGCTCAACAAGCTCGTGGGCGATCCGCTGGGGCGAGAAACCAGCCTGTCAGCGCTCAGAACTGCCTTCACTCAGGCGACTAGCGACGGTTCCTTTTCGCTGCTGGAACTTATAGAAAACTACCCCGGCTCAGAGCGACGGCTGAATTTGAGCCGCCTACAGCAAGTCTATACAGACGTGACGCTGCTGGTAACGCGGATTCAGCCTGTGTTGCAAGTGGCCGAAGCGCTGCTGCCAGAATTACTCTGTGACTGCAACGTCGCAGTGACTGCCCCCGACTCTGCTCAGGCCGTCGCCTATGCCCAAACTCGCACCGCCGTCAAATCGCTGCTGCCTAATCTGGCGGCAACAGACCTTGATCCTAAACCAGCTCTTGACCCGGCGCTCGACCCAGCGCTCGACCCGGTGCTGATTGCCCAACTCCCCAGCGACTCCCCCGCGCTGGCAGGTCAAAGTCTGGTGATCGAGTTTGGCCCCTTTGGTCGCTCCATCGCGCTTCAAGACCTGACTCGCTTTGCCGAAACCGGAGAGCTATCGAGAGGCTGGCGATTTTTCTTCAACGTTGGTGGCGTAGATCCAGCCGATGTCCGGGCGGCGCTGAACCAAGAGATTGCCGTCAGCCTGCAATTTTTAGACAGCACGCTGAACAATCTGCTGGGCGAATTTCTGCTCTACCAGGTAGGGCAAGTCGTACATACCCCCTCCAATACTGCCAATATTCAAGCCCTGCGCGCCGCCAGCGTCCTGTCGGTTGTCAAAGATGGCCGTCTGTCGCTGCTGGAGATCATTCAGCGCTATCCAACTCGCCAGATGCATATCAACGGCCTGCGGCTGGCTCGGATTGGGAGCAACGCCAGCCGATTGCGGGCCCGACTGGAGGGCGCAAGCCTTAGAGAAGGCGTGGCCGGAGCGGTGCAAACTACCGTGCTCGCCGTTGAAGACTGGCTGGTGCAGCTGCAAGCCTCAGCCGCCGTCAGTCGCTGCAACTGCGAAGCCGCCGCCCCGCCGATCACGGCTCCCACCATTTCGTCCGCCGAGATCGCGCAGTTTCTCCCCGCTAACTGGCAGCCCGTCGCCGCCCACCGCGAAGACTACGGCATTATCAAAGTCGTCTGGCTCCAGGGCACGCCTTACGATATGGGCTATCAGCATGGGCAATATCTGCACGATGAGATTGCCTCATTGGGCAGCAAGGTCATCGGGGCGCTGCGGTTTGCAGGTCGCGGACTGGCGCTGGGGCAGCTGGCCGCCAATCGCTCGTATCCAGCCGTGGTCGAAGAATGTCGCGGGCTGGCGGATGCAACCCAGGATATTGGCATGACGCTGGATGCCTGTCTGGTGCTGGCCTACGGTGATGTCTATCAAGAAGTCTTTGCCAATACGCTGCCGGAAGTGCTGTTTTGGGATGGATGCAGTCAGTGGGTGGCCACGGGCGATGCCACGCGAGACGGACGGCTCTATCACGGCAGCACGCTGGATAACGATACCAAGCCCATCGACTACATTGTGAATAATCCGGTGGTGTTTGTCCGCCAGCCCAACGACGGTCTGCCCCATGTCTTTATTACCTATCCGGCAGTCGTCTGGCCGAACTGGGGCGTGAACGTTGCGGGGATAACGCTGGGGCTAGATACGCTGCACCCCAGCGGCCCGGAGGAGCTGTCGTTTCAGGGTGGCAGCATTGTCCAGACGATGGGGCAGATCCTAAAAACCGCCACCAGCTTCACTCAAGCCCGTCAGATTATGGAGACGCAGCCGCGCGTTCAGGCAGATCTGGTGATGATCACAGACGGCAAATCAAAAGAGGCGGGCGCATTTGAACTCACAGGTCGCCATGAGGCGGTGCGGGAGCTGCCAGAAACGGGCGTGCTGTTCATGACCAATCACGCGGTTTCCGAGGAAATGTACAGCAGGCAGCGGCAGCCCGTTGATCAGTCCACCCTGCTGCGGTTTCAGCGGTTTTCGCAGCTGATGGAGCCGCAGGGCGGCCAGACTTTCTACGGCAGGATTGATCCGGCAGTCATGGCGCAAATTGGCCGCGACCGGGTGAACCCGCAGACGCTAGAGGCTAGCCCTTTCGATCTCTTTGATGACGATGCCAGTCCCGGCGGCAATGGCTCGCTGCGCCAAGGCATTTACGACCCCGACAAGCTGCTGATCTGGGTGGCGGCAGGCAGTCCGCCCGTGCCCGAAAATCCGTTTGTCTGTTTCTCGCTAGGAGAGATGCTGAACTTCCCGAACGCTACGCCCTGCGAGTCGCCAGCGCTTTAGCAATTTGCATTCAGCTCTCACTGTCACCATCACTCTCGCCTTCGCTCTCGCCATCAAGCCCCTTTCGAACTCAAGCCATCTCAAGCCATCTCAAGCCATGGACTCCACGTTAGAGCAACTCCCAGGACTCAGCGATCGCGAGGCGGCCAGCCGTCGAGCCGCAGGGCAGGGTAACAACCTCTCGATTCAGACCAGCCGCACCTACTGGGATATTTTGCGGGATAACCTATTTACCTTTATTAATGGGGTCTATTTTTTCCTGAGTCTGGTGCTGATTGGTCTAGGGCGAGCCAGCGATGTGATCGTGCTGGCCTTTGTGATTTTGCTGAACGTAGTAATCAACGTAATTCAGGAGATCCGCGCCAAGCGAAAGCTCGACCGCATTGCCCTGGTGACGCGCCCCAAAGCGTGCCTGATCCGCTCAGGGCAGGAGCGCAACCTTGACCCCTCTGAAATCGTCGTCGGCGATCTGCTGGTGGTGCGTCCCGGTGATCAGATTGTGGTAGACGGTGCGGTTGCCAGAGGCGAAATTAAGGTGGACGAATCACTGCTGACTGGCGAGTCCGATCTGATTGCCAAGCAGCCGGGTAGCCCGCTTTATTCCGGCAGCTTCTGCGTCAGCGGCAGCGCCTGCTACACCGCCGAAAAAGTCGGAGCCGAGAGTCTGGCCAACAAAATGACGGCTGAGGCCCGCAAGTTTCGCAAGCTGCTCACCCCTCTCCAGCAGCGGATCAATCGTCTGATTCGGCTGCTGCTGGGCATTGCCATTCTGCTCGGCCTGATCACGGGGCTGCGGGTGCTGCTCGGCGTGACCTCTCTGACCGCAGGCATTCAAAATATTGCCGTGATTGTCGGGCTAGTTCCCAGCGGCCTTTATTTGATGATCACGCTGGCCTATGCGTTTGGAGCGGTGCGGATTGCCCAGCAGAGTGCGCTGGTGCAGCAGGCTAACGCTGTCGAGTCGCTCAGCAACGTCGATATCATCTGCCTGGACAAGACCGGAACGCTCACCGCCAACCGGATCAGCTTGCAGCAGCTTGAGCCGCTCGATCGCGATCGCGCCAGCCTGGAACGGCTGCTGGGAGACTATGCGGCCAGCGCCTCGGCCAGCAACCCCACCAATGCTGCCATTCTCGCCGCCTTCCCCAGCCCCAAACAGCCGCTCAAGCGCGAAATTCCGTTCAGCTCAGCCTACAAATGGAGCGCGATCAGCTTTGCTCAGTCTCCGGGCGTTTACGTTTTGGGTGCGCCCGAGATTTTGCTGCGAGCCATGTCGCTGGGCAACTCCCTGTCTGCTCAAATCCAGGCGCAGATCCAAGCGCAAATTCAGGCCGGAGCTGACCAGGGGCTGCGCGTGCTGCTGTTTGCCTATAGCCCTGCCGAGCTAGAAGCGCCTCCTGAATCAGCGGCTCCAGCCGCAGCTAATCCACTGCTGCCCACTGATCTCCAGCCGCTGGGCGTGCTGTTTTTTGGCGATGAGCTGCGCCGGGATGCCTATCAAACGCTGGCGGCGTTTCGGGAGGCGGGGATTCAGGTGAAGGTGATCTCAGGCGATAATCCGGCTACGGTGGCCGCGCTAGCCAAGCAGGCCGGACTGAGCCAGGAGCTGATCGCGGTATCGGGACAGGCGCTAGAGCAGATGGATGAGGCGCTGTTTACCCAGACTGCCCTGAAGAGCACGGTATTTGGCCGGATCACGCCTGAGCAGAAAGCGCGGCTGGTCAAAAGCCTCCAGTCGCAGCAGCACTACGTGGCGATGATGGGGGATGGGGTGAATGACGTGCTCTCGCTGAAGCAGGCTAACGTCGGGATTGCGATGGAGAGCGGCAGTCAGGCAACCAGGGGCGTAGCCGATATTGTCTTGCTGCAAGATGCCTTTGGGGCGCTGCCTAAGATTTTTCTGGAGGGTCAGCGGATTCGCAACGGCGCAACCGACATCAGCAAGCTGTTTGTAGTGCGGATTTTCTCGTTTATTTTGGTGATTGTGGCGGTGGGGATGATTTCGCTGTCGTTCCCGTTTGGGATCAAAACCAGCACCATTGTCACCTTTCTCACCGTCGGCCTGCCGCCTTTCTTTGTGACGCTCTGGGCGAAGCCTGGAAAGGCAGCTTCGGCTCAGGGCAATCCGTTTCTGCATTTTGTCATTCCCGCAACGCTGACGCTGGGACTGGCGAGCGTTCTGGTCTATCTCTATTTTTTGGCTGAGAATATTGGGCCTGTGCTGGCTTGGCTCAGCGGTCAGCTGCCGCTGAGTGAACTCGACGCGCAGATTAGCTTTGAAGATCTGGTGCGGGCGCAGTGGGTGGCCGAAACAGCGCTGATCACCATGCAGGTTTTGGGTGGGCTATGGCTGATTCTGTTTTTGAAGCCACCAAGTCCGGCCTGGGTAGGAGGCGAGCCGCTCACCCAAGACTGGCGCTATGCTGGCCTGACGGGTCTGGTGGTGCTGCTGTATCTGGGGATTTTACTGCTGCCGCCGCTGCGCCGCTTTTTTGAACTCTACCCGCTGGATTTGGTGCACTATTTAGAGATTGGACTGGTCAGCCTAATTTGGGCATTGTCGCTGCGCTGGATTTGGAGAAAGAGCTGGCTGGATCGCTTTTCTGGTAGCCGGATTAGTCCGTTTTGAGGCTGGTGCCGCTCCCTGGCTCGGCTTTTATTAAAAAATTTTATTAATATGCTTTAATTTTTATGCTTCAGTATATTCGGTCTACTCTTCTGCCCTCAAAACCAGCTCAGCTTTTTGTCCAAGCTGGCCTGAAGTGGGATCAGGACAATTGCCCTGGAATGGCTGCCTCGCTAGCCTATTTCTCGCTGTTCTCGCTGTTTCCAATTCTGCTAGTTATTCTCAGCGTGGTTGGGGCGTTCATTGGCCCAGAGACAGAGGCGTTTCAGGCGATTTTGACGGCAATTGAGCGGTTTTTGCCGCCCGAAGTGCATGACTTAATCAAAGCCACCATTACCTCGCTCAACGAAAATAGCGTTGGGGCAGGCGTGATTGGCTTTGGTCTGCTGCTCTGGGCAGCCAGCGCTGTCTTCACCATTCTCAGAAGCTCTGTCAATAAGATTTGGCAGTCTCCCAGCCGCGTCTCAGAGGTGGGATCGCTGCCCAGAATGCTGCTGTTCTTTCTAGCCAATCGGCTGTTTGCGTTCATGCTGGTGCTGGGAATTGCTTTACTGCTGCTGGCTTCGCTGATTTCCAGCATTGTGATCAAAACTATTTTGAAGCTGGTTGGCACTTTTCAAGAGACGTTTGCCTATATCCAGGTTGATGAACTGCAATTGTCTAGAGGACTGCAAGCCAGCTCGTCTTTCCTGATTCTGGCGATTGCTGCCTGCATTCTGTTTAAAATCCTGCCTGCGGTCTATGTCGGCTGGCGAGATGTCTGGCTGGGGGCGCTGCTGACGGCTTTCCTGCTCGTTGGCTTGCAGCAGCTCGTCAGCAACAGCGTTATCTCAATTGGCAGCCATTTTCTCTCCTATGGCGTGATTGGCAGCGTCATGATTCTGATGCTCTGGATCTTTTTGACCTGTCAGATTTTTCTGTTCGGCTGTGTGCTCTCCTACGTCTATGCCCAGCTGTTTGGCAGTCGTCGGCATCAGAACCCCGCTGCCACAGCAGATTCCGATCGCCCTGTCGCCTAGACGGCATCCGCTCCTGTGCTGTGCAAGCCACTCCTATTAGTTTCATATTTTCTTGATCTACTCTAAGGGGTAAATCATTTGTTCCTGGAGGTCTATCCCGATTCGCAATCCGTTCGATTAGCGCGACCGTATTCGTCCAAGCTATCCTCCGTAGTTTTAGCTGCCTAATCTATGCTCTAGGCCGCTACTTCTCAACAGCAGGTTATCTATGTCTAATAAGTCAATTCTGCTGATTGAGCCGGAAATCAGTCTGGCAGAGGTACTGCAAATCTGTCTGGGTGAGCTGACTGGCTGGAACGTTACGGTATCGGCCTCAATTCAAGCGAGTATCAACCTGTGTAAATCGCTCTGTCCAGATGTAATTTTGCTAGATGCATCCACCTCAGAATCAGATGCGCTGCTGTTTATTGAGCAGCTTAAGCAACATTCTGCTGTTCGCTCTATCCCGATTTTGCTAATTACGGCTAGAGCCGACTGGTTTACAGCACATCAGCTGAGTCAGATGGGGTTCGCTGGCGCAATCAAGCCCTTTACGCCCTCTGCCCTGCCAGCTCAGATTTCTCACCTGCTGGGATGGAGTACGTCTTGACGAGGCGACTTGATGGGGCAAATCTTGACAGGCTTGCCAGACAACTTTAGACTTACTGAGCAACTTCAGAAGGAATATCATGATTAACTCTGCAAAATCTTCCACCTTGAACACTAGCGTGAATTCTAGGGTGAACTCCGCCTTTTCTACGAGAACTGCGTTGCGCTCTAGCAGCTTGGAGCAAGCCGCTCAGCCCCAGATTCAGTTTGGGACTCGCTCGCGCAGAGAAATTGGCACGTTTGACCGAGTCTTCACAACGTCCGGCAGCGTCAGACGTAGTTTTGACGATGTGTTCAGGTTTGATCTGACGCGGAGCAGACGGGTGAGAATCTATTTGGGTAACGAGTTCTCCAACCCCAACTCCAACAGCAGACGCATGACCCTGAGCCTGATCGATGACCGCACGCTACGCCGGGTTACGAGCACGACCGTCCGCCCAACTGACATTGGCGCAATTACCCGGTCGTTGAATCCTGGAACCTATCGGATCAGCATTTCGACTCAGAGCAATAGCAGAGGTCGCTATTTTATGGATATGGTCAGAGTATAGGTGTAACAGTGAAAGATATAATGAAAATCTCAGTGAAAGATTTAATGAAACGTTGCGTGAAACATCCAGTAACCTGTTTGCAGCTGGCTAAACCCCTCAGCGCAGCTGCGTTTCTAAGTCTAAGCCTGTTTATGTCTCTGGCTCCGGCTCAAGCCGCTCAGCAATTTACCTGTAATGGCCGGATGAAAAACGGCAGAACGTTCTCAGCAACCTTTCTAAATGGCCTCTTCACCCAGATTCGCTGGGAGCAGTCGGGACAGCCTCCCCAAGTTTCGCCGCTCAGCTTTTCCTCAACCAATTCGCTGGGGCAACCCATCTACCGAGGTGCGTTTCAAGGTGCTACCGCCGTGACGCTGGTGGATCTCTCTAAGGGAAACGTGAGCAGCAGCTCAGAGGTGTCGGTGGGCGTAGAAGAATGGGGCTGGGCAAGGGGATACTGCAACTAGAGGACAAATACAAGCAAAATAGATGCCGAACTGCCGCTCGCTCGGTTGGGCATCTATTCTGATTTTCGGGTTGATTTTCGGCTTGTTTTTGAGGTTGCTTTGGCCCTATCCGGCAGCGCTCAGTTTGGACTATACCTGGTAAAGTTGAGCCAGAGCGCAAAAACTATGCAACTTTTATGAAAGCACAGGTGTTTCGCGGCGTGAGGCAGCTCAGCTACGAAGAGATTCCGATTCCAGAACTCGCAGACGACGAGATTTTGGTGCAGGTGCAGGTGGTTGGGCTTTGCCAATCTGACATCAAGAAAATTCTCTATCCGCTCTACGAACCGCCCCGCATCTTTGGGCATGAAACCGCAGGCACAATTGCGGCAGTTGGAGCAGCCGTTGACCTGTGGCAGGTCGGCGAGCGAGTTGTTGTGCTGCATCACATTCCCTGTATGCACTGCAACTACTGCCTCAACGAAAACTATTCAATGTGCGACGTTTACAAGAACATTACCACCACAGCCGGGTTCACGCCCAGCGGCGGCGGCTTTGCCGAATACGTCAAGGTTCCAGGGCATATTGTCCGCAACGGTGGCCTCGTCCGGATTCCAGACGCTATCAGCTTTGAGCAAGCCAGCTTCGTCGAGCCAACCAACTGCTGCCTCAAGGCCGTCAAAAAAGCCCAGATTGCTCCGGGGCAGACCGTGCTGGTGACCGGCGCAGGGCCAATTGGGCTGATGTTTATCATGCTCGTCAAGTATTTTGGGGCGCGCGCTATCGCCACAGATCTGCTGCCTAGCCGCATCGACAAGGCGCTGAGCGTTGGGGCTGAGGCTGCCTTTGATGCCCGCGATCCGGAGCTGAGCGCCAAGATTCAGGCGATGACTCAAGGCATGGGGGTTGATGTAACGCTGCTGGCGGTTCCTAGCCCCAAAGCCTTCTTTCAGGCGCTCGACTGCACGCGCAAGGGCGGCAAAATTCTGTTCTTTGCCGAATTTCCCGACGAGCTAGAAATCCCGATCAACCCGAATATCCTCTACCGCCGCGAGATTGATCTGATCGGCAGCTATAGCTCCTCCTATCGACTGCAAGCGCTCGCCGCCGAGATTGTCTTCAGCCAGCGGATTGACGTGGATGCGCTGATCAGCGACCGCTATCCGCTCAAAGACCTGGCGGCAGCAGTGGAGCAAGCTGTGGCTCCCACAGCCGAGACGTTCAAGATATTAATTTATCCATAAGCATATACTCTCATGCATGCTCATTCATGAGAGTATTTTGAAAATACTCATCAGCAATACTTGGAAACATCCTCTTGGCAATCGTCGGCTAAATAGCTTAAGGCTCGAAACCGCAGTCCTACGAGCTGATCATAGAGCGGATTGAGCTTGCACATGGGCGGAATATGCACCACCTTCTGGCCGAATAGAGTCACGTCGCGTTCAAACGGGCACTGCGGCGGAATCATCTTGCATAAGAATTTGGCTAGTCGCGGGTCTTGCACATCCAGGTTGTCGAGCCATTCCTGCACGGGCTTGAGCGGCTCTAGATGATGTGCCTCAGTTTGCTCAACGCCTGCAATTGTAGAATCTGGGCGGTAGTTGAGCGTTAGCCGCAGCGACTCCAGGATTTTCGGCTTTAGCCCCAGCGCGATGCAAAACTGATGCAGCAGATCGTCTTCAGGGCTGGAATAGGTGCCGTCGGCAATCGCCATCATCACGGCAGTTCGCATAAAGTTTTCTGCTGCCTTGCTCTCGCGACCCAGCACTGCCGCCAACATCTCTGGCTGAACTGGCTCGATGCGCTGCGGACTGTCCGGCAGCTCAGACTGGATCAAGTCAGACTGCATCAAATCGACAATTAGCGCCTGCTCTTCAGGATCATAATGACCATCCGCCCAAGCTACTGTCAAAAGACCTCTCAGCCAAACTGAAATCTGCTCGTCGCTGTAGGAAAGCCTGCTAGACATGGGGTGACTCAGGTGATGCGTTAAACTTTGGCTCAAGTCTAGTTTACTGCTGAGGATCTCTAGACTCAAGCTGCCTTAGCCACATCTTGTGGGAATTGGCCAGATTTCAGCAGGTTCCCCCTGCAATTCTATACACTGCTATGGAGCCAGCATAGAGAATTAGGAGCTGCGGTGACACTACAAGAGTTTGGCCTGCTGTTTGTTTCAATTCTGGCTAGCGTGATTGGTCAGTTTTTGCTGAAAGCTGGAGCGCTGAAGCTAGGGGCAGTCGATGCCAACAACGCCATCAGCCATATCCTCGGCATGATTACCGTGCCGGAGCTAGTAGGCGGCTTGATTAGCTATGCGATCGGCGCGATCGCCTATATTTTACTGCTGACCCGCGTTAGCCTCAGCGTTGCGGCTCCTGCCGTTGCTCTCACCTATGTCTTTGCGGTGACGCTAGGGCATTTTATGTTCCGCGAGGCGATTCCGTTGGAGCGGCTAATCGGCCTGGGGCTAATCATCTGCGGCGTGATTTTGGTGGTTTGGCAGAAGTAAACAGGAAGTAAACAGAGGGTCATTCAAGGGTTGGGGAAGTCTAGGGACGGTGGCAGATTTTGACCCCTGGCCGCATCGTTTAACCAAACCACTAAATCTTCGACCGTAGAGAGCAGCGTTGGATCAAAAGCATCGCTGATATCGACCCCAAACTGCTGCCAAAAATCTTCATAGAGTCGCAAATCCCAGTCGAACCAGCAAATTTCCGTCCAGGTTAGATCGGCTTCGAGCCGATCGTCCGGCAACAGTCGCCCTACCTCTAGCCCCGAATATTGCGCCAGATGCTCGTACGCAAAGCTGGCTACGGCATGGCTCACGCCCTGAGGCTGATAAAACGACTCAAACCAGGTTTCCAGTGTCAGATCTGGGCGTTGACAGAGCTTCCGGGTCACCTGCTGCCGCAATTTCAGGTCAGGAGTCAGATCGCCGTAAGTCTGAAGGCTCGCCAGAATATTGCTGAACGGATTCCACATCGTCATTGATTGAGCCATTGAGAGGGTACCCGGAGCCGATTTCCGGAGTCTGAACTGCTTTCAGTATTCCCAGCTAATTCTTGATCTCTCCGCGCACATCGGCTGATCTAGAAACCACTGACAGCCCTGCTGACGCTGCTCAGGTTCGGACAATGGCAGCAGTCGAGAGCAGCTTAGCGCAAAAGAACGACGAGAGCCAATCTCGCCCGTTCCTGGAATTGGGCAAGAGGGTTTGTAGTATAATGTAGTATACTTGCCTCCAGATTCCTATGTTGCTCTATCAACAGTTCAATCTGTCTAACTTTAGCTGGCCATACTTTAGCTGGCCATGCAGCCGCTCTGTCAGCTCAGACAGGCCATCGGTTCAGGCGCAGCAGTCGGCTCAAGCGCTCAACGCGCAGCGGCATCAGCTCCAGGCCCACTACTGGCTCGAACGCCGGATGTTCGGGTAGACAGCCCTAGTCGTTCTCCCTAAAACCCAGGCAGAAGGTATGACAATAGCCTTCACGCCAGCCTGTCTTATGCCAAACTGCTGCCAAACTGCTGGATACAGGGGGACAGCGCTAGAAAGCATCTAGAATATGGGCAGTCTGACTAATTTAGCCCTATGCGTCTCAGCTTCTGCATGATTGTCAAAAACGAGGCGGCGCATCTGGCTGACTGCCTCGCCAGCGTTAGCGCGCTTGCCGACGAGCTAATTGTGCTGGACACCGGATCGACTGACGAGACGGTGGCGATTGCTCAGCGGTTTGGCGCTAGGGTCGAGTCGTTTGCCTGGACTCACAGCTTTGCTGAAGCCCGCAATGCAGCGCTGCACTACGTGACGGGCGACTGGGTGCTGGTGCTGGATGCCGACGAGCGGCTCGTGCCGCAGATCCAACCGCAGATCCAGCAGGCCATTCAGAACCAGCGAGCGCTGGTGATCAATCTCGTGCGGCAGGAAATTGGCGCAGCGCAGTCTCCCTATTCGCTGGTGTCGCGGCTGTTTCGTCGCCATCCGGCGATTCGCTGGTCGCGGCCTTATCACGCCATGATTGATGACAGTGTGACGGCACTGCTTCAGCAAGAGCCAAACTGGCAGGTTTTGAACCTGTCAGAGACCGCAATTTTGCACTACGGCTACAGCACAGCTGCAATTACTGGGCGCGATAAGCTGACGCAGGCGAAAACAGCAATGGAAGGCTTTTTGACCGCTCATCCCAACGATGCTTACCTATGCAGCAAGCTAGGGGCGCTGTATATTCAGACGCATGAATTTGAACGGAGCATTGAACTTCTAGAAAATGGATTGAAATACAGTCCCGATCCGGCGACTGAGTACGAGCTTCACTACCATCTTGGCATTGCCTATAGCCGACTAGAGGATATCAAACAGTCCGAGGCGCAGTATCGAGCTGCGATTCAGCAGCCAATTTTGGAGAGTCTGAAGCTGGGCGCAATCAACAACTTGGGCAGCCTGCTCAAAGAACAGGGCGATCTGGCTCAGGCTGCTCGGCTTTACCAAACCTGCCTGGTCATCGATCCGACGTTTGCGGTGGGCTATTTTAATCTGGGCATGACGCTCAAGGCTACCGGACAGCTTGATCTAGCCGTTGCTCACTATCAGCAGGCCATTCAGCATAACCCTGGCTACGCTGAGGCCTATCAAAGTTTGGCAGTGACGCTGCTCAAGCTGGGGCAGGTGGGCGAGAGCTTAGCGGCGTTTCGGCAGGCGATTGAACTGCACAGCCAGCATAATCCGGCTGAGGCAGAGCGACTCCGGCAAGGGCTGGCGGAAATGGGGCTGCGGCTCTAGGTGCGGGTGAATTATCTCATGCTAAACACCCCTGAACAACCTCAAAACTGTCCTGATTGGGGAACAGTCTACGCGAACATTATGTTGGTAGATGCACCCTAAACACTCATCCCCGGCGAAAGCTGGGGATTTTTTATCGTCTAACTAGCTCTTAGCGGCAGCTCAGCTGCGAAGTCTTGTCGCTTTTGAAACTCGTAGGCTCCCATGATCGCTCCCCAAAGCAGATTGCCGTTGGGGTCAACGCCTCGGTCATGGCTCCAGAATTGGGTTGGGCTGGCTTCAAAGCCCAGAATCACCTGTCGCGTCTCGCCGCTGTACTGGAAGCAGCATTTAGCATTGAGCGGCGGTTCGGCCTGGACTCGCTCGCCCTGCTGGGTAAGGTTGAGTTGGCATCCCGGCAGCGCTTCGAGATCGTCAGGTGTCAGATCCTGAAGCAAGCTGGGGTTTGCGCCCGCACCTTTGAAGCGCTCTGGCTGGCGAAATGCTCTGTATTCAATCTGCGCTGCGGGCCAGGCCGCTGAGAGCCTCAGGATGAGCACTCGCTGTCGGTAGGGCGCATCTAGATAGACGGAGTTAGCCTGCTCGCAGAAGATGGCCAGGTCACCGTTAATGCGGATGGGCAGGGGACGATGCCAGAGCCGCAGGCTAACGAACCAGGCAGGCTGGTCGTAGGCTTGGGGGTAGTTGTCGAATTCGCCTGCTAGCCACTGCGCTAAAAGAACTAAGTTGGGCGACATAGAGACTTGGAATGCGTGGTTTTCTTGTGTTCTTATTGTGCCTTGAGAGCTGTCTCAGCAGTTTGCTATATCCTCCGCATTCGCTGCCATTTGCTACTATTCGCTACAGTGAAGCTATTTGCTGGAAACCATTTGCTGGAAACTCTGTTGATCGCCTGAATCGCCATGCTCGAATCTTGGTTCATTCAACTGCATTTGTTTCCTCGGCAGGTCTGGCAGTCGCTGCAAAAGCTAGGGCAAAGCATTTTGGCGAGCTTAATTGCCGTGCTGATGCCGATAGCGCTGCTGCTGGGGTTGGTTCAGACTGAGCGGAGTGAAGCCTGGTCAGATCTGCTGCATTCAACGATTGCTAGAGTCTATGAGGAGGAACGGTCAGAATCTGAAAATCGGCGGGGCGCAATGGCTGAAAGTCGCAGAGGGCGAGAGCGTTCGTTAAGCTGGGATGCTGTTGGACAAGCTAGCGCGACTTCGACAGTGCTACCTGGCATAGTGCTACCTAGCATAGTGCTACCTGGCATAGGTCTAGCCAGTATCGATTTACCTGGCGCTGGCTTGTCCAGCACGGTGGTACCCGGCATGACGCTTCAGCTTCAGCCTGAATCTTGGCATTGTCAAACGCTGCTTCCCCCGATAACAGCGCTGATTCACAGCCCGGTTTCAGGTGACTGAAGCAGCCTATGATCTGCCTGCGGTTTTGTACGTTACCAGATAGTTCTAATCAGCGTTCGTTGAAGGCGTTAGCGAGTTATGTCAATCGACGACCCGCAGCTTGTTAACCTGGCAGCTTTTAAACACGAAAGTGACAATCCAGAACGCTGCCTCCTCCCCATATTGGGCAACAGAAATCTTGCATTTTGTAAAAAATGCCGCGCTTTTGGCGTTCTGGGCTACAATGCCTGCGATATCTCAGGAGTGACCCATGAGCGGCGAGCGGCATTGGCAGCGGCAACCAGTCAAACAAATCAGCATGGCTTTAGTCCTGTTGCTGTTGAATGTAGTGGCCGGAGTAATGGCCAGAGTTGAGCGCGTTAACGCTGGTCTGCCGCCTGAACGCATCGCCCCGTCTCGGCCTGCTGCACCCGTCACCCCCGCTCTCCCCCAAACGCCTGAACAGCAAGCCTCTGACGCAAAACTGGCCGAAGGACTCAGCTACATTCAGCAAAACCAACTCGACCAGGCGATTGCGGCCTTTCAGCAGGCGATTACGCTCAGTCCCCGCTCAGCCCCCGCCTACTATAATCTAGGCTTGGCCTTAAGGCAGCAGGGCCAGCTCCAGCCCTCCGCGACGGCATTTTATCAGGCAATCCAGGCAGATCCGAACCTAGCGATGGCCTATGCCAACTTAGGTGCGGCTCTGCTCGAAGGCGGCAATTCATCTCAGGCCGAGGACTATCTCCAGCGGGCAGTTGAGCTAGATCCCAATATGTCGTTAGGGCATTACAATCTGGGGCTAGTGAAGCGGCAGCAGGGCGATGTGGCGGCAGCCATCACCGAGTTTCGCAAGGCAATGAACCTGAGCACGACTGCGGCTGAGCCAGCCTATCACCTAGGGCTGCTTTACCTTCAGCAGGGCAAATCCAGGGAAGCTGCCGAAAGCCTTCAGAAAGCCGTTGCGGTCAACCCCAGCTATGCCGAAGCACACTACAGTCTGGGCACGATTTGGTATGAGCAGGGCAGATTGGACGATGCTCTCAACGCTTTCCGCCGTGCCGCTGAAGCTAACCCCAACTATCCCAACGCCTACTACGGGGCAGGGCTGGTATTTTTGCGGCAGGGCAAGCCAACCGACGCGCAGCAGGTGTTGCAATATGCCCAGACGCTTTTCACCGCGCAGCAAAATAATCAGTGGGCGAACAGCTCTGCAATGCTCTTACAGCAGGCACAGCGCAGCTCCCAAGCTCCGCAATAGCAGGACTGGAAAAGCCTGATTGACTGATCAAGCTCGAACCGCCCACTGCTTCGCAAGAAGCCAGCTATCCCTCAGCCCATCTCCAGTCCGAAATTCAAAGCTGCGATCAACAAATGAGCTGGGCAAATTACGTAAACTGGACTGTTACTGTGCTACAACTCGACTTTGCAGAGCGCGGCGGTGATGTATGACCCTGACCCTACCCCTAAAAGTTAATCTCCAACAGGTGCATCTGAGCGACGAGCAGTTTTACCAGCTCTGCATCAGTAATCCTGAGCTAACTATCGAACGTGATGCCGCAGGAGCCTTAATTGTCATGACACCCGTAGGCGGCGAGAGCGGCAATCGAGAGATGAACTTAGGCGGCGAGCTGTACCTCTGGAATAAGCAAACTAACCTGGGCAAAGTCTTTAGCTCCTCGACCATCTTCAAGCTGTCCAATGGCGGCAGTCGTTCACCCGATGCCGCTTGGGTAGAGCTGTCTTGCTGGCAAAGCCTCACGCCAGAGCAGCGCCAGAAATTTCCGCCCATCGCCCCCGACTTTGTGATTGAGCTGCGCTCCCGCACCGACGACCTGCCTACGCTGCAAGCCAAAATGCAGGAATACCTCGACAGCGGCGTGCAGCTAGGCTGGTTGTTCAACCCGCCCAATCAGCAGGTGGAACTTTACCGACTAGGGCAAGCTAAAGAACTACGCGATCTGCCAACTCAGCTCTCTGGTGAGTCACTGCTGCCCGGATTTGAATTGCAGGTTGACCTGTTTAGCGATTGATCAGCGCCCGGTTAGCGACTTGCCAAGAGGATTTCTCTAGATGACCCAAAACCAACCCGATCAACCCGATCAAACAGTGCTGATTACTGGAGCGAGCAGCGGCATTGGGGCAGCTTGCGCCCGCATATTTGCCGCTGCCGGAGCGCGGTTGATTCTGACGGCTCGCCGCCTAGAGCGACTCGAAGCGCTCGCCGCCGAACTCAAGCAGCAGTTCCAAACCTCTAGCCATCTGCTGCCCTGCGATGTCAGCGATCAGGCCGCTGTGACGACCGCTTTGGAAACGCTGCCGCCCGACTGGAGCACCATAGATGTCCTGATCAACAACGCCGGACTCAGCCGAGGCTTGGAAAAGCTGCATCAGGGCAGCCTGTCAGACTGGGAGGAGATGATTGACACCAACCTCAAAGGCTTGCTCTATGTGACTCGCGCCGTATTGCCCGGTATGGTCAGCCGCAATCGCGGCCATATTGTGAATATTGGCTCCATCGCCGGACACCAAACCTATCCCGGCGGCAATGTTTACTGTGCCACCAAAGCTGCCGTGCGCGCCCTCTCAGAAGGCTTGAAGATGGATCTCTTAGGGACGGCTCTGCGGGTTAGCTCGATTGATCCCGGCATGGTCGAAACTGAATTTAGCGAAGTGCGGTTTCATGGCGACCGCGAGCGAGCCAGCAGCGTCTATCAAGGCATCACACCGCTCACGCCCCACGACATTGCCGAAATTGTGCTGTTTTGCGTTAGCCGCCCCGCGCATGTCAACATCAGCGATCTGATTGTGCTGGCGACGGCTCAGGCTAGCGCCACAATGGTGCATCGCTCTTCGTGAGTTGAGATTGCAAGTTTAAGTTGAGATCTTTTCGCCTAAGCCCCCATCCCAGAATATTGCTTCAGCCCCTTGCGCCAGAGCCAGCGATTGAGAAACCAGAAGATGATAATCCAGTCGATCATAATCAGCAGGCCCCGCCCAACATTCACCGGCAGGCCAATCAAAATGCTGGCCGGAAAGTGAATCATGTAGGGGAAGGGTGTCCAGCTGACAATTTCGCGGACTGCGGGCGGAAAGACCTCCAGCGGTGCCACCAGGCCAGACAAAAATAGATAAAACAAGAACCAGAATTGCTCAATCGCATAGGCGCGCTCCAGCCAAAACGCAAACATTGAGAAGGCATACTGGGTCACGAAGCGCAGAATGAAGGCCAGCAGCAGCGTCAGCAGGCAAAGCAGCAGATTGGGCAGGCTGGGTCGCCAAATTGCCTCCGGGTAAAGCCAAAAGAACAGCCCCATCAGCAGCAAGGCAAACGGCAGACGGGCAAATCGCTCGGCAAAATGCGAGGCCAGATGATGCCAGCCTGGATCGAGCGGCTGCAACAGCCGAAACGACAGCTTGCCCTCAACCACCTCGCGCTCAAACTCCCAAATCACCCAGACGACAGTGAACTGCCGCACAAAAAACACGGCGATAAAATAGCGAATAAAATCAGTCGGCGAAAGGCCAAACTGCCCACTCTGCGAAGCCTGCACCCAGGCTCCCATCAAAATCAGCGGCAGACTGCCCGACAGCACCCACAGCATTAGCTCGGCTCTGTACTCCAGCATGTAGGCATAGTAGACCGAGAGCAAAGTGCGGGTAATTCTCAGCAGGCGCAGCACAGATCGAGGCATAGGGCTTGGGCTAACAGGTTTTTGGCAGGTTAAAAAACTACTGAAGCTTCAGAAACTTCTCTAGAGCGCTGACCATAGCGGGCGACCAGCGGCGGGTGTGGCTCACCCAGTCAATATCTTTGTAGCGGCGATCCAGCCCAACTGCGGCCACCCAGTTGCTCTCTGCCTCGCCCCGGTCGCCTTTCACCCAGAGGGCAGCCGTCAGCCCAGCCCGCATGTCGGCAAACTGCGGATACTTACGAACCAGATTTTTCATCGTGCGGATGGCTTCGTCCGTCTGTCCCAGCTGATAGAGGGCTAGCGCCGAGTTGGCTCGCGCAAAGGCAAAGTCAGGAGCCAGATCTGCCGCCTGTTGATAGTCGCGCAGCGCTGCCTCCCAGTCGCCCATGCCCGCTTCGGCATTGCCTCGGTTGTTGTAGGCTGCCGGATCGTTAGGATCCAGCTCCAGCACATGGTTATAGTCAGCAATCGCCGCCTGCCAGCGCCCTAATCCTTCAAGGGCGGCACCTCGGTTCAAGTAGGGGTCGGGAGCAGTGGGGGCTAACTGCATGGCCTGCTCATAGTCGCCGATGGCAGCTTCTAGCTTGTTTTGACTCACGCGAGCATTGCCGCGATTGCTCCAGATGGCCGCCTCTTGGGGCAGTTTGTCCAGCAGCTTTGTCCAGGCTGTCTCCGCCGCCGCAAAGTTGCCGCGATTGGTGGCATCAAATGCCTCTAGCCGCAGCGTCTCAATCGTTTCAGGCAGCGGCTGAGACGACCGATCTGCCACCGCAGGCGGGCTCCACCCAATCCAGCTGAGCGTCGTCAAGCTCAACGCCAGCAGTAGTCCCAGAATTCGCTTCATGCTTGACCTAATCTCTCCGTCGCAAAACTAGCTTCAGCTATCAGGATACAGGACTGACGCTGGCGGTGCTGCACCGGACGAATAAGCTACGAATAAGCCAGATAAGCAAGGCCAGAAGAAAAACCAGCAGGAAAATAGGCAAAAAAAAGGAGGTGCCAAAAGCATCTCCTTTTAAATTGATCCCCTAAATCTGAAATTTGAATCTGCTTGATTCTGTAGCTCATTATAGAGACAGCCTGGGCTTCCGGTTCTCTAACCCAGGGTAGATCTTAGATGCGCCCAGCCTACCGGGATTCGGTGCCCTGGTTGGGGTCGCCTTCAACGCGGGGGTTGTCGGTGCCGGGAGCATCGGCGGCGGCGGCACCCTTCGTTTCGGTAGAGGCGCCCTGTCCCGTGCGGCGCAAGGCCGGATCGAGGGGGGTCTGCTTGCCGCCGGATGCGGTGGGAGTGGTTTTGGAGGCTTTGGCAGCGGGAGCAGCCACTTCTTGGAGTTCGCTCTCGGCAAAGTTGTTGGTGTTGATACCCGTGTAGCTGACCTTGTTGAATCGAACGACCACCGGGTACTTGATGCCGCTCTGGTCTATAGAAGCCACAACGCCAGTATCCTGAAACCAGTAGGACTCCTTGCGCAGAATCTTGACCGTTGAACCACGTTGAACCATAGCTATTTCCCTCTCAAGAGACGGTTATCTGGACTGTTATCTAAATAGATTGACTCAGGAATGCTTTTTCCCAATGGTGATAGCATCTCTCGTTTCTGGGAGCTTGAACCATTAAATTTTATTAAAAGCACTGATTTCTAGTAATTTCTGGATTGCTGGGCTGAAGCCTGGACTCCAGAGATCCTACCTAAGCTAGAGGATGCCATAGACAGCGCTCGTTAGTCTGAGGATGCGGCAACAAACCGCCAGATTTGCCGCCAGATTTGCCCTAGGCAGCCTTGCCCAGATGCGCTCATCCGGAGCGGCAGTTCAGGGCGACAGACTTTTATAAAGCCATGTTCTGGCAATTCAATATAGCGAGTGGAGTATTGCAATGAATCTTCAGATTTCCAGTTTTTTCAAATCCTTAAAGCGCTTGAAGCTACAGCTAAACCTGCTATCAGGCAAGACCGCGATGGCCCTAGCAGCCAGCTTTGTGCTGCTGCTGAGCACAGCTTGCAACCCCAGCTCACCCTCTGTTTCGGGCACAGGCTCTTCTGACGCAGCTCGACCCAATCAAACTGAGCTATACCGCACCACTCAAGATAAAGAAGGCGGGATGAACCAGTACAGCGACACTGACCCCCGACGCTCTACAGGCAGCTTGGACAGTAAGACAAAAGCCAGAGTCGATCAGGCCAAAGTCAATCTCAAGAAAGCTGAAAGCCCAGAAGAAATCGTTGATGAGTTTAAAAGCGGCAGATCTTTGGACGAGCGCACCAAAAACGTCCTTGAGCCGGTTGGTGACGCCATCCAAGATCTAAAGCAAGATGTTACCGCAGGCACAGAGCGCGGCATCAAAAACCTGAAGAGCAATACAGAAAACGCCAAGCAGGGCATCAAATCGACTGCTGATCAGGCTCAAGACAATGCAGCTCAGCTAGGGAAAGATGCCTCGCGTAACGTCAAAAACACCACGACGCAGCTCAGATCGAATGTGGATAGCGCTGTAGATAGCGCCAAAGACCTGGGCGATCGAGCAGATAACGTCTTTGATCGGACTTCGACGCAGACTACCGGTAAATCTCTTGGGACGCTCCAGTCTACCCGGCAAGCTACGCCTGATCTGGACAACCAGGATTTGCTAAAGCGAGCCAAAGACAACTTTGATGCCGCAACCCGCAACCTGGGTGAATTTGCAGAAGATAGCGCTAACGGTCGCTAGGTTCGCAACTACCAGATCTGCAACAGGTCTGCAACTACCAGATCTCAGATCTGCAATCACTAGCGCCAAATCTAGAATCTAGAATATCGATTAGGGTGAGCGTTTGGCCTCACCTTTTTTGCTGCAATTGTAGTTTTGCTGGACTCAGAGCCTTGTGGCAATCGAAACAGAAGGCAGTAGACTGAGGCTGGTTAGGTTTTTGATCCGTTGGTCTCTTGCGTCTCATCTGCATTCCAATCTGCCATGACTTCTCGCCCCTGTCGCCTGCTGTTTGTCTGTCTGGGCAACATCTGCCGTTCACCCTCGGCTGAGGGAATTACGAATTACCTGATTCAGCAGCGTGGCCTAACTGGCCAAATCACCTGCGATTCGGCAGGCACCTCTAGCTACCATATTGGCAGCTCGCCTGATCGCCGCATGACGGCTGCGGCGGCTCAGCAAGGAATTACGCTGTTGGGTGCAGCACGTCAGTTTGAGCCAGCCGACTTTGAGGCGTTTGATCTAATTTTGGCAATGGACGGCGACAACTATCGCCATATTTTGGCGCTCGACCGCAGCGGCACCTACGCGCAGAAAGTCAAGCTAATCTGCCAGTTCTGCCGCCGCTACCCAGACCGCGAAGTGCCTGACCCTTACTATGGCGGCGAGTCAGGATTTAAATATGTGATTGATCTGCTGCTAGATGCCTGTGACGGGCTGCTAGATCACGTTGAGCAGCAGGCTGATCTAATCCACCCGCAGCACTAGCCCTTTCAGATATAGCCCTTCGGGATGATAGATGCTGATGGGGTGGTCGGGCGGTTGGGTGAGGTGGTGCAGAATTTTGACAGGTCGGCCTGCCTCAATTGCGCCCGCCATCACCGCACCGTTGAAGTATTCGGGCAGCACCACCTGCGAGCAGGAAAACGTGAACAGCAGTCCGCCGGGACGCAGTTTGGCAATCGCCAGCTGGTTGAGCCGTTTGTAGGCCATCACCGCCTGATGTCGGGCGGACTGGCTCTTGGCAAAGGCGGGCGGATCCAGCACAATTACGTCGTAGTCGGCATCGCAGTCTTTAAGGAAGGGAAAGACTTCTTCGGTAAAGGCAGCATGAACGCCCGAAACTTCCGGGTTGCGGGTGATATTCTCTTTTGTCCAGTCGATTGCCTTCACCGAAGTATCGACCGAATCGACCTGTCTGGCTCCGGCTTGCAGCGCGTAGACCGAAAACCCGCCTGAATAGCAGAAGCTGTTCAGCACCTTTTGACCCTGCGCGTAGCGCCCCAACAGCGCCCGATGCTCACGCTGATCTAAGAAGAACCCGGTTTTTTGACCTGTTTCCCAGTCCACTAAGAAGCGATGGCCGTTCTCCAGCACTTCGCCTGTGCTAGATTCGCCCAGCAGATACTCGTCCACCTGATCCGACTTGCGAAATAGCTGCGGGGCGCTCTTGTCATAGAGGGCTGTCAGCCTCGCGCCATAGATCGCCTGCAACGCCTCTACAATCCCCTGCCGCTGCTGATACATCCCCAGCGAATGTGCCTGCATGACCGCCACACCGTTGTACCAGTCGATGATTAATCCCGGCAAACCGTCGCCCTCGGCGTTCACCAGTCGATAGCAGTTGGTCTGTGGATTCTCGGTTAGCCCCACCTGCTGCCGCAGCGCATAAGCGGCTTCGAGGCGAGCTTGCAGCAATGCCTGCATGTCCTCAACGGGTTCAAAGGCCAAGACCTTGACCGCAATGCTGCCGGAGCCGTAGTGCCCCACCGCCAAAAATTCACCCTCGTCATCGTAGACCTCAACGACTGCGCCATCAGCCAGATCGCCCTCGCTGCGCTGAATTGCCCCCGAAAACACCCAGGGATGGAAGCGACGCAGCGCCTCGGCTTTGTGGCGACGCAGAGTTAGACGCGGGCGGGAAGATTGAGACATTGGGTGATTCCAGCAAAGGCTACTCTAGTCTACTGGTTTAGCCCGCGCCTGAATTTGATCAGCACTCAGGAGCCATCCGCTCAACTGGCAGTCCAGCTCTGACCGCCACTTTGCAGCTTTGCGGCGATAGCCCAATCAACGTTACCCGCTTTTGACGATGCTCGTAGCTAGCAATCAGCTTTGCCAATATCTGAGCGGCAGCGTGATCCAGCAGATCAGCCTGCGAAAAGTCAATCACCACCTCTGCCGGGTCGCGGCGCGGATCGAAGCGCTCCAGCAGCGCGGTTGCCGAGCCAAAAAACAGATGCCCTGACAAATAGTAGGTTTTGATCTCTAGATGCTGCGCTGAGGTGATGCGAATTTGAGCCGCCTGCCAGACGTAGAGCAGCGCACTGTAGAGCAGCCCCGCCAGCACGCCATAGGCTAGATTATGCGTAGCAAGGCTGACTACTACCGTTAGCGGCATCACTAGCGCCTCGGTGAGCGGCATTCGCTTCAGCCCTTTCAGCGACTTGAAATCGCAGGTTTCGCCCGCCACCATGATCATCACGCCAGCCAGTGCCGCCATCGGGATCTGCTGCACCCAGTCGCGCAGCACAAAGATCGAAAACAGCAGAAACGCGCCCGACACGCAGGTAGAAAGCCGACCTCGCGCGCCTGAGCGTAGATTGATCATCGACTGCCCCACCATGCCGCAGCCCGCCATACCGCCCAGGCAGCCCGTGACGATGTTCGCGATGCCCTGTCCGCGCATCTCGCGAGGTCTGGAGCTGGGGCTATCGATAATCTCGTCAATCAGGCCAGCCGTCAGCAATGATTCCAGCAGCCCCACAATCGCCAGCGCCAGCGCATAGGGGAAAATGATCGCCAGCGTTTCGAGCGAAAAATCTACCTGCGGCAAATGCAGGCTGGGCAAACTGCGGGTGATTTCGCCCACGTCACCGACGCGCTGCACGGGCAGACCCACCGCCATTGCCACCGCCGTCATGCTGACAATGGCCACCAGCGGAGCCGGAACGACCGACGTCAGGCGCGGAAACAGATAGACAATGGCGAGCGTGGCAGCCACCATGCCGTAAGCCTGCCAGGATTGGCCAGAGAGCTGCTGAATCTGAGCAATAAAAATCAGGATGCCGAGCGCGTTCACAAAGCCCGTAATCACGCTCTGCGGAATGAAGCTGAAGCTGCGATCCAGTCGTAGCAGCCCCATAACGATCTGAATTACGCCGGTTAAGACGGTGGCTGCAAATAGATATTCCACTCCATGCTGCTGTACCAGGCTCACCATTAGCAGCGCCATTGAGCCAGTTGCCGCCGAAATCATGCCGCTGCGTCCACCGGCAAAGGCAATCACAACCGCCATAGCAAACGAGGTATAGAGCGCTACCATCGGGTTGACCCCGGCAATCGCCGCAAAGGCCAGAGATTCAGGGATGAGCGCCAGCGCCACGGTAATCCCAGCCAGCACCTCAACCCGGATCACCTGCCCGCTGTAGCGATGGGTCTTTCTGCGAACCCGTCTGAGTTTCTGGGTAGCGGAGCGCTTGATTTGATGAACCAGCGGTTGATTGAACAGCATAGGCGGCGCTGAGAGCTAGAGTGACTTGAGATGAGATAGGGCGAGCTGCCGCGATTTGGCGCTTCGGTATCATCACCTAATTCAAGCATCTGATTTTGCCCAAAGCTGCCGACCGATTGCAGTCTTCTTTGCTGCTTCATCTGTCTGCTTGCATTGTGAAGAAACCTGTGAAGCACAGCACTGGCCAGCTAGCAGGACGCTCAGGCATGAGCCGAGATGGGCGCAGCCGTCAGCGCAGAGTTTCTCAGATGCACTGCTGCATTAATAGACTGGAAATATACTCTTAATATATCTAAAGCATTCCTCCAAGCCTTGAGAGCAGTTTGCAGCTCCAGCCTGAAAGCAAGGACGCTATGAACTTCAGCGGCTCTGCTTTAGCTCTGCGGCGACTTTAACTCTGTGGCAAATGTAATGAAATGTATACAACGTAACTTCCCTTTCAGACCACTTTCTGAGAGGATTCTTGACAAACGCAAATGGCTAAACATTGTAATTTAATGACAGCCTTTGTGCAAAGGTCTGTCTGTGCGGAAAAGTTCTGGTTCAGATCCTCCACCTCGATGCCTCCGGTTTGCTATCAGCCTACTGCTGGACAAAATCGGATGACCGCTGACTTGACTGATGATGACTAAATGTTTGGCGTTGCTCTAATATCTGTTTGGCATTGGTTTGACATCTGGCTTTTGACATCTAGCTAACGATCCAAAACGGTGCAAGCCAATCTCTTGACATCATGAAAACTGGAAATCGCCATTCAGGAGTGACCCTGTATCGGGATCGCGCTTCACTTCTGACGAAACTCAGCTTCTCAGCTTTGGTACTCAATCATTCGGGACTCAACCATGCCTTCTAAAAATTATCTTCTTAAGCTTTCAGCCGTAGCGCTGACCCTGGCTGCAACTCCCAAAATCCTGTCAGAATCCTTCAAGCCTCTGTCGGTTCAGGCGCAGTCTTCAGGCGAAACCTTTACGCTGCCTGCCTCCCTGCCCAGTGGCTCAGAGCTAAAGGTCGATGGCTCCACCAGCATGGAGATCAGCAACGAGGAGTTGGGCAACAAGTTCCAGCAGCAGTACGCAGATGCCAAAATCGACTTTGCTGAAAACGGCACTGACAAGGCTATTGAGGCGCTCAGGGCAGGCACAGTCTCCGTAGTGGCTGCCGGTCGCCGTCTGACGGCTGCTGAGAAAGAGAGCGGCCTGAAAGAAGTGCCGCTGAGCCGCGCAAAAATTGCGATCATCATCGGCCCAGAAAATCCCTACGCTGGCGATGTCACCTTTGATCAGTTTGCCAGAATCTTCCGCGGCGAAATTACCGACTGGTCAGAGATTGGCGGTCAGCCAGGGCCGATCCGGTTTATTTCCCGGCCTGAATTCAGCGATACCCGTCAGGCGTTTAGAAACTATCCGGCCTTCCAATCTGCCCCGTTTCAAACTGGCGCAACTGCTGTTCCAGTCGCCACAGACGAGACGGCAGACGTGATCAACGAGCTGGGGAGAGACGGGATTAGCTACAGCATTGCGGATCAGGTGGTGGGCAACAGTGCCGTCAAGATTGTGCCGATGCATAAGACGCTGCCAGATGATCCGCGCTATCCGTTCTCGCAGCCCCGCGCCTACATCTATAGAGATGCAGATCCAGCAGTTCAGGCATTCCTGGGCTATGCCACAGGTGCGGTCGCGCCCGTGGCTGCTGCGGCTGTTGCGCCCTCTGCGGCTACGGGCGCTTCGCCTGCGGCCTCACCCTCTGCGGCTGCACCGATTGAAGCCTCACCCAGTCCCGACGCGGTGGCTCAAGCTCCAGCCGCTCAGGTTCCAGCCGCTACGGTCGCCACTGAGCAAGGCGGCGGATTCCCCTGGTGGCTGTTAGGTCTACCGCTGATCGGCGGGTTGCTCTGGTGGTTGACCAAAGGCCGCGAGCCGCTGCCCACGCCAGTTGCTGCCCCGGCTGCTGCCCCGGCTGCTGCGCCAGTCGTACCGCCCCCCGTCCGCTCGATCCCCGCAGGCCGGATCATCCTCACTCCCCGCGACTGCCGCCATGCTTACGCCTACTGGGAAGTGGATGAAGACCGCAAGGCCGAAGTCCGGAGGCAGGGAGGCCGGAAGCTAGCCATGCGGCTGTATGACGTGACTGATGTGGATATGGAGCATCAGGTGCCCCACAGCGTCAAACAGTTTGACTGCCACGAAACCGAGCCAGATCTCCAAGTGCCAATTGCCGTCGATGACCGGGACTATGTGGCTGAGCTGGGCTACGTGACTGAAGATGGCCGTTGGCTCAAGGTAGCGCGTTCAGAACATGTGCGGGTTCCCGCCTGCCCAGTGCAGCCCGCCGCGACGGCCACAGCCCCCGTCGCCGATCTGCCTAGCCCAGAAACAGCCAGACCCGCCGTGACGGCTCTGGCAGGTGGAGCGGCTCTGGCAGGTGCGGCAGCTATGGGTGCGGCGGCGGTGGGTGCGGCGGTGGGTGCGGCGGCAAATTCAGCTCGTCCCCATGCCGCAGCGCCAGTCACGCCTCATACTGCTCCCAAAAGCCGTCTGATCCTGACTCCCAGAGAGAGCCGCCATGCTTACGCCTACTGGGAAGTGCCAGATGCCGAAAAAGCTGCTCTCAAGGCCCAGGGGGGGCAACAGCTCTCGCTGCGGTTGCATGACGTAACAGGACTCAGCCCCGATCAACCCCGACCAGCAGCGATTGAGCAATTTAACTGCGCTGAGGGCGACCAGGATCACCATCTGGTGCTGCCCGACACCAATCGCGACTACCTGGCTGAAGTTGGCTATCTCACCGCTGACGGCAGCTGGCTGAAGCTAGCTAGCTCCAACTCAATTCGGGCGCTGGATGCGCCTACTCCGGCGGCTGATGCAGGTATCGCAGGTGCGGGTATTGGCGCAGGTATCGCAGGTGCAGGTATCGCAGGTGCAGGTATTGTAGGCGCGGGTATCGCAGGTGCAGGCCTAGGTGCCACCCGCTCAGTGGTCAGTGAACCGCGTCCTGCTGAAAATGACCGCCAGCAGACTGCCCGTGACGTGAAGCAGATTACGGTACATAGCCGCCGCAACTGCTTCCTGCTCAACGCCGATCAAATGCGGCATCTGCAAGAGCAAACGGCAGTCACCAAGCCGCTTCAGCCCGGTCTTTACCAGATTCGGATTAAAGACGGCTCATTTGGCTATGGGGTGACGCCTGAAGCCAGCGAGCCGCTGGTGATGCTCTGGATTGCAGGCGGTAAAATCATCAACAAAGAAACCAACGTGCCGGTTAATGCTACCTGGTCAACGCTGAATGGTTATGAGGATGTGATCACCCTCGAAGTAATTGAGCCAACTGTCCTGCATGCCTTCTTCTTTGACACGCACGTCGAGGATAACGATGGCGAAGTCACGCTGATTGTGACGCAGCAGTCTTAGATCGCGAAGCGCGGGCTAGTCCATTTGCTCAGTCTGTCAACCCGTTTGCCAATAGGGGAACGAAGGCAAATGCTGCTTCGTTCCCCTATTGCGTGCGACTCTGCTAAATTTTTCCTAACTGTATTTTTCCTGACTGTATTAAAATCCTGGAGATGCACTAAAATTTTGGCAGCAAAGTTTAGCAAAGTTTCCCGTCGGCATGAAGTTCTACTTAAAGTTGGGCTTTGCAACTAAACACTTAAAGGATTCGTGAGCGAGGTAGCTATGGCAAGACGAAGAGCAGGCGGCTTTTTGCGCGACTTTCAAGATTTTATCAACCGGGGCAACGTGGTCGATCTAGCGATTGCCGTGGTGATTGGCGGAGCATTTGGTAAGGTGATTGACTCAATTGTGGCACTGGTGACGGGCGCAATTCTCGACCCGGCGCTGAGGGCTGCCAACGTAGAGAGCATCCGGGACTGGCCAGCCGGAGAGGTCATCATTGCACTGATTAATTTCCTGGTGATTGCCTTTGTGGTCTTCTTGATCATCAAAGCGCTAGAACGATTCAAGCGTGAAGAGGCCGCAGTCGCGCCTGATCCGGTGGCTACTCAGCAGCAGTTGGCCGATGCGACGAATCGATTGGCCGCCGCCATTGAGTCGCGGCAGCTCTAAAACTTCTAGTAGAGCTAGATGCGGGCAGAGCGCTTTCGCGAGCAGCTCTGCTTTTAGAGTTCAGGGTCGCTAGGCGCTTCGCAGTTGCAGATTTCTCCGGCAATGGCAATCTGCAAGGTTTCCAGCCAGTCCGTTACCTGTTCAGTCACTTGGCTGAAGTCTTGGCTCAAGGTACGCTGCACCAGCTTTGAGACTCGCAGCAGCGCCAGTCCATCTATATATAGCTCTGGAGTCGGGTAGCGCTGCATCACTTCAATGGGCGTGATCTGACCGTCGTAGGCTGAGAGCACCAGCGCCGAACGCAGCGCCAGAATGTTGCCTGCTTCGGATTTCGTGTGCACCACATCACCAATCCGAAACAGCACATATTCGCCCAAAACAGTGCTGAACGCACGTTCCACCGTGCGAAAATTTACCTTGACTGGCTTGTTGAGCGCTGCCTGAAACTCGGCGGGTTCAACGTTAGTCAGCTTCAAGAAGGAACTTAGCCGCCGCGAAGGCTCACCTGTCTCGGCAAACTCAGCCAGTTCTTCAATGCTAATTGAGCGACCCAATGGCCCAAAGGTAACGACAAGCTGCTTGTTGGGGCTAGCAGCCAGCGCAATCGCTGATGGATCTGCGGCAGCGCCGCTGGATTCTGGGCGAGAAGATGTAAGGCCAGAGAATGCAAGGCTAGAAGATGCGACCAGAGCAACAGAGTGGTTCAGGTCAGTCAGCTCGCAGGGTGCTGCGCTGTGGGAGGTAGTCTCAGCTGTGGCGGGGGCGGCACATTCGCACAACCAGTCGTTGATCAGATGCGTAGATTGAAACAGCGGCTGCAGGCGCTCTAGAAACAGGCTGATATCTGCATGAACTCGCTCAATCTGCCGCAGATCGACCCGCACGGTGTCCTCTGGATAGGCATCCATTACGCCCAGCACGGTAAATTCACGCTGATTTTGGCTCGCCTCAAACAGGGCGCTCCGCAGCCCTTCGTAGTTTGTCACACCAGACGGCGAGCCAATCAGCTTATCGATTTGGTAAAGAATAAACTGGGCGTTGCGAGAGAGTTGGCTGTCACCGCTAGGAGCAAAGCGCACGGGCAGGTTTTGGGTCAAAAGCTGGCGTTCAAAACTGCCGTCAATTGGAATTTTCTGGATAAAAGCCGCGAGTTCGGGCGATAGTTCTCCTCCTTCAGCCAGCGTCTTCAGCTCGGTGAGGGGAACCGTAATTCGACGGTCGGCATACTGTAAAAGCGCCTGCTCTGCCGCCTGAGCTGAGCTTGTAAAATAGAGAAGAGAAGAGATGGAGGCTCCCAGCATGGCTCCCACTATCGCCAGCCGTCGCTTGACCCTGGTTAGCTGAGCAGCCTCTCTGTTCTGCAGATCTCTCGGTAGTTCTAGTTCTCTCAAAACTTGAGCCAATGAGCCTGTGGCCCATGAACCAATCAGCGTCATCTTAAATCTCTCCCCCACCGTCTCTTTACAGTCTCTGCTCTACAGTTTTTGTTCTACAGTCTTTGTTTTACAAGTTTCTACTGCTTGCGCTCTAGAATCCTACCGGATGGAACGTCACATTAGTCGTCTCTTTTGCGGCAATCTTGCCTTTGTTCTCTAGATTTGTGCTGAGAATTCTCTAGGGAAGGCGCTGGCTCCAAGCCAGGTTCAGCCGAGTAGGCGAGCAGATCACCGGGCTGGCAGTCCAGCGCTTTGCAGAGTCGGGTCAGCGTCTCCATCTCTAGCCGGACAGGTGGCTTATGCTTCAGCTTGCTAATCGTATTGGGATGTAGCCCGGTGGCTCGCCCTAGCATTCGGTAGTTCATGCCCTGCTTGGCCATCTGCTTGGCTAGCTGCCACTCGATTCTCATGTTCTGCTCCTTGTCTAGCTTGTTGGTTTAGCTTGTTGATCTGCCGCTGCTGCCAACCCTGCTCAACTCCCCGATTTTCCTACGTTTGAGAGATAAATTGCCGTGATAAATCGTCGCTTTAAATCTGGCAGTTTGGCTTTGCAGGCGTTAAACTAAATATAGAACATTTGTACTATTTCTCGTTGGTTTCACCGCTACCAAAGCCCCAATTCTTGAAGCACTTCTCCCCCAGCACTAATCCCATGACTGCACTTTTCATTGATATAGACGCAACGCAGGCTGCCCTCCAGACAACGGCTGCGGAACTCCAGGCCCGGTTGGCTGAAGAGTCGGGCGAACGCTATCGCATTGAAGATTTGCAAACCGCTCTGGCGCACTGGTTGGAGCTGTCCATTGAGAGTTTGGTTGAAGATGCGCTATTTCACGCTCATGCAGGCGACCGCTCCTACGCCTTCAATCGACGAGCTTTTGAAACTCAGCTTCGCAAGCTGCCTGCCGAAGCCGCGAGTTCCCAAGCTGCTTGATTTACCCAGAGTTGCCCAATTATCTTCTTCCCGGTGAGCGCCTTGATTCACAGCTACTACTACAGTCTGCCAAAGACGCAGCCTTTGCTGCACCCAGCCTCTGCTAACTCCGCTTCCAGCCCATCTCTTTCTCTCAAACCTGACGACGAGGTATCGACCATGAGACTCCTAGATTATCCAGCCACAATTGCCCAAAAGCAGCGCGAGCTACTGCAAGCCGAGCAGCATATCCGCCGTCTGCAAGATATCCTCAACCGCCTCACTGCTGAAGTGGATACCACCATTGCCTTTGACAGTGAGCTTCGCAACGATGCCCAGCGCAAGGCCAAGCGTCTAGAGCTGATGAAGTCTGGTGAGTACCGCAAGGCCGCCACCAATCTGCAAATTGCCCATGACCGCAGAGCCGAAATCGAGATCGATCTGGGCTTGCTGCGGAACCAGTTTTCAGTGCTGAAGCTAGAGATTCGCGAGTCGATTGCCACCCGCGAGCTGCAAATGCTGGATGCGGCCTAACATTTGAGTTTCAGATCAAGCTCGCTGTTTAGCGATTTCACTGCACTTTACTTCTTGAATCACCATGACGACGAACCCGACGACCAACCCGACGACCCATCCGACGACCCATGCCGCAGCCAATTCAACAACCCAAACCACAGCTCAAACTACAACTGACGCTTTGATTTTGCAGCAGATCTCTCAGCAAAACCTGATTTTGCAGCAGGTCGTGGAGCTACTCCAGCAGAAACAGCCCCTAGGCTTCAGCGAAGCTCCCCGTCCGCGCTACATCTACTGCAACCGCAGTCAAAATTGCCTCTGGTACTGGCTCAACGATGCGCGTGAGGCTATGCCCATTTTGCAAACTGCGTTGACTTGCCTAGTCGAAAGGCTCGAGTTTAAGCAGGTGGAGCGGCGCGGCAAAGAAACCTGGAAAGTCCATCTACATGTGCGTGCGGATCGCCGCTATATCCTGGAAGCAGGCTACGACTCCAATTTCTCGAAGTCGCTGCTCTCGGCGCTGTCGGTGATTACGCCGCATCAGCTCAGCCAACCCCTAACCGTTGAGGTGCAGGCTGCCGATTCGGAAGAGGTGCTGTTCTGCCGAGTCTATGCCAACGGCGAGCTGATTTTTGCGCCCTGGGATGACAGCACCGTCTGGAAAGTGGTAGCGAAGCGAGCGATTGCTAATGTGGATGCGGCCAACGCCCGTCGGGTCAAGATCGAAGTTCAGTCAGATGTGGCTGAGCTGGTGGAAAGCTTGAACTAACTTGAACTAAAACGCACAGGAAGCGCCATGCTGCATGTCTCATCGCATGTTACGATCGGTTTCAATTATAAAACTCGCGTTGGAAAGGTAGACTGATTCATGGAACTGGCGCTGCTCGCAAAACTGCCCGAAGCTTACGCAATCTTCAACCCCCTGGTTGACGTGCTGCCCGTGATTCCGGTGTTTTTCCTGCTCTTGGCCTTCGTCTGGCAGGCTTCGGTGGGCTTTAGGTAGAAGTTAGATATCAATAAAAATTTGAATCTATTAGCAATCTATTCGCAAAGGGGCAGTGATGCCCCCTTTTTTGTGTAGATGTATAGATATTTTGTATAGATAGTTGTGGAGATAATCTTGCCTTATCTTGCCCCAATCGACCGCTGAAAGGCTGGACGGGCAGTAATCCGCTCTAGATAGGCTTTGATGCCGGGATACTCAGCAAAGTCGATCTTCAGCATTAGCGGCATATAGGCCAAGATTGAGCCGACCGCCACATCAGCAACCGTAAACTCGTTGCCCAGTAGATAGTCATGCTGATTAAACCGCTCGTTCAGCGGCGGAAACAGCACCGGCATTTCTTTGGCGCGGCTGGTTTCGACAAAAATGCCGATACCCAGCGTTGCGTTGGCAAACAGAATCCACTGGTTGATTTCTGAACGCTGCTCTAAGGTCAGCGGCGCACCGTACTTCTCGGCCAGGTAGAGCAAAATTGCCCCCGACTCCCAAAGCTGAAAGTCACCATCCACAATTGCCGGCACTTTGCCCATTGGGTTGATGGCCAAATAGTCTGGCTGCTTATGTTCGCCCGCCGCCAAATTGAGCTGCACAAACTCGTAGGGAACGCCAAGCTCTTCGAGATACCACTGGGGAATAGAAGCGCGGGTACGAGCGCCGCCGTATAGTTTCAGCATGGGTTCAAAATTAACTCAGATGCTAGAGGATTTGCTAAAGAACTTGGTGCGTGTAGGCATGTTGCTTCACGTTGTCTTCAGCCTTGACAATTCGATCTGAGTTGAGCACGCGCTTGCGCTCGATTGAGAAGTTGAAGTCAGATTTGGTGCTGCCGATTGGGATATGGCTTTGGGCTTCGGGGCGGCTTTTGTAGGTGCGGGCAGCGGCGGTCGCCCGGAAGGCAAAGTCGTCGCAGAACTGGACGCTGGCCGGGAAGTTTTCGGGTAGCTGCGGCTGGTCGCCTTGGAGGACTGCGCCAAGCTGCGTGGCAGTGGCTAGCTCATAGGAGGTGGGGATGCCCTTGATGATTGCTTCTAAGGCGGCTGAAGGAATTGGTTCGATGACCTGCACCTGTGATACTTCGCCATCGACTTTGATGAAGCAGGTGGCTAAGCCCAGCAAGATGTAGTCATCGGGGCTGAGGTCGGCTGCATGGTTAGCTGCATAGTTGGAAGTTGTGGTCATCGCCTGATTGAGCTGCCGGTAACGATACGCTAGTTTGCATCTTAGCCCTTTCTGCGCCCTTTCTGCGGCTGGGCTGGCTGCTGACGACCGGACTGCAACAAACTGCAACAAACTGCAATAAGCCCCAAAACTCAGGAGTGCCGAATCTCACGGGCGCAGGCTCAGAAACGCTGCCGCTTCAACGTGAGCCGTCTGCGGGAAAAAGTCAGCAGGCTGCACGCGGATCAGCTGATAGGACGGGCTAAGCAGCTTCAGGTCGCGGGCTAGCGTTGCTGGATTGCAGCTCACGTAAGCAATTTGCTGCGGCTGCTGCTGCAATAGGGTGGCAATTACCTGCGGATCGCAGCCTTTGCGGGGCGGGTCAAGCAGGATGATATTGGCCTGGACTGCATTGGCCTGGACTGCGAGCTGCGGCAAGAGCGCCTCAACTTTGCCGATTTGAAATTCAGCGTTCGTAATCTGATTAATAGCTGCGTTGACTCGCGCCTGCTCAATCGATTCCTGCTGGCTTTCAATCCCAATACTCCGCTTTACAAATCGGGATAGCGGCAGCGTCAGAGTCCCCACGCCGCAATAGGCATCCACTAAAACTTCGTCACCCTGTAAATTCAGCTGTGTGCGGATGATCTCAACCAGCGCTTCCGCCTGCTGCGTGTTCACCTGAAAAAACGTGGTCGGCTGGATTTGAAACTCCAGTCCAGCAAATTGCTCGCGCAGGTAGCCGCGTCCGGCAATCAGGCGCGTTTCAGCCCCAAAAATCGCGTTGGTGCGCTCAGCGTTAATGTTGAGACAGACTCCCACCAAATCAGGATAGCGCTCCAGCCATTTCTGAGCATGCTGCTCGATTTTGGGCAGATTGCTGCTGCGCCCCACAATCGTGAGCAGCACCTCGCCCGTCTGTCTGCCAACGCGCAGGCTCAGATGCCGCACTTCGCCCCGATGCGTGGTTTCGTCGTAGACCTGCCAGCCCTGCTTCTGGATATCTAGCTTAATCCGGGTCAAATAGGGGTTGAGCCGAACGTCCTGAATCGGGCATTGGTTCAGGTTGATCAAAAAATGGCTGCCCTTTTGGTAGTAGCCCGCCTGCACCGAACCATCCTGCCCCAGCTTCACCGGATAGGTTGCTTTGTTGCGATAGGCCAGCGGTTCGGCGGCCAGCATGGGCTCAACCGCAGGCTGCTCAAAGCCGCCAATCCGCTCCAAATTCTGCACCAGCAGATTGCGCTTCACCTGAAGCTGATAGGCATAGTCAATCTGTTGCCACTGACAGCCGCCGCACTTGTCGGCAACGATGCAGGCAGGCCGCACCCGCTGCTGTGAGGCCGTGATTAGCTCATGCAGTTTGCCCTGAGCGTACTGCGGCTTGACCCGCACCAGCCGCACCCGAATTTGGTCGCCCGGCACGGTATCTGGCACAAACACGACGCGCCCCTGCCAACGCCCTACCCCTTCGCCGCTGTGGTTGAGATCCTCAATGGTCAGCTCTAGCAGCTTGCCCTGCTGCCAGTTTGCCGATATCTCTGCCGACAAATCTGCCGATTGCTCTGGCGAATTACTCGGCGCTGCACTTACGTCTGGCTCCATTTCTGCTCCTGTCAACTGCTCGTCCTGCCCTAGTTCTCTACCCGCTCTGCTCTCCCAACCCTCTCCTAACCATAGTAGGAAGCATAGTAGGATTTCTGTATGAGCCACTTTACAGTTTGACGACTTTGCCCAAACAGCGTCTCGATACCCTGCTGGTTGAGCGCCAGCTCTGCGACTCTCGCCAGCGGGCGCAGCGGTTGATTCAGGCTGGCGAAGTTATGGTAAATCAGCAGGTGATTGACAAACCGGGCACCGAAGTCGATGTGGCTGCCGTTCTGGAAGTCAAAGCCCGCTCGCCCTACGTCTCACGCGGCGGCGAAAAGCTGGCCAAGGCGCTGAGCGAATTTGAGATTCCGGTATCGGGTCGAGTCTGTCTCGATGGCGGCATTTCGACCGGGGGCTTCACTGACTGTCTGCTGCAAGCTGGAGCCAGTCTGGTCTATGGGATTGATGTGGGCTACGGCCAGGTTGCCTGGAGTCTGCGCCAGGACGAGCGGCTGATTTTACGAGAGCGCAGCAATATTCGCCACTTGCAGCCAGCCGATCTCTACGCAGATCTAACCCTGCCACATCCCGATTTAGGCGTGGTCGATCTCTCGTTTATTTCGCTCACCAAAGTTCTGCCCGCCCTCTGGAGCTTACTGCTGCCGCCGCAAGAATGCGTGCTGCTGGTGAAGCCGCAGTTTGAGGTGGGGCGAGAAAAAGTTGGCAAGAAAGGTGTGGTGCGCGACAGCAAGGATCAGGCGGCGGCAATTTTCCAGGTCTGGCAGTCCGCCAAATCGCTAGGCTGGCGGTTTAGCGGACTCACCTGGTCGCCGCTGCTGGGTCCGGCGGGCAACATTGAGTATTTGCTCTGGCTGAAAGGGTCTGCCCCAGAACCTTTCCCAGAGCCTGCCCCAGATGCAGGTGAAGCGAGCCTAGATTTGGCGACAGCTCAACAGCTCACGCAGACCGCTCAACAGACCCTAACTCGCTGAGGTTACTCCGCAGCTAGCTGCCGTAGCTCACCCGCGCATCCATGCCAAAGTCGCGGAAATAGCGCGTCCAGCGGTTGGCAGCACTGCGGCTATTAAACGGCCCAACCTGCACATGCGATCCGCGCTTGGTGGCAGTTGCAATCATGCCGTCCACGCCCATGCCGTCCGTGAGGCGCGTCACCTGTTCGGAGATGGCATCCAGCTTTTTGCCGTTGCTGGGGATCACCACGAAATAAGCGCGGCCATCTGAATCGACCTCAGCGCTGCTGGCCGGAGGCGCAGAATTGAACTCGACGCTAGTGGGCGTAGATGGAACAACCGTTGTGGGCAGCGATTCAGCAGGTGGCAAAGTTCCTGGCGAGTTGACATCATAGGGCAATGACTGGCTGACGGTTGGGCTGGCGGGATTGACCACTGCTACAACCTGTGCGCCAATTCCAGCAGCCGAGAGCGAATTCACCTGCTGCTGGGCACTGGTGGCATCGTCATAGAGTCCTGCCTGAATAAATCGCTGGCCGTTATATTCCTGCACAGAAGCCGTGGGCTGCACAGCCTGCACCTGGGATAGCAAAATCTGACTGTCGCCGTTCACCACTACGAGATACTGCTGTGACTGAGCGGCCTCTTGAGCATAGCCAGCGGGCGGCGGCGGCAGTCCGTCTGTGACCTGCTGCGCTAGCAGAAAATGGCGGCTGTCGCTCAGCAATGGCCGCGCCCAAGCCGACTGAATGGGGATGATCCAGGCGCTCAGCAGGCTGCCACAGGCTAGGGTTGTCGCCAGCTCTCGACCTGAGAGAAATCGCAGTCCAGAAAAATTGGTCACGGGTTACCTCCGCTACAGATAGCGTTAACAAAGAATTTTTTATCTAAATGGCGCTAATCCTAGCATGATCTTCCAAAAATGGATCGCGCTCCTTCTGGTCTGACTAGATCTAACTAGATGGGGCAACCCCAGCCGCAGGCCGATTTATCTGGTAAGTGATAGCCTAGAAATAGCTTTTTGTAAAGCAGATTTATTAATCAGACGGGCAGTTCATGAACAAAGTTGTGGTCGGGCTTTCAGGCGGGGTCGATAGTTCGGTAGCGGCGGCAGCTTTGCATCGTCAAGGCTATGCGGTCGAGGGGCTGACGCTCTGGCTTATGAAGGGCAAAGGCCAGTGCTGCTCCGAAGGCATGGCGGATGCGGCTCGGCTCTGCGAAGAGCTAGAAATCCCCTATCACGTGGTAGACACCCGCGAGCTGTTTGAAAAAAATATCGTGGACTACCTGGTGGCGGGCTACAGCGCCGGAGTCACGCCCCTGCCCTGCTCGCAGTGCAACAAAGCCGTCAAGTTTGGCCCGATGCTGCAATATGCCCGCGAACAGCTCGGCATTGACCAAATTGCCACGGGCCACTATGCCCGCATTACCCAAAGCCCCGACGGACGTTACGAGCTGCGCCGAGCGGTAGATTCCAACAAAGACCAGTCTTATTTTCTCTATGATCTAGAGCAGGAAATTCTGGCGCATACGCTGTTTCCGCTGGGCGACCAGCCCAAGTCCGAAACGCGCCGCATGGCCAGCGAGTTTGGTCTGCATACCGCCGAAAAGCCCGAAAGTCAGGATCTATGTTTGATTGAAGCCCACGGCTCTATGCGGAGCTTCCTGGAAAAGTACTTGACCCCTCAGCCCGGTCAGATTGTCGATCCCGACGGTCAGGTGCTGGGTCAACATGACGGCATCCACAACTATACGATTGGCCAGCGCAAGGGCATCGGCATTGCTGCCGACCGACCGCTCTACGTGATTGGCATTGACGCTGGCAAAAATCGGGTGGTAGTTGGCGATCGCAGCGCAGCACAAACTCCCGAGTTTACCGTGGCGCGGGTCAACTGGGTTTCCATCTCCGAACCCGCAGCCCCAATTCAGGCCGAGGTGCAGATCCGCTACCGCTCCCAGCCCGAAGCCGCGACGCTGATCCCGCTGCCAGAAGGCCGAGTCAAGGTTGTATTCGATGAACCACAGCTCAGCGTCACGCCGGGACAGGCGGCAGTCTGGTATCGCGGCGACCTGCTGCTGGGTGGCGGCGTGATTGAGCGCGAAACCTAGCCAGTCCTACCCAGCCAGTAAAACCCAGCCAAACGGGGCAATTGCGGGACAGGGTTCTGATAGGATGGGTTCGACATCTGAAGAGTTGCAAGCTAGAGTCAAACCCCTATGAGCCATCATCCAGACAGCATTGCCCCGCATGGCGGCAGCCTTGTCAACCGTCTCTGCACCCCAGCCCAAAAAGCCGAGTTCCTCGACCAAGCTGACCATCTGCCCCGCATCTCCCTGGATGAACGCGCCCTCTCTGACCTCCAGCTCATCGCCATCGGCGGC
>JAHHHV010000085.1 GCA_019359155.1 Pegethrix bostrychoides GSE-TBD4-15B
CTTCTCAACGCGCACCGCACGGTGGAGACGGTGGATCTGCTGCGGGCGATTGAGAAGGCTTCGGGGCGGAACCTGCAATTTTTGTTTGATCAATATGTGTTTCGGGGCGGGCATCCAGACTATAAGGTGGCCTACAGCTGGGACGGCGACAGCAAGCTGGCTAAGTTGACGGTAACGCAGACGCAGGCAACTCCCGGCGACAGCAGCAGCCAGAGCGGTTTGTTTGACCTAAAAATTCCGATTGGCTTTGGCCAACTTGACGAGGTGGGAACGCCGAGCTTTCAGACTTTTACGGTACGGCTGCATGAGTATGAGCAGAGCTTCTATTTTCCGCTGGCTGAGAAGCCGCAGTTTGTCAGCTTTGATGTGGGTAATGCTTACTTAAAGACCGTGACGCTGGAGTATCCGCTGGCGGAGCTAAAGGCGCAGTTGCAGTCTGACCCTGACCCAATTTCGCGGATCTATGCGGCTGAGGCGATTGCTAAAAAGGGCAGTCTGGAGGCGGTGCGGGCGTTGGCGTTGGCGCTGAAGCAGGATGCATTTTGGGGCGTGCGGGCTGAGGTGGCGGGTGAATTAGGCGGCGTGAAGCTGAATCAGGTGTTTGAGGAGCTGGTGTTGGGGCTGCAAGATCCAGAGGCGCGGGTGCGGCGGGCAGTGGTGAATGCGCTGGCGAAGATTAAAACTCCGGCGAGTTTTGCGGCGCTGAAGCCGATGGCGGAGCAGGGGGATGCTAGCTATTACGTCGAGGCGGCGGCTCTGGCGGGGTTGGGCAGGATTGCAGCTAATTTTACGGCGCGTTCAATGCAGCCTCAGATTGATGAACTGCTGGTGCTCTATCGGCAGGCATTGGCGGAGCGGGCGGGTTGGAATGAGACGGTGCGGAGTGGGGTGATTAGCGGGTTGAGTCAGCTCAAAACTTCGGAGGAGGCGCTGGGATTGATTTTGGACTATACGGCGGCGGCGGTGCCGCAGGCGCTGAGGCTGTCGGCAATTCGGGCTTTGGGCGGTATTTCGGTAGGGCAGCTGCCGCTGCATCTGGAGCGGATTTTGAATCGGCTGGAGGAGCTGTCTTGTGAATCGTTCTTTCTGACGCAGGTGGCGACTGTGAATGCGCTGGGGCAGATGGAGACGGTGCGGGCGCTGAGGGTGCTGTCGGGTTTGGCGGAGCAAACGCCGGATGGGCGGGTGCGGCGGATGGCAGAGGAGGCGATGCAGCGGGTGCAGAAGGCGGTGGGTTCGGATCAGGCGGTGAAGCAAATGCAGGAGGAGTTGGATCAGCTGAAGAAGGATAATCAGGAGTTGCGGAGTCGGTTGGAGAGTTTGGAGGCGAAGAGTAAGTTGGGGGATTAGCGAGGAGATTAGCGGAATTGATGTTATGGGGAGAGTTGTGAGGAGATTTGGGGAGAGTTGGAGTTCTGAGCTACAGCAAATGCAGCGGATCAACATCTACCGTCAAACTCACGCCCGCCGCGCAATACCCCTGTAGCTCCGGCAGCTCCGGCAGAGCCAGCGGTTCAGCCCCCCAGCTCTTCAGCAAAACCTGCCACCGATATCGATGCGCTACCCGCGCCACTGCCGCCGCCGTTGGCCCCAGCAGCTCATAGTCCCCCTGCCCTGCCAAATGCCGCCGCAGCGCCTTTGCCAGCTTCTTCGCTGTCTGCTGCACTGCCGCCTCATTCACCCCGCTCAGCCGCAGCAGCAGCAATTCCCCATAGGGCGGATAGTGCAGCCCCAGCCTCGGCTGAAGCTCTGCCTCCGCAAACGCCGCATAGTTCTGTCGCACCGCTGCCTGCACCGCCTCATGCTCTGGCGAATAGGTCTGCAAAATCACCCGCCCCGCAAATTCCCCGCGCCCCGCCCGCCCCGCCACCTGCGTCAGCGTCTGAAAGGCTCGCTCCCCGGCGCGATAGTCTGCCAAATGCAGCAGACCGTCCGCTGCCACCACGCCCACCAGCGTCACCTGCGGTAGGTCAATTCCTTTGGTCAACATCTGTGTGCCCACCAGCAGATCTGCCTCGCCTGCGGCAAACCGCCCCAAGAGCGCCCGATGCGATCCTTTGGTGCGGGTCGTGTCGCTGTCAAAGCGAATGCAGCGGAGCTCTGGTAGCTCCCGGTTTAGCTCCTGAATCACCCGCTGAGTGCCGCTGCCAAAATGCTTCAGGTAGGGCGAACCGCAGGCTGGACAGTTGGCTGGCTGACTCTGCTGATAGCCGCAGTAGTGGCAGTGCAGCGACTCGCGTCCGCCGGGATGCGGCTGGTGGTAGGTGAGCGACACATCGCAATGCGGACATTCCATGACGTGACCACAGCTGCGGCAGGAGACAAAAGTGCTGTGGCCGCGCCGATGAATGAACAGAATGCCCTGCTGTCCCTGCCGAATTAAATCCTTCAGCGCATTCTGCAAGCTCCCGCTAAAAATTGAGCGATTGCCCCGATGCAGCTCCTGCCGCATATCGATCACCTCAATGGGCGGCAGTGGCCTTGCCTGGACACGCTCCGGCAGCGACAGGTAAAGCGGATGGGGCGAGAAGGGCATGGGCGGCGCAGTGAAGTTGACCCAGGTTTCCAGAGCGGGCGTGGCCGAACCCAGCAGCAGCGGACAGTTAGCTGCCTCAGCGCGCCACTCGGCCACCTGGCGAGCGTGATAGCAGGGCATCGGCTGATCCTGCTTAAAGCTATCGTCATGCTCCTCGTCTAAAACGATCAGCCCCAGATTGGCTAACGGCGCAAAGACTGCCGAGCGCGTGCCGATGATCACCTGTGGCTTTGGCTCTAGCATTTGCCGCCAAGTATCGTAGCGCTCGCCCGCCGACAGACCGCTGTGATAAACCCGCACCCGCGAGCCAAATCTGGCCCGAAACCGATCGGTGAGCTGCGGCGTCAGGCCAATTTCGGGCACTAGCACCAGCGCCGAACGCCCCTGCTCCAGCAGCGGCGCAATCGCCTGCAAGTAGACCTCGGTTTTGCCAGAACCCGTCACGCCATGCAGCAAGACGGGGCGGTAGCAGGTGACGGATTGCAGCGCCTTCAGCACTTCAGCCTGCGCCGGGGTGAGCAATTTGGGCTGGTCGGCAGCTACAGGGCTGGTTTCTAGCCGCAGCATCTCGCGGGGCTGGATCACCAGACAGCCTTTCTGCTCCAGCAGCTTCAGCACGGACGAACTCACCTGGGTAATTTGCAGCAGTTCTTGCAGCCACAGCTCGCCGCCGCGCTGCTTTAAGAGATCCAGAATCTCCTGCTGACGCGGACTCAACTCAACGCCTTCTGTTTGAACCCGCAATACCGACTGTCGCTGCTTAGGGCGCTGCGCGGTTGGCGTGGCCAGATAGCTCTCTACCCAGCCGCGCCGCAGCAGTTCCCGTAGCCCTGCCTGCGCCTGCCTGACCTGCCGCTGCAAATACTGCCAAGAGTAATCGCCCTGCTTTTGAGCCTGCAAGAGCGCCAAAATCTGCTGCGCGGCTGGATGCGTTGCCTGCTCAGGGTGGCCTAGTCCAATCAACCGCAGCCGCCGCTGCGAACGCCCCAGCAGTCCCGGCGGCAGCGCCACCCGAATCACCTGCATCAGCGAACTGCGGTAGTAGATCGCCACCTGCTCCAAGAGCTGCCAGTAGCCCGCCGGGAAAAAAGCGTGGCTCACCACCTCGCTGACCGGACGCAGATTGAGCGGCGGCAAATCTGGAGGCAGCTGCTCCAGCAGCCGAATCGCCACCGCCCCAACCTGCTGCGCCCCAAACGGCACGCTCAAGATATCGCCCGCCTGTACCAAAAGCTCGGCAGGCAGAACATAGGTATACAGCCCCTGTGCGCCGGGACAGTCCACCAGTACCTCAACCCAGCCAGCCGTATGCTGTGCCGCCGTATACTCTGCCGATGATTCAGCTACGGCAATCTGGCCAGGGACAGGGGCAAAATCAACAGCAAGATCAGAGACAGCGCAGTTAGACGAGCGCATAGGAGGAGTGCATGAAGTACATAAATACTATCATTGGTTCGATGGGGCATTGGTTCGATGGGGCAAGCTCGCAAAGATTCAGCCAGCTTGCCCCAGACGCTAGATATGGAGTTTGACTCACGTAGTCTAGTGCAGGATGCTGGCTTTCGCCATAAAGTTTGGAATCAGGCTCAAACTAGACTCGAATCAGACTCAAATAAGACTCAAACTGGTCTGAAGCTGAGCAATCGCCGCATTCTCCAAATCAACAGAATTTGTTTAGCTTTGTAGCCTGAGCTAAATTTGCTTTGCATTTCTTTAGAATGTTGAGCGCTGTTGCCAGGAATATTGGCGGTATGGCAATGGAACCTGCAGATCGACCGGAGAATCGGCATTTCAGCCGGGCCAGCGCTAATTTTTGGCTGAGCCAAACCGCAGGGAACTGAGCAATATTGCTGAACTATTTGGTTTTTTTTAAAAAAAATCGGTTTGGGACTTGTCATTAGGCAAGAGCCTGCTATATTAGACTCACCTTAAGCCTAGTTCCTAGATTTAGGGGTGCTCCAGAGCGGGTCGAGAGTTTAGTTTCCAGCGATATAGGTGCTGTTTTACAGCAATTTCTGCAAGCAGGCAGAGCCATCACATCGCGTTTGGACTAGCGCTAGCGATATCGCAGCCGTCGAGAGGAGTTGATCTTGGTGCATGATGACCAGTTCACTAATATCTTTTAAGACAGTCATCTTTTAAGACAGGCATCTTTTGAGATGGGCTTGACACAGGCAGAAAGTCCTGTAGATTAGCCATTAGTTGAAATCTTGCACAGAGCGGCAACAAAGGTGGCAACCAAAGGCAGCAACAGATTTCGTCGGGCAGATTGATTGAGCAGTTCGGTGGTTAGAGCAGTTCGGTGGTTAGAACAGATCGTTGGGCAGATAGCTCGCGGTGATCTGAATCTATACGCTGGTTCGTAGGCTACGGTCACGGTTCGTGAACGGAATTGGGATTGGGCGCTCGATTAAATCGTGCGGCTGAGGTTTGTCTCCCGATTTTAGATCTGTTTAATCTCTTTGGTCTTTTGAGGTCGGTTTAATTTTGTAAATCGAAGTTGCTTGAATTGATCAATTAGTCGTTTAATTGCTTATTCCCAGCTTTACCTAAAAGTGAAGTCTAGACATAGTCAACATAGTTAATCAATACACAAAGTCCATACACAAAGTCAGTGCAGGTATCGGGTGGATCAGGCCAGAACGCGAGAGCATCTTTACAACCGATCTTTTTTATATCTCTAAAGAATTTTCTGCGTTCCTGGCTGATCTTACTTGCATTCTGAATTAATTCAGGCTTGGCTCATCTAGATGTCTCCTCTAAACGGTAGACAGCCTCATTCCACTACAACCCAAATCGAACCCTAAGCAGACCATGAATAATTCCATTCTTGATTCCACCGATCCCTCCCGACTGGCTGTGGTTGTCGGCGATGAATATCTGGGAGAATCGCCTACGGACGTGCAGTCGATGGATATCTCGCAGGCGGCTCGCACCGTCGTTGAGGGCAGCGAACTCTCGGATGCGATGGGTTTCGGCTCAGAGGAGGGTCTAGAAGACCTGATGGCGAGTCGAGCCTCTGGCTACCGCAAGACCATCACAGATGACGCAGTGGGCGCATTCTTTAAGGAGATGGCTCGCTATCCGCTGCTGAAGCCAGATGAAGAGGTGGAGCTGGCGCGCCGGGTGAAGTTCCTCAACGATATTGAAGAGATGAAGGAGGCGCTAGCGCTGGAGCTAGAGCGCCCTGCCACCAAAGCCGATTTGGCGGCTAAGCTGGAACTTACCGAACGCCAGTTGGAGCATCGGCTGTACCTGAGCCGGGTGGCTAAGCGCAAGATGATTCGCTCCAATTTACGGCTAGTCGTCTCGATTGCCAAGCGCTATTTGAACCGGGGCGTGCCGTTTCTGGATCTGATCCAAGAGGGCGCGCTAGGGCTAAATCGCGCCACTGAAAAGTTTGATCCAGATAAAGGCTATAAGTTTTCGACCTATGCCTACTGGTGGATTCGTCAGGGCATTACCCGCACCATTGCCAACGATGCCCGCACGATCCGGCTGCCGATTCACATTGTCGAAAAGCTGAACAAGCTCAAAAAAGCGCACCGCGAGCTGCGGAAAGACCTCAACCGCAACCCGACTGAGTCTGAGCTAGCCGCCGCGCTGGATATGACCGCCGAACAGCTGCGTAACTTGCAGCAGGTGCGCCGTCGCTCGCTGTCGCTGAATCATCGGGTAGGCAAAGGTGAAGATACCGAGCTGATGGAGCTGCTGGAAGATAGCAGCACTCAGTCGCCAGAAGCCAAAATGAGTGAGACGATGATGCAGAACGAGATCTACGCTGTGCTGGGCGAGGTCTTGACCGAACGCGAACGCGACATTATCGCCCTGCGCTATGGCCTGACCACGGGCGAAACCCACACGCTAGAAGAAGTGGGCGGCATCTTCAATCTCTCGCGGGAGCGGGTGCGCCAGATTCAGACCAAGGCGATGCGGAAGCTGCGTCGTCCACAGGTGGCGGCAAGGCTGAAAAGCTGGTTGCGGTAGAGCTAACGGTAGTCATTGCGATAACTCTTGTGGCAGGCTTGTGGCAGATTCACATTCCATTTTGATTCGCGCTGCGGTTCCCTCTGACGTATCGGCGCTGTTCGAGTTAATCTTGGCGCTGGCTGACTATGAGCAGCTAGCTGACCAGGTGACAGGCAGCGCCGAAGCGTTGGGGCAGCATCTGTTTGGCTCGGCCCGCTGCATTCAGGCGATTGTGGCCGACTGTGCGGGGCAGGCTGTGGGCTTTGCGCTGTTTTTCGTCAACTACTCCACCTCAATTACGCAGCCGGGACTCTATCTCGAAGATTTGTTTGTGCTACCAGACTATCGGGGCGGCGTGGGGAAGGCTCTGCTGTCGCGGCTAGCGCAGATTGCGCTGGAGCAGGGCTGCGGACGGCTAGAGTGGAGCGTGCTGGACTGGAACACCCCCGCAATTGGCTTTTACAAACGCATCGGGGCGCAGGTGATCGAAAACGCCCGAACCTGTCGGGTGGCTGGCACAGCGTTGACTCGGCTAGCAGCTTTGAGCCAGCCAGATCTGCGTCCGGCTACGGCTGCTGATCTGCCGGATATTTTCAGGTTAGTCAAAGCCAATATTCAGCATGATGGCGGCTTGGAGAGATTCACGGGCACCGAAGCTGTGATGGCTCAGCATCTGTTTGAGCAGGCTTATGCAGAGGTGGTGTTGGCAGAGCGAGACGGTCAGACGGTGGGGCTAGCGCTTTACAACCTCACCTACTCAACATTTTTGACTCAGCCCGGTCTGTTTGTGGAAGATCTGTTTGTGCAGCCGCAGTATCGCAGTCAGGGGATTGGGACGGCGCTGTTGGGCTATCTGGCGCAGCAGGTGGTGGCGCGGGGCTACGGCAGGCTGGAGTGGGGCGTGCGCGTCTGGAATCAGCAGGCCCTTGCGTTTTATCAGCGGCTGGGGGCAACCGTGCTGCCTGACTGGCGATTTTGCCAAATGGTTGAGCCAGAAATTACGGCGCTGGCCAATTTGCAGACCAGTTTGACATAGGCTAAACATAGACTAAGTTGATACCGTCCGGTTCTCTGAGCCAAACGCTACAATCTAACCGCATCCCTCCAAAATACACCAACCCATACGAGCAACCCATACGAGGCGTATATGACCACTCCAGAAGCTATCTTGGCGACCAATCAGGCATTTTATCAAGCTTTTGAGCAGCTCGACATTCATGCGATGGAGCTGATCTGGTCGAAAAGCCCTAGCGTCACCTGCATTCATCCCGGTCGAGCCGCGCTCAAAGGCTTGGATCAAATTCGCTTTTCCTGGGATCAGATTTTTAGAAATACAAAGCAGCTTGAGCTGGCGGCTGACATTATGGCGGTGGAGCTGCGGGGGACGCTGGGCTATGTAGTGCTGCTAGAAAATCTGGTGCAGGTTGTGCCCGAAAAGCGGCTGGAGGTGCAGACATTGGTAACCAATATTTTTGAATGGGAAGAGGGCAACTGGTTTCTGCTGCATCGTCACAGCAGTCCCTTAATGCAGTAATCGCAGGGGTTCGTAAATCTTCAGCAACCCTAGCCAATCGCGCCAATTGCCGCCAGCAGCGCTTGATCTGCGTCTTGCTCTGGGTTCTCGGTAGTGAGCAGCTTTTCGCCATAGAAAATTGAGTTCACGCCCGCCATTAGGCAAAGCACCTGCGCTTCGCGGCTGAGCTGGCTGCGTCCAGCGCTGAGCCTGACCCTGGCGCTGGGCATCAGGATGCGAGCTGTGGCGCAGATTCGCACGAGATCGAATGGGTCAACGGGCGGTTGGTCGGCCAAGGGCGTTCCGGCAACGGCGGTGAGGGCGTTGATTGGCACGCTTTCGGGATGGGGGGTGAGGTTTGCTAGCGTTTCCAGCAGCTTGGCTCGATCCAGCAGCGTTTCGCCCATGCCAATGATGCCGCCACAGCAGAGCGTAATCCCGGCGCGGCGGACTCGCTCCAGCGTTTGCAGGCGGTCGTCGTAGCCGCGGGTGGTAATAATTTGGTCGTAGTAGTCGGGGCTGGTGTCGAGGTTGTGGTTGTAGGCGGTGAGTCCGGCGGCGGCGAGTCGTTCGGCCTGTGCGTCGCTGAGCATTCCTGCCGTGACGCAGGCTTCTAGCCCCATCTGGCGCACGCCAGCCACCATCTCCAGCATCTCGTTAAAGGCTTTGCCGTCTTTGATCTCCCGCCAGGCCCAGCCCATGCAGAACCGCTCTGAGCCATTGGCTTTGGCCGCACGAGCCGCCGTCAGCACGGCTTCCACGCTCAAGACTGGCTCTGGCGTAACACGGGTGTCGTGGTGGGCGGACTGGGGGCAGTAAGCGCAGTTTTCGGCGCAGCCGCCAGTTTTGACGCTGAGCAATGTGGCGAGCTGAATATCGCGGGCGCTATGCTGCCGATGCAGGCTCTGCGCTTGATAGACCAGATCGAGCAAAGGCTGCTGCAATATATCGAGAATTTCGGCGGCTGTCCAGTCGTGGCGCAGGACGGATTGAGAGGCTTGCGGCATGGGTGGAGAACGATAGGCTGCGGTCTTGCCGATCATACAGCGTTGCAGATCAGACAATCTTGCAAATCATACCGCGCATCATTCCCGTTGACGCAGCGCCGCTCAACTGACTTTCTCAATCCAGGGCAACGACCTATCGCGCTAGATCGACAGCCTAAAAGGACGGTCGATTGCCTTTGTTGAGAATCACAATTGCCTTGTCAATATCACGACTCTTGATGCCCCTGACCGCAATCAGGATGGCTTTGATCAGCGCAACTTCGTCGTCGGAAAGTGTAACCATATCGCTAAAACCTCTTGTACTAAAGAATCCTCAAGACCTAGCTCGCTAAATCTTGCTGATTTTATTTTACAGTAAACCGCGTAAAGTCGTAAAGACGTAAAATCGCAAGGTTGTTCAGCCGTGCGAGAAAATGAAGCCTGCTGCATTGACAGATCGCAAGTGGCTAAGGACAACAAGCGCAAACCAGAGGTAAGAGCATATGTCGATGAAGACTTGGATCGATTGATCAAGACGATCGCTAGCCTGAAGGGAATCTCTATCTCTGAATTGCTGAATCAGGCGATAGAGAATTACTTGCAGCTTCCAGACGTGCAAAAGCTAGTCGAGAGACATCGACTGGATGAAATTGAGGATGAGTAAATTCTAGTTTCGCTTGAGCACGGCGAGGATTGACGTGACGAAAGACTTGTTTGCTAATTGAGAGATCTGAAATCTGACTGTAATAGCCAGAGAGCCGAGCTACTTCAACTAGACTGCTTCAGGCTCATCTCGAACCTTGAAGTACCAGTACAAGTTTGCGACAGCCATATTTGACATCTGATTAAGGTTTGAGGCTGTCAACGCCTTATGACCAGCTTGAGTTGCCTGCTGACTAATGTAAGTTTCTGGTTCAGATCGCAGCTCAGGCTTTAGTAGAAATCGCAGCTGATCTTGTAGAGAATCAGGATGAGATTTTGACTGTAGATCTTCGTACTGTGTTTGTTCAGAAGGTATCTCTAGATGTTCTAGCACTGAACTGGCGTCTGCTTTTGAATGGCTAAAATCAGCACTTTGCAGAAGCTGAAGTTCAGATTGAGGAAGCAGTCGCAGCCAATCAACCTGATTTTGCCACATGCTCAAAACTGCCAAATCCTGGTCGTGAACTCGGGTAATCTCAGGGAATAGGAGATTTAATTCTTGTTCAGATTCACAGCGGTCAACAATAGCCAAAGCATCGGTAAGAATTCTCTCTTGAAGTTGGGCAAGACAATGACTTAGTGCCTCCGGCTCATTTTGTAGTTGGTAAATTAGAGCGATTGTCTGTTCAATTACCCAAGCACATTCCAGCCGCCGGAGTTGTCCTGCTGCACAAGTTTCTTCGAGCAGGTGAGGGTTGCGATAATCAGCTAAAGCTTCCATCAAAGTTTGTTTTGCGTTTGCCAAATCGGTATTTCTGATGCTCAAGTCATCGCACAGCATTGCCACTTTAAGCAGTCTCGTAGCCTCTAAAAATTTTCCATAAGCTTGAATGAGTATGAGGCGATGCTGCTCGAATTTAATGTCTTTAGCAACTTCTTCAATACGTCGAATGATCTCAGCGCCTTGACTACTAAAAGCTTTCTTCAAGTCAAAAAAGCCTTCTTTAACTTCCAGTCTCAGATGCTTCACGTCTTCTCTCAGCTTTAGAATTTGCCGTAAGCTGACTGCTGAGATGGCCAAATTTGCGGCCACACCCACACCAATCACAGCCGTAGTTGCCTGGAGAACGCTCAGACTTGTCTGGAGTGATTGAATTCCGGCCTGGGTTGCTTGGAAGCCTTGATTCACCTGATACATTTGCGCTCCATTCATGCCAAGCTGAACCGGAGTCGTGATCGGATTGAAGGGAACACCGTTATTCCTCACAATTCCTACAGCATTACCAACAAATTGCCCGGTGGCGCTGTCTCTAGCCAAGCCTAATGGGACACCAGCGGCATTAAAGACCTGTGCATACTTACCAGCAGCTAGACCAGCCTCGACCAAAGGCGGAAATTGGAACAGCATATTTTCACATGATAGGCAAAGTAATTACCTCTAGCTTAAATTAGATACTTCATGAAGATAACCGTATTTTCTCGGTGAAGGTTGTGAACTTCAGCAATGCTCTGGGTACATTGAACATAATAAATGTCTATTATTTCTCTCCCAGCTTAAATGGATACCTCCCTAATCAGTGCTAATACGGTCGAACTCCTATCGCACCTCACGGGGCAAACCTTGCGAAAAGAAGACCTCACGCCTCCTATTGTCTTTCTCTCGCCGCTTATTACGGTGCTGACAGGTGTAATGTTTGCCGATAAGACCATCACTGATGAAGAAAAACAGCAATGGCAACAGACCATCAAGAAATTCCTACCCTCAGACAAAAATGTGGTGGCGTTCGCGCAAGCGCTAAGTCGAGGAGTTCGACAGCAGAAGATTTACATCAAGCGAGATGAGTTACTCAAGCTGACACAACCCCTGTCTGTAGCGGAACGTTTACTGCTGCTAGGTCTGGGATACGAAATGTCGGCAGCAGATGGGGAGGTAAGTGCAATTGAGAAGCAGTATTTACAGCTGGTTGCCAAGCACTTAGAAATTGATATTAATCATCTAAGGGTCTTGGAAGCTGGATTCTCTCGACAAGCGGCTGATCTGGCTGCACTCTGCGAAGTGCGGTCACTTCTTGACCCGGCTCGCTTTCATGACCTAGATACAATGTTCGTCAATGCTGCGAATAGTTTGTTGGAGACATTACCTACTCAGCCGGAGGAGGTTGCCATTCAACAGAACCATGCTCCATCTTATGACCAATTAAGAGAATTTCAGAAACGCCAAAACCAACTCGTTAACTTGTTTCATCAACTCTATCAAATTATTCAAACTTGCGTTGAAAATGGGCTTTTAGGCAATCATTTAATAGATGGAGTCAGCGCAGCCTCCGAAAAATTGCAGTCTCAGCGCTTTCGAGTAGCAGTAATCGGAGAGTTTAGTCAAGGAAAATCGACATTATTGAACGCTTTGCTTGGGGAAGAAATTCAACCCACCAGAGTAATTCCCTGTAGTGGAGCAGTGACAATTCTTAAATATGGCAGTAAGAAACGAGTCATCTGCCGTTACAAAGACGGGCGAGAGGAAGAAATTTCGACTCAGAGCTACAAAGACAAAGCTGCGATTCCTCGAGATGTTGCTCAAGGAAAGCGTGCAGAGAGCTTGGCTGATTCTGAAATTGACGAAATCATCTTTGAACATCCTGATTTGGCTCTATGTCAAAGCGGTGTAGAAATTGTTGATTCACCTGGTCTAAACGAACATCCTGATAGAACGGCTATCACGCAAAAACTCCTTAAAGACACAGATGCTGCCATTTTTCTCACTAATGCGACTCGCTTGCTTCCAGAAAAAGAAAAAGAATTGATTCAAGATATTAAAAGGAATCTGACTGGGGATAGTACAGCCCCTGCTGAGAATCTTTTTATTGTCGTCAATTTCTTCGATCTCATTGACGAGGAAGAAGACCGCCATGATGTTGTTCAAAGGCTTGAGGGATTTGTCAAAGACGAAAATCTGCTAGATATATCGAGCAATCGTGTTCACTATATTTCTGCTAAAGCTTCATTAAAAGCCAGTTTGAAGCAAATTGAAGATGAATATCTTCAGGCATTTCGACAGTTTACACAGGCTATCGAAAACTTCTTGACGTTAGAGCGAGGTGCCTTGAAGATCGCTAAATCAAGTAAAAGTATCGAAACAATCGTCACAAATTCCTTAAACGGTCTAGCTCAAGCTGAGTCTTTTCTAAACGACAAATTAAAATTGTCTGAGACGGATAAGCAAAGGATTTTAGATCAAATTGGTGAAGCAAGTGGACGCGATGTTAAAATCCGCCAACTGGCAGATAGCCTGAAAAAGCAGGCATTTGCTGAAACAACTAAATCTTGGAATGCATGGATTGAGAAGCTGCCAAAGCCGCTCAAAGTTAGAAGTTATCGCTGGCGTTCTAATCATGGTCCTATTTGGAGCCAGGATCAGTTGATTCAGGATTATGTTGATCAGTTTGTTAAAGATCTTTCGGATGAGATTGATGAATGGAGTAGAACACAATTTGCTGATATAATTCTCAAGCGCAATCTTGAGGTGATGGATTCAAGTATTTACATAGAGCTGGAAGCAATTCAATCTCAATTGAGCAAAATCGACTCACAGATCAATACAGATTTAAGTAGCCAACTCAATTTTACCATCGGTGGGATCCGTGATGACTTCGCAGATGTTGGTGGTTTTCTTGGCGGTATTGGCGTGGGTGGAGCTTTGGCAGCTGGATTGCTCCTTTTCAATCCAATCGGAATAATCGGAGTGATCCTAAGTGCAGTAGTTGCCGCGGGAGCCGGTTCATTTGCATCTGGACTGTTTAATGCAGATGGTCTGAAAGAAAAAATAAAAAATAAAGTTATCGAACTAGGATTCCAGAAAATTAATGAGTCAATGCCAAAAGCTCTTGAGAAATTAGACGAAATAATTTCTTCAACATTTGAGAGCCGTGTTCAATCTGCTAGCCGAGTTATTTCAGAAGCTATTTCACTCTCTGAGAGTCTTTTAGAACAGCAAGAAAAATCTTATGCAGCGACTTTGGAACAGCGTGAACAACAAAAAGCGTTAATTGCTCAAAATCGTCAGCAGTTGGAGCAGGTGAGGCAAGAAGTTAAAACTCTAGTTAACTGACGAAGAAGATATAGAACTATGGAAAGTGTTTTGTGTAAACATCATCTGCCATTCAAAATAGTGCTATCTATCCCTCTTCTGTGACTCTCGCTGAAGAAAAACTACTGGCACAAAGAGATCACTGGTTTAGAGAAAAGTCTGGCGAGGGCAGAAAAACGACTGAGGCAAGGAAAATGATTTTTAACATCGAACAGCCACTACAAGTCAATTCAACTCTGTCTACCCTACTGGCTGAGCTGGGAGAAGAATGCGAGAAGGTTGTCTTTCTCCTGACTCACCTCAAATTTACTAATCTAACCGACGACCCGAAAGGCGGCATTTATCCTGTAAATAAGTGAGGGACTAATTATGGCACTCAAAGAATATGACGTTGTTGCTCTAACTAATGAGACTAATGAGATTCCAGCGATCCACAAAGAGACCAATCAACCGATTTTGCTTAGAAATGGGCAGGTTGGTACAGTGCTGATGAACTTCGACAATCAGGCTTACTTGGTTGATTTTGCCAATGTTCAAGGCGAAACTTACGCGATGGAAACTGTCCCTGCCACACAACTCATGCTTCTGGCTTACGAGCCAGTTTCAGTTGAGAATTGAGACTTGGAGATATGAAATATACAATTGTCATCCAATGATCAAATGAAGATGGCTATTTTGTTGGGTGCCTAAGCAATTAGAGCAGTTAAGGCAAGAAGCTGGAACCTTAGTTAACTGACAAAGCTCAAGATTAAAACTATGGGGAGTGTTTCGCGCAAACATCATCTGCCATTCAAAATGGAACATCTAGTAAATCACGGTAGATACACAACTTGTATCCACCCGCACCATCCGGCTGAACTTGCAGCAGCACGGGCGCAAGACTGCGATCGCGGCTATTGGAAAACTGTACCAGATCGCCAGAGCCAGCGGTCGAAAAGCTCGGATCTTGCCAAGCCTACTGAAGCCCGTCGCGACTGTTGCTGCGCTAGGATAGTTATCTAGCAAGACTGAATTCTTGGAAGGGATGGAACCCTATGGCCATTGATGACTATGACAGCGCAATCTCGCTGAGCCATCAGCTAGAGGCCAGTGGCCCTTTCAGGTACGTCCTGGCAAACCGCTGCTCAAGCTGATGCAAAACAAAGGTAAGCCGATGAGCTGAGCGCGACTATGCGGTAGAAAAGGTGATGTACAGCGGGGATGAGGGTGGCATCGTCTGTATGCTCCAGGGTAAAGCAACAGATAAAGAGCTGATAGGCGCATCGCTGACACACCTAGTGATCGATCCAGGCCATCCCCTAGCCGAATCAGTCAGAGTTTATCAGCGACAGCGGACTCGTCGGTTGAGACAGCAAGAGCAGCGAGGCTTTGCCGCTCTAGTCAGCTCATCTGATTTGGCGGAGAAGAAAAGGCGAGGCGGTGGATTTGGGACTCGATGATGAGTGATCTATAGAGGTAGATTCATGTCTGACAGCCTCAGAGGTTGTCGATCAACCCCCTCAATTCGCATCGGTTGCAGCTTGCCAAAAGCCCTAACCGCAATCGGAATACACCGCACAACCAGAACAATAACAGCGGGTTTCGGGTTGTCTGTCTTCCCCTTGCACTCTTTAGCGCCAGAGTTAGTGAATGGGAATTTATCAAACGTGCCGCAGAAGAGTCTAGATCTGCTCCGGCGATGCTGGCATTTTGTAAAGCCAATCAGCATCCAAAAATCAAAACGAGCCGGATGGTTTGGTAGGTTCGTCGAAGACTCATCCGGCTCACCAGAACAGCAGATAGAAATAATTTCACATCCATAAGGGCATTTGGAGAACTGCGGGCTGGCACCATCGCTGCGGGCGTGGGAGCCAGCTTTGACATCCTGACGCACTCTCAGACTGAGAAGCAAGCAGTTTCGCTGAGCATTCCGATCCAAGATTTAGCTCAAGCGGGTAACGTTAGAATACAAGCCCCTGCTTGCTACAGCGCTCACCCACCGTTTGCCAGTCGATTGTCTATGTCACTCCTGCTCAAGATTTCGCTGGGGCTGATTAGCCTTGCCATCGCCGCCTATCTCAGCGCCTGTCTGTGGCTTTATCTACGGCAGACTCGGATCATTTTTTTGCCCTCCGCCACGATTGAAACCACGCCAGCCGACTATGGCAACCGCTTCGACGACATTTGGATTCCCGTCGGCAGCGCGGGCGAAAAACTGCACGGCTGGTGGATTCCGGCCAGCGGCCCAGAGACAGCCGTCATCCTCTATCTGCACGGCAACGGTGCAAATATTGGTGCGAACGCCGAGCAGGCCAATCGCTTTCGGCAAATTGGCCTTTCGGTGCTGCTGATTGACTATCGCGGCTACGGACGCAGCGCCGGATCTCCCAACGAACAGCAAGTCTATGAAGATGCAGAGGCAAGCTGGCAATATTTGATACAGGCGCGGCAGGTGCAGCCCCAGCGGTTATTTCTGTATGGGCATTCGCTAGGCGGCGCAATTGCAATCCATCTGGCGCTTCAGCATCCCGACGCGGCTGGACTGATCGTGCAGGCTTCTTTTACCTCTATGCGCCAGATGGTGGACTACGAAATGCCACGCAGCATTTTCCCAATTGATCTGCTGCTCACCCAAAAATTTGACTCCATCAGCCGAGTCTCCGAGCTAAAAACGCCGCTGCTCTACATTCACGGACTAAACGATCTGCGCGTCCCTGCCCTCATGAGCCAGCAGCTTTACGAAGCTTCCCCCGATCCCAAACAGCTCTACCTCGTGCCTGATGCCGGACATAACAACGTCGCGCAGGTCGCAGGCATAGAATACCTGAAATGCATTCAGGAATTTGTGCAGCAAAATCTGGACAGAGCACCCATAACACTGCCCTAGCTCCAGGCTGGTCTAGCCCTGCTGCTCGGCAGGCGATGCTGTGGAGCGGGTGACGCTGATGGTCACAGGGAGCTGTTTGGCCGTGCTGCCCGTTGCCGTCCAGGACAGCGAAGCTATGGTGAGCTGCTGAGCATCCGGCAACACCGTAAACTCGCTTTTGAATGGGACAGTCTGCTGAGGCTGAAGCTGCGGAAAGGTCAGCTTGCCAGTGGCTGCGTCGCCAGTACCGCTGCTGTAGGCCAAATCTACCGCCACAATCGGCTGGTCGGTGTGGTTGGTGATGCAGCCCACAATCGGGCTGGGCTGAGACACAGAGGCCGGATCAAACTGAACACTACTTAGCTGAATCGGCTGCGAATCAGCGGTGGTTTCAACGGGCGCACAGCTGAGCGTAGCGGCTCCTGCTGGATTGGCATCTGGACTAGGCGAAGTTTTGATATTGGCGGCTGCCAGTGGTGCATCCGTCAAAACAGGCTGATTCGCCTTGCGCTGAGCAACTGCCAGGTAGTTTTGATATTCAGCTAGCTTTTGCTGAGCAGGCGCGTAGCTAGAACTAGAGTCGGGAATCGCCCTCAGGAGCTGAATCGACTGCTGCCAGCGGTTGGCCACCAGCTTCCAGTCATCTACCGACTGAGCCGTTTGCCCCAGCTCCACCGCGCTATCTGCCCGCTCTAGCGCCACCTGAAGCGGAGTCTGAGCGTCTGGATTGGCTGAGCTAGGCGACGAGGGAGCGGGTATCGCGGGAGCGGCATCAGGGGAAGCCGGTGCAGTTTCGCTGGCGGGAGGCGGATTCGGCGGCGCGGCAATTCTGTTTCTGAACAGCACAAAGCCCAGCAGTCCGCCCAGGAAGGCACAGAGCGGCAGCAAGACCCAAATTAGAGAGGGCTGGCGGGAGTCTGGCGGGGTAGCTCTGGGCGCGGCGGATGGCGAAACGGGTGACGCGGCGGGTGGCTCAACTGATGGCTCAACTGGTCGATTGGCAAGATGATTGGGCGGGCCAGCGGTGACTCCGGTCTGAGCCGCAGCAGACGGAGCGGAGGTTTCGTCAATCACATAGCCAGTCTCATCGTCAATATCTAGATCGAGCGGCTCTTGCAATTCACTCTGGCGCAGCTCAGCCTGCCAGTCGGAGGCATCTGTCTCGCTGTCAAAAAATTCGTCGGGCAGTGGTTCAACAAAGCCCTCCCGAAAATCGCCCAGCCCTTGCTCCAGACTGTCTTGGGTCAGATTTTGGGTCAGATTTTCCGAAACCGGACTGGCATCCGGATCATCAGGTCTGCGTCTGCGGCCAGCCGTTAATCCGGCAGCCAGCCCAGCCGCCCCCAAGCCAGCCGCTCCCAAACCAGCTCCCAAACCAGCCCCGCCAGACTCAGGCAAATCTTCAGGTCGATTTGGGTCAAGATTTGCGGCGGCAGACGAGTCGATAGCTGTGCCTTCAGGGGTTTCGCTCAGCAGCTCGGCCAAGTCCAAATCTGGCAGATCAACATCTAGCTCGTCCTCAGAATCGTCAGCCAAATCGAGCTGCGGCAAATCAGATTGGATCGGATCGAGAGCATCTAAACCGGGAGAGTCTAGCTCTGGACTATCTGGACTGTACAGATTCAACAGGCTTAGCTCTGTCTGGAGATCTGTCTGGAGATCTGTTTGGATATCTGCCTGGGGATTAGGCGGGTATAGATCTAGCTGATCCAACTGATCCAGATCAGGGGGCTGCGCGGTGGCTTCTGAAAATTCAGCCTCTGTAAGCTCTGAGAATTCTGGTTCATCTTCCCAGTCTCGTAGGAAGTCAGGCGGCAGCTCTTCGTAGTCATCTTCTAAAGCGGCTGCATCTAGATCCGCCTCAGCGCTCTCTGAGCTTGGTTCAAGAGATGTATCATCTGAAAACTCGTCCCAAGGCCGCAGGGTGGCAGACAGCGCAGTTGGGTCTTCAGCGAGATCTTCAGGCAGATTCTCAGGTAAATCTTCAGTCAAATCACCGTAGGTTGGTGCAATAATTAGCTCATCCACAGGCTCCAGACCAAAATTCACACTTCCCGCCTCTAGATTTTCTGGTTCTAAATCGGCTTCTAAGGCGCTTAGTTCAAGATCATCGGGTTGATGTTCCGGCTGGTCATCTAAGCTCAAATCGCCGAGTAGATCAGCCTGCGGATCTAGATCCGCAGGCTGATCCAGCGCCTGATCTAGTGAATCATTTGATAGCTCATCTGGCTCCATTAAGAAATCGGGCAGCGTTAGCTCAGGCTCCGCATTTAGCTCAGGCTCTGCATTTAGCTCAGGCTCTGCGTTCAGATCAAACTCTGCGTTCAGATCAAGATCCTCAAATTCTATATGGCTCTCCGCACTCACAGCAGGCAATTCAGCCACCAACGACTGCTGAAGATCAATTTGGTTATCGGGCAAGTCTTGAGGCAAATCCTGGGTGAGATCTTCCGGTAGATGCTGCATCCAAGGCTCTTCGCTAAAAGATTCCGTCACGTCTGACTCGGCGGCAAACAGATCTTCGAGCTGCTGGCTGGAAATCTCAGAAAAGTCAGGCTCCACAGGCTGAGCGTTTAGAGACATCGATTCAATTGGTTCAATTGGATCGATCGGGTCTGGAAGCAGGTCTGGGGGCAGGTCTATGGACTGCGTTGGCTCAATGGCTGGGGGCGCAGACTGATCATGCACAGGCTGATCGCTCATCAAATCAGCCAAGAATTCTTCTGAGAGCGGCTGCTCTAGCTCGGCTTCGTCCAACGGCTCCAGCACGGGAATTTGGCTAATGAAAGTGGCTTCTGGGAAGTCGTCGTCAGCCGCTTGCTCTGAGACATCAGGTTCCGCCAGTTCAAACTCCTCTGCCTGAACAGGCTGATCCAGGAAGTCGAGCAGGTCGATTTCGGAGTCACTAGAGTCACTTGCAGCTCCTTCAGGCTCGCGGGCAGGCGCATTGACCCACAGCTCGGTTGGCAGTGGCTCCATTAGGTCAGAATCAGCCATCAAATCCTGGAAGTCCAGATCCTGAGAGTCCAGATCCTGGAGGTGATCAGCACTCAGCGACTCCGGCTCTACAGCCAGATCGTCAAGATAGGCGGACTGTGGCTGCATGGACTCAGTGGGGAAGTCGGCTTCAGCAGGCTCGTCTGATAACTCGTCTAGAAAGCTGAGGATGCTGGCATCTGTAGCCGGATCCAGCGCGGCAGCCAGATCTTCTAGCTCTTCAGGCTCAGTTGCGCTGTTATTTTCTGGGTTGTTTTCTGGGTCAATCTCTGGGTCAGCCTCTAGATCAGCCTCTAGACCTAAACTGGCGTTGGTATCTACGACAGCGGGCGGCTGGGCAGATCTGGACATTGAGAGCAACTCTTGCAAAAAGTCGGGGCGCTGCTCAACGAGCGTATCTTCATCAGCCCACAGGTCGTCTAGCTCAGATTGCAGAGATGCAGATTGTGGTGCGGCGTTGAGTTCGCGGTCTTGAACCAGCGTATCTTCTAAGCTCTGGACGTGAGTATCTTCTAGGCTCTCAATTGTCGTGATATCCGGGTCAGTTTCTGATTGAATGTTTAAGGGAGCCGTGTTGCTGAGCTGCAACTCCTGCATCCAGGCTGGATAGCTCGCCCCGACCTGCTGCCCAATGATCCGCACCATCCGCACCGACTGAATGCCCAGGTTGTTAATGCCCTTCTGCACAAACGCAGTCAAAGCTTGGCGGTTGGGGACGCGCTCGGCCTCCAAAACCACCTCCAGACAGTCCCCCTGACGCTCAACCTTAGCCAGCATTCCTTTAGACTCCAGCGATTGATTCATCAACGCTGCGACTGCCTCAGGATCACCCAGCTTTGCCCGTTCTAAAACATTGGAATCTGTCATAGCTCAATTGGATGCACAAATCGATTTGCTTAATTTTTTGCTCTACAATCTTGGCAGCAGATGCGATCCCGGTCAGGTTCTGGCCGTCTAGCGCCCCTGTTTAGACTGTCTGTCTGGCCTGTCGTTCGCCCCGTTGGGCTTTGCCCTGTTTAATCCTCTATTCCTCCAGCATATGAGCATCGGATATCTCGCCTTAGTCTTGCACGCCCATCTGCCGTTTGTACGGCATCCGGAGAGTGACTATGTTCTAGAGGAAGAGTGGCTGTTTGAGGCAATTACCGAAACCTACATCCCGCTGCTTCAAATGTTTGAAGGGTTTAAGCGAGACGGAATCGATTTTAAGATCACGATGAGCCTGACACCGCCGCTGGTGTCCATGCTGCGCGATCCGCTATTGCAGCACCGATATGATAACCATCTTGCTCAGCTTGAAGATCTGATCACCAAAGAAATTGATCGGAATGTTCACAATGGACACTTACGCTACCTAGCTGAATTTTATGCCACTGAGTTTAGCAAGGTTAGACAAACCTGGCAGAACTATCAGGGCGATCTGATCAAAGGCTTCAAACAGTTTTTAGACAGCAACAACCTGGAGATCATCACCTGCGGGGCGACGCATGGCTATTTCCCGCTGATGAAGATGTATCCGCAGGCAGTCTGGGCGCAGATCCGGGTGGCCTGCGAGCACTATGAAGAAACTTTTGGCCGTCCGCCCAAAGGCATCTGGTTGCCCGAATGCGCCTACTACGAAGGGCTAGAGCGGATGATTGCCGACGCGGGGCTGCGCTACTTCCTCACCGACGGCCACGGCATTCTCTACGCACGTCCGCGCCCCCGGTTTGGCACCTACGCCCCGATCTTTACGGAAGCTGGCGTGGCGGTGTTTGCCCGTGATCAGGAGTCGTCGCAGCAGGTCTGGTCATCCGAAGTTGGCTATCCCGGCGCTGCCGAATACCGCGAGTTTTACCGAGATTTGGGCTGGGATGCAGACTACGAGTACATCAAGCCCTACGTGATGCCCAACGGCCAGCGCAAAAACGTCGGCATTAAGTACCACAAAATTACCGGGCGCGGGCTAGGGCTAAGCGACAAAGCTCTCTACGACCCGCACTGGGCCAAGGAAAAAGCTGCTGAACATGCGGCCAACTTTGTCTATAACCGGGAGCGGCAGGTGGAGCACCTGCATGGCGTGATGCAGCGCCCGCCGATTATCGTCTCGCCCTACGACGCAGAGCTGTTTGGTCACTGGTGGTATGAAGGTCCCTGGTTTATCAACTATCTGTTCCGCAAAACCTGGTTTGACCAGTCCACCTACGCGATGACGCATCTAGCCGACTATTTGCAGCAGCACCCGACGCAGCAGGTTTGCCGTCCGGCGCAGTCGAGCTGGGGCTTTCGCGGCTTCCACGAATATTGGCTGAACGAAACTAACGCCTGGATCTACCCGCATTTGCATAAAGCCACCGAGCGGATGATTGACCTGTCGCGGCATGAAGTAGCCGACGAGCTGGAGGTGCGCGCCCTGAATCAGGCGGCGCGGGAGCTGCTGTTGGCGCAGTCTTCGGACTGGGCGTTTATTATGCGCACGGGGACGATGGTCCCTTACGCCGTGCGCCGCACTCGTTCACATCTGATGCGCTTCAACAAGATTTGGGAAGATCTGCGGCAGGGCAAGGTAGATTCGGGCTGGCTGGAAAAAGTGGAGGCGATTGACAATATTTTCCCCAGCATTAACTACCGCACCTATCGGCCTCTGGGGTAAGTTGGGGGGCTAATCGTTGAGCTGCTTTACCGTCACATCAATCGCGTTGACATCTACGGTGCCGGGGGGTGTCAGGCGGTAAAACTGGTTGCCCTCAACCTTCAAAGGCTCACTGCAACTGGGGCAACGCATTTGGGTGTTGTTAATGCCCGCCGACTCCACGCCACAGACGGGGCATTGAGCCATGACCAAGTTACGCTTCAGCCACCAGCGAAAGCCCAGAAAGGCTAATATCGGCGTGACCAGCAGTACGGCAATCAAAATAAATACCGATTTGACGATCCAGCCCAGCCCCACCGTGCCCAGTAGCCAGACGACGGCCAGCAGGATCAGCCAAAAGCGTAGACCCGAAAATTGGATGCTTCGATAGCGATTGGGGTTCATATGTCCTCCTGGCGGCTTGGCGTTGAAAATGCGGTATGCGGGCAGAGCTAAATTCCGCTTAGTCTCAGGATAAACCAAGCCGCCAGCGACGCAAAACTTGCCGAGATAGGGATTTCTCACCTCAGTCCAGGGGGATGCCCTCCGGCAAAGCTAACCTGACCCCAGTAGCACTTGCAGCCGAGCCGTGAAAGCCGCTTTGCCAAACCGCTCAATGGCTTGCCGTCTCAGCCAGCTACCATCACAGCGAGGGTCAAAGGCTGCGCCGCGCTGACGCTGGGCAATTGCTTGCAGCATCTCCAGACAAGCCTGAGCCACGGCTTCTGGGTCACGATGCGGCACTCGCCAGCCTAGCTCGCCGTCTCTGAGGGGATCAGCCGAGCCGTCTGCGTCGCCAGAGAGGACTGGAATGCCGCAGGCCATCGCCTCCAGGTAAACAATTCCAAATCCTTCCTGGGAGGGCATCACGTAGGCATCTGCTAGCCGGTAGTGCTCCAGGAGATCCGCTGTCGCCACAAAGCCAGCAAACACAACTCGGTCGGCAATTCCCAGTTCAGCGGCTAGTTCTGCCAGTCGCGGCTGGTCATCGCCCCGACCCACTACCAGATATTTGACTTCTGGAAAGCTTTGCAAAATCTGCGGCAAAGCCCGCAGCGTCACGTCTACGCCCTTATAGATGTCGCCCGACCAGAGCCGCGCTACCGTCATCAACACTTTGGCATCCCGCAGACCATATTGCTCCAGCAGCGCGGGCGACTTGGCGGCGGGCGTAAAGGCATCGCCATCGATCGCGCAGGGCAGGAGCTGAATTTTGCTCAGGTCGAGCTGGTTGGATGCAGCTGAGCGGTCGCGGCTGTAGCGGCTCACCGTCCAGATTTGGTCAGCCTGCTGCAAGGCCAAGCGCTGCCAGCAGGGCAGAGGCGCCCAGACTTCTTTGCCGTGGGTGATGACCGTGTAGGGAATGCCGAAGGGCTTGCAGCAGAGCCAAACCAAAGGCGCAAGATAGAGATGCCCGCAGATCAGTCGCTGTGGACGGTGACGCAGCAGATAGAGCAGCAGTGCGCCAATTATCCAGAGGCGACTGAGCAGAGCGGAGCGCGTTTTGAAATAGTGAAACCGCAGGGCAGGACTCGCAAAGGGATGCTCACAGCAGCGGTCGCGCAGCAGAAACACATCGGCGCTGGGAACTGGCTCCAAGGCAGCAAGGCTGCGAAAAATTTGTCTAACAAACGACTGAATCCCCCCCTCGCGCTCAAAAATCTCCAGAAACAAAAACAGGTACGGGGCGTTAGAAGACGATGAGATCGTGGGCTGAGCAGCGGAACGACGCACCTGGGCAAGCTGCTCTAATGTCGAGAGATAGGAGGAGGGATTCATGGCGCTGACGGCTGACGGCAAAGACTAGACGACAAAGATGAACCAGCGGTGGCTGGCCTTCCCGTCTAGGATTCACGCAGATTCAGCAAAAGTCCCAGATGTTGAACGGGCGGTTGAACGGGCAGCTCTAATCTTCTTCTGTCACCGCGCCGCGCACCAAAATAACGCTGCAAGGGCTGGCTCGCGTGATTGCCTCCGGAATATTGCCTTTGATCACTTGCTGGAGCAGCCCTTCCCGACTCGCGCCCAGCATAATCACATCGCAGGCTTTCTCGGTCGCCAAATCGACCACTGCCTCAGCCACCGGCCTGCCCCAGACCGGACAGGCTTCCACCGGGCAACCCAAGCGATCACCCAAGTCCGCGACCAGACTGTGAAGCTGATCCAGCCCGTCAGACTCAGCGGGATCAAAGACCTGACAGATCCGCAGATCTTGCAGCCCCGCCGCTCGAAAAGCGGGCAGCAGATCGAGTGCTCTTTGGGCATTGGGGCCACCTGCGACCGGAACCAGCCAGTGCCGAAACTGGGCTGGCTCTTGCAACTTCACCAGCATCACCTCGCAAGCCGCCTGCCGAATCACCGTATCGACCGTGCTGCCAAAAATCCGTCCGGGCGTATTCGGCGCGCCGTTCCAGCCCATCAGCACCAGGTCAATATGCCGCTGCTTCACGGTTTCTAGGATGGCGTGCGCCGGATCATGCGCCAACCGGATCTGCGTGTGAATGGGCAGGCCATACTGCTGGACGAGACTTGCGGCCTGCTTCAGCAAGCGCCGACTGCGGGTAGTGCGGACTGCGGCTTCTGAGGGTGGCTGAGCGCGGGGCACCGTTACTACTTGCAGAGATTCAATTTCGTAGCTGCGAGCCGCCGCAATTGCTGCCGCCAGATGAATCAGCGTTGGGGCAGTCTCTGGGTTACTGAGCGGCACCAGCATCCGGCCTCTGCCAATCGCCGGGGAGCGCGTCTGATACACCAAATAAGAGGGCACGGGCGCAGGCCCCAGCTTTACCGTATGGTTAACCTGGTTTGCCTCAGCCCGAATGATGTCAGCGCGAGTAATGATGCCGACTAGCTTTTGGCCATCGGTGACAGGCAGGCGGCTGATATTAAAGCGATTGAGCAGATAGAGCACCTGAGAGAGCGAATCTTTGGGCGTGACGGTAATCGGCTGCGGGGTCATCACCTCGCCTAACGTGGCGGTCTGCGGATCGGGCGGCTGGCGGCTGGGATTCGACAGATCGCCCAGCGTCACCAGCCCCACCAGCCGTCCAGCATCCACCACCGGAAAGCCGCGATGGTGTGAGCGCGAGAAGGCCTGCATCGCTTCGTCGAGGCTGAGCGAGCTTGCTAACGTTTCGACCCGGCGCTGCATCAAATTTGCGGCAGTCAGGTTTTCCCAGGGGCTATGGGCGACGCTGGGCTTTGCAATCTGGATGCCGTTGGCGGCCAGCAGGCGACCGTAGATTGAGCCGGGTGCTAGCTTATCGCTGATCAAATAGGCAATGACCGAACCAATCATCAGCGGCAGCACCAGATTGAAGTCGGTGGTGATTTCAAACACGATCACGATGGCGGTGATCGGGCCGCGCGTCACGGCGCTAAAAAATGCCCCCATTCCGGCTAGCGCATAAGTGGAAGAGCCGCTAATTCCGACCGGCATCCCAATCGCCACGCCCACCCAGCTTTCCAATAAGTGCGCGGCGCTGCCCACAAGATGCCCTAGCGAAGCACCCAACAAGAGGGCTGGGGCAAACAGCCCGCCGGGAGCGCCCGCCCCGTAAGCCACCAGCGTTAGCAGAAACTTGACCACAAAGGCCAGCAGCGTAAACCCCCAGCCTGCATCGCCAGTGCTGACTAATTCTTGCAGACTAGCGCTATCTCGAAAGGCTACTGGCAGCAGCATCACAGCGCTACCTGACAGTAGCCCTGCTAGCCCAATTTTTCCGGGTAGCCCCAGCTTCACCACCCGCCGATAAAAGGCAAGACTCGCAAAGATTCCCCAGCTTAGCAACCCTCCCAACAGCCCTGCTAGCAGCCCCAAAATCAAGAAAAACGGCAGGTCTTGCAGCGAAAAATTGGTAACCGACTGCGCCATCTCCAGATCGAGGCTCAGTCCCTGCCCGCCTAGCAGCCGCGATACCACCGCCCCCACAAACGAAGCCAAAATCGCCGTGCCCAGCGTCAGCCCCGAAAAGTCCTGCAAAAACTCCTCGACCACAAACAGCACGCCCGCGATCGGCGCGTTAAACCCAGCCGCTAGACCCGCCGCTGCCCCAGCTGCAATCAGCTGCCGTCGGTAAGCAGGCGAGGTGGGCAGCCATTGACCGAGCTGAGCCGCCAAAGCCGCCCCAATCTGCACGGTGGGTCCCTGCCGCCCCAGATTCAGGCCAGAGCCAACTGCTAGAATGACGCTCACCATCTTCACCGCAGCCACGCGCAGATTTAGGGTTAGCGGCACGTCGGCCAGTACTGCCTTCACCTGCGGAATGCCGCTGCCTGCGGCCTCTGGAGCCAGTCGCTCGATCAGCAGTCCAGAGAGTAGGCCGCCCAGTCCCCCCAGCAGTGGCAGCATGATCCAGGCCGGATACTGATGCGAGAGCTGCACCCGCCAGCCGCCCAGCCAGCCAATGCCCTGCTTCAGCAGCACAGCCGCCAGCCCTGAAACCACCCCAATCACGCAGGCTTCCAGAATAGCTAGCCGTCTCGACCCCACCCAGAGATGCTGATAGCGCTGCAGCCAAGCGGGGGGCCAGGCAAGTAGTTTAGAAAATAGCCCAGAAAACAGCCCAGAAAACAGCCTAGAGAGATGCCGCATGAGGCGAATTTAATGAGTTAGCTTCAATCTCTCATGCTTCTGGCGTTTGAGGAAATCTTCGAGCGCAAACTGATTCAGCGGCTCGGCAAAAAAGTAGCCCTGCCCTGCCTGACAGTCGAGGGCGCGCAGCTGGGCGAGCTGTTCGGCGGTTTCGATGCCTTCGGCCACGGTCGCGATATTGAGGCTTTGAGCCAGCCGCACAATCGAGCGGACGATCTCGCTGTTTTTGGAATCTTCGGGCGCAGCGCTATGCTGGCCGCTCGATGCACTGGGCTTTAGCGCTCTGACAAACGTGCGGTCAATCTTCAGCACGTCTACCGGGAAATGATGCAGATAGCTGAGCGAGGAATAGCCCGTGCCAAAGTCATCTAGGGCAATCCGTACGCCCATCTGCCGCAGCCGAGCCAGCGCCGCAGTTGCCAAATCGGTCTGCTCAAGTACGATTGTTTCGGTGATTTCCAGCATGATCTGATGCGGTGACAGACCCGTTTCTTGGAGCAGCGTTTCCAGATAGTCTACGCCGTCCGGCTGCGCCAGATGCTTGCCCGACAGGTTAAGACTCAGCCGCAGATCGGGGTAGAACTGCCGCCACTGGGCGATCTGATGGCAGGCTTGCCGCACCACCCAGCGCTCAATCGGCAGGCTGCATCCCACATCTTCGGCCATCTGAAGAAACTGCGCTGGAGCCAGCAGTCCTCGCTTAGGGTGATGCCAGCGCACCACGGCTTCTAGCCCCCAGAGCTGACCGCTGGCCAGCGCCACAATCGGCTGATAGTAGACGCGGAGCTGCTGCCGTTCAATCACTTGGCGCAGATCAGTTTCAAGCTCGCGCTTGGTGAGGATCTCGGCATACATGGCTCCATCAAAAATCACGTAGTTGCCGCGCCCCCGCGACTTGGCGCGATACATGGCAATATCGGCCTGGGTTAACAGCTGGCTAAACGGCATTTCAGCAGAGGTGGTGATGGCAATTCCCAGGCTTGTGCCAATCTGAATCGCCTGACCGCAGAGATGAAATGGCTGATGCAGCGCGATCAAAATCCGGTCGGCCACCTGCTCTGCTTCGGTGAGGTCGCTGGAAACGAGCAAGATCGCAAACTCGTCGCCGCCTAGTCGCGCCAGCGTGTCTGCCCGCCGAATGCAGGCTTGGAGCCGATCGGCTACCTGTACCAACAGCTCGTCTCCCGCATCGTGACCCAGCATGTCGTTGATCGGCTTAAAGCGATCCAAGTCGAGGTAGATCAAGCCCATTTGGTCGAGCCGCTGGGTGCTGAGCGTTTCTTGACCCACGGCATAGAGCCTGCGCCGATTTGCCAGTCCGGTCAGTGGATCGGTAAAGGCCAGCCGCTCAATTTCTGACTCATAGAGCTTGCGGCTAGTAATATCTCGCCCCACCGACTGAATTTCCACCACCTGACCTCTGGGGCTAAGAATCGCTCGGTCTGTCCACTGCTGCCAGCGCTGCTGCTGGTCGGCGGTAGCGGTCAGCCGCTCGGAGAACTGCACCGGATGAGCCGCGCTGAGAGTGGAGATCTGCGAGAGCAAGGCGGGCAGCTCTGACTGGGGCACCAGATCAAACAGGTTCATCTGCTTGAAGTTTTCGGCCTGAAACCCAAAAGCATCGGCATAGGCCTGGTTCGCGAAGGTGAGCGAGCCGTCGTAGCGAAAGCGGCAGATCATCTCCATTTGGTCTTCGACAATGGCGCGATAGTGAGACTCGCTGGCTTTGAGTGCATTGCGGTTGCGGCGCAGCAAGGCCATCAGCCCCAGCGCCACGCCAGTCATGATGCTCATCGCAAAAATCGAGTTTTGAATCTGATCATAGGCTCCGTTAGCGCGCATCAGCTCTGGCAGCATTGCTGAGACCCCAATCACCCAGACCTGGCTGTGCGGCGTGTCGCTCAAGGTGACCGGACTCCAGACCGCAATCTCATGACCGCTATCACGGGTCAACGGCTCCCACCAGGGGGCAGAGTCACGCGCCCGCTGCGGATTCCAGATATACCAACCCTTACCCTCTCGCCCCTGCATGACGGCTTGAGTCATCTCTTCGTAGTGCCCAGCGCCGTGCTGCCGCTGGATCGCAAAAATTAGGGCAAGGCTCTTACCTTGGTATTCGGCTGGAAAGTCAGGACTTTGATCGAAGACCACCGCAGTGGGTGAATAGACCCAGACCCGACCCGACCCGACGGTTTGAATCGGTTTAATAAAATTATTGAGTATCTCTTGCTCAACTTGCTCTGTGAGTGGGGCAGCAGCTGCATTGGGGTCGTCTGGCCGGCCTCGCTGCTGGCTGGCTCGGTTCACATAGATGCGAGCCGCACGCGCTGCGCTGCGCGTCACCTCAAGCTGCGCTGCCTGATAGGTCTGAATGGTGGCAGTTTCTAAGCTTTGACTCTGAGCCACCACGGTAGACCAACCGCAGCCAATCAGCAGCAGGGGCAATGCGCTGAGAGAAAAGCCAGTTCGACGTTTTTTCAAGTTCATGTGAGTTGAGAGTGAAACTGAGAGCCTCTAGCGCCACGAAACCAGCGAGTCTCTAGACCAGAATCAATATCAGAATCAGAATCATTTTGACAGAGCTGATCAAGCGAAGTTGACCGGAGCTAAATTCACAATCAGGAAACACAGAAGCTTGGATGCTCAGTTGTTAGGCTGAGCCTAGAGAAAATGGCTGGCTTGATTTGGACTAACTTGATTTGACCTTAATCTAGCTCAGCACTGCGTCAAGTTGCGCCGTTTCTGGCTGGTTTCTGGCGGTAGCGTCGTCCCACCAATGAGCATGGCAGCAATTTTGCTAGCTTCAACAGGCCGAGAAAACAGAAATCCTTGGATTTGCTCACAGCCAATCTGCCGCAGCAGCTGGAGCTGGGTTGCGGTCTCGACTCCTTCTGCCACAGTCGTCATCCCCAGCTTATGCGCTAGAACCACAATTGCCTCCACAATTTCTAGGTTATCTTGAGTCGGCTGTAGCCGTTGAATAAAGGAACGATCAATTTTTAACGTGTCGATTGGGAAACGGTGTAGATAACTCAGCGAAGAATAGCCCGTACCAAAGTCATCAATGCTGAGCTGAACACCAAATTGCTTGATCCGCCTAAGTTTTGCCTTGGTTGCTTCACCAGTATTTATAAAAATGCTCTCGGTAATTTCCAGCTTCAGGTTTTCAGGAGAGAGTCCTGTACGTGCAAGCGTTTGCTCCAGAGATTCTAGAAAATCGGCCTGAAAGAACTGCCGACTCGAGAGATTGACGCTTAGAGTTAGAGCGGCACAGCCTGCAAACTGCTGCTGCCAGCGCTGCATTTGAACGCAAGCCTGATGCAGCACCCATTCGCCCAAGCGCACAATCAGTCCAGTTTCTTCGGCAATCGGAATAAATTCGGCGGGCGAAACCCAGCCCTGCGTCGGATGATGCCAGCGCAGCAGCGCCTCAAATCCGGCAATTCGGCAGCTGTGAATCTCGATGATGGGCTGGTAGTAGATCTTCAGCTCTTGCTGCTCAATGGCTCGCCGCAGGTCGGTTTCGAGCTGAAGTCGGGTAACGGCCTGCGTATGCATCACTGCATCAAACAGCTCGTAGCTAGCCTTGCCGTTGGCTTTAGCCCGATAGAGCGCAATATCGGCATTCCGCAAGAAGCTCTCCGGCTGCGCGCCGCCATTCGTGCTAATGACAATGCCAATGCTGGTGCTGATAAACACCTCGTTGCCGCTGATGTTAAACGGCTTTTGCAACTCATGAGAAATTTGGTTGGCGAGCTGCGTTGCATCTTGAATATCCTGGATCGGATCCAGCAGAATCACGAATTCATCGCCGCCAAATCGAGCGATCACGTTGTTGTCAGCGAGCCGATCTGCTATGGCTTGATGTTTTATGACAATAGCCTGAAGCCGTTGGGTGACAGCAACCAACAGCTGATCGCCAATCAGATGTCCCAAACTGTCGTTGACCAGCTTGAAATAGTCTAGATCGAGAAACAGTATGGCGAAGCAATAGCTGCTCTGTTGGCTGGCCTGTTGGCCGATCTGTTGGCTGCTCTGTTGACTGCTCCAGTCGCTGCTCCAGTCAGAGCTTTGGCTCAAGAAATAATCGCGGCGAGCAATTGCCTCGCGGAGCTGTAGCCGGAAGGCTGTTTGATTCAGCAGACCCGTGAGCGGATCGTGATGGGCGTTGTATTGCAGGGCGTTGAACGAGAGCTGAAGCTGTTCAGCCATATGGTTAAATGCTCCGGCCAGCAGGGCGAGTTCACCGAATCGGGACGGCGGCAAATGCTGATTCCAGTGACCTTTGGAGAGGGCATCTGCCGCTGAGATCACGCCTGAGATTGGCCGAACTAGACGCTGAGCTGTCCAGAGGCCAATCAAGGTAGAAACTGCTAGCGCCCCCAAACAGAGCCAGACCGTGGTGCGGGTGTTGGCGTTGATCGTTTCCATAAAATCTGCCTCTGGCACCGTCACGACCACGAGCCAATCCAAACCCTGCTGATCTTGAAACGGCATCACCTGCAAAAACTGCCGCTCACCTGCCAGCTCAAACTCAAGCTGCTGAGGCGCGTTAATTTGATCAAGCCGCCGAAATGTCTGGCCGAGGAACTGAGCAGTCTGACTCACGAGTAGATCGCTAGACTGGGTAGCCAATAGCCTTTCTGGCTCTTGCGTTTTGGGGTCAAGCCGAAAGGGCTGCTGAGGCGTTGAGGTGGCGACAAGCGTGCCGTTTCGCTCAATGATGAAGGTCTGTCCGGTTTTGCCAACGTGAATTTCCGACAGAAATTCGCTGATGCTGGTCAATGTCAGCTCTGCATCCGCCACGCCCAGCAGCTGCCCCTGCGCGTCATAGAAGGGCTGATCAGCAGAAATCACTAGCCGCTGCGGATTAATCGTCACGTAGGGTTCTTGCCAGACTGACCGACCGGCCTTGACTGCCGTCTGATACCAGGGTCGCCGCCGATGATCGTATTTGGCATCAACGGTTTGTGAAACAATCTGGTCTTGGGCATCTAGGATGCTGTCTGTGAGGCCACCTTCCGGGTTCCAGAGGCTGAGAATGCGTCGCCCCTCTTCGTCGTAGGCAATGCCTGCATAGCTCGGCGTTTCGGTGGCGAGCGTGATGCCGCTGAGCTGGCTAAACTGCCGGAGTTGAGCGGCCAGCTGCTGTTGAATGAGCTTCTGGTTGTCTAGATCTAGCATCCCCAGCCGCAGCGCATCGACGTTAACCTGATTGACTAGGGGCGCAATTCGGAGATGGTCGCTGAGCTTTTGCTGAATCCGGGCGGCCACTTCGTTGCGGAGCTGGCTGGCCAGATCGTTCACGGCTTTCTGGCCGTTTCGCAGCGAAATCCAGCCCGTCAGGCTGACGACAACAAAGATCTGCATCACAAAAGGCACCACCAGCAAAAAGCTGAGGGGCAGGTTGCGGATTGAAACTCCACGGTTGTTTGGCATGTAAGGTTGAGAGGAGCGCAGGAACCTGATGACTTGTTCAAGTCATCGCATCAAGTCATCAGCCCTAGCCTGGTAAATAGCCGACCAGAGAACAGCGAAAAACCACAGATCAGCGCCGCTGAGCGACACTCAGCGGCGGATGAATCTAGCTACCGACCGAGTAAATTGGTCTAGCTTAGCTCAGTATACACACGGGGATTGCCAATCCAGTCAGATGCATCGCCAGTGCAAATTCATACTGATACTCGAAGATACTAAAAAATTAGTGGAAAACTCGGGGGGAGTGGAGCGCTGTCCACTGGCTAAAGTTGATTTTAAGCCAGTCTACCTCTCTAGCGTTCAATGGCATTTCTGTAGCGCTGAAGTTTCTACTGAGCTGAAGTTTCTACTGAGATGCCAAATCACCTGACTGCAGAGTTTGCCAGTCTTGCCGAAGATGCTCGCCCCATTTTTCGGCTAACTCTAGATCCGTAAAGGGAATCTGCATAGCCCCATCGTGAAGCTGAAGTTCGAGCGCAATCGGCTGATTGCCCGCCTTGATTGCTGCTGTAGAGTCTCCTAGCCCAATCGCTTGGCCGCCGAGCCGCAGCCGAATTGCCTCCACCTGACTCAGCGTCACCGACTGGAGTTCGACTGGCCCGCGTCGCGTCGGCTTACCCCAGACCAAATCGCCGCCCTTTTGACCCAGAGCCGCATAGATGTCGTACTTGGCGTGGTCAAACGGCTCTGCCCAGATCCGGTAGGCTTCTAGCTTTTGATATTCGTTCCAGCCCGCCCAGGCCAGCCAGCAAAATACGCCCAGCAGCGGTAGCCAGAGCAATCCTCTTGTCATAAAATTTGAGTCGGTTTCAAACTATCTATTTGCACTCTATCGCCTAGTCTCAGCCTTTTTACAGATCAAGACAGATTTTTGTCATCTCCTAGCTATCCCCTGGAGGGGGATGTTACCCTAAGTTCATGAGAAGGTTCACAATATTGCAGAGGTGCCCGTGGTTGCAACTCCCGAAAAACAACAGCTAGCAGGCGCTCAAACGCCTGATTCGCCTCAGTCTGCCCCGTCAGAGCGGATTGCCGTTTTGCTGATGGGCTACGGCGAAGTCGAAAGCTACGAAGACTTTGCTAACTATAACGAGCAGGCGCTTAACCTGCTGACCGCCAAATTTGCCCCCGTCCCCACCTGGATCTATCCCAGTCTGGCCAAGCTGCTGGCCATGTTTGACCTGCACGAATGGCAGCATCAGCACGGCAACTTTATCTCGCCCCACAACGCTATCTTTGAACGGCAGCGGGCTGGCATCGAGCAGCACTTGCAAGAGCGCTGGGGTGAGCGAGTGCAGGTGTTCAAAGCGTTCAACTTTTGCGCGCCGTTCCTGCCGGATCAGGTGCTGGCTGAGGTCAAGGCGGCTGGCTTCGACAAGATTTTGATCTATCCGCTGCTGGTCGTAGACTCGATCTTTACCAGCGGCATTGCCGTTGAGCAGGTGAACAAGGCACTCACCGCCATGTCCGGTGAATCTGAGCATTGGGTAAAGGGGCTACGCTATATTCCCTCGTTCTTTGACCGTCCGGCCTATCTGGATCTGATGGCGCAGATGGTGGAGGAAAAAATTACCTCGGATCTGGCGGCAGCGCATCTGCCCTCGCAGATTGGGATTGTGCTGATGAACCACGGTTGTCCACATAAGGCCAAAGGCTTCACCTCGGGGATTGACGAAAGCCAGAAGCTCTATGATCAGGTGCGCGACCGCTTGATTGCGCGCTATCCGCTGATTTCGGTGGGCTGGCTAAATCACCAAACGCCTTTGATCGACTGGACGCAGCCCAACGCTGATCTGGCCGCCAAAAATCTGATTGACCTAGGGGCAACGGCGCTGCTGTTCATGCCGATTGGCTTTGCCACCGAAAATCACGAGACGCTGCTGGATGTTGACCATATTATTCATGGCCTTCAGCGTAAGCGTCCGGATGTCACCTACGTTCAGATGCCCTGTGTCAACGATCGGCCTGAGTTTTTGGCAATGGCGGCAGACTGGGCAGATGCCCAAATTGCGGAGCTGCTTTCTGAGCAGGCGCTTTCAGTGAATCGAGCGCTGGCTGCACAGGGGCACAGTCACGATCACGGACATGCTCATGATCACGGGCACAGCCATGATCACGAGCACAGCCATGATCACGCTGGACATCATCACTAAGAAAGAGACTGGCGGAGAGCAGTAAGCGCGGGTTTGGAGAGCAATTTCCAAGCCCGCGCTAATTTTTACGATCCCCACTAAACCAGACCAGAGCGCAGCGCCACGACCGCCGCCTGCACCCGATCATCAACTGACAGCTTGTTCATAATTGAACGCACGTGACATTTGATTGTGCTGAGGCTGAGATAGAGCGTTGCCGCAATTTCGGGGTTGCTCTTGCCCTCTACCACGAGCCGCAGCACTTCGAGTTCGCGGCCTGAGAGCGGGCTAGAACCCTGCGCCATTGGCTTCAGGTAGCCCAAGACGCGGCGAGCAATCTGCGGATCGAGATAGATAGCGCCCTCTTGGGCTGAGCTAATCGCCACCTGAAGCTGATCGAGCTTTGTGCCCTTGACGCAGTAGGCATCGGCACCGCTGGAGAGTGCGGCCATCATTTCGTGATCAGCGGTATGTGAGGTCAGCATAATCACAGGCATCTGCGGCCATTCGGCTTTGATCTGACGGGTGGCGGCAATGCCGTCGAGCTGCGGCAGGCCAATATCCATCAGCACCAAATCCGGCTGGAGCTGTCGCGCTGCTTCAACACCCGCATAGCCATCTGTGGCTTGCCCGACAATCGTAAACTGCGGATAATCTTCAAAAAACTGCTCCAAGCCAAGCTGCATCACCAGGTCATCTTCCACCACCAACAGGCGGCTGAGGCTAGATGTGGTGGAACTTGTGGCCGAACTGAGGTGTGAACTAGAGGTCAGATTAGAGGCCAGACTCGGAATCAAATCTGGCTTGGACGCAGATTGAGTCAACATGGTTATACCTCCATGCGTCAGAGATTCAGGCGCTGCACAACCGCCCAAACCTCACTGTATGTCAGACGCTATAGCAGAATGGCAGCTCAGTCTTCACCCGATTGGATAGTTTAGGCTGCCTGAGATTTGCCCTGAGATTTGCCCTGAGATTTGCAGGGCGATCAAAGTGACCAACTGGGTGAAGACGGCTTTGAACGCGGCTGCTAGATTGGCCTACAAACGCTCCGTCTGACGGTTTCTCTGAGGGTAGGTTGAGTCAATCTTCTTGCCCTCTTCCCCTTCAATCTGGTTAATCTGGCAGCTAATTCAGCATTTCTACTATTCTGCGAGGCAATCCTATGGCGGCAGGGGGCAAAGCAGGGAGTGAAGCAGGGGGAGTGCTCAATAAGCTGCGCCAACAGCAAACCGGGCTGTGGAAGCACCTCGTGCAAAAAATTGAGCAATGCTGGCCGCAGCAGGTCGAATCTGCCGACTACCGGGCTTGGCGGCATCAGTTTTTGTCAGAGCGGCTACGGCTCTGCTTTTGGATTGCTGTACCCTGTTTTATGACCTTTGTGCTGCGAGACAGCTACGAGCTGTTTCTGTATCCCGAGCAGTTTAACCAAAAGATCGTAGAGGATTTCGGCAGTTCTAATCTGGTCAATCAGCTGCGCTATCTGACAATCGTTGGCAATGCGGTGGTAGGACTGCTGCTCATCGCCTGTCTGCTGCTGCGCCGGACGCTTTGGGGTCAACGCCATCCGGGGCTGCTATTTCTCGGCTTCTCCTGGTCGATGACGGTGGTTCCGCAAATCATTGGCACATATTTTCAGATCCCGGATTCGGGTGGCGGCGGCTGGTTCTTGGTGTTTCTGGTGCAGGCAACGCTGATGCCTGTGCGCTGGCGGCTGCATTTGCTCTCGCAGCTCGGCACGATGGCCTATTTTATCGGCATTAATTCCCTGCTGGGTCTGACGGCAATTGAAGGCCAGTCAATCTATAGCAGCGGCATTTTTATTCTGCTGTTTTGGTTTTGCTTTATTTGCGATCTGGCGGTGTATCTCTATGAGCGGCTACAGCGCAACGAGTTTCAGTCTCGGCGGGAGCTGCGCTTGTTTCTGCATACGGTTTCGCATGACTTGAAAACGCCAGTCATGGGCACGGCGATTGTGCTGCAAAATCTGCTGAAGAAGACGGAGGACGAGCAAATTTCGGTGAATCGACAGGTACTAGAGCGCTTGTTGCAGGGCAGCGAACGCCAGTTAGACCTAATTCATTCGCTCTTGGAAGCCCATACTGCCGAAGTTCAGGAGCTAGTGCTGCACCGTCAGCCCACCGATCTGCGCCAGTTAGTCAGCACTGTTTTGGCGGACTTAGAGCCAGCCTTGCTCAAAAACCAAATTCAGCTCCATCACCAAATTGCCGCAGATCTGCCCAAAATTGACGTTGACCCTACCCAGCTCTGGCGCGTTTACAGCAACCTAATCACCAACGCTGTCAAGCATAATCCGCACGGCATTGAAATCACGCTGCGCGCCGAGCTACTCGACAAACGCTGGCTCCCCAGACTGCCGAGACTCGCTCGCTCGCGCCAGTGGCTCTGCTGCTACGTCAGCGATAGCGGTGTGGGGATTCCGCCCGCCCAGCACAGTCGGCTGTTTGAACTCTATGCGCGGGGCAGCAGCGCGCGCTATATGCCCGGTCTCGGTTTGGGTCTCTATCTCTGTCGGCAAATTATCACGGCACATCAGGGCGAAATCGGGATTGCCGACTGCGAGACGGGCGCAACCTTCTGGTTTTTGCTGCCCTTGGCCGAGGGTTCTGCCCCCGCCGCAGCCCCAGCCGCAGAATAATTTCGCTGGAGCCGCTATTCTGGAGTTGGATCTTTTACCAGAACTACCATGACTCGCGAGCTGATCCGGCAGAGCGACCTGATCAACCAACTTGTCCTCGACCGCAGCACGATGGAAGAGCTAGGGCGGGTGGATTTGCTCTGGAGCTATCCGCCGTCGCATCGGGTGCTGGGGTTTATCTGCAAGTCGGGCTTCTTGGGCAACCAAAAGTCGGCTTTTCAGCTCGGCCAGATTGGGGCAATCGGAGTCAGTGGCTTGCTGATGCAAGGCCAGCCCGAAAAAACTACCGTAGAGCGAGTGCGGCGGCTGGAGTCGCTGATTGACCACGAAATTTGGAGCGAGGACGGCAACCGAATTGGCCGGATTGTAGACTGCCTGTTTCTGCTGCAAACGGGCGAAATTACCCAGTATCTGTTTGTCTCTAGCGGCTGGACGGGCGTGCTGGGCGAATTCTATCAGCTGCCGCCCAGCCAGATTCTTGGCTTTGGCAAGCAGCGCGTTCGAGTGGCCGAAGCTGAATTTGAACTCTATCAGCCCAGCCTGTCGCAAAAGCTTTCCCAGAGCTTGAGCCAGCGGGCTGAAGTGACCGCCGAGCAGGCCAAAGTGCAGTTGCAGCAGGCCAAAGTCAAGGCACAGCAACTATCGCAACAGCTCACTCAGAAGGCGCAGGTACTCAAAGCCCAGGTGAGCGAGACAACGCAGGTGTTGCTGGAGCAGGTTGAGTCTGGGTTTGAGACCATTTCTACGCAGGTTGAAGAAGCGTTTGAGTCGATTGAAGCTCCTGCTCGCCCAGACTTCCGCTCGCTGCATCAAGAGAATCTTGAGCCAACCTCGGATCAGTCTCCTGTCAGGAATCTAGATTGCGAGCTGGAGGATATTTGGGGCGATGACTGGGAGGCTGATCAGGCCGTTGCCCCAAAACCTGTCGTGCTTCAGTCTGACTCGCCCGAACCGGTTGTGCCTCAGCCAGAAAGCCAGCGCTCAGCCCAACCCGACAATCTTGAAAACCTGGAAGATAAAAACCTGGAAGATGACGAGCCTTGGATTTAGCGCCTGTTTAGCAGCGTTTTTCTAGCGCCTGCATCACCAGCTTAGGAATCTTAGAAGGCCGATCGGCAACCGGAACCTTAGCTCGCTTGAAGGCCGCCAACTTGCTCTCAACCGAGCCAATCTCCGTGCCTATCCTGGCGATCCGCGAAGAAATAATCGCCCCCGCATGACCAATCTGCTGACCTTTGGGGGCAGTTATGCCAGCCACATAGGCCACGACTGGCTTTTCAATCGCTTCGGCAATATAGCGCGCCGCAGTTTCTTCGCTTTCGCCGCCGATTTCACCCACCAGCACAATCGCCTCGGTTTGCTCGTCTTCTTCTAGAATTTGCAGCCACTGCTGAAACGAAGATCCGACAATCGCATCGCCGCCAATCCCCACCGCAATGGACTGGCCTAGACCGGCTCGAGTTAGCTCCAGCGCTACTTCCGAGGTCAGGGTACCGCTGCGGCTAATGATGCCCACTGATCCAGGCTGATAGCAGTAGGGCGGATGCGTGCCCAGCAGAATTTTGTCCGGGATGATAATGCCAGGACTGCTAGGCCCCACCACAAACGTCTCGGTGGACTCTGCCTCGCGCAGCAGCCTGACCATATCGAGCGGCGGAATGCCTTCTGTAACCAGCACGAGCTGTCGAATTCCAGCCGCCATCGCCTCTAGCGCCGCATCCAGCATGGTATAGGGCGCGACGAACAGCACAGCCACATCTACAGCGCCGACCTGCTCAATCGCTTGCTCAACCAAATCAAACACCGGAATTCCAGCAGCTTCCGTGCCGCCAAAGGCCGGACTCACGCCTGCCACAATTGACGTACCGTAGCGCTGCATCAACGGCACATAGAGTGCGCCTAGCGGTTCAGCAATCCCCTGAACCAGTACTCGGCTGCCAGCAAAATCCATCGCTGGCAGCGGCTGACCTAATCCCCTTACTTCCCTGATTTCGCTCATGCAGAGGCCAAGATCAGCGGTGAATTACCCGTCTGGGCTGGCTGACTGGCTCCATGGGGAGGACTGACGCTCTGAGTAGCTGGCGCTGCTGAACGTTTGACAGCTTCTAGGACTGCTTCATCGATTGACTCAAACACCGGCACATCCATTGCGGCCAACAGCCCCCGCGCCGAGTGAAACTGGTCGCCTGCCAAGCGCACCACGAACGGCACTTGCTGACCGGACTGCCACTTCAAGAAGCCCGCGATGGCTTCAGCCACCTGCAAGCAGGAAGCTACGCCACCCAAAATATTTACCAAAACTACCTTGACGCTTTTTTCCTGCGTAATCAGGTCAAACGCTTGCTTCAGCCGATCTTGCAGGACGCTGGGCGGGCAGCAGTGGCGATAGTCGCCGCCCAAATCCACAAAATTTGCGGCTTTGCCTTTGCTCTTTTGCAGCAAGTCCAGCGTCGCCATCGTCAAACCTGCCCCGTTGCAGAGTACGCCGATATTGCCCTCGCGCTCGACTAGGTTGATGCTGCAAGTCAGCGCGTGGGGAACAGCTTGGTCGGGAATGGTGGCAACTAGCGAAGCCAGCTCTGGCTGCCGACCAATGGCCGCATCGTTGACGACAATTTTGCCATCAAGCGCCATGAGCTCTTGGTTTGAGCTAACCGCCAGCGGGTTAATTTCTACCAGATCCAGATCGCGTTCCGTAAATAAGCGATACATCTTTTCAACGATATCGGTGACAGCCGAGAGCAGCTTGCCCTCTAGCCCCATTTTGAGTGCTAGCCGCCGCGCGTAATACGGCGAGAATTCTTGGGTTACGACCACCTGCGAAATCTTGCTGAGCTTCGCCTCAACTTCAACACCGCCGAACTGAGAGCCGAGCAGTACCGGGCGACGAGTGGCGCTATCTAAAGCAACAGCTATGTAAAACTCGCGCTCTGCGTTGTACTTGGCCTCTGCTAGCAGCACTTTGGGATATTTGCCCATAATCGGCAGGTGAAAAATTGCCTGAGCTGCCGCAATCGCGTCGATCGTGTTTTCCACAAATCGAATGCCGCCCATCTTGCCGCGAGCGCTAGTGTAAACCTGCGACTTCAAAACGACGGGGAACGGAATAGTCAGCCCTTTCAACTCGGTGGGGCGGTCGATGCGCTGTGAGGGCAACACGGGGATACCCTGTTGACGGAACAGCTCTTTGGCCTGATATTCTAACAAATCCATAGGTTTAGTCCCAAAACTGATGCTAACGAGACAGGAACTCAGAAAGCTACCAGCGTAAATAACTCTGGTTAAGAGAAAGTTAATATAGCTCTCTTGAGGATACCCGCTGATTGAAATTCCTGAATGCAACATTTGCTGCATTTTTGAAGAATAATGCTGACTTTTCTGACGGTTTATCTAGCCATAGCGCTTGAGAAGGGGTTGACTTGTAGCAGCCTGACAGCTCGTTGCTCCCGCTCAGGCGCTCTAGTCTTAGGCCATAGTCTCCATAGTCTCGATCACCAACAGGTTTCAACTGGAGGCAGACTCATCAAACATACAGAGTAGCAGTAAGCTCAAGCCTCATTCCCCATCTCTGGGTAGAACATTCGGCAAGCTACTTGTGCCAGAGTTGATGCCTCAAATCTTAATCATCTACAGAGCACTAAATCTCTGTCTCACAGACTACTCTCAGGCGAGATCTAACGCTTGAAATCTAACTTTCAGCAAGCTCTAAGCAGGCTCTAAGGCAGGTAACCTACTCTTGCTGCCTTGAACCGCAGCCACCAAAACACCACACTACAACTCACGTGACAAATCAGGTGACCGTGAAGCTCGAACGCTACATTCGAGAGCTGCACTTCTAAACCAGCAGCTAGATGTCAGACTATCATCGCCCACAGGTCGAGTCAACCGAACTGATTCAGGAAATTCAACAATAAACTTTACTTAAGAGCTTGAGTGAACTGAATCGTTCTCTGAGAACTGATTAAATTGGGGATAGCGTGAGTTGCAGTCACAGTTCAGCATTTAGCTCAGGAGAAAGGCAATGGAAATTGGTGTGCCCAAAGAGACTAAAGACCAGGAGTTTCGGGTTGGCCTCAGCCCCAGCAGCGTCAGGAGCTTGAGCGATTACGGGCATACGGTGTTCGTCGAAGCCGGGGCAGGGCTTGGCTCAGGCTGCACGGACGCAGAATACAGTCAGGCGGGAGCCAAAATCACCTCGGCAGTGGCAGCCTGGGAACGCGCTTTGGTGGTGAAGGTGAAAGAACCCCTGCCCAATGAATATCCGCTGATCCAGTCTGACCAAATCCTCTTTACCTATCTGCATCTAGCGGCCAACCGAGCGCTGACTGAGCGGCTGATTGAGTCGGGCGTGACGGCCATCGCCTATGAAACTGTAGAGCTGCCCAACCGCAGCCTGCCCTTGCTCACGCCGATGAGCATTATCGCTGGACGGCTTTCGGTGCAGTTTGGGGCGAGGTATTTGGAGCGGCAGCAGGGCGGACGGGGCGTTTTGCTGGGCGGCGTACCGGGAGTGCGTCCCGGCAAGGTCGTGATTTTGGGCGGCGGCGTGGTGGGCACAGAAGCGGCAAAAATGGCAATTGGGCTGGGCGCTCAGGTGCAGATTATTGATCTGAACCTGGAGCGACTGGCGTTCCTGGAGACGCTGTTTGGTTCGCGGGTGGAGCTGCTCTACAGCAACAGCTCGCAGATTGAAGCCTCTGTGCCGGAGGCAGATTTGCTGATTGGCGCAGTGCTGGTGCCGGGACGACGTGCGCCAATTCTAGTCTCAAAAGCGCTGGTGGCAAAGATGCGGCCTGGTTCGGTAATTGTTGACGTGGCAGTTGACCAAGGCGGCTGCATTGAGACGCTGCGCCCCACCTCGCACAGCAGCCCCACCTACGTTGAATCAGGCGTGGTGCATTACGGTGTGCCCAATATGCCGGGTTCTGTACCTTGGACAGCGACTCAGGCGCTCAACAATAGCACCTTTCCTTACGTGCTGAAGCTGGCCAATCAAGGGCTGGCGGCATTGGAAACCGATTTGGCGCTGGCGCAGGGGCTAAACGTGCAGCAGCATCAATTGGTGCATCCGGCAGTCCGCGAGGTGTTTGCCGATTTAGCCAAGTAATCTTCATGCATTATTAAAAATTAAAAAATGTATCTTTGACTACATTTCTTCTAGACTGGACGAAAATAGAACCAACAGAAGTAATCGCTGTTCTATTCAACCCTAGGAGACGACCCATGAAAGTTGATACCGTTCCAGTTCCCCGCAATCCGCAGGAGCTTGACCGCGCCATTCGTCGCTATCGATCGAGCAACTGGCGCGGACGCGAGCTGTTTTGCCACTGGCAGGCGATTCGGCTAGCGGCGCTGGCGCAAGCAGATCTGAGCGAGGATCAAATTCCGGGCGGAGACAGCTATTAGATAGCTGCTATCTAGCAGCTATCTAATAGCTGAGCGTTCCCTCAATCGCGGTAGCTGTGCAGGCTGCTGCGATTTTGGTTAGTCAGCCGCAGCTCAACTCGGCAGGTGCGATACGATAGATGCGGGAATGCGACTTGACGTGAGACGAGCGGTGAAGCTATGGGACTTTTAGATCGATTGAGTCGTTTGATTCGAGCCACGCTGAATGACCTGATTGGGCAGGCTGAAGATCCAGAGAAGATTCTGGAGCAGACCGTGATCGAGATGCAGGACGACCTGATTCGGCTGCGGCAGGCTGTGGCTCAAGCGATTGCCACTCAAAAGCGCACCGAGCGACAGTGTGCACAGTCCCAAACCAGTGCCGAAGACTGGTATCGTCGCGCTCAGCTGGCGCTGCAAAAAGGCGATGAGTCGCTGGCGCGGGAAGCCCTCAGCCGTCGGCAGGCGCTGCAAGAGACGGCTACAGCCCTGCAAACCCAGATTGATCAGCAGCGGGTGATCGTGGAGAAGCTAAAGCAAAACATGCGGCTGCTAGAAGGCAAAATCTCCGATGCCAAGACCAAAAAAGATATGTATATTGCCAGAGCGCGTTCTGCCAAAGCCTCGCAGCGGCTGAACGAAATGCTGGGCAACGTCGGCACTCAGGACGCGATGGCGGCTTTTGAGCGGATGGAAGAAAAAGTGTTGCAGCTCGAATCTCAGGCCGAGGCGGTGGCTGAGCTAAACGCAGGCGACAGCATCGAAAAGCAGTTCAAGTCTTTGGAAAGCAGCAGCGTAGATGCAGAGCTAGCCGCCCTGAAAGCCCAGATCGCTGCGCCCATGCTGGACAGCCCGCCTGCCAGCCCGCCTGCCAGTCTACCCAACTCGACTGACGCTGAAATTGAGCAGCTGCGCTCACGCTTAGAAGAGGCTTGATCTAGCAAAGGCTCAATCTCTGCGATAGAGCAGCGACAGCTCGATCGCCTTCATTTGCAGCGCCTCCAGCGGCTCAGCCCCCATTTTTAAGCTAAACTCCAGCTCTAGCAAAATCGGCAGCGTTTGCAGAAAGGCGTGGGTGGAAATTCCCTTCACCTCCTGACGCAAAAAGTAGAGCTGCTTCGGGTTGTTCACCTCGGCCAGTCGCGCTACCTCGCGGTCGTCGCGATCGCCAGCTTCTACCGTTAGCTTCACCCAGAGCCGCGTCCGAAAATAGCCCACCAGCGTTGCCACAATCCGCAATGGCGCTTCGTTGCGGTTGAGTAACTCACCAATCAGCGAGAGAGCACTGGCCGTGTCGCCTTCCCGAATCGCCGCCGCGAGCTGATAGCTGCTCTGAGCCGAGTTGGTCACTAGGCTGGCAATCGCCGCTTCGTCTAGGGTGCTTGTTCCGGCATAGAGCCGCAGCTTTTCGAGTTCGCTGTAGAGCTGGCGCGACTGACTCCCCACCGAGTTAACCAACGCCTGCACCGCTCCAGCAGTCAGCTTTACGCCCGTCTCTTGGGCTGCCTTTCGCACCTGTTGAGCGATCAAATCGGTGTTCCAAGCCGGAATCAGGCTAAATTCGCAGATCTCCGCATGTTTTTGTAAGAGCTTGGTGGACTTGATCCGACCGTCCGGCTTGTTTGTCGTCGAAAATAGCAGCACGGTTTCTGGTGGCAGCTTCGGGAGCGTTCGCTCTAGTTCGGCCAGCAGATCCTCAGCACAGCGCTGAAAAACGGTCGTTTCGGCTAGCCAAATAAACCGACTGCCGCTGCCAAACGGAGCCGTCATCGCCAAGTTCAGCGCCTGAACCACCGCATTGGGCTGGTCAGCAGCCAGCTTGCTGTAGTTAAAATCCGCCCAGTTCGGGTCGAGGCTCTGCTGGCGCAGGCGGGCGGCGGCTCCGTTTAAGGCAAACTCGTCATCGCCCCAGTAGAGATAGATTGACATAGGATTTGGGCATCGCTGGCTGATTTTAGGTTCCCCGTCGCGCTTGGGGCAAATTGCCGCTAAATTAAGGGAGGTGGCTCAACGCAGAGGCAAATTAGGTTGGACGATACTTATCAGGTTTATATCAATCGCGTCGCCCGCATGACGCTGCCAGAGGCGTATCAGACTCAGGTGCAGTACATTCAGCCTTCTCCCAAGTATGCGCCCGACGCCGCCGGAGTGATCCAGCCTGCGGCCTTTCCGGGCTACACGGTGATTACGCCGCCTTGGCGAGACGATCCAGAAAACGCCGGGTTTTACGAGCATCTCGCCAGCTATCAGCAGCAGGTCTTAGAAAAACTGCCGCCCGGTCTGCTGATTCCGCTGCCTGCGAAGAGCTTTCATTTTACGCTGGCCGACCTGATCTGGGCGAGCGCCTATCGACATGCGATCCAGAATCCTGAGTTTGAGCCAAGCCTGCATCAGCGCGTCGCCGAAAGCTTCCAAAAAGTACCCGCGCAGTCTGATCAACCCATCCAGTGGCAGGTGATTGGCCTGTTTCTGCGGACGCGGGCGCTGGGAGTTTGCCTCGTGCCCAAAGACGAAGCTTCCTATAACCGGGTGATTGAGCTACGCCGCACGCTCTACCAGAACTCTGACCTGATTGGCCTGGGCATTGAGCAGCAGTATGACTTTACGGCACATATTACGCTGGGCTACTTCGGCGAACCTGCCGCCGATATCCACCGCGAGACGCTGGCTGAGACGCTGATTAAGCTGAACGAATGGTGGCTGGAAACGGGCGAACAGTTGATTCAGGTGCAGCGAGCCGAACTCCGCAAGTTTGCTGATATGACCCGCTACCACCGTGAACCGGACTGGCCGAGCTTTCAGTTTTAGAGCCATTGAGTAGAGCAGGTTCAGGAGGCAGGCGCTAACCGCTTTCGCATTGACTCAGCGCGGCGCTTAGCGGTAGCGTTTTTAGCGTCAATTTTCAGCGCAGCTTCGTAGGTTTCGAGTGCCTGCGGGATTAGCTGCTTTTTCTCGTAGGCAAAGCCCAGATTATTCAGCGCCGTGGGGTAATCGGGCAGCAGATCCAGCGCCTCTCTATACTGCTTAATCGCCAGATCAAACTGCTCTTGCGCCGCATAGGTAAAGCCCAGCGCGTTATGTACCAGCGCTTCGTTTTCAGCACCCTCTAGGTCTTTAGCCTTCAGCGCTTTCTGAAACTGCGCGACCGCCTGACTGTAGAGCCGCTTATCTAGAAAAATACTGCCCAGCTCGTAATGCTCTTTGGAACTGCCTTTGCCCTGGGTCAGCTTGGCTTGCAGCTTGGAGAGTGCGGTTTCGGTACGGCGTGTTTTCAAAATCTGGCGAAACACAAACCAGCCGGCGGCGGCGAGCAGCACGACTAAAATGCTGAGGTAAAGGATAGGCAAGGATTGGTCGTTCATAGCTCTCAAATTTCTGTCCAGATTCCAGACTAGGGTACAGGCTGAGCCTGTCGCCAAAAAAGCAATGAGTCTTAGCGAATGGGCTTTGGATCACCGATCCTGCCCAACCTCCAAAACCCATCGCTGTTTAAATCAGTCTGTTAGTAAGCGTCTTGCAGCTCGAAGAAATCGGGCGAGACATAGTCTTTCCGCAGTGGGAAGCCGACCCAATCTTCGGGCATCAGGATGCGCTTCAGGTTGGGATGGCCTTCATAGACGATGCCGTACATGTCATAGCATTCGCGCTCCTGCCAGTCAGCAGTTTTCCAGATCCAGTAGACCGAAGGCAGCTTGGCATCGTCGCGTTGCAGAAACACCTTGACGCGCAGTTCGTCAGGCCGATCGGCGTTATCACTGACTTTGATCAGGTGGTAAGCGCTGACCAACTCGCCGCCGGGGCCAGTATCGTAGGCAAACTGGCATTGCAGGTAGTTAAAGCCGTAGGCATAAAGCGCAGTGCAAAACGGCAGCAGAAACTCACGGTCTACCTTGACGATTTCTACGCCCAGGTGATCCGACTCCATCACCTCATGCTCAAAGCCATTCTCGGTGAGCCATTTGGAGATTTTGCCTGCCTCAACAATCTGAGTGGCTTCGGCCTCTGGAGCCTGCGTTTCATCAGCCATTTTCGACCTCCTGCTTCTCGGCCTGTTCCAACGCCATCGGCATTCCCATTGCCTGCATCAGCTCTTTGGGCGGAGCCTGACGCGCTTCGAGCTGGAGATATCTGCCGTCATGGATCAGCGGCACGGGCTTCATGTTGTGCGTCGTGCTGTAGTAGCGGTGAGTTTGCGCCACTTCGCCGCGCTCAGCCAGCGACTCGTTCGAGATCTTTTTTCGCAGCTTAATGATCGCGTCGATGATCGCTTCGGGACGGGGCGGACAGCCGGGAATATAGACATCCACCGGAATCAGCTTGTCCACGCCGCGCACGGCAGAGGGAGAATCCATGCTGAACATCCCGCCAGTAATCGTGCAGGCTCCCATCGCGATCACGTATTTGGGGTCGGGCATCTGCTCGTAGAGCCGCACTAGCGCCGGAGCCATCTTCATCGTCACCGTGCCAGCCGTGATGATCAAATCGGCCTGACGCGGGCTGCATCGGGGTAGTAGGCCAAAGCGGTCAAAGTCAAATCGACCGCCAATCAGCGCTGCAAACTCAATGAAGCAGCAGGCTGTGCCGTAGAGCAGCGGCCAAAGGCTGGAGAGCCGCGCCCAGTTGTAGAGGTCATCGACGGTGGTGAGCACCACGTTTTCAGACAGCTCTTTGGTCACTTCAGGCCGCCCAATTGGATTGAGCAACTGCTGCATCATTTCCGCTTGGGTCGGCGAGGTGGGGGTGGGGTTCATGACCATTCAAGTGCTCCTTTGCGCCAGGCATATACAAGGGCAACGACTAAGATGCCAATAAAAATCAGGGCTTCGACGAAGGCCAACAGCCCTAGCTGGTTGAAGGCGACTGCCCACGGATACAGAAAAACTGTCTCTACGTCAAAGACAACAAACACCAGCGCAAACATGTAGTAGCGGATGTTGAACTGGATCCAAGCGCCGCCAATTGGCTCCATGCCAGACTCATAGGTGAGGGCACGCTCAACGCCGCTGCGCCGGGGAGCCAGCACAAACGACAGGCCAATTGCCGCGCCCGCAACCAGGCTGCAAACAATCAAAAAGACCAGAAAATATTCGTAACCGCTGAGGACAAACACAATAGCCGCCGCCTGAGAATGGTTAACTCTTCTTATGCTAGCTGGTTTTTACAATTTATAAAGCTGTTGCAGCATAGCGTTTTGCGAGATTGCTGATAGAAAACCCTAATCAGTTTCAATGCGGATTCAATAGGTGAAAGCGGCAGATTCTGCCTGCTACTGCCCCAATCCCTGCTCCGCCTCCATCCAGGCTTGCCAGAGGTCGGGGCGGCGGGTGCGGGTACGCTGCATCTGCTGGTCTTTGCGCCACTGGGCAATCGCCGGATGATTGCCCGAGAGCAGCACCTCCGGCACTTTCCAGCCACGAAACTCGGCGGGGCGGGTGTACTGCGGGTAGTCGAGCAGTCCTGACTCGAAGCTCTCCAGCTTTAGCGACTCCTCTTTGCCAACGGTTCCGGGTAACAGCCGAATCACACCGTTCAGCAGCGCCAGCGCCGGAATTTCGCCGCAGGTGAGCACAAAGTCACCCAGCGAAATTTCCCGCGTTACTAGATTCAGCACGCGCTCATCCACGCCTTCGTAATGGCCGCAGATCACCACAATCTGGTCGTAGCTCGCCAGCTCTTGAAACAGCGCCTGCTGCATCGGCTGGCCTTGCGGAGTCATCAATAGCACCTCGCGCCGCGGCAGAACGGGCAGCGATTCGACCGCATCAAAAATCGGCTCTGGCTTCAGCAGCATCCCCACGCCGCCCCCATACGGCTCATCGTCTACCTTGTGGTGCTTGTCAGTGGTGAAGTCGCGGGGATTCGTGAGCTGAACGCTGGCAATCTGTTTGGCCAAGGCTCGCCCCACCAAGCCAGAACTGAGCGGCGAGGCGAAGAAATCGGGAAAGAGTGTGACAATATCGAAGCGCACAGATTGAGACAGGTTCTAAAGAGTTGAGCAGCCATCCAGAATCCGCTTTCATTATCCCTTGGTTGGTCTTCAGATGAGTTGACTCTCAAGCCCGACATACTTTAGCGCAACATACTTTGGCGCGCTCGCACGACTCTTGAGATTAGGAGTCGCAGATCGCGTTATTGACAGATTTGCTGAATCTGATGGGTGCTGGCGGCGATGCGCGGATCGACGGGGGTAGTGGCTTGGTAGTCGAGGTAGATCACGGTTGGTCGATCGGTTCGTGGATCACGGCTGCTGAAGTTGGCTGATGAACTGCTGGTGTTCGGAGCTGTGGATGCCCTGCTGAAGCGTGGCAAGTACGGCAGGCAGATCGCCTGAGAGGAGCGGATTGCCTGCGAGCCAGAGGCCGGGAAACACTCGGCTGCGAAGGATGCCTGCCTCGTCGGGGAGCAGGGGCTTGTAGGTTTCGTCTTCGAGGTAGAACCAGTCGAGCTGCTGGCTGTAGGTACGCCAGACGAGATATTCTGGGATGCCGTTGCGACGGTAGACGCGGAGCTTGTCGTGCAGGTCGTAGGAGGTGCTGCTGGCGGCAATTTCGACGGTGAGTTCGACTGCACCTTCAAGGTAGCCATCGGCGCTGATGCGGGATTGGCCACCAGTTTCGCGGCGCAGGACGGCATCGGGCTGGGGTTCGTTGTCGGCATCGAGGCGGACGGTGGGGTTGTCGTAGGCTGCAACTCCGGGGGTGGCGGCTCTATAGACCCCTAGCCAAGTCATTATGTCGGCATGGGGCTGGCTGTGAATGACGCGGACGGGTGAACTCACGTAGACGACTCCTTCGATTAGTTCGGCTTTTTTGAGCTGAGGCATGGCGCTGTAGCGACGCTCAAATTCGGCGCGAGTGAGTCGGTCGCCGTTTTCCAGTGGCGGCAGTTGGCTGAGGCGTTCGGAGCTATGGTGGGTTGTCATGGGTTGTAGCGAGCTAGAGGTTTGGCGGTTGGCCGTATTTTAACGTCGGCTGTCATCGACGGGTGGTGGAGCGGCTGGGAGGTTGACATCGGCGTAGAGGTCTTGCAGGTTGGCTTTGAGCTGGAGGCTGGGGAGTTCAAAGCTGCTGCTGTCTGGGTTTTGGCTGGGGCTGTAGGATTGCAGTACCCAGAGTCCGGCTTCGTTGCGGCGGAAAGCTTCGAGGCGCTGGTGGCGGCTGTTGAGCAGGATGTATTCTTGCAGGCTGTCGAGGGTTTGGTAGTCGGCAAATTTGTCGCCGCGATCAAATGCCTCTGTGGAGTCGGAAAGTACTTCGGCGATCAGGCGGGGGAAGCGTTTGTAGGTGGGGGTTTGCTGGTCGCGGGGGTCACAGGTGACGAGGAGATCGGGGTAGTAGAAGCAGTTGCGGGCTTCGATGCGGGCTTTCATATCGGAGATGTAGACTTGGCAACCGCTACCGCGCAGATGGTTGCGGAGCAAGATGGCTAGGTTGAGGGCAAGGGTGATGTGAATATCGGTGGCTCCGGCCATGCTGTAAATTTCGCCGTTGATATATTCGTGTTTGGTGGGGCTTTCTGCCTCCATTTGCAGGTATTCGTCGGGTGAGAATTGTTGGGGTGAGGTGATCATGGCTGCATTGGAGGCGAGAATTGCGGGCTGAATGGTTTTAATGTAGTACGAAGTTAGTACTGATAGTTGCTGACTCCAGCTATACTGAACCTTGTCGAGATTTGGGGTATTCTGATGAACTTCTCTCCTGCACTACAGCAAGCGATTGAACAAATTGCCTTAAGCCAGGGTATTTCGTCAGAGCAATTTATCGTTCAGACATTAGTTGAAAAGATCAATAGTCTCAAGCACCGCAGTTTAACGGTTTCAACGTCCCAAACTGGTCTGAGAGAGCAGGATGGCATTCTTGTCTTTGATACCGAGGCTCTCGACCACATTGACTTCAACGCACTCATTGCTAAAAGCCGGGAAGAACGCGCATTGGAGCAGAGTGGACTATGAACGTTTTGTTTGACAGCTCCGTTGTGATTGCGGCATTGCTCCAAAGCATCCAAATCACGCGCCTTGCTTCATCCAACTACAGGCGGCAGAGTTGCGTCAAACTCAAGGCTATCTTTCTACCCACAGTTTGGCAGAAGTTTATTCGGTGATGACCCGAACCCCCAGTCAACCGCGAATCTCTCCCCCAAGCGGCTCTCAAAGCAGAGGCAGATAAAATACTGAGAGGGCATCTGAGAAGTATCGGGCTAGGCAAGCCGCCTCAGCATGACTCGGATCATCGCTACCTGAATCATCGCTTCTGAGGTTTTCGGCAACCCCTCGTAATCTTTACTCAACCGACGACACCAATTCCACCAACCAAACCTCCTCTCGACAATCCACCGCTTTGGTAGGACAACGAAGCCCTTTGCCGTATCTGAACGCTTCACGGTTTCGATAATCCAGCGGTAATGATCCATCACCCAACGCATGAATTCTGCACCTTCATATCCCCCATCCACCCAAATCAACACCAGCCGCATGAACTGTTGTCGTATCCCATTCAACTTCTCAAACACCAACTTTGCACCCTCTCGCTCTGGTACGCTGGCAGCCGTAACCACCACCAAAATCATCAGTCCCATCGTATCGACCAATAGATGGCGTTTTCGACCTTTGACCCGCTTGCCCCCATCGTAGCCGACTGCTTCATGCACCATCGTGGCACTCTTGACTGACTGACTATCCAGAATCATTGCCGAAGGACTCGTCATCCGGCCGTCTGAGACTCTCACCCATTGCCGCAGTTTGTCGTGAATTCGTTCCCAATCCCCCTCAATTCGCCATTGGCGAAAGTAGTGATAGACCGTCTTGGGCTTGGGAAAATCATGGGGCAACAACTCCCAAGCACAGCCTGTCACCAAGAGGTAAAAAATGGCATTGACGACGGCTCTCATATCCACGGTTCTCGGTCGTCCACCGGGTTTGGCAGGCGGAATTAAAGGACTCAGCAGTTCCCATTGTTCATCGGTTAAATCGGTACGATAGGATGAAGTCATGGCTCTCATCTCCTGTGTCTGTGTTTTTTCTAATCATAGGGTAACAAGATGAGGGCTTTTATACTTCTCAGATGCCCTCTGACGCTCAATCCTAGTCACTTTAGCCGTTTGAGTACTGAGATCGCCTGAATCACGGAGGTTCCTGAGTAGTTGTTAGTAAGCTCAACCTCCGCCATAGCTTAAATCCCTGATTGGTCGCTAGCGAAATGAGCGGCTGCGTCTAGCACTCTGAACGAAAATCATTAGGCAGTTCGCTCAGGTGGAGTCACGCGCTATATGAGGTCTGCCATAGCTTAAATCCCTGGTTGGTTGCGAGAGAAATGAGCGGTGGGATCGCGTTGCTGTAAGCGTTTCTCAGCTTTTCTAAGTCCAGTAAATCATCCTGATTTTGAATCCTCAGATCGTTGATATATACTTCTACTGTTTCATCCCATGTATTTTGAGGTGTTGTCTCATGAAAGGTTCTCAAGCCAAGATGCTGAGCCGTGATGAATTTCTCAAAAGCATGATCTGGAGGCAGATTATTCGATTTAGAGGAATTGACTTCAGGTGTCGTGGGTACTAAATTCCAAAGCTGATCATGTGCAACGAATGACCAGGGTAAATAATGATCTAGAGAAAAATTATTTGCATCTATTTTTTGGTCTGAGTAGATGCAGTAGAAATCAATCTGATTCAGAATCAGTTTCCAGTAGTTAGTCTGTTTCAATAAAGACTCTCTCTTGCTGGGTGTAACCAGCTTGCAAACTAATCCAGGTGTGCTGGGGTTACGCCTCTGCATGTAGCCAAGCCACTCCCATGCTGCCCAGTCGCGAACAATTGTGTAGTGCTTTTCAAAATAAGCAGCCCAAGACGGATGAAAGATAATTGAACTGCAAGAACCATGTTTTGTAGAATCAAAATGGTATAAAGTCTTATATTTCCTGAAACTCACTTCTGCTACTTTAGGCACCACAACATCAAGATTGGTTTCTTTCCCTTTATTCTTGATTCCTTGCAGCTCACTTTCGAGGAATCAGTAGATCACAAATTCACGTTGAGAGAGGCAAAAAGATGGCAGTGACGACAGGAAAATGTCGTTCGACTGCCCGAGAGAGGAACTCCAACATCGTCTTGAGTGGAAGCAACTGACGAAAAACAACTCTGCCTCCCCGTTGGCTGCGACTGACATAGACCCACAGCAGATAGACCCACAGGTTAACCAAGATAAAGGCAAGCGCCACAAACAACAACCTCAGCACAGGATTCTTGCTCGTCGTCCGAATCCGACAATGGTTCTTGATTCTGTAACTGCTCTCAATGCCAAAGCGCTCTCGATACTGCTCAAAGAGCTGATGCAGTGCCACTTTAACCCGGTGAACAACATAGAGAAAATACTGCACCCCATGCCGACCATGCCGACCTTTGTGATACCGACAAACCACCCGCATCTGGCAACTCACCGTCCCATGCAGTTGACTGTTGAGGCTGTAGTGAGTGGCATAGCTCTTGCGGCCTCTGAGTAAAGCCCGAGTCCCCCCTGTTTTGCCCCGAATCACCGCAGGCAGGATAAATCGGATGTTGAGGGCTTTGAGCCAGCGAATCACGGGCACACTGTAGAAGCCTCACTTGAGATAGAGCCGTTTGACTCCAACGCGCAGCGGATGCAGCATGGCCAGTAGAATCGTCACGGTTGCCACCAAAGTCTCTTGGCGATGCACGGCATGAATACCCAGAGTCAGACGTTTGTGGCGAGAGACCAAGTAGACCGTGGCATAGGCAAAGAACCGAGTCGTACCTGCTTTGGCTTGAGAGCGATAGAGATAAGCGGCTTCGAGTTCACTGGGATTGCCATAGTAAGGAATCAGGTGTAAGTCAATGGCGATGCGATGTTTGGCCTTGCGAATCTTGGCAGGAATACGACTTTGCAAAGCTTGATTGAGCTGCTGCTCTAGAGTCTCCATGTCATTGAGTTTATCCAGGTGATAGCGGATGCCGTTACCGCTCGGCATACCTTGAAGCTGTCGGGCGGTATGTTCGATGCTATCGCCGCGACTCGCAGCTCGCAGCAAGAGTTCAAACAGTTCTTGAGGACGATAGCCGCCCTCCATTTGAATCGGCAGGTGTTGTTGCAAACAGTCGAGAGCAACTTCCAAGGTGGCTTCGTCAGTCAAGGCCGGTGTTGTAGATAATGGAGAGGGGTAGGTTGTCATGGCTGATTTTCAATGTGTTTAGCCTGACACTACCCCTTTCTTGCCCTATTTGCGATCTACTGATCATAGGGCTTTCATGATTTGCCTACAGTTGAATTTGATTGAGCTGTCAGTCAATCCTACAGTTAATCACTGTATGTACCATAAGTCTATAACTGTGCCGGGTTCGACAATTGAACCTGCTTCAGGAAACTGTCTATAGATTTTACCGTATATATTTTCCTCGCTCCAGGGTATATTGGGATCTTCAAAAGGCTTATTTTTCTCTGTTGTCATCAAAGGATAATATGCATTACCTTCATAGTTGGGAGCGGAATAGACAGAATTCTCATCCCGCTTGAGAGAGAAGTTCCAATCTGGCCAGGTTAGCATCGGAATTTCTTGAATGTTCCTGCCAATCATGTAGGGAACAACCGCTTGATGTGGCTGTTTCTCGCGCTCCGCTTTGGCTATCTTTTCCTCAGCTAATTTCCGATCTATAAACCTATTGAGATGAATAATTAAGTCTTCATCTTTGTTCTCGAACCATCTTTGGACGAGAGACATCAAGTCGCTGTCTTTCAAGAAGGCGCTGAGGTGGCGATAGTTAGAGTTCTGCAAGTTTGTCAGAGATTGCTCCTCAGTCAAAATCACCTGAACGGTAAACTGTCTCTGATCTTTGATATAGCTATCCTCGTAGGCAGTCAGACTATATAGCCTGGTTTCATTTGGCTTGAACTGATAAGATTGCTCCTGATCGAGATTGCTGTTCCACTCAACAGTTTTAATCTGGTTCTCAAGAATATATTCTAAGACTACTCTGTTACAGTTTGAGCTTGAGAAGGTTAGCGTTACAATGTCGCCAGCTCGAATGTTCGGCCTGTCAACGTGAAATCGCAGAGTATCCGGGCGTTGAGTTGCACTATCTTCAACATAGACCGTAAACTGTCTCTGCTCTTGAATAGTATGCTCCTGAAGAATATTCGTTGTGTACGCTGCGATAGTATATACGCATGTCTGAGATGGATTCAGTTGATACGTTTTTTCATGCTCAAGATCGCTGCCACTGCCCCACGCCATTGCATTGCCGACCCATCTCAAGCCCACCATGTCACTGCCTGGACTTGAGAAAGTGAGCGTAACGATTTCACCACTCTTGATAAATGGCTTATCGATGTGAAACTGTAAGCCAGTCTTCTGAGCAGTGGGAACTTCAGGTAGCCCAATAATTTTCTCTCGTGGCAAGTTGGGGATACGGTCAACCGAAAATACTCCAGCAGTGATTTTTGAGGTGCTCAGCTCAGGAATTCTACTGTTATCAAGGGTTCCTGAAGTGATTTTATTCGCGTCCAGTTCAGGAATTTGGTCAACAGCGAGTTGGCCTGTGAGTTTAGCTACATCTAGCGCCTGAATTTGATCAGAAGTGATCTGACCCTGTAAGTTTTGCGAATTTAAATTGGTAATGCCTGAACCAGCGCCCTGAAATTCGGTAGCGAAGATCTTGCCTGCTACATGCAGCTTTGCGCTCGGAGATATGGTGCCAATTCCAATGTTTTGATTGGCATCAACGCTGATACCGTCCTCCTCCAGGTTCACACAAGAGTCAATCAAATCAGCAAACTGCTCTTGTTTAGGGATATTTCCCTTTTGAAAATAGCTCTGCAAGACAGATCTTTTCTGAATAGACATAATGTTTCTCCCTATTGTTTTTCTCCTATTGTTGATATCTCGCTAACCGACAGCGAGATCTATGCCAACTCGGGCAGATCCAATTCCTATTGGGGCGACTGGAGGTGGAGGATTAGACGGTGAATTGGGGCTTGGACCACTCGCATTACCGGGTTCACCTACAGGTTCGCCTCCTGCACCCGGAACTCTGCCTGCACCTGAGGCCAGAATTTTGCCAATCAGCCCTGCAAGCCCACCCGCTGCGCCAGCTTCTCCTGCTCCAGCAGCACCCCCCAGAAATGCTGTCACTGCGCCTGCGCCAATTGCAATCGGCGTTATCCAATCTATCCAATCTGGCCAATCTATTGGCTCTGTCGGAGATGTTGGAGGCAGTTTTGGGAGAGAACAAAGACGAGGATACTTATCTAGCTTTGCCTCAAGACTGACAAAAGATACATTGTTCGCGTCGGGAGTTGAGCTGATCGTGTAAAGGTCATCCGAACCGTCTGAGTTCGCTCGGTATACGAAGAAGCAAACAACCGGCTTCTGTTCTGCTCGCTTTTGAATAAAAACACCCAAGTTAATTGACCTTTTGTCCTCATCACCAAAAGGCTGCTTGCTCTCGGCATTGGCTTTATCAAAAACTGCCTCACTTGTGACAATCTGGATAATGTTCACACCTGTGTCAATCGCCGCCACAATCGTAAAGCTCTTTTTTTGAATAAAAACCTCAGCCGCAAATGTACTCAGCGATATATTTTCTAGCTTGAATTGCTTACCCAGCCCAGCGCTGGTCTTCGAGCCTAGAAGCTTCGAGGTTAACGAAGCAAGCTGAAGCTGCCCCTTCCACTTCTCGGTGTTCAGAGCAAGCTGAAATATAATGTCGGCTTTCTGAGTCTGTGGATCAGCTCCTCTGACTAGCTTTGTCTTGAGCGGTAGGGCTGAAATATCAACATCTGCCGAGAGTTCTAGAGTTAGAGGAGGTTTAGACATCCGGCTAGAGCGTTGATAATACGCTAAATAATCGCAATCTGTTAGATCGCTACTGGCATCAAGCTTCGGATCAGAGCTATTGGGTCAATTTCATTGGTTCCCTCATCTAAAGAGCCAATAAAATCTTTCCATACTGGCCAAAATACTTTGGAGCTAACTTCTCCATCTTCAACAGAGATTATAAAATAGGGTTCGGCTGTCCCTGTCTCTAAAATCGGCGCGATTTGCACAGAGAAATCCTCAGGTGCAGTTCTGCCGATACTCCAGGAGAGCCTGACAGGTTGCTCAAACGGATCAATCCGCAGATCTAATGATCCCTGATTCCCAAATATTGAATTTGCCATTGGTCATTTATAGGCGTATGGGTGGTTACTCTTACTTGTTGACCTTGCTGAATATCTAACCAAAAAGTGCTTGAAGCAGTCAAATCGAACCACTTCAAGCGAAGTTCATGAATGCCATACAGCTCATGAGCAGCCACCTCACCCAGCGCCACCCCCCTCGTGTGAAGCTATTAAGCTCTTGGGCGCTAATATCTCTTGGAAAGTGGTTTCCTCTATCTGGTCGGCGGGGTCTGAATAGGTAAATGTAAGGCTCAAATTCTTGATGGAGACATCAGCTCCCAGCTTGATTTCATCGGGGTAGTCAGCAGAGGCATGAAAATATTGCTTACCCTGATCCTTTTCCTTCCCAGCCACCAAAGTTCCAATCAATCTAGGCGGTTTCACACCCGCTGCATCAAGCTCCCCTACTAGCAGTGCAACCGAGTTATCTAGCTTTGCCGCAAGCGTAGGGTTATCGTAGGCAACAAGTACTCTGGCTGTCATTTTTGCAGGTGGCGATGCATTCACCTTAGGGAAGGTAATATCAGCCTGAAAGTTACCGCTAAACTTCCTAGTTTCCGCAGTCTCAGTTTCTTCCGCCATGAAAAATTACCCCAGTGAAGTGAAATGAGTTTTCGCAAAGCTTTTTCTTAGGAAACCCTGCATTAAAGCTACGCAGTGAACCTAAATTGTGTTTACGCATTACAGACTCTATACGACTCTATAGAGGCATCAAATATATTTTTGTATGTTTAGATACAGAAATCTCAAAACGTTTTAACCGCTGCTGCACCAAAAAGAGCTGCTGCTGCTGCCCGACTACCCCCACTACGAGAAGTTTGCCAAGCTGAGCCGGCAGGAGCAAGACTGGGGGCTGTTGAGCGACTGGCAGCAGATTCGCAGCGCGGCTGGCTGAAATGCCTAGAAGAGCACTGCGCTGAGCTGAAGGGGCATCGCATCGTCTGGCGCAAGGACGCTGATCCCTATCGGGTGAAGCTAGTGCAGGCGGCTCGCAGGCGGCAGGGGTCGGATGCGTCACCTGTTGATTAAATGAGCTAACTGCCATCATCCGCTGATGGACTGGTAGGAAGCGGCCATGAGCTAATCGAAATCACGAAGACAGGAACTTATGAGGACAAGTAAGTATAGCGACTCAGGCTATGCTCGTAGTTTTGCAGCAGCAGCCTTGCCTCTTGCAGCGTGATTTGATTATCCTGAAGCGCTTGCTCGGTGCGGCGGCGAATTTTTTCGATCAGGTCTTCTGAGTCATATTGCACATAGCTCAGCACCTCGGTCATGGTGTCACCCTTCACCACATGCTCAATCTGATAGCCCTTGGGCGTGAGCTTGATATGGACGGCGTTGGTGTCGCCAAATAGGTTGTGCAGGTTGCCCATCACCTCTTGGTATGCGCCGTTGAGAAACATGGCCAGGTAGTAGGGTTCGTGCTGATTCACGGGCTGATTCACAGGCTGATCTGGGGGCTGTGGTTCTAAAGGGTTTAGCGGGTGTAGTTCCAGCACGTATTTGATGTCGCGCAGGTCAATGAACTGATCGACTTTGCCATCGCTGTCGCAGGTGAGGTCAGCTAGCGTGGCGCGGCGGGTTGGCTCTTCGTCCAGTCGATGGATCGGCATAATCGGGAAGAGCTGATCGATTGCCCAGCTATCGGGAGCCGACTGAAACACCGAAAAGTTAACATAGTAGATCGAGGCCATGATCTTTTCGAGATCTTCCAAGTCATCCGGCACGTAGTCCTGCTGCCGCACGATGGCGAGAATTTTAGCGCAGCAAGCCCAGTAGAGGCGTTCGGCTCTGGCGCGATCTGGCAGGCTAATGTAACCAAAGCCAAACTTGCTGATGATTTCCTCTTTGAATTGGTTCGCGTCGTGATAGGCCTCCTGGTAGTTATCGACGCTGATCGACTCGTAGGTTTCGTAGAGGTTGCGGAGCAGCAGCGGATCTTGCGGGCTAGGCGGCTCCGGCAGATCGGGCAGTACATCGCTGGTGCTGAGCACGTCAAACACCAGCACTGACTGATGCGCTGCAATCGCCTGACCACTTTCGCTGACTAGAGTTGGGACAGGAATTTGGCGCTCCTCGCAGGCTTCTTTCACCTCCACGACAATATCGTTGGCGTAGTTTTGCATACTGTAGTTTTTGGAGGCGTAGAAGTTGGTTTTGGAACCGTCATAATCGACCGCCAAACCGCCGCCCACGTCAAGATACTGCATGTTGGCTCCGAGTCGCGCTAGCTCCACGTAGATCTGGCTGGCCTCACGGATTGCGTCTTTGATGACGCTAATTGCCGAGATCTGCGAGCCGATATGGTAGTGCAAGAGCTGCAAGCAGTCCAGCATATCTGCCTGCCGCAATTTTTCCACCGCCTGGATAATTTCGGGAATCTTCAGGCCAAACTTCGCCCGATCACCTGCCGAATTTCCCCAGCGGCCAACCCCTTTGGTGCTGAGCTTGGCTCTGATGCCCAAAATTGGCTTCACGCCCAGCTTACGCGCCGCTTCGATGGCCATTTCGACTTCTTCGGCCTGCTCCAGCACGATAATCGGGATATGGCCAAGCCGCTGCGCCAGCGTCGCCGTTTCAATATACTCGTGGTCTTTATAGCCGTTGCAGACTAAGAGCGCTCCAGGCGTATCCAGCGTCGCCAGCGCAATCATCAGCTCCGGCTTAGAGCCAGCTTCTAGGCCAAACTGATGCCGCTTGCCAAACCGCACCAAGTCTTCGATCAAATGTCGCTGCTGGTTACACTTGGTAGGGAAGACACCCCGGTATGCGCCGGGATAGCTGTAGCGGGCGATGGCTTTGGCGAAGCAGGCGTTCAGGCGTTCGATGCGGTCTTCCAAAATGTCGGAGAAGCGAATCAACAAAGGCAGACCCAGATTGCGCTGTTTGAGAGCATTCACCAGCTCATAGAGATCCAGTGAACCGCCCCGGTCAGCCTGCGGCGATACGGTGACGTGACCCGCGGCGTTGATTGAAAAATATGGCTCGCCCCAGCCCTGAATCCGATACAGCTCTTCGCTCTGCTCGATAGTCCAGCGTTTGACGAGAGCGCTGTCGTTATGCTCAATCTCTAGATTTGCAGCGACGATGGATGGCTCTGTCATGCTCGGTATCTTGCCCTTCTAGATCGACGTCCTGAGCTGATAGTTTATCGCATTCGATTACCTGCTGCGGGTTGTCCTGCTCACCTCACGCAAACTAATGCAGTCTAATGCGGCTCGCGATTCCCCTGATTGGTACAGCGCACTAACCAGTAGCTAATCGTCAGGGCAAAAATCGCCAGTCCTAAACCGATCAAGTCTGTGCCGGAGAGCTTGGTAAAGTCAAAAATTACGATCTTTCGAGCCACGGCGGTCAGGGCTGTGACAATCACTAGCTCAATCCGAATGCCGCTGCCGCGCAGGTAGGCCGTAATGTTTTCTAAGACCTCGAGGGCAATCAAAATGTTTAAAAATGCGCCAAAGATTTCAATGAGCGACGAGCTGAAAAAGCCATAGGGGACATCGCGAACCACCTCTGCAAACAGCACAAACCCGAGCTGAACGATGGAAACTGCCAGCACGCCCAGCATCATCAGCGACAGCAGCTTGGAAACCAGCACCTCGACTTTGCCAATTTGGCCTAAAAAGCTTCTGTTGCTTTCAGTAGAGGTGAGGCGACGCAGCAGATTGCCTAGATTCATGTCAAATCACCGAGAATGGACAGAGAGCAAGAGCTTTACGACGAGTTTTCATAATAATGCGTCATGTCCGGCAATTTGGGAGCGGCAATTTGGGAGCAGTGAATCTAGGCGACGAGTCACTCAAGCAGCAAATTCAGCAAAAGGCGCGGGCGCTGGGCTTTCATAAAGTCGGAGTTGCGGCGGTCAAAGACTGGGAAACTGGCGCTGAACCGCTGCAAGCTTGGCTAGAGCGAGGCTTGCAGGCTGATATGAGCTGGATGGCGAACCCCAAGCGTCAGGATATTCGGCAGCTGATGCCAACTGTACAGTCGGTGATTTGCGTGGCGCTCAACTACTACCAGCCGCAGGAGCGTCCAGAACGTCCAGATTTGGCGAAGATCTCGCGCTATGGCTGGGGGCGGGACTACCACCGGGTGCTGCATAAGCGGCTCAAGGCGCTGGCGCTGTGGCTGGAAGCGCAAGGATTCGAGGCGAGATATTACGCCGACACAGGGCCTGTGCAGGACAAAGTTTGGGCGGAGCGTTCTGGGCTAGGCTGGATTGCCAAAAACAGCAATTTGATTAGCCGCGACTATGGCTCCTGGGTGTTTCTGGGCGAAATTCTCACGAATGCTGAACTGCCACCCGACTCACCGCATCTACCCCACTGCGGCACCTGCACTCGCTGCCTGGATGCCTGCCCTACCAACGCGATCACACAGCCCTTTGTAGTGGATGCCAACCGCTGCATCGCCTACCACACTATCGAAAACCGGGCTGAAACGCTGCCGCCCGAAATTGCTGCCAACCTACAAGGCTGGGTAGCGGGTTGCGATATCTGCCAGGATGTCTGCCCTTGGAACCAGCGTTTTGCCCAGCCAAGCGACATCCCCGACTTTCAGCCTTATCCCTGGAACATTGCGCCTAGCCTCAGCGAGCTAGCCAGCATCTCAGAGGCCGACTGGCAGCAGCGATTTCCGGCTTCAGCCCTGCGCCGAATCAAGCCAGAGATGCTACGCCGCAACGCTCAGGCCAATTTAAACTCGCTAGAATTATCTCCTGCGAGAGCTAGCCAACAGGCGACAGCAGCCTTAAAACAGCAGCCTTAAAAAAGATGTTGAGCAGAGTCTAACGCTGCAAAAACCGACCTGCCATCGACATCGCATCGCCAATATCCACATCGCCATCGCCGTCAGCATCCAAAAATCCGTTCAAGACAGTGTTGGCACTGGCAGAGTTAGCGCTGGCAGTCTGAGAAGTTGGTACAGTAGAGCTGCCTAACTGAGATCCCTGCTTCAGCAGATTCAGCACAATTGGGATCAGGATCGGCAGGAGCGCCAGCACTTTGTTGGCGGTGAGTCCGGTACGCTGCGCCACATCTTGCGCCACCTGCTGCTGCTGTCCCGGCGAGAACAGCGACTCCAGCACGTCCGCGCTAGAACCTGTGCCACCATACTGATTCACAATTGCTTCAGCTCGACCGGCACCGCCTGCTGCTCGCTGCTGCTGGAGTGCAGACCGTACATGTGTGCCTACAGTTGAGAGCATTGTCTGTGTTGCTGAGGCATCTAGCCCCTGACGACTGGCGAGCTGCTGTACCGTGCCCAAAATTGCCCCTAGCTGATCGGGGCTGGCCTGCTGATGCGGGTTGTTGACAGCGCCCAGGATTTGATCGAAAAGTCCCATAGTTCTGCGTGAAGAGAAACTTAAGATATAGCGAGCTTGTATAAAATTCTGCTGCATAGACTGCGAAGCGGGCAGATCCAACTAGAATCTGCCCGTCACTCAAACCATTAGCCCACCGTAGCTAACCCGGTCTAACCAACCGTGACTTGGCTGATATCAACTTCGGTGGCGCCATCTACAGTCATCGCCACCGAAACCATCTTGTCTAGAATCTGCTGGCTAGGCACTTTGCCTTTGAGCACAACCTTGCTGCTGAGCTGAGCCACCCAGAGCGTATCCACATCGTCCAGCATCGGGTCTTCGTCGAAAGCCAGAGCTACCCGCTTAGCCATACCGCTTTCGTCAAACTCTCCGTTCAAGCCAACTTTGGCTGCCGGAATGCTCTCACCAGAAGCGCCAACTGGAGCGGGCACAGGGACTGCGGTCGTCCCTGCATCTTCTTTTTTCTTGCTGCCGGGAAATAGTCTACTTAGCCAACCCATAGTTTCAATTCTCCAAAATTTCGATCATTGGTCGAGGTCAAGCTATCAGCAAAATGCGCTAGCTGGCCAAAAAAACAAAATTAATTTAGCTTTTAACCAATTGGCAGGGGTGATAGCTTTCTGCCACGCCGAAATTATACAGTTAAGAGCTGTAAAGCAATATCACTCAGGAGTCATAGACCTGGGTGGTCGCTCAATCAAGCGAGACTTAGTCAGCTGAATCAAGCCAGAGGAGAGCCATGATGAATCCTGCCGAAAGTTTTTCAGAAAAATCTGCTGAGCAAGCCGCCATCAACTGCGCCCAAGCCTGCGTCAACGGCTGCATTTTAGGCGAGCAGTGCCCGAACCAGGAATACCGCGACCAGACCGCCAAATTTATCCAGGAAACGCCGCTCGATCAAATGCTGGCAATGGCCGAAGAAGCCATCCGCAAGAAGCGCAGCGCGCCGCCGCAGTGGGTTTATCCAGATGAGGAAGGCTAACGGAAACTAGCTATAGGCCAACCGCAGATGAGGCCAGCCCCAGATTGGGACTAAATATTTTTTTCTACCAGTTTGTTCAGCACAAATTTTGGTGAAAAAAACTATAATTAGCGAGTAAAGCGTTTGCTGCTCGTCGTCCCATCTGCAAAATTTTCCTTTAGCCGTGTTTATAACTACTCGTCCGCACCAGAATTCTGCTCCAACTGATCTGTTTGCTGCAATTCAAACCCTGAAGCGCGAACTCAATGCTGTGGTCTTGGCGCATTACTATCAAGATGCGGATATCCAGGACATAGCCGACTACTTGGGCGACTCGCTTGGCCTTTCGCAGCAGGCTGCCGCCACTGAAGCAGACGTGATCGTGTTTGCGGGCGTACATTTCATGGCCGAAACCGCCAAGATCCTCAATCCTGACAAGCTGGTACTGCTGCCAGATCTCGATGCGGGCTGCTCGCTGGCAGACAGCTGCCCACCTGCGGCTTTTGCAGAGTTTAAGGCTAAGCATCCCGATCATCTCGTGATCTCCTATATCAACTGCACGGCTGAGATTAAGGCGATGAGCGACATCATCTGCACCAGCTCAAACGCCGTCAAAATTGTGCAGCAGATCCCAGACAACCAGCCGATTATCTTTGCGCCAGATCGCAACTTAGGGCGGTACGTGATGCAGCAAACTGGACGCGAGCTGCTGCTGTGGCAGGGCAGCTGCATGGTGCATGAGACATTCTCAGAAAAGAAGCTGGTGCAGCTTCAGGTTCAGCATCCGGATGCCGAGGTGATTGCCCATCCCGAATGCGAGCCAGCGCTGTTGCAACATGCCAACTACATTGGCTCAACGACGGCACTGCTGAACTACGCCAAAACCAGCCCGCGCTCGGCTTTTATCGTGGCGACTGAAGCTGGAATTCTGCACCAGATGCAAAAAGCTGCGCCCGACAAGCAGTTTATTCCAGCCCCGCCAATCAACCAGTGCGCCTGCAATGAATGTCCGCATATGCGGCTGAACACGCTGGAGAAGCTCTATTGGGCGATGAAAACCCGTGCCCCCGAAATTACTCTGCCCGACGCGACGCGAGAAGCTGCTCTCAAGCCGATGCAGCGGATGCTGGCAATGAGCTAAAGCATGGGCTAGACCGACCCCGCAATTTCAAGTCCAGGTGTCAGAATGGTGCTATGTCTGCGAGGATCTGTGAGGAAGCGCTCAATTCATGAGCCAATGGGTTACATTAATAAATATTAAGAATCTGAAATTGCCTCACACAAGATTTAGGAGGAAAAGCCTCGGTGAATAAGCGGTGGAGAAATGCGGGCCTGTATGCCCTGATGGTAGTAATTTTGATATTTTTGGCCACGACGGTTCTCGATCGTCAGCCTCAGACCACGGCATCCTGGCCCTACAGCCAGTTTATTGACAAGGTGGAAGCAGGTCAGGTCGAGAAGGTGAACATCAGCGCTGATCGCAGCAGAGCGCAGGTGATGACGGGCGACGGTCAGCGGGTGCTGGTAAATCTGCCGCCTGACCCACAGCTCTTGAACACGCTGCAAACCAATAGCGTTGACATTGCGGTTTCGCCCACCACAGAAGACAGCCCTTGGGTGCGAGTGCTGAGCACGCTGCTGATTCCGTTCCTGCTGCTGGTTGTGCTATTTTTCGTGCTGCGTCGGGCGCAGAGCGGTCCAGGCAGTCAGGCCATGAACTTCGGCAAATCACGCGCCAGAGTCCAGATGGAGCCGCAGACCCAGATTACCTTTGGGGACGTAGCCGGAATTGAGCAGGCAAAGCTAGAGCTAGCCGAAGTCGTAGACTTTTTGAAAAACGCCGACCGCTTTACAGCAGTGGGAGCCAAAATCCCCAAAGGCGTGCTGCTGGTTGGCCCACCGGGAACCGGCAAAACGCTGCTGGCCAAAGCCGTAGCGGGTGAAGCAGGCGTGCCCTTCTTCAGCATCTCCGGCTCAGAGTTTGTGGAGATGTTCGTGGGTGTGGGCGCTTCGCGAGTGCGCGATCTGTTTGAGCAGGCCAAAGCCAACGCTCCCTGCATCGTGTTCATTGATGAGATCGACGCAGTCGGTCGGCAGCGCGGTGCGGGTCTCGGCGGCGGCAACGACGAACGCGAGCAGACCCTCAACCAGCTCTTGACTGAGATGGACGGCTTTGAGGGCAACACAGGCATTATCATCATCGCGGCCACCAACCGCCCCGACGTGCTAGACGCTGCGCTGCTGCGTCCCGGTCGCTTTGATCGACAGGTCGTTGTGGATCGGCCTGACTATGCCGGACGGCTGGAAATCCTCAATGTCCATGCGCGGGGCAAAACGCTGTCGCAGGATGTTGACTTGGAGAAAATTGCCCGTCGCACCCCCGGATTCACCGGCGCTGACTTGGCCAACCTGCTGAACGAGGCTGCAATTCTGGCTGCCCGTCGCAACCTGACCGAAGTTTCAATGGATGAGGTCAATGATGCCATCGACCGCGTTATGGCAGGCCCAGAGAAGAAAGATCGCGTCATGAGCGAAAAGCGCAAGTCGCTGGTGGCTTTCCATGAGGCGGGTCACGCCTTGGTGGGCGCGCTGATGCCGGACTATGACCCCGTACAGAAGATCAGCATCATCCCGCGTGGGCAGGCTGGTGGACTCACCTGGTTTACGCCCAGCGAAGACCGGATGGATTCGGGGCTATACTCGCGCTCCTATCTGCAAAACCAGATGGCGGTGGCGCTGGGTGGCCGCATTGCTGAAGAGCTGATCTTTGGCGAAGAGGAAGTCACCACTGGCGCCTCCAACGACTTGCAGCAGGTGGCGCGCGTGGCGCGTCAGATGGTAACGCGGTTTGGGATGAGCGATCGGCTAGGCCCAGTGGCGCTGGGTCGAGCCCAGGGCGGCATGTTCTTAGGCCGCGACATCATGGCTGAGCGCGACTTCTCCGAAGAGACAGCTGCTGCAATTGATGACGAAGTGCGGAACTTGGTAGACCAAGCCTATCGCCGCGCCAAGTCTGTCTTGATGGAAAACCGCTCTGTGCTGGATACGCTGGCTGCCATGCTGGTGGAGCGCGAGACAGTGGATTCAGAGGAGCTGCAAGACCTGCTGGCCACGAGCGATGTCAAAATGGCGACGATTGCTTAGAGCTTAGGCCAATCAAATTAAACAAGAGGGGGCTCCGCCCCCTTTTTTATGCTTAATTTCAGATCGCTAAATCAGCCTTTCGGAGTTGAAGACTTGATGAAGCGGCTAAACATCCGTAATCTGCCTGATAAACTTCAGCCATTTGGCGGTCTTAAATGGGAGAAATGGCGTAGGGGGCTTCATCCCTCGGCTCTATACCAATTCTTCAGACCTGAAGGTCAAGATTTTGTCCTATGTCCCATGCTACTCAGAAATCTCATCATACTCCTCGCAATCTCTCGTCCGATCAGCTGTTGCAGCGGATGCCGCCTGAGGTTGTCTCTAGCCTCACACCAACGCAACTGGAGGCATTTCGATCCGCATTTCGCGGCGTCCAAGCAGGCAATCACGCGCATGATCTGCGTTTGACGATTCCTTTCCCAGGTCGCGGATTCTATATCGTGCTGTTGGGTGGTCGCGAACGTCGCTCCATCCAGCGACTGCGGGCTGAAAATATGCACCATCCCTATTCAACGCTGTTTGGCAGTTTGGCGCTGCTCAGTCTGCTGGCGGCTATCACCGTGCCGAGTATTCTCTGGCTAGTGCGGGTGAATGCAGAAGGTCAGCAGAGCGAAATCCAGCCCACTGCGATCCCCTGGCTGCAAGACCGACAATCCTGTGAAGCAACTGACCGCACCTGGCAGGATGATAAATGCTGGGATCAAGAATGGAGCCATATGTTTTAGGCCAAGATCTTTCCTTATGTCAAATTCCTGGCTCGCGCGCGTCAAAGCGCAAAAGGCAATTGCCGTAATTCGAGCGGTTAGCCCAGAACTGGGGCTGCAAATGGCGCAGGCCGTGGCCGCAGGTGGCATGGAGCTGATTGAGGTCACCTGGAACAGCGCCCAGCCCGCCAAGCTGCTGCACCGTCTGCAAGCCGAACTGCCTGATTGCTGTATTGGCGCGGGCACATTGCTTACCCCAGCTGACCTACAGGCCGCCATCGATGCCGGGGCAGCGTTTCTGTTCACGCCACACAGCAGCCCGGCGCTAATTCAGCGAGCTGTGGCGCAGCAGATTCCCATTGTGCCGGGGGCGCTCACTCCCACCGAAATTTTGAGCGCATGGCAGGCCGGAGCCACCTGCGTCAAGGTTTTTCCGATTGAAACTGTGGGCGGCGCGGCCTATATCCGGCATTTGCAGGGGCCAATGGATCAGGTGCCGCTGATTCCGACAGGTGGCGTGACGCTCGAAAATGCAGCCAGCTTAATTGCGGCAGGTGCAGTAGCAGTTGGCTTGGCCGGACAGCTTTTCCCGAAGCAGGCAATCGCTCAGAGTGACTGGCAAACCGTGCAGGAACGCGCCCAACTGCTGATGCAGGAGCTAGCGCAGATCAAGGCTGCTGAGTCGCAATCGCCAGCCGCGCGCCTTTGATGGCTCGCAGTCTGTCCATGACGGTAATCACCTTGCCATGCGCCACGGATTCGTCAGCATTGATCACCACCACAGGCTGCTTGCCAGTTAGCACCTGCGCCTGCACGTCGGCTACCAATGCCTCAAGCTGCACCGGATCGCGGTTGAGTGACAGCGCTCCAGATTTGTCAATCGTGATGACAATCTGCGTTTCGGTCTGCATCTCAGATGTGGTGGCGTTAGGTAGGTTGACCGGCAGCCCCTCCGAGCGGGTGAGGAAGAGCGTAGACATGATAAAAAAGGTCAAAATCGCGAAGATTACGTCGATCATCGGCACGATATTGATCTGAAAAGAAGGCTCCGGCTCATCGGGGAGACGCATAGAAGGCTCCTCGCTCATGGTAACGGCGGTAAATTAGCTCAAGCTGACCGCCATGCTCTTGAATCAGCGCAATCTGCCTCAGATAGAAGCCGCGAAACAGATTGGCAAACAGCAGCGTCGAGATCGCCACCACCAGACCCGCTGCCGTCGAAATCAGCGCCGTACTAATTCCCGCCGAGACATTGGTGTTAGAAGTGCCGCCCAAGTCGCCAATCCGCAGCGAGGCAAAGGAATTAATCAGCCCGATCACCGTCCCCAGCAGCCCCAGCAGCGGCGAGACGCTAATCACGGTTTCAAAAGCGGTGTTGAAGCGCTTCAGTAGCGGGATCTCCGCCTGGGCGGCGCTCTCCAACGCCAGCCGAAATTCGTCGGGCGTGGGCTGCTCTAGCTCTAGCGCCGCCATGAAGATGCGGGCAATTGGCAAATGCAGATTTCTCTCCAGCTTATGCAATGCGCCAGTCGGGTCGTGCCGATAGAGCAGCAGCACCTCGCGAACGATGCGTTCCTGTCGTCGCATGACTCGCAGCCAAAAGACAATTCGCTCTAAAATCAGCGCCATTGCCAGGATCGACAGACCCAGCAGTGGCCACATCACAACGCCGCCCATTGTGAACAAGTTGGCTGGCATAGATCTCCTGGCCTGTATTCAGCCAATTTCTACAGCTATCAGCATACCTCTAGATCAAATCAATCAGCGGGATCACCGGGATCAAGCGAGCTGAATGCTGGGAAAAATAAATACTCGGAAACGCTAAATGCTCGGAAAATGCTCAATCTGGGCATAGCCGCTGAACAAAAGCTGCTGATCCTGTGTTTCTAATCGATTCAGCCGCAGCACCACGCCGTCGAGGTCAAAGCGATCGAGATCAACCATTTCGTTGAGGATCTCGACAAAGGCAGTCGTCAGCGTTTCAGAGAGGCCGCAAATCGACTCCGGCAGCCCTTCCCCCTCAAATTGCGAATTCTGAAACAAAATTCGCCGCCGCTTTTCGATGGCCAGGGTCGCCGTCAGCCGGATCGGCAGATCTGCCCGGTTGGGCAGATCGGTTTTTGCAAAGATCTGGACGCGATTTTCGGGCAGCAGCTTCACCAGAACATCCCGAAACGAGATAGGCTCGCCGCCTGAGAGGTTCGTCAATGGCTCCAGTTCCAGATTTTGCAGGCGCTTTTGCACTAGGTCAGCACTGAAGGCGCGGTTAATGCCAGCTTCGGCTAGCGTGATCTGTGCGACGGCCTGAGTGGGCTGCTTCAGCCGCAGCTTACCGCTCAGCAGCGACCCAAAATCAATTGCCACCGCGTCCGTTTCAAAGGCCATCTTGACTACCTCAAACTGACGGCGGATGACCAGCTGCTGACCCGTCATCTTGAAGCTGTCGATACTGCCCTGCATCAGCTTGCTCGACGGCTGACAGCGAATTGCCACATCCACCGCCTCACTCTGTGAAAACAGATGGCGAATCGACTGAGTAGCAACCGCATTCAGCATTCGCTCGCCAAAATCAGTTCCACCCTTTGTGCCTGTAAAACTGCTAAACATGCTGTTAGACATTCCGAACGTTGGACTGAAAATCAATGCGAGCCGTATTTCAGCTACCACGCCACCTTAAACAGGCTACCTCTCTTCTTGTAACAGAATATTACGATATCGACAAATCAGAACTGCTGATTGGACTCATCAAAGGATTGATCACAACCGGCCTAGGTCAATCTGCTGAGCTAGGCACAGCAACAGAGTCCAGCAAAATGCTGTTCAAAGCTTGAGCAATCACATAATCTAGATAGAAGCGCTTGCTGTTGCGATCCCCTGCGATCCCCAGGATCTATCTTTAGGTCTTGCCGGGTCTTGCCGGGTCTTGCCGCAGCAAACCGCGAATTTGACATTTTTGCACCTGACATTGGATACCTCGCGTGCCTAAAGCTGGCATTATCTACAACGACACAAAGCCAATCGCTTGCCGCACTGCCCAGGAGATCGAGGACAAGCTGAAGAGCCAGGGTTGGGATGTCTGCCAGACGACAGGAACTGGCGGCATTTTGGGCTATTCCCAGCCGCATCGCCCCATTTGCCATGCGCCAATTGATCAGCTAGCGCCGCCGGGATTCGACTCAGAGATGGCGTTTGGCGTGGTGCTGGGCGGGGACGGTACGGTTTTGGCTGCTTTTCGACAGGTGGCCCCCTGCGGTATCCCACTCCTGACCGTCAATACAGGACATATGGGCTTCTTGACTGAAGCGTACCTGAATCAGCTGCCGGAAGCGCTGGATTTAATCACGCAGGGGCAATATGCCGTTGAGGAACGTGCCATGCTGGCCGTGCAGGTCTGGCGGGAGGAGGCGCTGGTCTGGGAGGCGCTCTGCCTGAATGAAATGGTGCTGCACCGCGAGCCGCTGACTAGCATGTGCCATTTTGAGATTGAGCTGGGCAGTCATGCCCCGGTCGATATTGCGGCTGACGGCGTGATTCTCTCCACGCCGACTGGCTCGACAGCCTATTCGCTCTCAGCAGGCGGGCCGGTGATTGCACCGGGCGTGCCTGTGTTGCAGCTCGTGCCGATCTGTCCACATTCGCTGGCCTCGCGGGCACTGGTCTTCGCAGATAGCGAGCCGGTGACCATTTTTCCAGCTAACCTGACGCCGCTGGTGCTGATCGTGGACGGTAACGCGGGCTGTGCGGTGCTGCCGGAAGACCGGGTGCGGGTGCTGCGCTCTCGCCATGCCGCCCGGTTTATCCGGCTGCGCCCTAACGAATTTTTTCACGTGCTGCGCGAGAAGCTGGGCTGGGGCTTGCCGCATGTTGCCAAACCCACTTCAGTGGAACTGCCCTAGAAGCCCTGCTCTAGAGCACCTGTCCCAGAAGCCTGCCTTAGAGATTTATTACGCTGATTCTGGAAATTAGCCGTTTGAGCCTGCGCCATGTTAGAACCAAAGGCATTCCGATAACCGATGCTCCCCTACCCATACATGAGGCTGCCATGAGTACAGTCGAAGTCGGCCCCAGAGTGCTAGTAGTTGAGCCAGATGAACTATTAGCTCAGCATGTCAGAGCCGATTTGCAGGAGTCGGGCTATGAGACAACGATTGCCCATGATGCGGCAGCTGGACTTCAGCAGGTCAAGGCGATGCAGCCCGCTCTAGTCGTGATTGATCGGATGCTGGCGGGCGAATCGGGGCTGTCGCTCTGTAGCCATCTGCGCGCTGAGGGAGCCAGAATGCCAGTGCTGCTGCTGATGGCACGGGATGCTCTGGAAGACCGGGTGGCCTGTATGCAGGCCGGAGCCGACGACTATTTTCTCAAGCCTTACCGCAGTGAAGATTTTCTGAAGCTGGTGCGGCTCTACTTGCAAACCGACGCATTGCCCAACGAGCAGCTCCGTTTTGGCGGGCTAACGCTGGATCTAGCCACCCGCCGCGCCTTCCGCAATGACCGCCCCATCGAGTTGACGATGAAGGAGTTTGAGCTGCTGAAATATCTGATGGAGCATCCGCGCGAGGTGCTCACCCGCGAGCAGATCCTCGAAAACGTCTGGGGCTATGACTTCATGGGCGAATCTAACGTGATTGAAGTCTATATTCGCTATCTGCGCCTCAAGATTGAAAATGAAAGCGAAAAGCGCTTAATCCAGACCGTTAGAGGTGTCGGCTATGTGCTGCGCGAAACCTGATGCGGGCTAGGCAGACTCGCAAGATCAAGCTGGGCGCGCTGCTGGGCAGCTTGATTTTGGTGCAGATCTTGGCGCAAATCTGGGGGCACTCGGGGAAAATGAACAGCGCTCAGGCTGCCGAACCACTCCCGTCATTGCTGAGCCAAGTCGCGCGCACGGGCAAGCTCACGGCGGGAACCCGCACAGACGCGGCTCCTTTTGCCTTTCGCACGCCAGACGGAGAGTGGCGCGGCTATTCAGTTGATTTATTAGAGCGAATTCGGGCAACGCTCCAGCGCGAGCTGCGGCGGCCAGTTGAGCTAGAGCTAGTGGATGCCGATACTGACAGTTTGACGCTTGTCAGTCAGGGTAGCGTCGATATTGTCTGTGGCTCGACTAGCATCAGCCCCAGCCGCGAGCTGCAAGTCAATTTCTCGGTGGGCTATTTCGTGACGGGCACGCAGCTACTCATCAACACCGAGAATCGGCTGGGCACAGAATTCAGGATTGGCGTGATTGCAGGCACAACCAATCAGCAGCTGATGCGCAGATCTTATCCGCTGGCGCAGTTTGTGACGGTTAACAATCGGGCAATGGGCTTAACGGCTCTGCAAAATCAGCGCGTTGATGCATTGGCCAGCGATGGCGTTCTGCTGGAAGCCATGCGGCTGTCGCTGATCGATCCAGCCAGCCCAGAGGCCAGTCCCTACGCAGTGTTCCCTGATGCACCGCTCGATGAGGAGTATTATGCCTGCATGTTGCCTCAAGGCGACGAGGAATTTCGGCAAGCGGTGAATCGCAGCCTCTTGGACTTTATGCGAGGGGCGCTGGCTCAAAAACCAGCAGAGCAGAACATTCTGAACACCTGGTTTGGTGAAGCGGGCAAGGTGCCCATTGGTTCAAGCGGTATGATCCGGCTGCTGGACTATTTCCAAAAACAGATCGATTTGCAGAATCCACCCTCAAATCCCCTGCCAAGCGCACCGTTGCCCTCGCCCTAACTCACTTGCATCAGGTCTGCTTTTTCAGCTTTGAGCTAGAATCTGGTTGCTGTCGCCCTTGCTCAACGCAGATTCAAATCCTCATGCGCCATAGACTTTTGTTGACTTCGCTCTGCGTGATTGGACTGGCCGCCGGACTCGTTAGCTGTTCGATGGCCATCGAGGACTCCAGCTTAGCGCAGCGCTCAACAGCGCCCCTCCCCGAAGTTGCTCCTACCGTTCAAGAGGATTTGGCTCAAGTGCTGCCGATTTCAGCTGAAGTAAAAGTTGGCGAACAGATGATTCAGCTAGAGGTGGCGCGGACTGAGGCTGAGCAGGCCAAAGGGTTGATGTACCGACCCGCTCTACCTGACAACCAAGGAATGCTGTTTCCGTTTGATCCGCCGCGCCCGCTGCGTTTCTGGATGCGAAACACGCCGCAGCCGCTCGATATGGTATTTTTGCTCAACGGCGAAGTCAAGGCCGTGATTGCCAACGTGCCACCTTGCACCAGCCAGCCCTGCCCAACTTACGGCCCCGGCCTGGATGTCAATCAAGTGATTGAACTCCGCAGCGGTAGGGCGGCAGAGCTGGGGGTAAAAGCAGGCGATCAGCTGACAATTCAGTTTCTAGAACCCCAGTAGTTTTAGAACCCCAGTAGTTTTAGAACCCAAGCAGGTGACAGCTCCAGATAAATTCTTCACCCATAAATTCTTCACCTAAATTAACGTCACTAATTTGCTTTCTTCCGAAAGAGGCAGTCCAGTTTTTGATATCTCATCTATGCTTGGTTTTTAATTCGTTCTATAGCAGTCGAGCCATCGGTTCAGCAATCAGTCAGCAGACCCGACTTCGGGCACTGACACTGACTTAGCGGGAGGTGAACATGACACCCACAACTTATAAACGCTTTATTCGATTTTTGCAGGAAGATTTGGCGCTGCCTTCAGCCTCAATCCGGATCGCTCTGCGGTTTCGAGAGCAAGACCAGGGGCCACTGCCAATGATTCTCTGGCAGTATGGTCTAGTGACGCTAGAGCAGCTTGACCGCATCTTTGACTGGCTAGAAGCCCCGCCGTCTCCGGATCTCAACGAAACCTGAGAAATGAACAGTAAAAACGGGGCGAGGTCTAGCTTGACCCGCCCCGTCTTATAGGCCCCGTCTCATAGGCAAATTGGGTATTAAGCCGAGAGCGCCTGAGCTGCCGCCACCACCCCTGCACCCGCTGTTACTTCATAGTTCAGCTCCTGCAAAACGGCTTCTAGAGCGCCAACTGCGGTCAAAATATCGCGATCGCTGACAAAGCCCAGATGCCCCACCCGAAAAATCTTGCCGCTCAGGTGGTCTTGACCGCCTGCCATGACGATGTCAAACTTTTTGCGGACGATAGCGCGAATCTGCTCCGCCTCAACGTTTACAGGTGCAACAGCCGTAATTGCCGGACTAGAAGCCTGGTCTGAGGTAAATAGCGGCAGGTTTAAGGCCTTCATTGCGGCGCGGGTCGCCGTCATATGGCGATGATGTCGCGCAAAAATGTTTTCTAGCCCCTCAGCCTGCATCATCTTCAGCGCCACCTGCAAGCCAAAAAACATGTTGACAGGCGGCGTGAACGGATGGCTGTTTTTAGCGGCTTCTTTGCGATATTTTCCTAGATCCAAATAGAACCGAGGCAGTTTGGCCTGACTGTAAGCTTCCCAGGCTTTCGGACTAACGGCTACAAAACCCAGTCCCGGCGGCAGCATAAAGCCTTTCTGCGAGCCAGAAGCTATCATATCTAGCCCCCAATCATCCATTGGTACGCTAGTTGCGCCCAAGCTCGTCACTGCATCGACCAGCATCAGCGCCCCGTGCGACTTGACAGATTGGCTGATCGTTTTTAGGTCGTTTAGCACGCCCGTTGAAGTTTCGCTGTGGGTGACAATTACGGCCTTAATTTGCTTGGCTGTGTCGGCTGCCAGCAGCGTCTGGAACTGCGCTGGGTCGAGCGGCTTGCCCCATTCGGCGGTGACGCGCTCGACACTGAGGCCAAAGGCTTCGCAGAGCAGTGCCCAGCGTTCGCCAAATTTGCCGTTGCTGCCTACCAGTACCCGGTCGCCAGGGCTGAGGAAGTTGATGATGCCTGCTTCCATTGCGCCCGTACCGCTAGCAGCCAGGATCAGCACGTCGTTTTGGGTTTGGTGTAGCCATTGCAGACCCTCAGTGACTTCGGCGATAATTTTGGAAAAGTCACCGCTGCGGTGGCCGATTGGGTGCTTGGCCATTGCCAATAAAACCTGCTCCGGCACGGGAGTAGGGCCGGGAATCATCAACATTAATTTGTCATCCATTGGTATATCCTGTTGCTACAAAGACTGTGACAAGCTGGGGCTACGATCGAAGCTGCACCCCGGCGACTGGACTGAATGCAGCAGAGACTGGATGCGGCAGAGACCGGGCGCGACAAATACTAGACGCGGCAGATCGTGATGTGAAGGTCGGCAGATCACTCAGCAGGTCACACCAGATCATACACCGATCCCCATCTGGATGTGATGGCTTTGCGGCTCAACGGCTAGGCGCAGGCAGATCGGCTGTGGAAGCGGCTGGGCGACGCGCCAAAAAATTGGGCAGTTCGACTTTGGGCAGTCGAGATGGTAGCTCATCCGGCTGGCCAGGGGCAAGAGTGGGTTCGACCTGCTGGCCGAGATAGCGATCTTTCCAGTACTGAACTGCGGTTTCGTACTCCGCTTTCTGCTGAGCTTGCTGCAAGATCTGCTCCTGCATCTCGGCAATCTGCTGCTCAAGCTGGCTGACGCGCGGGGCTGAATGGATGTTTTGCTGCCAGTCTTGCTGCCAATCTGGCTGCCAATCTTGCTCTAGTTCAAACTGACCTGAGCGCAGCTGAATCTGCTCCTGAACGGCTGCAAGCTGCTGCTGCAAACTCTCGTTAAGGCGGTGTGCGATCTGCATTTCGGCCTCTAGCTCAGCGACCCGCCGCTGACGCGACTCTAAAACTGCCTGCAAGCCTTGCAAATGCTTGCTCAACCGACTGCGGTGGCTCTGAACCTGCTGCTGATCTTGATCCAGCCGACTGCGGATGCGCTCCCCTGCCTGCTGTTGCGATTGGGACATGCTTTCAATCGTGCCGAGCAGCTCCTGAATGGCCTGATCGCGCTGTTGCGTTTCGCGCCGCTGGACTTCGAGCGCCTGCTGCTGCTCAGCAATTTGCAGCTTTAGCCGCCTAATCGCCTGCTGCTGCATGGAGGCATAGCTTTCGGTATCGACCAGCTGACTTTCTAGGCGCTGCTGATCCTGGAGCCGAGGCCGCAGATCAGCAATGCAAGCCAGCGCCTGATCGAGCGCCTGTTCGAGCTGCTGAACTCGACTGAGCTGGGGCTGCGCCTGCAAACCGAACCTCCTAAAAAGTTGAGCAAATTACCGCTTCACAGTCTATAGCATCTGCTCAGTTCTCAACTGTGCCTCTCGCAATTCTTTAAGCTACTCTTTCGCAGGCCGTTGGGCTGTCAGATTGGCTTCGACTGCTGCCAGATTTTGCTCACCGGGCTGCTGGCGCTGATTGAGCGACCAGCGATAGTCCACCGCTAGATGAGCGCGCTCGCAGCTTTCTTCGAGCTGCTTTTGCTGCGTGAATGCCTTGCGGAGCGTTGAAATTAGCTCATGCAGCTGCTCCTGCTGGGGCGATTTGCGGCCAATGGCGTGGATGGTTTGACGCTCTAGAAGCTGTAGCAAAAGCTCGTAGTGAATATGAGACGGAAGAGGAATCGGATCCATACAGCTTGAGGTCGAACAGCTTAAGGTCGGTATATGTACGTCAATCTAAGCACGAATTTGAGCGATCTCCAAGCTGAAACCACAACAGACGACTAGCTGGCGAACATTTGGACGATTGCGGCAGCGGGATCGGGCTGTTTGACAAGCGATTCGCCGATCAAGACGGCATCGGCTCCGGCCTGCTGCACCCGGTCGAGATCCGCGCGGCTATGCAGTCCAGACTCGCTGACGACCAGCAGCTGCTGAGCCTGAATCGACTGGGCACGAGCGCTCAAGAGCTGATCGGTTGTCTCCAAATCGACCGTGAAAGTTTCCAGGTCGCGGTTGTTGATGCCGATGATTTGGCGCTGAGGCTGAAGATCGCCGAGATTCAGCACCCGGTCGAGTTCTGCTAGCGTATGCACTTCAATCAGCACGGCCATGCCAACAGTGGCCGCGATTTTGGTGAAGTAGCGCAGATCTTTGTCAGACAGAATTGCTGCAATCAGCAGCACCGCATCGGCTCCATGCAGTCGCGCCCGATAGATCTGGTACGGATAGATCACAAAATCTTTGCAGAGCAGCGGCAGCGCCACTGCCTCCCGGATCTGCTGCAAGTAGTCAAAGCTGCCCTGAAAAAATTTTGCGTCGGTCAGCACCGAGAGACAGGTCGCTCCGCCCACTGCATAAGCCTGAGCAATCGCCACCGGGTCAAAGTTTTCGCAGATGATGCCTTTGCTGGGTGAAGCTTTTTTGACCTCGGCAATTAGAGCGGGCTGAGTCGGGGCTGAGCGCAGTGCCGCCACAAAATCGCGAGTGGGGGCAGCTTCGCGGAGCTGATGTTGGAGTTCGAGCAGGGGCAGCTTTTCACGCCACCGCTCCACCTCGACCTCTTTGTGCCAAACAATTTCTTCGAGAATATGCTGCGGCTCAGCGTTCGGGACTTTGGTTTGGTAGCGCAGATAGTCTACGGCAATGGTGGGGTTGGGGCAACGACGACGGATCTGCATGATGTCAAAAATTAAAGGATTGTGATCGCTCAATGAGCTGCAACTGCTCGCTTGTAGGCTTCATCCAGCACTTCTGAGAGCGTCGGATGGGTGTGAACCAAAAAGGCTAGCTCCTGTACCGAGCGGCGCTGAGCAATCGCGTTGGCGGCTTCCTGGATCAAGTCTGAGGCATGAAGCCCCAGAATATGCACGCCCAGCACCTCGCCGGTATCCTGTCGATAGATCACTTTGGCTACGCCGTCGGTTTCGCCTTCGGCAATTGCCTTCGAGTTGCCCTTGAAGTAAGAGCGCACGGTTTGAATCTGAAAGCCTTCCGCCTGGGCTAGCTCCTGCGCGGCGGGTTCAGTGAGTCCCACAAAGCTGACTTCGGGATGGGTAAAGGCGGCGGCTGGAATGCTGCGGTAGTCCACCTGGCGCGTTCGCCCGCAGATATTTTCGACTGCCGCTACGCCTTGCGCCGAGGCCGCATGTGCCAGCATCATTTTGCCCGTGGCATCGCCAATTGCCCAGAGATGCGACACAGGCTGACCGTCGCGCAGCACCGCCATCTCGTCGCTGACGGGAATAAAACCGCGCCGATCTAGCTCGACTCCAACCGACTCTAAGCCGAGATCCTGGGTGGCCGGAATCCGTCCGGTGGCAATCAGGCAGGCATCCACCTCCAGCACTTCTACTGTCTCTTTGGTCTTGGCATCAGCCAGCTCAATCACCACGGGCGAACCGGGCGTGACCTTCATGGCCAGCACGCCCGCTTTAGTTTCAATGTCGCGCGGCGCAATCAGCACCCGCTGAGCCAGCTTGGCAATATCGGGATCAAACCCCGGCATCAGCTGATCGAGCGCTTCGATGATCGTGACCTCGCTGCCCAGCGCCGTGTAGATATCGGCAAATTCCAGGCCAATATAGCCGCTGCCCACAATTGCGATCCACGGCGGCAGCCAGTCCAGCTTCAGCCCGTCGTCGCTGGTGAATACGGTCTTGCCGTCTAGCGTCACGCCGGGTGGCACAAAGGGCACAGATCCTGCTGAAACGATAATGTCCTGCGCCGTGATTGTTCGCTCCTCGCCCGATGCGGTCGTGACGCTCACCTTCTGCGCTCCGGCAACGCGACCTCGGCCTTGAATCGTATCCACGCCCACTCGTTTCAAGCTATTGGTCAGATCGCCGCGAATCTTCTCGACCAGATTGCTGGCATGATCGGCAATTGTCTGGCGCTCAAAGCTGACCTGATCGACCTGGATGCCCAGCGCCTTGAGATGATGCGCGTTGCGGAGTTCTCGCACCCGACCGGAGGCTGCCAGCAGCGCCTTCGAGGGAATGCAGCCGCGATTGACGCAGGTGCCGCCCATTTCTGCTGCTTCGATGATCGCCGTCTTGAGGCCGCAGCTCACCGCATGTAGGGCAGCGCCATGACCGCCAACGCCAGCGCCGATAATTACCAGGTCATAATCTAGTCCGTGACTCACTTCGTCTGCCTCTATTGCTAACGCTAAAACTGGGGTACTAGAGCTGAGTGCTAGGATTTGGAGGAAATTTTGGAGGAAATTTTGATTGTCTTCCTCTCATAACTCTTTCACCTCCCCTCTCATTCTCACCTTATTTTCAAGGGTGAAGGGGCAATTCGACAATCAGGTTGGGAACTTTAATCCTTAGATGTTTGTGGGACGCCACATGGATAATCAGCAGCAGGTGCAGCGCCAAGCCGCCGCCGATGCGTTTATGAAATCTCTAGATCAGCTTGCGGACTGCTTTGAAACAGAGCTGAAGCCGCCTGCCGCCGAGAGCTTGACTCAATCTGAGCAAGATTCAAATTTGCAGACTGTGCCAGAGTCACAGCTTGATTTGGTTGATTTGGAGGATCTGGCCGCTGCTGCTGCCGACCTTGAGCAATTTCTCAGTCCTGATTCTTAATCCTTCTTCCTGAATCCCCTTAAAGCTGCGAACGGATTGCCTCTAGAGCTGGGCGCAGGGGACTTGGCCGAAATCCCAGGCTCAGTGCCAGTGAGCTATCCAGCGAAACGTCAGGCGGTCTAGGCGCAGCCATTTTCACCTCGCTTTGCCGTCTGGGATTCAGCTTGGCCTCAGAAATTTCTAGCGCTGCGACTAGCGTTTGGCCGATTGCGTAGCGCGACAACCGCTCTGTGCCGCCCAGATGCAGCAGATCAGGAGCCTGCCCCCGCATCAGCAGATCGAGCGTTAGCAAAATGCCCTGAGCCGCGTCCGTGCCGCTAATCGGATTGCGAATTTCATCTATAAATAGATCAACTGCCTTGCCCGCTCGCATTGCCCTGAGCCAAGGCTGAATAAAGCTATCCGCAGGTGCTGCCCCAAACAGCAGCGGCATGCGGCAGACCGTCAAATTGGGACAGCGATGCCGCATCTCAACTTCAGCCATCGCTTTATGTTCGCCGTAGCGGTTGATTGGGCAAACCGGAACAGCCTCGCGGTAAGGCGGATGCAGGCCGTCAAACACCTGCTCAGATGAGGTAAACAGACAGGGAATTCCGGCCTCGGCACAGCGGCCAGCCAGCTCAGATGAGGCCACCACGTTGATTTGATAGGAGCGCTCTGGCTCAGCTTCGCAGGCATTAGGGCTGGAGAGCGCGGCCAAGTGCACAACAGCATCTGGCTTTAATTCTTGCATCACCAGCTTTACTGAAACTGCGTCGGTTAGATCCAGTGGGAAAGAGCTAACGCCAGCTAGCTCGATAGGTCGAGATTGATAGCTGCCGTAAACCTGCCAGCCTGCGGTCTGAGCCAGCTGAGCGAGATGCCAGCCCAAAAATCCGCTGGCTCCAGTAATAAACAGCTTTTTCATTTTTCTACGATTAGAATAATGCGGGTGGTCTGAAATAAATTGCTAAACTGGTACGTAGGCACTAGCTGTATCGAGATGTAAATCAATACAGCCTCCAAGACCCTACATAGCCGCGCAGCATAGCCGCAAAACAGGCCGCAAAACTGTACTCCAGGTAGAGCTTGTGTCTTATGATCAGAACGAACTATTCCCGCCCCATCTCCAGTTCGCCTGATCCTAGAGGCTGGATCTCTCGGAGGTTAGCCTTTGGGAAACGCTTTTACAAAAAACAGCTCTCCCGGAAGCTGCTGCTGGCTCTGCTGGGTTTGAGTAGCCTGACAGCCTGCATGGCCTCGCCCTCTTATCAAAGTGATCTTCCCGCTGAGGGCAGTTCGGCTGACCCGAGCGGGACTAACCCCAATGCGGCAGCGACCTATCCATCGACTCCGCCGTCCGTTAGCCCTGCACCCAGCAGCCAGTTTAGCTTTCCGATGACCTCCTGTGGCGACAACGCCTCCGAACCCAGCGACTCTTGGTACTCAGTCTTCATCGACGGGGCAAGTCTAGACGATATCCGCACTCGATACTGCGGCGATGCGGTCAGCGTTACCCGCACCAAGAGCGGCAAACCAACCGTGCAGGCAGCCAGCTTCACCAGCTACGCCAGAGCGCTCACCCTAGCCAAAGCGATTGGCGGCGTGGTAGAGCAGTCCACAGCTGCCGCTGATCCTAATAGCCCAGATGCTCAGCCGCCCGCTTCTTCCCCGGCCCCCGCTCCAGCGGCTGCCGCAGCAATCGGCCAGACAGCCTATCTCAACGCTAGCGAGGCGGGCGCACCCATCAATATTCGCGATGCGGCCAGCACCTCGGCGCAGGTGCAGTCTACAGGCTATCCCGGCGATCCGGTGCAGATTGCGAGCAGCATCCAGGGCGACGACGGCTTTACCTGGTATGAAGTGCAGTTGGCTGGCTCCACTGGCTGGGTAAGAGGTGATTTGGTGTCAACCCAAGCCCCCGCTCAAGCTCCGGCTCAGCCGCCCAACTATTCCAGCAGTGACGAGGCTCAGCCGCCCAGCGATTCGCAGGCTCCGCAGTCACCCGCCCAGCCGCCTTATCAACAGCCTTATCAACAGCCCTACCAGCAGCCAAATCAACCTTCTAATCAGCCGCCATACGCTCTTCAGCCGGGAGGACAAGTGCCAAATCAGCAGCCAAACCAGCAGCCATCGGGTCGCCAGCCCTACCAGTCGCCTTACCAGCAGCCAAATCAAGCGCCCTACGGACAAGCCCCTTATGGCCAGTCACCCTATGGCCAGTCACCCTATGGCCAGCCCGGACGAGGAGGCCGCAGTTCAACACTGACCGCCCGCGATCCAGACGCAGCTATTAACATCCGCGAGTTTGCCAGCCCCAACTCACAGGTGCGCTATCGAGCCAATCCTGGCGATCCGGTGCAGATTGCGGGCAGCGCTCAGGGCGACGATGGCTTTACCTGGTATCAGGTGCGCTTCTCGTCGGGTGCAGCGGGCTGGGTTAGGGGCGATTTGCTGGCGGACAGCTAGCGCCTGACGGCTGCGAACTTTACAATAGGCAAATTCGCTCTGTTTGGCTGTGAATGAATTGGCTGTGAACAAATCTTTTAAGCATCTTGATACGATTACGGCGCTGTTTGTGACGGTGCTGCTAATCTCCAACGTCGCCTCCACCAAGATTGTCGCCGTTGGCCCACTCACATTTGATGGCGGCACAATTCTGTTTCCGCTCAGCTACATTTTTGGCGACATCCTCACCGAAGTTTATGGCTATGCTCGCTCGCGCAAGGTGATTTGGCTGGGCTTTGTGGCAGCCCTGATGATGTCGGCTACCTTCATGATTGTGGAGGCTTTGCCCCCGGCGGCTGACTGGCCGAATCAGGAAGCCTATAGCAAGATTTTGGGCTTGACCCCGCGAATCGTGATCGCGAGCCTGATCGCCTACTTTGCCGGAGAGTTTTCTAACTCGCTGGTGCTGGCTAAGCTCAAGGTGCGAACCGGGGGAAGATATCTTTGGCTCCGCACGATTAGCTCAACGCTGTTGGGACAGGTGGTTGATACGGTGCTGTTTATCTTGATTGCCTTTAGTGGCGTACCGGGCTTCTCCAATAGCTTGATCTGGATGCTGATTGTGTCAAACTACCTGTTCAAATGTGGCGTCGAAATTCTGTTTACGCCCGTCACTTACTGGCTCACTGGCTGGCTGAAGCAGCAGGAGCAGGAGGACTACTACGACCGCGACACGGACTTCAACCCATTTCGGTTCTCTAACCCTCGCCAATCTTCAGTAAGATGAAGCTGTATTTCATCTGAGCGAGACCAGCGTGGTAGTTAAACCTGAATGGCTGCGAGTCAAAGCGCCCCAGTGGCAGCGCGTCGGTACAGTTACAGAAATCCTGCGCGACCTCAGCCTCAGCACCGTCTGCGAAGAGGCATCCTGCCCCAACATTGGCGAATGCTTTAACGTCGGAACCGCCACGTTTTTGATTATGGGGCCAGCCTGCACCCGCGCCTGCCCCTATTGCGACATTGACTTTGAAAAAAAGCCGCAGCCGCTTGATCCAACTGAGCCAACCCGTCTAGCTGAGGCCGTGCGGCGGCTAAAGCTCAACCATGTGGTGATCACCTCGGTCAACCGCGACGATCTGCCGGACGACGGAGCCTCGCAGTTTGTGAGCTGCATTGAAGCTGTGCGGGCAGTGTCGCCCCAGACCACCCTTGAAGTCCTGATTCCCGATCTTTGCGGTCACTGGGGAGCATTGGCTACGATTCTGCAAGCCCAGCCCGAAGTCCTCAATCACAACACCGAAACTGTGCCGCGCCTCTATCGACGGGTGCGGCCTCAGGGCAGCTACGAGCGCTCGCTGGAACTTCTGCGGCAGACGCGGCAGCTATCATCCAGCACTTACACGAAGTCCGGCATCATGGTTGGCCTAGGCGAAACCGATGCAGAAGTGCGGCAGGTCATGCAGGATTTGCGGCAGGCCGACTGCGATATTCTCACCATCGGCCAATATCTTCAGCCCAGCACCAAACATCTGGGCGTAGAGCTCTTCGTCACCCCAGAGCAGTTCGACGCATGGCGGCAGTTTGGCGAGTCGCTGGGCTTTTTGCAGGTTGTCTCTTCACCGCTCACCCGTAGCTCCTATCACGCCGAACAGGTGCGCGAGCTGATGCAGCAATATCCGAAAGTTTAATTTAACTCCCCTATCAGCCTGCCTAGCCGCCTGGTGGCTGCAAGTTCTCTAAACCTGAGAGGACTCTGGCCGAGGTGATCCGGTCGCCCTGCTGAATCTGATCGACAATATCCATGCCGCTGGTGACATAGCCAAATACCGCATAGTTGCCATCTAGGAAATCCAGATCGGCCAGCGTAACGTAAAACTGGGCTGAAGCCGAATCTGGCAGGTTTGAGCGCGCCATCGCTACCGCGCCGCGCGTGTGCTTCAGCTTAGGCGGCTTACCAATTTGAGCGCTCTCTAGCGTTTGGCTATAAACGGGCTGCGTCGCGCCTTGGGGCAAAATCTCTAGCGGCACGTAGCGCGGCAGAGAAGTGGTTGGGTCAATGAAGTTGCCTGTACCCAGCCGATCGACCGAGAAACTGGGATCGCGCCCCTGCGGATCGCCACCCTGCACCACAAATGGCTGCGGCTCGCGCACCACCCGATGAAACGCTAGCCCGTTATAAACCCCGCGATTCACCAGATCCACAAAGTTGCCGGCCGTGACGGGGGCGCTGTTGCCATCCACCTGAATTGTGATTGGCGCGCCCTTAACCAGCAGCTCGACGGTTGCAGAGCCGTTGAGGCGCGGTAGGTTGTTAAACTGAGCGGCGGCTCCGTCTGGCGAAGAGCTGGGTGAAGGGCTTTCGGTGGGCGAAGCGGCCAGACTTTCGGTCGGGCTGGGCGTTTCGGCGGGGCTTTGAGCAGTTTCTTGAGTCGTCCCTGCACAGCCTGTGACCGTCAACGCAGCCGCAAGCAGGCAGGCCAGCATCCAGCTGCTTCTAATTTGCATCTCCAACTCCTTAATAATTCTTTGCACCTACAGTCCCTCGAGCGGCACTGTCAAAAATCGAGCTAGCTCAGCCCCCTGGTTTTCTAGCTCGGAGAGGGCAATCGGCTGTCCCACGCGGGTAAGCGGAATATCACCTTTGCCCTTGATCCGCAGGTAGAGGACGCGGCGCGGATTTAGGCCTTCGCGGATATCGACTCGAATCGACTGGATCTCTTCCAGCGGGTATGAGACCTCAATTTCGCGGTTTTTGCCGGGAAAGCCCTGTCGGAAAATTCGCACCCTGCCCGTCTCGCGGTTGAACTCGTTGTAGCCGCCGCCGACATCCCAGACGATAATCAGCCAGAGGTACAGCCCCAGCAGTGAACCGGCAATTCCATAGAAGCCCATCGCAATCCCCTGCGGGATGAAGGCCAAATCGGTGGGGTTGGAAAGCGGCAGGAGATTGACTTGAAAATAGCTAGAAAGGCTAGCCAGCAGGAAGCCGATGCCGCCCAGCGTTGAAACCATCGCCCAGAAATAGTTGCTGATGCGACGCGCGCCCACAATAGGTTGGCGAAGGATTGTGCTTGGATTAGAGGCGGTTGGTGCAGCCATAGATCAAATTGCGGTTGAGAAGCGGTTTAGAAAAAATCTCTAGAAAAAGTCGCCCTGTCTAGTCTAGAGCCAACCCGGCTCTATGCTGATTAAAATCCTGAGTCAAATGCCCTGACTAGATGCAGGCTGCAAAAATTCTTTATTGAGAAACCCTACGTATCAGATTGTAAAATTTTTCATATCTCCCTATCATATAGAAACGTTAACTTCTCTCAGTAAACCCTGGATGCTAGATTGAGCGCATCTTGTATGACTGCTTGAATAGGTATTTATTCCAGGTTGCCAGGAGGAGATGTGGAGTGGATTAATGGATCTATCCGCATTTCACTTAGCGTCAGCTCAATGACTAGCCGGTAAGCTGGCATTAAGCGGGTTTAATTCTCTGAGACAGCCACTGCATTCACTGCGCCTTGCTGATCTACAGAGTTGCCATTGTCATATTAAGAGGATATGAAATGACCATAGCAATGGGAAGATCGCGGAGCGAGCGCGGCGCATTCGATGTCGTCGATGACTGGCTCAAACGCGACCGATTCGTTTTCGTCGGCTGGTCTGGCCTCCTGCTGTTCCCCTGCGCTTTCC
>JAHHHV010000086.1 GCA_019359155.1 Pegethrix bostrychoides GSE-TBD4-15B
ATCCTCTCCGTATTGTTGGTACTGCCACCACCAATCTGCGATCGTGTTGCGGTGCACGCCCAGATAAGTCGCTATTTCTGTGACTGGTTTCCCCTGTTCTCGTAGCCGAATCGCTTGCTGCCGCAGATATTGTTGGACGGCTTGAGTGAGGTCACGAGCATCCTGGTTCTCCATATTTCACGCCCTATTACTTCTATTTATAGTATGCCTTCTCTTCTATTGCCGGGTTAATAAGCGCCTTAAAGATCGCTAAACTGTGAATATGGTTGGGTGCATGAGCGTTGTCAGGCATGTTTCACCAATCCATGTTAGCTGCATCTTCATGTACCCTTATTAGATATTCAACAAAACCTTCCATGTCTTCTATCGAAGACATAGCTCTTGAGTAAGTTGAGTCTGAAGCGTACGGAAGAATAGTTGGTAAACTACTCTGCATATAAATGACTTCTGGAAACAAATTCGATCTCCAATAAAATGTCATGAAGTCTTCTATTGCTTTTATAGCTTCTTCTTCATTGAATTCAATGCCATTTTGCATGGAAAATCGTGAGCTTCCTTTCTGGTGCGGCATAAGTAGAGGAACAGCGCCCGCGCCGGAGTGAATTTGAAAGGCTTCGCCATTCTTACCAAATGCACCGTGTGCCGCGTAGTTTCTTATGTGGCGCTTTATAGAAACTAGTTGGTCATAATGAGCTTTTGATTTTTGATCTTGAACATCAAGGCAGGACTTAAATTTCGATGCCCAGTCACTGTCAGCTAAATTAGCGACATCTTCGCCAGTTGATAGAGATCCTTTCAAAATTGCCGCATGAATAAATACATGCTCTGTGAAGCTAAAGAACGCATCAATTGCTGAAATTGCAAGCCATTCTGATTCTTTCTTAAGGCCGTAATCAGAAGTCTCTACGCTCCATGATGAGATCGAGTGTTGTTTCCGTATTCTTTCATTTTTTCGAGAGTTTATTTCTAAAATTTTTTTCTTATATTCATCAACAAAATAGACGTACCTATCATGTAGCTCAAGGCTATAATTCAACACATTTAAGTCAGACCGCTTTGCCGCTTCGTTGGCCACCCATTCAAAGTATGGATGCGCAGCTTTTATAGCCTTAGTTATTCTTTTGACGATCTCCTGACAATCTGACTCTTGATTTTCTTTATCTGAAGCAAATAACCCCATTCCTAGCTTTCTGTGCTCCAGTAAATAAGCGTTTCCGTTGTAATCAATGGGAACCGACCATGAAACCTTCTCAAACTGACCTGAGTTTTTATACCCAAGGAGGTCAACAAACAAGAAGTAAACCAAATAATATGGCGGCAAAGACCTCCCTGCATCCGTGCGAGATACTCCAAATAGAGAGTCTTTTTCCACAGCAGAGGCAATAGGGGCGAGAATTCTCTCGACTTTTTGCTTCAAAGTTTCAATGTCTTCCGGGAAATTCATTGTTGGCCCCTATCGCCTCACTGTAATACTATAATATTGGGTTAAAAATCTTTACATAACGTCCCTGTGCAGGCACATGGGCAGCAAGGATCTGCATAACGTCCTAGAAAGGAATTAGGCCAAATTTTTTCGTATAGTATCCTCTTCGGCATACTTTCGGCTTCAGTCGTTGGCTCGACCCGCCAAAAATCAACAGACGTTAACATCCGCCCATCCCCACTTGTGCAGAGCTGAGTTTCGGTTTATGATCTCTCAACTGGTTTGGTGCTACCGCCAGTATTAGGGCTTGAGGCGAGGGCGCTGACTAGAAGTGTTGGACGCACGACTAGCCAGCTAACCTACCTGTCTGCTTACCGCAGAGAGGCAAGCTGTGTCGATTCTACTGGATTGCTCAGCCTCGCAACGTAAGCGGTTTGAGAAACCGTCGTCTTGAGTTCTTTTTCTTCAACGCAACGCAAGAAAAAGGATCAATATGATGTCTACAGAGTTCAACGAACGTCTGCCGGAGCCGCTTGAGCAAAGAGCGCAGGTTTGGATTGTTGGGACAAGAGAGCAGGTGAACCACATTGTCAATGAGATGCATGTTAGGCAGATGGCCGACCGCAGCCAGTTCTCGCCGCTCGTGCCCTCGCCGTTCTCTCCCGGTAAATTCATGAGCGTGCTGCTGAGGTAAGCGCCGCTCTGTGGAGATCGTGAGTTCGGGTCGAGCATTTAGCCCGAATTCACGGCCTTTGTCTCGAAAGACCGATTAGTTTTAAATTCCTTGACCTGCTTTACCAGGAGTTCTCAGTCGTCACTCGGTAAGATGGAGATACACAAAGCAACTTGTAGCACCCTGATGAATTCACGATCTGACTTACTCACTCGCATTACCCAAATTCCGGGGCAATGTGGTGGTCGTCCTTGCATTCGAGGGATGCGAATTCGGGTCACCGATATTTTAGAAATGTTGGCTGAAAACGTGAGCGTGACTGAGATTTTAGAAGACTTCCCCGATTTAGAACTGGCGGATGTGCAAGCCTGCCTGCTCTTTGCAGCCCGTCGCACTGATTTTCCTAGACTGACGGCATGACAATTTGGGTTGATGCTCAACTACCTCCCACTTTGGCAGCTTGGTTGTCCATCACCTTTGACTTAGAAGCTGCTGCTTTGCGAGACTTGTCGCTCCGAGATGCTCAAGATATCGAAATTTTTGAAGCAGCACGAGCCGAAAATGCTGTGATTATGACAAAAGACAGCGACTTCATTGACCTAGTCTGTCGCTTGGGCATACCCCCTCAGATGCTGTGGCTAACCTGTGGCAATGTCACGAATCGCAACCTGCGACAACTGCTGACTGCTACTTTGCCTGATGCGTTGGCACAACTACGCCAAGGTGAAATGATCATAGAAATCAGCAACCGTTCCGAACTGTCCTGAGACTCATTGACGAATGGACGAATGCAGACCAGGCAAATGGCCAGCCATAGCCAGTTCTCGTCACCGTTTGCCCTGCGACTGCTCACGTCAAAATCATGCCGCCCATCAGCCGCCGGTAGCGATACTCCAGCTCAGCTTGCAGTCCCGGCCAACGCGCCAAGCTAACATCCAGCTCAATCACCTTCTCAGCGGCCTCACGCGCCAAATTCAGCACGTCCTGATCTTCCACCAAGCTCGCCAGCGCAAAATCTGGCAGACCCGACTGCCGCGTGCCCAACACCTCGCCAGGGCCGCGAAACCGCATGTCCATCTCCGAGATAAAAAAGCCATCCTGCGACTGCTCCAGCACCGTCAGCCGTTGCCTTGCTGCCTCCGCCTTCGAGCTATTCATCAGCAGACAAAACGACTGCGAGCTGCCGCGCCCCACCCGGCCCCGCAGCTGATGCAGCTGCGACAGGCCAAACCGCTCGGCATGTTCAATCAGCATCACCGTCGCGTTCGGCACATCTACACCCACCTCTACCACCGTCGTTGACACCAAAATCTGCGTTACGTTATCCCGGAAGCGCGTAATCGCCTCGTCTTTTTCAGCAGAGGTCATCCGCCCATGCAGCAGCCCCACCTGAAACTCTGGAAACACCGACTGCAAATGCTGATGCTCATCGGTGGCCGATTTCAAATCCAGTTTCTCAGACTCCTCCACCAGCGGCAGCACCACATAGACCTGCCGCCCCTGCGCCACCTCGCGCCGGATCAGGTCATAGGCATGGCTGCGGTCACGTCCGCTCAGCATTGTGGTTTGGATCGGCTGGCGACCGGGCGGCAGCTCGTCAATTTGGCTCACGTCCAAATCGCCATGCAGCGTCAGCGCCAGCGTCCGGGGAATTGGCGTGGCCGTCATCGTCAGCACATGCGGGAAGCTGCCCTTTTGCTGCAATCGCGCCCGCTGCTGCACCCCAAACCGATGCTGCTCGTCGATTACCACCAGCCCCAGCTTAGAAAACTGCACCGGATCTTCAATCAGGGCGTGCGTGCCCACCAGCAGCGGCAGTTCGCCTGTGGCCAGCTCACTCAAAATCTGGCGGCGTTTGGCGGCACGAGTCGAACCCGTCAGCAGCTCCACAGGCAGATGCAGCAGATTAAACCAGCTCACCAGCTTGCGGTAATGCTGCTCTGAGAGCACCTCAGTCGGAGCCATCAAAGCCGCCTGATAGCCCGACTGGATCGCCGCCAAAATCGCAATCACAGCCACCACCGTTTTACCAGAACCCACATCGCCCTGCACCAGTCGATTCATCGGGGCAGGCTCTTGCAGATCGTTGAGGATGTCATTCACCACGCGCTGCTGAGCGTCCGTGAGCTGGAACGGCAAGACCTGATGGAACTGGTCAATCAGCGCACCGGTCGGGGCAAGGCTGGCGCTAGTCTGCACCTGTCGCTGCGCCATGCGTCGCTTTAATAAGCCCAACTGCAAGTAGAAAAACTCGTCAAACACCAGCCTGCGTCGCGCCGCTGCTAGTGCTTCTGAATCAGGTGGAAAGTGGATATGCGAGATCGCAGTTTTCAGATTAGTTAGCTCATATTTCTGGCGTAATCCCTCCGGCAGCGGCTCCTGAATTTGCTCCACCGCAGGCAGCGCCGCCACAATTGCCTTCCGCACCACATCCGCGCCCACGCCCTCAGTCAGCGGATAGATGGGCAGCACTCGCCCCACCTTGAGCGAATCAATTGGCGCGTCAGAACTATCGATCACCTCGATCTGCGGATCTTCCAGCGTCACGCCATATTTGTCCTGCTTCACCAACCCCGAAGCCGCCACCACCGCCCCCACCGGATAGAGCCGCTTTTGCTGCTCTTGCCAGCCGCGATTCTGAAACCGTGCTCCCGGAAAAAAACGCACCAGCTTGATCTGCCCGGTGGAGTCGCGGATGCTCAGATCCAGAATCGTCAGCTTGCTGTTGCGGGGGCTGGTAAAGCAGGTGCAGCGCGTGATCTTGCCGACAATCGTCACCGTTGCTCCGGCCACAAGCTGCCGAATCGTGACTTGACGGGCATAGTCGATATGGTCGCGCGGGTAGTAGTAGAGCAGATCGCGGACGGTGAGCAAGCCCAGCTTGGCTAGCTTTTCGCTATTTTTAGCGCCAATCCCAGGAAGATAGGTGACGGCCTGCTCCAGCTTGGGTGGCAGCTTGGCAGTTTTTTCGCTCAAGCTAGTGGTCTTGGGGCGCGAGGCTTTGGGCTTGCTGTCTTCAACAGGCGCTTCTAGCGCTTGGCGCGTTTGGTAGAGCGCTCGACGGGTTTCGGCTACTAAATGCTGCCGCTCGGAAAAGCTGAGATCGCTGTACTGCGTAAACTCGCTGGCAATCGTTTGCAGCCGCTGGCGTTCGGTTGGCGGCAGGGCGGGAGGCGGCTGATTCAGGCTAAAGCTGAGGAATTCACTGAAGCGGTACTGGCTACCCAGCAGGTCGTTGAAGCCGCGTTCTGCCTCAACGCTCAGCGCTTTTTGAAGTCGCAGCCAGTCGAGCATAGCTATTCCGCCTCATCGAACCAGCTGGAGCGCCATGCAGCCTCAGCTTGAGCCACAGCACGCTCTTTCTGACGGTGGCGATATTCACGGCCTAGCTTGCTGAGCTGGGTGAGCAAATGTCGCAGCTTCAGTCGCCCCGTCGCGGCTGGCGCATCGCCAAACTCAATTTCTGAGAGCCGTAGCCGTACAGCCACAATTTGGGTCACGCTCTCGCTAGAGCGCTCTTCGTCTTCAGATTCAATCAGCAAATTCATCAGGTTTGGCGGGCCAGAAGCCGCTTCAGATGACAGATCGGCCTTAGCGGCAACTTCCAAAATTGGCTCTGGCAGTCGATCTGGCAAAATCTTAGCCTGCTGCAACACCTGATTCGTGGCGTGGGAAATGGTTTGCAGCACTTCTAAAATCTCCGATTCGAGAGCGCTCTGCCAGCGGGCAATATCTCTGGGCCGAAGCTGCTCTGATCTCGGCGCGTCAGCATCTAGAGCATCATCAGGCTGAGCCGGAGAACTCGCTTCTGAATCCTCAGGCAAATTATCGGGCGGCAAATCATCGGGCGGCAAATCATCGGGCGGCTCTGACTCGGCTGATTGACCGAAGGCGGCAAACAGATCGATATGGGTTGAGGGGGCTGCTGTTGGCTCAGCAGTCGCTTCAGATCGAGCGCTGTTCAGCAGCTTGGGATCTTCATCCGGGGGCGCAACGGGGTAAAGAGACTCAATCAGCTCACGCTTTGCCTGCTGAGCTAACTGCCGCAGCGCCTGCTGTAAGGTTTGACGCTGGCTGAGCGTCAGACTCGTAAACTGCTCTGGATAGCTGTGAGTGCAAATATGGTAAGCCGCCAGCACCAGCTGCCGCCGCACCGCCTGTCCCAACACCGTCAAATACTCCTGATAGGCATCGTAAAACGCTTGAGCGATTGCCTCAACTGTCTGGTCGAGTACGGCAATTTCCTGTTCAATTTGTCCGATTGCCCTCGCCATAGCCCGACCTAATCTCTTCCTTCAAATCTTAGATCTGATTCACAAAAGCTGCGTCAAAGCTGGATAGTATTCTAGATCGCTAGCCAAATAGCCAGCCAGATAGCCAAAATAAAGGGCGATAAACATCAGATCTAGCGTGATCTAATCCCTACCGCCCACTGACTAAATTTGCAGGAGCCTACTTTTTAGACTTTTTTTTGCCACTGGCTTTCGCTTCAGGTGCAGGCGCAGCAACAGCCTCAGGTTTAGCCTCAGGTTCAGGTTCAGCAACAGCTTCAGGCGCAGCAGGTGCAGTGGCTCCAGTCTGAGCAGCCACTTCTGCGGCAAAGTCGCTCTCTTCCTTCTCGATGCCTTCGCCCATCACAAAGCGCACAAACCGCCGCACCTGGATGTTTTCACCCAGTCCAGCGATATTTTGCTTCACGAATTCGGCCACCGTGATGCTCTGGTCTTTGATGTAGGGCTGATCGAGCAGCGATAGCTCTTTTAGCCGCTTGTCGATGCGTCCGGCGACGATTTTTTCGCGCACGGCTTCAGGCTTGTTGCCCAGGTCATCTCGCCCAGACTCAATGCTCTTCTCGCGCTCGACAATATCAGCCGGGATATCCTCGGCTCTGACATATTCGACGTTGGGGCAGGCCGCAATCTGCATGGCAATATCTTTAACGAGCGCTTGAAATGCTTCGTTGCGCGCCACAAAGTCGGTCTGGCAGTTGATTTCGACTAACACGCCGACGCGACCGCCCGTGTGAATGTAGCTGCCCACCAAGCCTTCTGCTGTAATCTTGCCAGATTTCTTCTCAGCTGAGGTGATCCCTTTCTGGCGCAGCCACTCCATGGCTTTTTCGATGTCGCCCTCTGTCGCTTCTAGGGCTTTTTTACAGTCTCCAAATCCTGCGTTGGTTTTATCCCGCAGTTCCTTGACAAGCTTTGCTGGTATGTCTGCCATTGTTGCTTCAATCCTGTCTAGATGAGTTTGCAGAAATCTGCGTGAGTTGCAGCATTTTCATGATCTATATCCAGATCAAGATGCCACTCTTAATTTTGAGCTGTTTGGTGCATTAGAGCAAAATATATTGCGCTGATATCGCTCTTTATCTTGCTCTAATGCAGAATCAAGCTACGAGCAGGCTACAAATCTCGAACTTACCAGCCTAGCTCGCTGCTGGGGCTGCGCCCTCAGGCACAAATTCGCTGTCGTCGTAACCTTCTTCGCCCATATCCTCGTAGTCTTCGTAGATATCCTCTTCGCCCTCTAGCTCGCCGTGCCGACCTTCATAGATCGCATCAGCCAAGCGACCCACGATCAGCTTAATCGAGCGAATCGCATCATCGTTTGCTGGAATCGGGATATCGACGGTATCGGGATCGCAGTTAGTGTCTAGCAGCGAGACAATCGGCACATTCAACTTCTGGCATTCCTGCACCGCATTGTACTCGCGGCGCTGATCGACAATCAGCACAATATCCGGCACTTTCCGCATGCCCCGGATGCCGCCCAGATACTTTTGCAGCTTCTCCAGCTCGCGCCGCAGCATGGCCGCCTCTTTCTTGGGAAGCAGATCGAGTGCGCCAGTATCTTGGCGACGCTCTAGCTCTTTCAGTCGCTCAACGCGGGTTTTGATTGTCGCCCAGTTGGTCATCATGCCGCCCAGCCAGCGCTGGTTGACGTAGAATGCGCCGCAGCGTGAAGCTTCTTGGGCTATGATGCCTGCTGCCTGCCGCTTGGTGCCGACAAACAGAACGCGCTTACCCTGCTCGGACGCGACCCGCAGATAGTTATAGGCTTCTTCCATGAGCCGGGCGGTCTGCACCAGATCGATAATGTGAACGCCATTGCGAGCGGTGTAGATGTAGGGAGACATCTTGGGGTTCCAGCGGCGGGTCTGATGCCCAAAGTGAACGCCCGACTCCAGTAACTGAGCCAACGAAACAACTGCCATATGAAATTAAGCTCCTTTCGGGTTAATCCTCCACCCAGGCGTATCTCCAGAAAAGATTAACTCCTCCAAAAACACCCGAAATCCTGAATGTGCGGAATTTTTGTTGCTTTCCTAGAATAGCATGCGAGGATGGCGCTTTGCCTGAATGGAAAGGCCTGTTCCGCCTAGCCATCTCCGGGTGAGGCCAGGGCTTTGTAGTATGTGATTAAGCAGAGATGTAACACATCAAATCGACAGTCATTTGATGGCTGCATCCTTCACAATGGAGTCAAATAGTCCGAAACCAGACGCAGCTTGTGACGGCGTAGGCAACGGCTCCGACGATTTTGACTGGCTAATTTTTACGCGCCTCCCTGGATCTACTCATGCAGTCGCTGCCTTCCCCCATTCCCCGATCAGCCAAACCAGCCGCCGAACTACCTGCCGAGCGTCCACAACGGCTAAATACTCTGCTGAGCCAGCTTCAGCCCACCCCCGGCACCTGGGTTTTGCTGCTGGCGCTGCTGATTGGAGTTGGCGCTGGCGTAGGCGTGCTGCTGTTTCGCGCCCTGATTCAGATTGTGCATCACCTGATGTTTGGCGAGGTGTCCAGCTACTTTTCGGCTTGGGGACACTGGACATTGGCGCTGATCCCGCTGTTGGGCGGCATGGCGATTGGGCTGCTGCGCTGGTGGATCAAAGATTTTGGCCCCGGATTAACGACGCTGATTGAAGTTGTGCAGGGCAGCCGAGAAGTGCTGCTGCTCAACCCCGTGACCAAGATGGTGACGGCTTCCATCTCGCTGGGCAGCGGTGCGGCACTGGGGCCAGAGGGACCCAGCGTTGAAATCGGCGCTTACTTTAGCCTATTGCTAGGGCAGGTTTTGCGCGTCTCGCAGGAACGTCGCCGGCTGTTATTGAGCGCTGGGGCGGCGGCTGGATTGGCGGCTGGGTTTAATGCGCCGATTGCCGGGGTGTTTTTTGCTTTGGAAGTGATTTTGGGCAGCACGTTTGCTGCTTCTACAGCAAGCGTGGTGCTGCTGGCTGCGGTGGTTGCTGCTTGGATTGTCCAAATTGGATTGGGATCGCAGCCAGCGTTTGCCCTGCCTGCCTATGAAGTGCGGAGCCTGTTGGAGCTGCCGCTGTATTTGGGGCTGGGGCTGCTGGCGAGTCTGGTGTCGCTGCTCTACGTGCAGGCGTTGGGCTTCTCGCAGCGGGCGTTTCAGGGCAAGGTGGCTCGTCTGAGCTGGCTGGCTCAGATCCCGTTGCCGCTGCATCCGGTGCTGGGCGGACTTTGCTTGGGGCTGGTAGCGCTGAAGCTACCGCAGATTTTGGGCGTGGGCTACGAAACCGTCGAAGCACTGTTGCAAGACGTGCAGTTTCCGCTGTCGCTGGTCATCCTGCTGCTGGTCGTGAAGCTGATCATGACGGCGCTCAGCTTTGGCAGCGGCTTTGTGGGCGGCGTGTTTGCCCCGGCCTTATTTCTGGGTGCGTCGCTAGGATCTGTCTACAGCAAGCTGCTGGGGCTAGTGCCGCTCTTGCATGACTCTATAGCTTCTCCGCCTGCCTATGCGATGGTGGGCATGGCGGCAGTGCTGGCGGGCAGCGTCCGAGCGCCCCTGACGGCAATTTTGCTGCTGTTTGAGCTAACTCACGACTACCGGATTGTGCTGCCGTTGATGGCGGCGGTGGGGCTGAGCATCTGGCTGGTGGAATATCTGCATCCGCAGGTGGTGATTGACAATTCGCCGCCGCCTGAGATGCCAGAACCAGAGGTGCCGCTGACGGCCACGCTGACTGTTGCAGAGGCGATGCAGTCTGAAACACTGAAGCTGACAGGGAGTCTCAGCCTGCTTGAAGCTAGCCAAACTCTGCTTGGGCAGCGAATGCACAGCGCACTGGTGATTGACGGAACTGGGCTGCTGGGTATTGTGACGCTGCAAGATATGAACCGGGCGCTGCTGCATGCGAAGTCGGAGCCAGAAGTACGGGCGCTGCTGCATCAGCCGATTCAAACTATCTGCACCACAAAATTAGTTTCTGCTTACCCAGACGAACTGCTGAGCGAGGCCAGCCGCCGCATGACGACTCGTGGTCTTCAGCAACTGCCGGTGCTGTCTCGCGACCAGCCGCCGCAGGTCATAGGACTGCTCACGCCTGAAGGGATTACGCTGGCTGACGGCATTGCCCGCACGCGCGAGATGCTGCATCGGCATCTTGAGCAGCCGGAAGTTCCAGAGCCAGCAGTAGCCCAAATTCCGCCGCCTCAGATTTCGATTCTAGAAGCGGTGAAGCAGTCCAACGAACTCCTCAGCGGATGAACGGGAAAATGGTGCGGAGCGCTTTTCGCAGGCGCAGCAGGCCAACTAACCGTCGGATCTGAGGCGGCACATAGCCAATTTCCTGGTTTCTGGCCTCAATCTGGGCTTGCAGCTCGGCATATTCGGCGGCAGTCATGAGCTGGCCATCAATGGGCGAGCGGGCTTCTAGGATAATTTCGGTTCGCAGCACCTCTTCAGGCTGATCTGCGGGTGGGGGTAGTGCCAAAACGGGCAGCGCCAGCAGGCTGCTAATCCAAAGGATCATGAGATAGGCGACGAGGCGCATCATAATTAGACAGGATTAGACAGGATCAGACGAGATTAAACAGGCGAGAAGTTAAGATGATTTGACCAGCTTCGCAGATCAATCGCCAACCGCTGTCCCACTCGTAAAAACTGCTGGAGTTGCTCTCGGCTCAGTTCGGTTGGCTCGCCTGCTTTGGCCAGCGCTAACTGCGGCAGCATTTGCTCTAAGCCTTGAAAATACGCCTCCTGTGCCCGATCCATCGACAGATGTAGCCGCAGCCGTTCAGCCAGATCCAAAAGCCGCGAAATCCAGGCTAGCTCTGCTTCTACGACCTCTGAATGAAGACTGTGCCGCAGATCCCGCAGCGCTTGCAAAACCAGCCGCTCAAATCCCTGCTTCAGCGGTGGCAAATGGAGCTGACAGCGCAGATGCACCGCCTCAGCCGCAATTGCCTCTAGCTCACTCAGGTAACCCAACACCTGCGGATCGCTCAGCGGCAGCTCGCCCTTGTCGCGCTCTAGCGCCTGCAATGCCGTCAGCGCCCGATGCCCGATCGCAATCTCTGCGGCCACCTGCAATTCTTGGGGCACATCCAGCCTGTCCCGATGGAAAGCCGCCAGCACGCTGTAGTTGTCACGGTAGACCTGCATATAAAGCTGGTCGAGCCGAGTCAGGGTTTCCTGGCTCAGCAGGCGCATAATTTTATGCCGCTCTTCGGCAAACAGATCGCGCAGGCTGTAGCACTGGCCGCCGCAATGGCTGATTGCCAAAATAATTTGCGCCGCACTCGCCTGACTCAACGACTCAAACAGCGACTCTTTAAGCTGACCATAAGCTCGCCTGCCGCTAAACGGCTGAACGCAGCAGTGAAAGTCCCAGCCGCCCAAATGCAGCACTGCAAAGGTGAGCGCCTTACTGTCGCGCGTCATCTCTGAGGTGAGTTGAACCTGACCTACCGCCAGCGTCAATGTCCCCAAGCGCTGCATTTGGTAGTCCAGCTGATGCACTTCGTAGCAGTAGACCCGCTGATCGCGGGCGTAGGGCGTAAACAGCGAAGTCATGGCGTAGTGTGCGGCCACTTGCTCCAAGCTGATCTGGGCCGGAGCGACGAGTTGCCGATAGACCTCGGCTCCCGTCTGAAACAGCTCGACGTTGCTGGGAGCCGCATTCAGCCTGCGGATAAAGCTCTTTTCGAGCTGAAGCCCCGCCACATCGCCCGCTAGTTCAATTGCCCGTGCCGCATATTGGAGCAGCTGTACACCCTCTGGCCGCGAGATCTCGTCAAAGAACCAGCCGCAGCTCGTATACATCAGCAGGGCATGACGCTGCATTTCTAGGAGCCTGAGCGCGTCGCTGCGTTCGGCCAAGCTAAGCCGAGATCGCTGCTGCTGTGCCAAAAAGCGGTTGATATTGGCCGGACTGCGATCCAGCATGACGCGGATATATTCGTCACGCGCCTGCCAGGGATCGCGAAACAGCTTGCTGCCCTGCTCCTCAAACAGCTTGGCGAGCTGATCCCGCAGCCAGTCGAGGCTGTCCCGCAGCGGTCTGCGCCATTTTTGATGCCAGCCACCACCGCCGCCACAGCCACAGTCGGCCTGCCAGCGGTCTACCCCATGCGAGCAGCTCCAGGCCGTAACGGGCTTTAGCTCGACTTCCCAAGTGGGGGGGCTGAGGCTGAGATAGTGAGCATAGTTGGTCACCTGCCAGCCGCGTCGCGGAAATTCCTCGGTGAAGGCATAGGCTAGCGCTTTCTCAGTGCCGCCCTTGTGATGCCCAAACGTTTCGCCATCTGTGGCCACCGAAATCAGCTGCGTCGCTCGCCGATCCCCACGTACCGCCTGCGACAGCCGCCCCACCCAATGATGCGAGCTGCTGAGCAGGTCGTTAAAACCCATGTCGCGTGAGATGGGGCCATCATAGAAAAAGATGTCGATGTAGGGTCGGGTATTAGCACGAGTGGCCGCAGTGTCGAGATAGCAGCGATAGGGCTGCACTGGATCAATCTGACCGCCGCCGACTTCGATCCAGTCGGGATCAGGTTGCTCAGCATTGGGCAAGGGACGACAGCGCTGAGCCTGAGAAGGCGCAAGAATGATAAACTTGATCCCCTCAGCCACTAGCACTTCTAGCGTCGGGTAGTCTACGGCAGTTTCGGCCAGCCAGAGTCCTTCGGGATCGCGGCCAAACCGGGCTTTGAAGTCAGCTTTGCCCCAGCGAATTTGAGTCAGCTGATCGCGCTGATTCGCTAGCGGCAAAATTATGTGGTTGTAGGCTTGGGCAATCGCGTTGCCGTGGCCGTTTAAGCGCTCACAGCTCTTGCGGTCGGCCTCCAGGATGCGCTGATAGGTCTCGAGATCGTATTGCTCCAGCCAACTGATCAGCGTTGGGCCGATGTTAAAGCTGAGGTATTCAAAGTTATTGACAATGCCAATCAGTTCTTCTCGGTCGTTCAGGACTCGCGCAAAGGCATTGGGACGGTAGCATTCGTGGTGGATGCGCTCGTTCCAGTTGTGAAATGGCGCAGCGCTGGGCTGACGTTCAATGGTGTTGAGGTATGGGTTCTCGCGCGGCGGCTGGTAGAAGTGGCCATGTACCGTAACGTAAACGCCTTGAGCGGTCTGATGGGGATCAGCGGGTGTTGGCTTGGAGCATAATAGCTCTGCTGAAGCTGTCATCTCAGCGACCGCCTGAGCAGGGAAAGCTGAGGACGTGAAAGATGCCGGATGGTCGAAAGATGTCATGAATTCTGGTTAACGCATCGAGAGGCTGAACAGCCAATTTTTTGCAATTCTGCGGCCATACTCTGCGGCCATATTCTGCGGCTTATGTGTCTAAGCTAGAACGCACTCTCAAAATGGTAACGATATTCATCGAGATTAATCCAGGTGTAGATCTTAAATCAGCCTAAAGTTCTGGTTGCAGATTTCATGATGCGTATTTGGAAACAGCAATTGATCCTGCTCCCAACCATCAGTCCATCCAACCATCAGTCCATCATGAGTTCATCATGAGTTCACGTCTAGCTTGACCTGACAGACGACCTCCGGCTCAAATTGATGCCTGTTGTCAAGCTGCCAGGACAAAACCTGCCCCACCTGGCCCTGCTGCACCGACAGAATCAGATAGGAATATTCCGACCAGGCCAGCCGCCGATCGGTTTCGGAAGGAATGGCCGGATGGTCGGGGTGCGAGTGGTAGATGCCGATAACTTGCAGGCTGCGGTCGCGGGCTTCGCGCTGAACCTTGAGCAGATCTTGCGGATCGATCCAGTAGCGGTCGCGGCGAGCATCTGAGGCGATGTGGCGAGCGGGGATGTTGAGCGTCACTAAATCGGCGGCGACGGCTTCGCTCCAGGCGTTGGGGGTAGGCCGCACCGCCACGACTGTTTTTTGGCTGTCGTGATCATCCCGCTCCAGATGCCCCAGCAAGATCCCGCAGCATTCTTCAGGATAAGCTTGCTCTGCGTGAGCCTGGATTTCCTGCTGGTGTGCTGCCGAAAGGATTAGCATCAGGCTCTCAGGCGGCTAATGCCTGCGGCAGAAACGTCAGGACGCGCTGCCAGGCGTCGGTGGCAGCATCGACCCTGTAGGCTTCGGGGCGACTGTCGTTGAAGAAAGCGTGACCTGCGCCGGGATAGCTATGCGATTCAATGGAGCCGCCTGCTTGCTGGATGGCGGCCTCAAGCTGAAGTACCGTTGCGGGCGGCACAAAGTCGTCGGTTTCGCCAAAGAGTCCGAGAACGGGCGCGGTGAGCCTGGAGAAATCGGGGCTGACGTTGGGGTGAACGCCGTAAAAATCGACGACCGCGCCGACATGCTCGCTGGTGGTGGCGGCTAGCAAGGCCAACTGTCCGCCCATGCAGAAACCTACCACGCCCAGCTTGTTGATTTTGACGCTGGGATGCTTCAAGACGCAGTCAATGGCTGACTCTAGCTCCTGAGCGGCTTTTTCAATGTTCAGCGCCATAAACAGGCGTTGAGCTTCGTCGGGCGATTTTGTGGTGGTGCCGTTGTAGATATCGGGCGCTAGCGTCACGTAGCCCGCCGCCGCAAACCGCTCGGCCACGTCTTTGATATGCGGCACCAGCCCCCACCATTCCTGAATCACAATGACGCCCATGCCGTTAGAATTTTTGGGCAGAGCCAGATAGCCGATATCTAGAATATCCTGTCCCATTGCACCTCCTCGCAGTTTAACCCTACTCATTAATCTTCAAAGTACTAAAATCTTCAAAGTACTAAACCGTATAAATTGGTACGCCCACCAGCTTCTCAAACAGCGCCACGTTGGCCGTTTCAGCTGCGTCGTAGACCCCGTAGATCTTAGAGAGTCGGCCTGTGGCAACCAGCACATCCCGGATTTCGCGGTTGGTAAAGCTGTTGAGCGCCCGATTTGTCAATAGCGCTAGGCAAGCCGCAATCCCGATTGCTTGCCCGACCGCCACGTTGTATTCGACAATTCGGCCTGCCGTACTCGCGCCGCCGTCAAATCCAGTTGCCGGACCCAGCACCGCCAGATTCGGGATATTTTTCAATAGCGTATGCCGGATGCCGATATTAAACAGCGGCGTTTTGAAATGCAGGTTGGGGACGCCCAGTGCTGTCGCGCGATCTTGCAGCCCGTGAATGCCACCCCGCGCGTCAAATGCATAGCCAAAGCTGCCCAGTGCCTCAGCTGCCGTCACGCCGCCCGCCATCATCTGCGCGCCCGGCAGCGGCACGACCGCGCCCGTAATATTGCCTGCATGCCGAATATAGAGTTCGAGTGCTGGCTTGACGCGGGTTGCCCCCAAGCTCTTGTACCAGCGCTCGACATAGCTCATTTCGTTCAACATTGCCGCAGTTGGCTGGGCGTTGTTGCGAGCCAGGGCTTCCGCCTCTTGAGCAGTGACAAAAAACAGCAGGCAATTCCAGGAGAGCCGATGAGTTCCCGGCAAAATCGCCACGTTGGCGTTGTCCAGCATCGAACCCGTGGTGGCCAAATCCATCTTCGTGCCGCGAAAGGCATGATAGGCAATCGACAGCGCCTCGCCGTACACGTCAATGTAATCTACGCCAATATCCATCCGCTTCAAGCGCCCGTCACTGAAATAAAAATCGCGGACAATCTGCTGCCGAAACACCGGATCATAGCCCGCCGCGATGTCAATCCAGCCTTGTGCCTCGCGGTCATTAGGGTTGGTGAAACGACGCAGATAGGCATCTTCGGTGCTGCGGAGCGTCGCCGGACTCAAGCCCTCGGTTTCAAACACCAGCGTCGCGGACAGCTCGGAGTTGGGCAAGCCTAAGTTGGCATAGCCGGGAAATTTTCGGACTCCGGCCAGCTGCGCCAGCTCTGCGTTCACCGTACAGTCAATCCACTGCTTGGCCAAATAGCGCTCGCCCCGCTTCAGCGTCAGACCCGCGATTTTTGTCCCGTCAAAGCTCACGGAGTCAACATCCACCTGACTCAAAATATCGACTCCCGCCTCGCTCAGCATTTGGCGCAAAATTAAATTGGCTCGCGCTGGATCGAGCGCCACCTTGCGAACGCCCACACGGGTCAAAAATTCGCTGTAGATCGCCGCAGGATCGCCAAAGTCACCTAAGCCAAACTGCTGCCGAATATGCAGCGGCACGCTGCTGCGATCTAGATAGGCCAAGCCGCCCCGCACCAGATGCCCCCCTACGCCATTCTGGGAGCTAGCTTTGAACATCAGCAGGCTCTTCGGAAAGCGGTTGGTGCGGCGGCGGTATTCGCGGGCGGCAGAGATAATTGCCAGAATGCCGGGAACTTCGTCACCAAAGCAAATAAAGTCGTAGGAACGAGGCGCTTGGGTCATAAAGCCACGGGTTGGATTTGCTCTGCTAAGGATTTGCTCTGCTAAGAATTCGCCCTGCTAATATAGCTCTGAAGTCAGCTTAACTGTTTTGCAAGCTGAAAGTTCACCCATGCCAAAATCATGCCAAAATCCCGCAAGCTCGAAGCGCTTCAGATTCGCCTGAATCAAATCCGCGAACAGCCTGACACCGAAGCCGCTGCCACCGGACTCCGCGAGATTTTGGAGAGCCACCAGGCGATTGCGATTGCCCAAGCCGCCCGGATCATTCGAGATGCCCATCTCCAGAGCCTGCTGCCAGCCCTGCGCTCCAGCTTTGAGCGGCTGCTTCACAACCCCGTTGCCGCCGACCCCAACTGTTTGGGAAAGCAGGCGATTATCGACGCACTCTACCGGCTAGACTATCCAGACTTTGAGCCATTTTTGGTCGGGATTCGGCATCGGCAGCTGGAGCCAGCCTGGGGGGGGCAGGTTGATACGGCGGCTGGGCTGCGAGCCGTTTCAGCCCTCGGACTGGTGCGGGTCAACTACTCAGAGGTACTGAGCGAACTGGCCGATTTGCTGGCCGATCCAGAGCTGGACGCGCGGATTGGAGCCGTCCGAGCCTGCGGCTACAGCGAACATCCCGCCGCCGTGCCGCTGCTGCGACTCAAGGCACAGCTGGGCGATGAAGCTGCTGTGCTGGGAGAATGTTTTGCGGCACTGCTGCGGCTGGCTCCCGAATCTTCGCTGGGGCTGGTGGGGCGAGCGCTCAGCCAGTCGTCACGCGAAATCAGCGAGGCAGCGGCGCTGGCGCTGGGCGAGTCGCGACTGCTGGCGGCGCTGCCGATTTTGCAGCAGTGGTGGCGCAGTAGCCAAGATCGGGATCTCCGCCAGACGGGGCTGCTGGCGATTGCGATGCTGCGTCAAGCCGAAGCCACCGACTTCCTGCTGTCACTGGTGGCGCAGGCGACGCTACCCGATATGCAGGCGGCTGTAGCAGCGCTGGGGATCTACACCGAAGACCGCGAGCTAGCCGCCAAGATTCAGGCTCTCCTTGACGAGCGGGCTTAGCGGCTGGTTTTTCAGGGCTGGTTTTTCAACCCCATCACTTTGTCACCAGCATATATACGCCATCCCAGTCCGGTGGCGGCGGCTCTAGCAGCCATTTATGGGTTCGCAGCAGCTGAAGCTTCACGGAACGGTCATCGGGTCTGAGCAATGCTGCCGCCTCAAAATGGGTCAGCGCCTGTTGGAAGCGGCGGTTGAGGTAGGCGCATCGTCCGGCCTCGTAAGCTTCAATAAACTCAGCGGTTTGGCTGTTCAGCGGTTCGCTGCGCTCGCCAATCAGCTCGTAGATCCGCAGCGGCTTGGTCTTGCCCTTGACGCAAACTTTGTCCAGCTCACGCACCCAGATTCGCTCCTGGCAAAACTGGTAGGTATACTCGCTGAGGATGATATCGCAGCCATATTCTTTGGTCACGCCCTCGAGTCTGGCGCTGATATCCACGCCGTCCCCAATTACCGTATAGTCCATGCGGCGCTGCGAGCCAATGTTGCCGGAAACCACCTCGCCAGAGCTGATGCCAATGCCTACCTGAATCGGCGGCTGGCTTTGAGACTGGCGGTGCTGGTTAAATTCTTGCAGCCGCTGCCGCATATCTAGCGCTGACTGTACCGCCATCCAGGCGTGGTTTTCCAGCGGCAGCGGCGCGCCAAACACCGCCATCAGTGCATCGCCAATAAACTTATCCAGCGTCCCCTGGTAGATAAACACCGACTCCACCATCGTTTCAAAGTAGGTGTTCAGCAGCCCGACCACATCTGCCGCCTGCATTTTTTCAGTCAGCGAGGTGTAGCCGCGAATATCCGAAAACAGAATCGAGACATCTCTGCGCTCGCCAATCATCAGCGCGTCGTCGCCCAGCGCCATCACCTGCTCGGCCACATCCGGGGTCATGTAGCGGTAGAGCGTGGTTTTCATCCGCTTTTCCTGGCTAATATCTTCCAGCACCACCAGTCCACCCCGCACCTCGCCGTCCGTGTTGGATAACGGCGTGACGGTCAGGTTGATGCTGCGCTCAATGGGCTGTCCCGGCTGGATCGGCTCCGCTAAGGCTTGCAGCAGCAGGCTCTGTTCGGGCGCATAGTGGGGCGTGGCGTGGCTGAGGCATTCTTCTAGCCAGAGCTGCAAATGCTCGATGGGTACAACCTCCCAGACCGGACGATTAACCAAGCGGCGGGTGAGGCGCTGGGCGGCGAGTTCGTTGGTCTTGGCATCTGGGCAGCCCAGCAGCCGCAAGGCCGCATTGTTGATCGTGACGATCTTGCCCTGTAGGTCGGTGGAAATCACCGCGTCAGAGAGGCTTTGCAGCATATCTTTTTGGTACTGCTGCTCCAGCAAGACCCGCTCAAACAGCTGGGCGTTTTCCAGGGCAATCCCAGCCTGGATGTTAAACGCCCGCATGAACTCTTCGTCTGAGCCGTTGAAGCAGCCCTGATTTTTGTTGATCAGCTGCGTCACGCCAATCAGCATTCCGGCTGAGTTGTAGACGGGCATACAGAGAATTGTCCGGGTCAGGTAGCCCGTGCGCTGATCGACTGTAGGGTCAAAGCGCGGATCTTCATAGGCGTTGGGAATATTCAGCGTCTGGTTGGTCGAAGCCACGTAGCCCGCAATGCCGCGATCGGCAGGAATGCGGATTTCGACGCTGTTGCTGCCGTCAGCTGTCGCCACCTTTGACCAGAGCTGACGCTGCTCGCGGTCAAACAAAAACAGCGTGCTGCGGTCGGCCTGCATCAGATCGCGGGCTTCGTTCATCACGGCTTGCAGCGTTTTTTCTAGATTGAGGCTCTGACCCAGATAGGCGGTGGCCTTGAGCAGCGAAGTCACGCCTCGCTGGTTACGAGCAGCCATATAAAACGAGTTGCAGCTCTCTAAAATGATCCCCATCGAGTCGGCGAACTCCCGGAACAGCGCTTCGTCTGCTTGATCAAATGGCTGTTCGCCGCTCTTGTTGAGCATCTGCACCACCGCCACCACCTGAGCTTTGGTGTCAAAGATCGGCATACAGAGGATATTGCGGGTTAGATAGCCCGTCTGCCGATCAATGTCGCGGTTGAACAGCGGATGGCTATAGGCATCTGGAATATTCAGATAGTCGCCCGTGCGAGCCACTTGTCCGGCCACGCCCACCGCAATCGGCACGCGGATTTCGACGAGCTGACTCGATTCACCCTGAGCGATTTTTGACCAGAGCTGCCCTTTTTCTTCGTCTACTAAAAAAATTGTCGTGCGGTCAGCCCGCAGCAGCTGCCCTACCTTCAGCGTCAGCGCCTCTAGAATCTGCTCCAGCAAAGACTCCAGCGCATTGTTGTTAATTAGATCAATGGCTCGCAGGAAATGGCCAAACTCCTGGGTGATCTGCTCCAAAAGCTGCCGAAACTGATCGATCGGCAAATCCCGGACTCGATCGCTCAAATCACCCCGGCGCGTAATATTGGAAAAGGCAGCTAACACACTGTCGAAGCTTGAATCGATTGCCATGACTTTAATACAGGAAACGTCAAGTGCCTGAGCAAATGCCTAAACCAGAACCTTAACGCGCAGAGGAAAGCAAAAGCAGCTAGAGAAAATCAGGGACAGTCAACGGAAATCAATAAAAACTGAATTGCAGGAGCTAGCAGCGATCTGCGTCACTCCAAAGCCTACGCTAACTGCCTCAAGTTCATTGTATCTTCACAATCCAGACATCTTCACAATCCAGACATCTTCTCAGCCTGACGAGCGCTCTGCATCCAGCCTCATCGGTTCGACCGCAGCTGGCAACCCACCCAATTGAGGCCAAATTGCTGATAAACTTATCGAGGTGATTTTCAACATTGCTTAACATTGACAGAAAGCTTACAGAGACTTATAGAAAACTTACAGAGACTGTACGGATTGCCCGCTTGACCCGCTGCACTTAAACAGAGTGCATAGATAAAGTGCCTATAGATGAATAGACAAACAGCAATAAGCCAATAAAGTGGCTCAAAATCGGCTGCAAAAGAGTCTCACTTTACAGCTTCTCGACTATGCTAAGTAATCAAATTCTGAGTGGAGAAATCTAGCTGTGGGTCTGAATCTGAGCCAAATAGCTAGATCGATGAGGTGAACAGGTCTTTCGGGATCATCAAACCGCTCTGGGTAAAAACCGCTGGAAAAACCGCTGAGTCTAGGTCAAACGTCTGAATCTGAACCGGTATGATGCAGAATCGAAAATTAGTCCGACTGGGGAAATTCTTGCTGCTAGCTGTTCTTAGCTTGAGCTGTATCGCCGCCACCGAAGCAGGGCAGCAGGTGGTCAGGGCAATTGGCACCGAGATGATGTCGCAAGTCACCCTATCAGCTCCAGACTCGCCAACCGTCTTTGACAGCGGTGCTAGTAGACATTCAGACCGCCCGACGACTTCAGCCAGTCCACCCACTAGTCCAACCACAGCGGCGGCTCAGTCTGCCCCAGATGCTCAGTCTGCCTCAGCTATCGGCACTATCAGTCAGGCGAATGCCCAAACTAATGCTCGACCGGACGCTCAGGCCACAAGGCAGGCGCTGAATGCTGGGACAGGCGGACAGCCCGTTCAGCAGATGTCTTCTAGCCAGATTGTTGCGGCCACCTGGCAGGGCGCTTCGTTTCCAGTCGAAAACTTCCAGGCCTACACCTCGCCCTTTGGCTACCGCTCCTCACCCTACGGCGGCTACAGTCAGGAATTTCACTATGGTCTGGATATGGCGGCTCCTGAGGGCAGCTACATCCGCACCTGGTGGAGCGGCAAAGTCGTAGAGGTGTCAGATGACAGCAACTGCGGCACTTCGGTTGTGATTGACTCCGGCGACTGGACGCATATTTACTGCCACATGCAGGGACATGTCGAAACGGAAGACGGCAAGAAATATCTGATCGACCGCGAGGGCGGTATCCAAATCTGGGAAAATCAGCAGATTCAGGCGGGCGCAAGGCTGGGTCGGGTTGGCATGACAGGCCGCACCACCGGGCCACACCTGCACTGGGGGCTGAAGTATGACAAGAACTGGGTTGATCCGGCGCTGGTGCTGCGAGCCATGTATGTCAACCAGCCGCAGGCCGCTGCCGTGAGTTCAGAGCAGGCAAAGTGAGCCTCTGACGGGCGGTGCGAATATTAGAATGGCGAGCGAGTCAAGCGGATGACCGAATCTGGAGAAAACGAGATGATCAACCTGTAGACGACCCGACGAAAGTGATGCTAACTCATCCGTCGCGTTTTCAGCCGCTATTTAACAACGGGAGAGGTTGGCAAGTTTTGCGGTAATCAATTGAATCAGTAAGAGCTGGTCTGAATTGGGAAAGAAGTGATCGCCTAGTAGCATATGCAGTGAAAAATTTTCTTGGGTTTGAGATTGCCAAGCCGTTAGCTGATCATAAGTCACTGTGTTATCTTGCAATCCGCCGAAGACGGTAATCGGGCAAGAGAGCGGTGTCAGCAATGGTTTTGGAACCGATTCACTGCCCAGAGTGTGATGGGATTGAAGAGGTGGGGAGCTTATGAGCGACATCTTGATCCGAGTCTTCATACCGTTGGCAAACGGAATACCCAGAGGATTGAGCGAAAGCATTTAACATTACGCACTCGCATTAAACGTTTAGCTCGTAAAACGATTTATTTTTCTAAGTCGATTGTGATGCATGATGTGGTCATTGGGCTGTTCATTAATCGATTTGAATTTGGCTTGACTATCTGGACTAAAACAACAAGTCTAGAACATCACCCGATCTTTTAAGCTGAGTAGTTACTATGATTCAGTCACGATTGTGATGCTGCCTGTATCCAGATCATAGCGACCGCCCACCAGTTTGAGCTGTCCCGACTGCAAGCGGTCGCTGAGGATTTGAGAACGCTGTAGCTGCTGCATTTGATAGCGCAGGTTTGCCAGCACAGCATTTTCGACCTGATCGCCCGACTGATCCTGAACGGCTGCAACTGCTGGCAAGATTGCCTTCACAAATGAGCCCATTTCCCCCAGCAGCGCCTGTTTTTGCACCGCAGCCGTGACCGCTCCGCAGCGTTCATGCCCCAGCACCATCAGCAGCGGCGTATTCAGCAGCGCGACGGCATATTCTAGGCTACCCAGCGATTCGGGCGTGACGATATTTCCGGCAATTCGTACGTCAAAAATATCGCCAATTCCCTGGTCAAACAGAATTTCGGCAGGCACTCGTGAGTCAGCGCAGCTGAGAATTGTCACAAATGGATGCTGCGCCTGCGCGACTTCGCTCAAGCGCGCCTGCGACTGGTCAGGATATTCCGGCAGGTGCTGCATAAAACGCCGGTTCCCCGCCATCAGCTTTTCTAGGGCAGCATCGGGCGTGAGCGCGGTCTCAGAGGACGATAAATGATCCGCCTGCCCTGGTGCTGCCCCCAGCAGCTGGCTCGTCGCAATTCCCATGCCGCAGACAGTGCCTAGCTGTAAGAAGCTGCGGCGATTTAACGCAGAACTGAAAGCTGACATTTTAATAACTCCTGATTTATTATCCTTATTTGCTTGTTCTTTACAGGTACGTTCTACAGGCTATATCCAAACCTCTACAGAGAGGCTACGCAGCGTACTGAGCGAATTTCCATCACCTCGGAAATGTAGCAGCTGCCGCCAAACTTGTTGAGCACTGCCCGAATCGACTCCACCGCAGGCTTAATATCATCGGGCATACAGAACGCCAGAATATAGACGTTGTCAAGCATGGTCATATCTAGGTCTTCGCTGAAGCCTTGCAGACCTTTGCCCGCTACGTTCCGAATGACAACATGGCTATAGATTCCTGTATTCTCAAAACTCTCTAAAATTTTGGCTAGCTCTAGCGCGTTGGCAATAATTTCAATCTTTTTAACAATATGCATCTGGCTATCTCCATAAAAGGTTAATGCCGTACAGATAAAGGGGAATTCCGACAATGATATTAAATGGAAACGTGACGGCTAATGCCGTTGAAATATACAGACTCGGATTCGCTTCGGGCACGGTCATTCGCATCGCTGCCGGTACAGCAATATAGGATGCGCTGGCGCAGAGTACCGAAAACAGCAGAGCATTCCCCTCAGACAGACCAATCAGCTTGGCCAGCAAGATGCCAATCCCGGCATTGAGGATGGGAATTAAGAGGGCAAAGCTAATTAGGAAAAGCCCAGTTTTTTGCAAATCTTTGATGCGCCGCGCCGCGACTAGCCCCATATCTAGCAAAAAGAAGGTGAGCATCCCGTAAAATAAGCCCTGCGTAAATGGCTCTAGCACTTGCCAGCCATGTTCTCCGGTCAGCACGCCAATCAGCAGGCTGCCTACCAGCAGAAAAACAGAGCTGTTTAAGAAAGCTTCTTGCAGCACCTCAGGCCAGGAGAAATCGCGCTTGCCCTGCTCAATTGTAAATAGATTCACCAGAATTAGGCCGACGATGATGGCCGGAGACTCCATGAGCGCCAAAGCCGCCACCATATAGCCGTCAAACTCAATCCCCAGCTCGCTGAGAAATGCGCCCGCTGTAATGAACGTCACCGCGCTGATTGACCCATAGGTTGCGGCAATTGCGGCAGCATCGTAGACATCCAGCTTCAGCCTCAGCAGGAAAAAGCTGTAGACTGGCACAAAGCAGGCCATGACAACTGCCGCCAGCAGGGTTAAAACGACGGCCTCAGTGAAACCGCTTTTAACCAATTCCACGCCGCCCTTGAAGCCAATTGCAAACAGCAGATAGAGCGACAGCAGCTTGGGGATGGGAGCCGGGATTTCCAGGTCAGACTTGACAAACACAGCGGTCATTCCCAGGAAAAAAAATAGAATCGGCGGATTCAAGATGTTCGAGACAATTAGACTGATATCCATCTGCGCTCCTGGGGCTGCGGATTGCAGAGATTGGTTATGCTTTGCATCGTAAAAAATTGATGGAACCGTTGCTCTATCATCCGTTTGGGCTGTCATTTCTGTCAATTAGATTACAGATAGATTACAGGTTAAGTCGCAGGTTAGGTTACAGATAGCTTATGGACTGGCCAGATCTCGGTACAGCCAGCACAGTCTGACTCAACCAGCAGGGTTAGGATAGAAAAGCAACTTCGACCTGCGGAGGACTCTCGTGAGCGCTCTGAATTCTGCTGCCCCCGCTCAGCCTGACCAGCCTGCGGCAGCGCGTCCGTTTGCGGCATTGGCTTCTCCCACCGTGCTGGCTCCGCTGCTCGTCGGCGTTTTGTTTTTGCTGTTTTGGGAGCTGGGCGTGCACCTCACCCAGACACCACCCTACATTTTGCCGGGACCATGGCTGGTCTTCCAGACGCTGATCAGCGAGTGGAACGTGCTGATGCCGTCGCTCTGGATTACGTTCAAAATTACGACCGTGGCGTTTATCGCAGCGATTCTCTCCGGACTATTCACTGCGATTCTATTTGCCCAAAGCAAGTGGATTGAGCGCAGCTTTTTCCCCTACGCTGTCATTTTGCAAACCACGCCGATTGTGGCAATTGCGCCTCTGATTATCCTCTGGGTGCGGCAGCTGGTTCCGGGCGAAAGCTCGACGTTTGTGTCGCTCGTCGTTTGCGCCTGGATTGTCGCCTTTTTCCCAATTCTCTCCAACACGACGCTGGGACTCAACAGCGCCGATCATCACTTGGTGAATCTGTTTCAGCTCTACAGAGCCTCACGCTGGCAGACGCTGCTCTACCTGCGCTTGCCGAGTGCGCTGCCCTACTTTCTGGCGGGGCTGAAGATCAGCGGCGGACTGGCGCTGATTGGCGCAGTCGTGGCCGAATTTGTGGCGGGCACAGGCGGCACACAATCGGGCATTGCCTATCAAATTTTGATCTCCAGCTTTAACTTACAGATTCCGCGCATGTTTGCAGCGCTGATGATGACAACATTTCTGGGCGTATTCATTTTCGTGCTGCTGAGCGTTGTATCTGATCTGCTGCTGCGTCACTGGCATGAAAGCGCCGTTACGCGAGAAAATTAGGCTGATGGTTCACTTTTTACTGACCGCATGATTCTCCAATCTGACCACTACTGGCTGCTCAACGCCCAAATTCCAGTCTCGCTGCTAGCTGAGCCATTTCCCGATTCTTTGCCCAATTCATTACCCGACTCGACCTGCCTTGCAGCCTCCGTGGCGGCAGTCCATCTGGAGATTCAAGCTGGCAAAATCGCTCAGATTGTCGCGGCCTCTAGCCAGCTTTCTGACCAGCTTTTTGGCCAGCTTTTTGGCCAAACTCCCACTCTCGATCTGCATCAGGGGCTAGTCTGGCCTTGCTTTGTCGATCTGCATACCCACCTGGATAAAGGTCATGTCTGGCCGCGCCAGCCTAACCCAGACGGCAGCTTTGATGCAGCGCTCACGGCAGTCCAGAGCGACTACAGGCATTGGACGGCTGACGATCTCTATCGCCGCATGGAGTTTGGCCTCAAATGCGCCTATGCTCACGGCAGCAGCGCCATCCGGACGCATCTGGACGTGGGAGCGCATCTCAAAACCAGCCTGGAGGTGTTCAGTGCGCTGCGGCAGGCTTGGGCAAGTCGGATCACAATGCAGGCAGTCCCCCTCGTGACGCTCGACTACTACCTGACGCCAGCGGGCATAGATCTAGCTGATCAGATGGCGGCAATCGGCGGCTGTTTGGGCGGACTGCCCATGATGGGCGAATCGCTAGCGGCGCAGCTAGATCGGCTGTTTGAACTGGCTCAAGCGCGGCAGATGCCCTTGGATTTCCATACCGACGAGAGCGGCGACCCGGCGGCGATCACGCTGAGGCAGGTAGCTGAAGCGGCGATTCGGCATGACTTTAGCGAGCAGATTGTCTGCGGCCACTGCTGTAGTCTGGCGGTGCAGTCTGCTGAGCAGGTGCTGGCGACATTGAGCGCGGTGCGGCAGGCCAAAATTGGCGTTGTCAGCCTGCCGATGTGCAATCTCTATCTGCAAGATCGCAACCAGAGCGCCTCGGCTCAGTTTACGCAGGCGCTGGGCGAGCCGCTGGCGCAACTTCAACAGCTGGGCAGCATTCAAATCCAGACCCAAACCCCGCGCTGGCGAGGCGTGACGCTGGTGCATGAGCTGAAGCAATTTGGCATTCCAGTGGCTTTCGCCAGCGACAACTGCCGCGACCCGTTTTATGCCTATGGTGATCATGACGGCTATGAGGTGTTTACCCAGGCTGTGCGGATTGCTCAGCTGGATGCGCCCCACGGCGACTGGTGCCGCAGCGTCACCGCAACCCCTGCCGATCTGATGGGGCTGCCTGCGCTAGGGCGGATTGGCTTAGGACAGTCGGCTGACCTCATTTTGTTTCAGGCGCGGTCGTTTAGCGAGCTATTGGCGCGGCATCAGAGCAACCGACGAGTTCTGCGGGGCGGCAAGCTGATCGACAGCAGCCTGCCCGACTACGCTGAGCTAGATGATTTGCTGCGCTCCAGCTCATCTTGAAGCCAGAAATAGGATCATTCCAAGATCAGGCGGGGCGGGGCAAACCAAAAGAGCTGGCTGCGGCCAATGGGCGATTCTGATTCAGGAAGCAGCAGGCCGATTACGCCCGCTTTTTTGACGATCAGGTTTTGGCGAGCGCTGCCCCAAATCAACATCTCAGCCCATTCGCCCAGATCTGGCTCGTGACCGACCAGCGCCAAGCAGTCACCACCCGTCTGCCGCCAGTTTTGCAGCCAGCTCAGCCAGATAGCAATATCTCCACCGGGCGCGAGTGCCATCTGCTCCTCAAGCTGAGCGCTGAGTCGATAGGTTTGCAAAATATCTGCGGTTTGGCGGGCCCGCGGCAGCGGACTGGTCAAAATCAGGCTAAAGCGAATGTTGAGATCAAACAGCCGCTTGGCCACCCGGCGAGTCTTACGAATCCCGTCTTCGGTCAGCGGGCGCTCGTCGTCGTTAGCATAGGTACCGTGCTCAGCGGCTATACCGTGGCGAATCAGATAAAGCTCAATTTTTGCCATTTGCCCTGACTTTCCTAAGCGCTTTAACGGGACATGAACGAGACATTAAATAGTAATTTTTTATACAGCAGCTTTAGCCAATTTATAAATCTGAAAAGTTGCATGAAAAGTTGCAACAGTCTGACCTTAGATTTAGCACAGTTCCCTAAAATTCTCTGTGCAGGCGATTACTCAGCGCTCGCTCGCTTTGATTATCTGTTAGCAAGCAATCAAGGCTAGAATTCTGGAAGCTTTGTGTGACTTGTGATTAGCAGATAATTCGCAGAATGATGGAGCAATAATGGCTGCCGCCAAAATTTTAGTTGTGGATGATGAGATTGAGCTACAGCGTCTAATTCAGCAGAGATTTGGCAAGCAGATCCAGGCGCAAACGCTAGATTTTATCTTTGCCTCAAATGGCATAGAAGCACTGCGGACACTCCAGCAAGACCAGCAGATTGATATGGTGCTGACTGATATCAACATGCCCGCCATGGACGGCCTAGATTTTATCCACTGCCTCCCCAAGATCAGCGAAACGCTGAAGGCGGTGGTGATCTCTGCATACGACGATATTTCTTATATGCGGCAGGCGATGAACGAAGGCGCGTTTGACTTTCTGGTGAAGCCGCTAGACTTTCAGGATTTGGAGCGCACGATTCACAAGACGCTCAAATTTGTACAGCAGCTGAAAGATAAGCAGCTCGCTACCCTGAAGCTGCAAGAAGATCTGCGTCAGGTCGCCTTTCAAGATGCCCTGACCGGGCTGCCCAACCGCGCCTGGTTAGATAACCATTTGCGGCATGTTTTTAAGCAGCGCAAGCAGCCGCAAAACCCGGTGACGGCGCTTTTGTTTATTGATTTGGACGGATTCAAACAGGTCAACGACCGCTTTGGACATGCAATGGGCGATCTGCTCTTAAAACAGGTGGCAGAGCGGCTGAAGCTCTGCCTGCGAGAGGGCGATCTGGCAGCAAGGCTGGGCGGAGATGAGTTTGTGATTCTCCTAGACGCCGTGCCGGAAGTGGCGGTGGCGGTGGCGATTGCCGAGCGTGTGCGGCTGCATCTGGCCAAACCCTTCGAGCTAGAGCAAGCTCAAGCCGTGATTGGCGCGAGCATTGGCATTGCGTTGAGCCAAAAACAGCACGAAAACCCTGACGCTCTGCTGCGTGAGGCGGACTTAGCCATGTATGCAGCCAAGGCTCAGGGGAAAGGCTGCGTTGTAGTTGCTCCAGATCTCTCTCTCAATCTTTCCCCAGATCTTTCCAACCAACATAGCGCTTAATTTTGCCATCTTCTCACCATGCCGCCTGTCAAAATTTTGGTTGTAGATGACGAAATTGAACTTCAGCGCCTGATTCGACAGCGGTTCCGCAAAAGAATTCAGGCGCAAGAACTCGATTTCCTGTTTGCCTTGAATGGAGTTGAGGCGCTGCGGCTGCTGCAAGAAACTGCTCAGATCAATCATGCTCCGGTGGATATTGTCCTGACCGACCTCAACATGCCTCAAATGGACGGCCTCACGTTCATTAACAGGCTGTCGGAAATTGACGAAACGCTGAAAGCAGTCGTGATATCAGCCTATGCGGATATCACCAAAATTCGGGAGGCCATGAATCAGGGCGCGTTTGATTTTCTCACCAAGCCCATCGACTTTCAAGATCTAGAAATCACGCTGCAAAAAACGCTGGAGACTGTGCGGCAGGCTAGAGCGCGGCAGCAGCAAATTCAAGAGACGCAGGCGGCACTGTTCAAAATTGCCTACTGCGATCCGCTTACGGGTTTATCCAACCGCGCCCGATTTATTCAGCAAATTGGCCAGTTGCTTCAGCCACAACCATCAGTCGCAAAATCAGCAGCACCAGCACCTGGCTGCGCCGTTTTGTTTATCGATCTCGACAGGTTTAAGCGAGTGAACGACAGCCTCGGCTCGGCAATTGGCGATTTACTCTTGCAGCAGGTCGCGGCTCGACTGCAAGCCTGCCTCTTGGCAGCTGATCCGATCGCTCAAGCTGCCCGTCTAGGCAGCGATGAATTTGCGATTCTGATGCCGAGAGCGAGCGAGGGTGACGCAATTGAGCTGGCGCAGCGAGTGCAGCAGCAGATGACGCAACCCTTTACCCTGGAAGGGCTAGAGATTTTCTCCCAGGCGAGTATTGGCATCACGCTGGCTGGGTCGAACGGTTTGCGGCCTGAAGATTTACTGCGCGATGCGGATGTGGCGATGCGTACTGCCAAGGCTCAGGGAATGGGGCATTACGCAGTCTTTGACCCCAGAATGCAGCTTCAGCTCCGCGAATCACTCTTGCTAGAAACCGATCTGCGCTGGGCAATCGACCGGGCTGAGCTGAGCCTGCACTATCAGCCGATTCTCACCGCGACCGGACAGCTCTATAGCTTTGAGGTGCTGCTGCGCTGGCAGCATTCGACAAGAGGCCAGATTGCCCCGGCTCAGTTCATGCCAATTGCAGAAGAAACCCAGCTCATCCTGCCCGTCAGCAGCTGGATTGTGGAGACAGCCTGCCGTCAGCTACATCTGTGGCATCAGCGGCCAGCCTATGCCGACCTGAAGCTGAATCTAAACTTCTCGGCTGTGCAGCTTCAGCAGCCCCAGATTGTCGAGCAGATCCGCGAAATTCTGGAGGCAACTGGACTAGAAGGCAGATATCTGAACATAGAGATTACCGAAAATTATCTATTAGAAAATATCCTAGCGCGAATCGAGACACTACGCAGATTGAAATCACTGGGAATACAGATCTGCATTGATGACTTTGGGACGGGATACTCTTCGTTGGGGCGACTGCATCAGTTTCCAATTGATATATTGAAAATCGATCGCTCGTTTATTCACCGTATTGATGCCAACCCTGGCCGAAATATAGAAACTGCCAGAATGGTCATGACGCTGGCCAGCAGTTTTGGCATGACTGTCATTGCCGAAGGCGTGGAAACCGCAGCGCAGCTCCAAAAGCTTCAGGAAATAGGCTGCAATTTGTTTCAGGGCTTTTTAATCTCACATCCGCTCAGCGGCAGGACGGCCAGTCTGTTTATGGAGCAGCGAACTCTGGAGCAGCGCAATTACCCGCTTTGATATGCTGTTGCAGCAGGGCATTATAGAAACTAATCGCTGCATCGCCAAACTGCAACCTAGCCCAACAATTTACTCAAGTGTTCACCCTCAAATCACACGAGTCCATGAAGCCGGCTACAATCCTCTGCGTTGCGGATCAAGATCCTCTGCGCTTGACCCTGAAAACCCAGCTTGTGCGGCAGTTCCCCAATTGCCGAGTTGCAACTGCTCAAAGCGGGGCTGAGGCACTAGAGCGATCTGAGACGCTGCGGGCTGCGGGCGCAACTCCGGCACTGGTGATTGCCGATTGGATCATGCCAGAAATGCAGGGCGACGCGCTGCTGATGGAACTCCACTCCCGCTATCCTCAGATGCTCAGCATCTTACTCACCGAGCCAGATCGGGTCGCAGATTTGGGCGGCGAGAATTTGGGCAGTTTAGTGCATCAGGCTGGACTCTATCGGTTTTTGGCAAAGCCTTGGAGCGAGGCAGATTTAGCCCTAACGGTGCGCGAGGCACTGCGACGCTCTCAGCAAGAGCAGCAGCTGACGCAGCAGCAGGAAGAGCTAGAGCTGCTTAGAGCTAACCTGGCTGCTAGCCGCATGACTGAGCGTTACCCAACTGAGCGTTACCCAACTGAGCGTTACCCAACTGAGCATCACCAAACTAGGCTAGCCCTGCAACAAAGCAGGGAGCAACTTCAGCTCACGCTGGAATTCACCGGAATTGGAGCTTGGAGCTGGCATCCCTTAACCCACGAATATGCGTGGAATGGCAATATGGAGCAGCTCCTAGAAATTGCGCCTAGCTTGGACAATATGTTTCAGGTCTGGCAGGAGCGAATGCACCCAGAGGATCGGCACCGAGTTGCAGCGAGCATTCAACAGGCGCTGGCTGACCAAAGCAGCTTCAGCGAAGAATACCGCTATCAGCTCTTAGATGGCCGCATGGTCTGGCGCTGGGTGATGGGGCAAGGTCTCTATAGCGAAGGCGGGTTAGAGCGCGTACTGGGCGTGGTGCAAGATATTACCGAGCGTAAAGAGACAGAGCTAGCACTACAGCAACTCAATGCTGAACTTGAGCTGCGCGTGCAGATGCGCACCCAAGAACTAGAATATCAAAGTCATCTGCTGCGGCAAACCAAAAACCACTATCAGCAAATCCTCGATGCCATTCCAGACCTGATCTTTTGCAAAACCGATCAATCTCGCATTGTCTATGCGAATAAAGCTTTTCGAGACTATGCGGGGCAAGGTTTTCTGGGTGCGGGACTCGAAGAGTTCCAAGCTCATGCAGATCAGCCACATATCAATCTAGAGTACATCAACCAGTATCTGAAAGATGATTTCGCTGTATTGAGTACGGGCAATGTTCTCAAGACTGAAGAGCCAATACTGAGCCAAACGGGTGAACTGCGGCTGTTTAGCACCATTAAGGCGCCAATCTTCAACAGCCAAGGCGAGGCGCTTCAAGTGGTTGGCATCTCGCGGGATATTACCGATCGCGACCGAGCTGAGCAGGCCCTACGCGAGAGCGAGGCACGCTACCAAACCCTGGCGCAAGTTTCTCCAGTCGGCATCTTCCGCACCAATCTCGATGGCGACTGTATTTATGCCAACGATCGCTGGTGTCAGATTGCCGGACTGTCATTGGCAGTAGCGCTAGGCCAAGGCTGGGTTAGTGCCATTTATCCTGATGATCGAGCGCGAATTTTTGCTGAGTGGTATCAAGCGGCTGAAGCGGGTCAGCAGTTTCAAAGTGAATATCGGTTCCAAAATGTTGATACGGAGCAGATTACCTGGGTTTTGGCGCAAGCCATCGCAGAACAAGATCAGGCCGGAAACAGGGTCGGTCATGTGGGCACGATCACAGATATTACCGATTGCAAACTGGCTGAGCAAGCTCTGCGACGGCTCAACCTAGAGCTTGAGGCTCGCGTCGAGCAGCGCACCCTCGAACTTCAGGCTACAGCTCAGGCCGCTGAAGCTGCCAATCAGGCTAAGAGTATTTTCTTAGCCAACATGAGCCATGAGCTGCGTACCCCGCTCAACGCTATTCTCGGCTTCAGCCAATTGCTGAATCGGGACAGCGCCTTGCCGCCAGAGCAGCAACAGCAGGTCAGCATCATCAACCGCAGCGGTGAGCGCCTGCTAAATTTGATCAACGACATCTTGGAAATGTCCAAAATTGAGGCAGGACGGGTCATTCTTACCCCTAGCTGCTTCGATCTGCGAGAGCTGATCATCAGCCTCAAAGAACTCTTTCAGCTCAAAGCTAGCTCCAAAGGGCTACAGCTCGTGACTCAGATTGATGCTGCTGTGCCGCCGCAGATCGAGACGGATGAGGGTAAGCTGCGTCAGGTGCTCATGAATCTGCTCAGCAACGCGATTAAGTTTACGCAGCAAGGCCGGGTGACGCTGAGCCTACAGGTTGCGCCTAGCTCAGAGGCAAATGCTGCTGCTGTGATGCTGCAATTTGCAGTCGAAGATACGGGGCTGGGGATTCACCCCGACGAGCAGGCTGCTCTCTTTGAGCCATTTGTCCAGACTCAGGCCGGAAAAGCCTCCCAGGAAGGAACAGGGCTAGGTCTGCCGATTAGCCGTCAGTTCGTGCAGCTGATGGGCGGCACACTGACGGTGGAGAGCAATCTGGGGCAGGGAGCTAAATTCTACTTCCAAATTCCGGTTCTGCCCGTGCAGGCCAGCGACTTGCCGACCTCAGTCCCTCGCCGCAAGGTGATTGGCCTAGCGCCTGACCAGCCTCGCTACCGCATCTTGGTGGCTGAAGATCAGCCGGAGAATCGGCTGTTTTTGGTGCAGCTCTTGCAGTCGGTCGGGTTTGACGTGCAGCAGGCAGGAGATGGTCAAGCAGCCGTCGATCTCTACGATCAGTGGCAGCCCAATTTGATTTGGATGGATATGCGCATGCCGATTATGGATGGCTATGAGGCTACCCGCCAGATTCGAGCCTCAGCCCAAGTCACGCCCAAGATTATTGCCCTGACGGCCAGCGCCTTTGATGACGAGCGCTCAGCTATCCTGGCCGCAGGCTGCGACGATCTAGTCTGTAAGCCCGTCACCATTGCGCTGCTATTTGAAACAATGGCTGAACAGCTTGCCGTCCGCTACCTCTACGAAACGCCTGCTGAAGCTGCCGATGGTGCTGAAGACTCAAATCCAGCAGCGGAGAAACATCTAGCAGCCTTAGAGCAGATGCCGTCAGATTGGATTGAGCAGATGCAGTGGGCGGCTCGCACAGCTGACGAGGAACTTGTTCTTCAGCTCATTGAGCAGTTGCCATCTGCTCAGGCTCCGCTGGCCTGCACGCTGAGAGAGCTAGTCGATACTATGCAGCTTGACCAGCTAGTTGCACTCGTGACTGAGGCAGAAGGTGTCGGGGTCAGTACGTTAGATTAGCTGTAATTACCTGTTAGATGATGAATGAGCCATATCGTTCCAAAATATGCCTAAGTATTTAGCAATCTGTCTGAGTCTCATACTCCTTTGCGTTTCTGGCTGTCAAACTTCGTTGACGGCTTCACCCAGTCCCGGCTCTATTTACGCACAGCGCGTTCGTCATAGTCCAGACGGCATCGGCAAGTTTTATCAGGGGCGCGAAATTGCTCAGGTGATGGGACATCAGGGCGCAGGCTGGCTAGAGCGTGGCAGCCGCAGTCTAGAAGAACAGCCGGATGCAGCCATCGCCGCTCTGCATCTACAGCCCAGCGATATTCTGGCTGATATTGGCGCAGGAACGGGCTACTTCAGCTTTCGGATTAGCCCACTGCTGCCAGCCGGAAAAGTATTCGCAGTTGATCTTCAGCCGGAAATGATTGAGATTCTCACGTTTTTGCGGCAGGAGTATCAGGCTAATAACGTGGAGCCAACGCTGGGCAGCGAAACCGACCCGCACCTAGCTGCCGACAGCATCGATCTGGCGCTGATGGTGGATGCCTACCACGAGTTTGCCTATCCCTACGAAATGATGCAGGCAATTGTGCAGGCGCTCAAACCGGGCGGGCGAGTCGCGCTCTTGGAATACCGAGGCGAAAATCCGCTGATTCCGATCAAGGCGCTGCACAAAATGACCCAGCGACAGGTGCGGCGCGAGATGGAGCAGGTGGGGCTAAGCTGGCAGGAAACCTTGAGTCTGCTGCCTCAGCAACATTTGATGATTTTCCAAAAGCCTGCTAGTCCTGCCAACTCTGAGCCTGCCGCATTGCCGCAGCCACCCAGTCCAGCTCAGCCGGATCTACCGAAACTGCTGTAATCTGCCAGTCCAGCAGAGCTTGTAGCAGATCGGGCTGCTGCCGAAACGACTGGCCGCAGATCGAGCAGGGCAGCTTCAGGCTCTGAGCCGTCTGAATCAACTGCTGAATGGCGCGCCGCACTGCTGGATGACCGGGGTTAAAGGCGGCGGCCATCTGCGGCTGATCGCGATCCACGCCCAGCAAGAGCTGCGTCAGATCGTTCACCCCAATGGCAATGCCCTGCAAGCCTGCCGCCGCATAGTCAGGTAGCAAAAACAGCACCGAGGGCACTTCCGCCATAATCCAGATCTGAAAGTCAGCTTGCAGCAACCCCGCCTGCTCAACTTGCGCCCGACAGAAGCTAAATTCTTCCACCGTCCGCACAAAGGGCAGCAGCAATGACAGATTCGCAGAGTCTTGCTGTACCTGCTTTAGCGCCGCCAGCTCAATTTGCAGCAGAGCCGGATGGAGCTGCATTCTAAACGCGCCCCGCACCCCCAGCATTGATTGAGGCGATAGGTACGGCGACAGGTGCGGCAACAGATGCAGCTGATGGGCATCCGCGGCAAACTCCTGCGCCCGCAGATCGAGCGCCCGGTAAAACACAGGCCGAGGTGCAAAAGCCGCCGCAAACTGATTCACCCGCTCAGCTATTTGCTCTACTAGCTTCGCCGCAGGCTGCTGAAGCCAAACCTCTGGATGCTGCTGGCCAAATAGATCCAGCAGCATCAGCTCCGAGCGCAGCAGCCCCACGCCCTGCACCGGAGCCGCCGCCGCTTCGGCCAAATGGTCAAGCTGGCTGAGGCTGACCCAGAGCTGCGTCTGCGTCGGATGGGACAAGAGTAAACTGGCAGGCTGGAGATGGGGCTGTGGTGACCAGTGAGTCGGCAGCTCCACAAACGGCAGACTGCTGCGGTACAGCTCGCCCAAATCACCATCCATTGCCAGCCAGTCGCCCGTTTTGATCTGCGCTCTGGCCTGCTCCACGCCCACCACTGCTGGAATCCGCAGCTCGCGCGCCAGAATTGCCGCATGGCTGGTCATGCCGCCCTGCTCCGTCACAAAGCCGCTCACCTGCCGCAGCCGAATAATTTGCTCAGGCGTCAGCGCGGCTGTCACCAGGATTGCCCCTTCCGGCATCCCCTCCAGCGCCGTCGCCCAGTCTGCTTCGAGGGCAGCTGGATCAATCACCCAGGCCACCGCTACCGCTCTGCCAGGAGCCGCTGCCAGTCCAGACAGCCGAGCTGAGGACGAGGGGGGCGGGAGAACCTGAGCTAAAGGCTCGCTTGCCTTCAGATGCAGAGCTGCTCCAAGCTGCGGCATCACCTGAGTTAGATGAAAGCCTGCTGCTTCAGATGTCAGCAGCCAGTCTAACAGCAGCGGCATTTTGAGCTGGCTCTGAGCCTGCTGTGCCAGACTCGCGAGAGTTTGCAGCTGCTCAGATGAAAGCACTGGCTGACGCTGGCGGGCGGGGTCGAGGTAGCGCAGAGCTAGATAGGCTTGATGTTCAGGGGGCCAAGCCTCACCCGCCAGATTTGCAGCGCCTCTTACTAGCGCCGCTGTTGTTGCAACTGGTGCCGCAACTGGTCTCAGCTCATAAACATAGTGCTTCTGGCCGACCGTTTGCGGCTGCCAGCCCTGCTGCAAATCACCTTTGTAGCAGTCTGCTTCGCCCAACTCCAGCGTTTGCCCCAGCCCCCAAACCGCCTGCACCTCGATCTGGTTGCCTGCAATTTTCAGCGTCCCTGCCGCCAGACTCGCCCACAGCGGCTGCACCAGCACCGCCAGCCTAATTTGCGGTAGCTGAATCCCATACTGCTGCCAGTAGAGCAGACTTTTAGCCCGAAATAGCTCCGCCCAAGCCTGTTTAAGCCCCTGCGCCAGCGACTCCGCATCGCCGTAGCAAACCTGAGGCTCGAATAAACTTTGCGTTCTAACACTCAGTGCCGGGTCAAGTCCTGCTGGCAGCGCCAACGAAGCCCGAAATATTACGGCAGGCTGCGACTCTTGATGTGACCATTGAGCCACCGCCTGCTGCAAGTCATTCAGCAGCGATTCAGGCAGCGAGGTCGCCAAAATCGCTCGCCGAATCTGCTGCGCCAATCCCTGAAGCTGACGCGGCTGGTTGGCATTCACATAGAGCGAGGCATCTGGCAAGTCGGCCAAGCGCTGATCCGGCCAGTTGATCCTCAGCAAAAACTTCTGTAACTGCGGTGCCGCAATCACAAATCCCGGCACAACTGGATGCTGTCGCAGCAGCCCCAGATAAAATGCCTTGTCCCCCACTAGATCGCGCTGTAGCGGCTGATCGAGCCAGCATAGGTTATCCACAAGCATCAGCCCCGACGTTGGGGGCATTTGGGGCGAATTTTGGTAGAAATCCAGCTTAAATTAAATCGAAATATCAAATGCTTGCTTCAAAGCGCTTTTCAACCATATCAACTCAAGCTGCGCTAACGCAAACTGATTTGGGCAGGCAGGCGCAGCTCAGCCGGGTAGAGCTGCATCACATCTGAGAGCGGCATCCGCGACTGTGCCCCCAGCGTCAGCGGCGAGCAATGCCCCCGGTTGAGGTGATCGGCAGCAGCGCAGGCGATCATCGCCGCATTGTCGGTGCAAAACTTCAGCGGCGGAAACAGCACTCGCAGGCCAATTGGAGCAGCGGCCTGCTGCAAATGCTGACGCAGACCGCTGTTGGCCGCCACGCCGCCGCCCACCACAATCGTGCTGAGGCCAAAGTCTTGGGCGCAGGCAATGGTGCGTTTGGTCAGGGCCTTGGCAACGGCGGCTTGAAAGCTAGCCGCCAAATCAGCTATCCAATCAGCTGTCGGAGGCGCAGCAGGCCAGCCAGCGGGCGAATTAACGGGCGAATCAGCGGGCAAATCAGCGGGCAGGCTCTGGGTCAGCCGCAGCACGGCAGTTTTAAGGCCGCTGAAGCTGGAGTCGTAGGGGTGATAGCCGCCGGATGGCAGTGAGACTTTGCCTTCCGGCAGGGCAAAGGCTTTGGGGTTGCCCGTCTGCGCCAGTCGGTCAATGGCTGGCCCACCGGGATAGCCCAGCTTCAGCAGCCGCGCCACCTTGTCAAACGCTTCACCTGCCGCATCGTCTCGCGTTTGCCCTAACGTCTCATATTGGCCGCAGTCCCGGACGTGGATCAGGCTGGTATGTCCGCCCGACACCAACAGACAGAGAAACGGCGGCTGCAGGTCTGGTTCAGCCAAGTAGGAGGCGTAGATATGGCCTTCTAGGTGGTGCATTGCCAAAAACGGCTTCTGATGCAGCATGGCCAAAGTTTTGCCAGCCGTCAGCCCTACCAGCAGCGCCCCTACGAGTCCCGGTGCAGCAGTCGCCGCCACGCCGTCAATTTCCGGCCAGTTTAAGCCTGACTCAGCTAATGCCTGTGCCAGCGCCCAGTTAATGGTTTCAACATGCTGCCGCGAGGCGACCTCCGGCACAACGCCGCCGTAGGGCTGATGCGCCAGAATTTGTGTAGAAACCACATTGCTGAGCACCTGCCGGTCGCGCAGGATAGCAACAGCAGTTTCATCACAGCTTGTTTCGATTGCTAAAACAGTAGACATTGATGATCCAATTCAAGCTTCTTGCTTAAGTTTACGTAAACTTCTTTTAAGAGCGTAACTTGAGGTGACAGACCTTGAGGGTATGATTGCACTCACAGCCCAAATTTTGAGCCATCTGCTCAGGTTTGGGAAACCTTTCAACGTTTTTTGTAAATCAAGGGAAACAATATCCATGCGAAAATTGTTTGCTCTGGTGCTTGTCCTGTTTCTGTGGATGCCTTTTGCTGCCCCCGCTTCGGCGGATGTCGCGAGCCTGACACCCTGCGGTCAGTCAAAAGCGTTCCTCCAGCGTGCGGCAAACGCTACGACACCACAGGCGAAAGCCCGGTTTGACAACTATGCCAAGTCTCAAGTACTCTGCGGGCCTGAAGGACTGCCTCATTTGGTGGTAGATGGTCGGCTCAGCCATGCAGGTGAATTTCTGATTCCCAGCATTCTGTTTCTCTACATTGCCGGATGGATTGGCTGGGTAGGGCGCGCCTACTTAATCTCAGTCCGCAAAGAGAAAGATGCTGAGATGAAGGAAATCATCATTGATGTGCCCCGTGCCATCAAATACATGCTCTCCGGCTTTGCTTGGCCGCTGGCAGCACTCAAGGAGCTGACCACGGGCGAACTGACAGTCAAAGAGAGCGATATCACCGTATCGCCCCGCTAGCGCCCGATCAATCTGCTGTTTCTTGCGTTTGGAGTTCAAGATTTTATGGATGGACTGCCTCGGTATTTTTCACTAGCTCCAGTGCTGTTGTTCGCGCTGCTGATTTTCACAGCCGGACTGCTGATTGAGTTCAATCGGTTCTTCCCCGATTTGCTCTTTCATCCGATGCCATAGCTCACAGCTCAGGCGGCTACAGACTAAGAGCGACAGACTAAAAGCGGATGCTTAAGGCTAGATTTATCTCGTTTCAGCATCCGCTTTTGCTTGAGTATTTTGTTTGAATCCTAAGCCTGAGGTGCAGCCTCCCCCGCCGCAAACTCTAGCGATACGCCGTTCATGCAGTAGCGCTTGCCAGTCGGCGCAGGGCCATCGTCAAATACATGCCCCAAATGTCCGCCGCAGCGGCTGCAATGCACCTCAGTACGAGTCATAAACAACGTCCGGTCAACCGTGTAGGCGACAGCGCCTTCAATCGGGCGATAGAAGCTCGGCCAGCCTGTGCGGCTGTCAAACTTGGTTTCGGAGGTAAACAGCGGTGTACCGCAGGCCGCGCAGCTATAAACGCCTGTCTCATAGTTTTTGTCGAGGGGGCTAGTGCCAGCTCGCTCGGTGCCATGCTTGCGGAGCACCTGAAACTGCTCAGGCGACAAGACTTCCCGCCATTCTTGCTCGGTTTTGGTGACTTCAAAGTTTTCGTTGGAAACTGCCATATCGCCTAAAGATTCTTGTAGAAGGTCAGAGAATGCAGCGGTGCCTAGGATGACTGTGCCAGCTTCTAAAAACAAACGTCTATTCATAGCAATTCGTCGAGTGCAAAGTGATCTGACAGCGCTAGTCCTATTTTAGCGCGCCCAGCTTCAAGTAACTTTACAGGACACAACAAGCTCACGGGGCTTCAGTTACCTGGCTCAGCAGCGATGGAGCAGGCTGAAGATGAGTCTCCGGCGGCTGAATAATTGCCAAATCGAACCAGAACGTCGTGCCCACGCCCACTTCGCTGATCAAATGCACCTGGCTCTGATGCTTTTCGACGATGTTACGGACAATTGATAGCCCCAGCCCAGTCCCCTCCAGCGTATGCACCCGGTTCTCGACCCGAAAAAACCGATCGAAAATGGCTTGCTGGTCTTCTGGATCAATGCCGATACCCGTATCGGCCACTTCTACGCGGACGCAGGACGAAACGGGATCTGAGTCGATACGATAGGCGCGAATCGCTACCTTGCCGCCCGCAGGCGTAAACTTGAGGCCATTGCCCAGCAGATTCGACAGCACTTGCACCAGCAGATCGTAGTTGCCCCGCACGGGCGGCAGATCTGGCTCAATTTCTTGGCACAGCTCAATGCCCTTGTCGCGGGCGTTGAGCTGATGGGTGCGGAGCGTCTGCTCAACGGGCTGAATAATTTCAACCGCATCAAACGAGTAGCGCTTGTTTGACTCTAGCTTTGAGAGATCGAGCACGTCGTTCACCAAGCGAGTGAGGCGATCCGTTTCGCGGTTGGCAGTTTCCAAAAACTCGTGCTTTTGCGGTTCGCTGAGGTCTTCGCCGTATTCTTGCAGTGTCTCAATAAACGACTTGATGTTAAATAGCGGCGTTCGCAGCTCATGCGAGACATTGCTAATGAAATTGCTTTTGGCCTCGTTCAGCTCCACCTCACGGGTGATGTCCTGCACCGTAATCGCGATGCCTTTGATACCCTCGCGGTACTGGTCGAGCACGGTCGTCAGCAGGATACGCACCGTATGTCCGGGCGGCTCTGGAATCGTAATCCGAAATTCAGCGGCATCTCGCAGCTCCGGCGGGGTTTCAGACTGGCATGACAGCTCGCTCAAAGGCTGTCTCAGCACGAGCTGTACGGCTTCGGGCAAGGTTTCCAGCGCATTTTGCCCCGTAATTGAGCCATCCCAGCCAAAAATCCGCTGCGCGGTTGGGTTGGCCAGAATGACCCGCAGGTTCGTATCCAGCAGCACGGCTCCATCGGCAATCGTCGAAACCAGCGTTTCTAGTTTGGCTTTTTCGGCGGTTAGCTCTTCGATATTCTGCTCGTCGTAGCGCTCCAGCCGCTCAGCCATTTCGTTAAAGTTGAGAATCAATTCACCCAGCTCGCCGCCCAAGGGCAGATCAATCCGCTGCCGAAAGTTGCCCGCCGCGATGTTTTTGACCCCCAGCAGCAGCTCTTTGATGGGCTTGGTGATCATCAGCGCGTTAAACACCGCCCCCAAAATCACCATTGCCCAAATCGAAATAAATACGGCAATTGTCACGTCGCGGGTCAGGTGAGAGGAAGTCACCACCGTCGGGTTGGGGTTGATGCCAATCGCCAGCACGCCCAGATATTTGCCGTCCTGGTTGAGCGGCACAAATACGTCTGTGACTTCGCCATCGGGCGTGAGATGCTGGCGCACCATCGGCGCATCTGACTGCGGCGAGTAGTTGTCAGGTAGCTGCATCCGCCGCCGGATCGTCAGCGAATTCTGCACCTCGGCCTTAGAGAAGGGAATCCCCAAAAAGATACTGCCCTCTTCATCGGCGTAGAGCATATACCGGATGCTGGAGGTGCTGTCGTAGAAGCTATGCGAAAACCGGGCTAGCTCAGTCCGGTCATCAACGCTGACCAGTGGCGCTACATTAGCGGCCAGCAATAGCCCCAGATCACGGCCAAAGCGGGTGTCGTTGAGGCGCACATCTTGCTGAATTGTGTTGACGGCCCAGAACGTGAGGCCGCTCATAATTAGCGAAACCATCAGTGTCGCGGCGGCCATGAGCCGCGTTTGCAACGTAAACTCAGCCCACCAGCGGGCAATAATTTCGCGAATTGTGATCAGGAAAGAGGGCAAGGCATGACGCTCATAAAACAGCTCTGGCTTCGAGTCAGCGGCAGCGACCCTCAGAGTCGAAGCTAGTAATCATTCTATCAAGCCTGCTGCGGGCAGCTACGTCGAGCCTCAAGAGATTGCTTGCAACAAGATGAGACTCTCCTCAGCTCTGCTTATACTTCAGCAGGCTCCGGGTCTGGCTGCATTGGGATGTCGGCTTCAGGCAAGGACGCTGGCCGATCATCGCGATCACTCAAGCTGGGTTCGTACCAGACCTGCCGGTAGATTAGCTCTAGTTCAGAGCCAACTTCCGAGAAATAGTCCATTTGATGCGATTGCAGCGTCACCATGACCCGATAGACCAGCAGCGCCATAATCGCCACGATCATCCCGGCTGCCGTGGTAATCAGCGCCTCGCCAATTCCACCTGCGGCCTGGGTGGCCTGCTCGGTGGTGCCGCCACCGCCAATGTTGAGGCTGGCAAACGTCCCAATCAATCCGGTAACGGTGCCCAACAGCCCCAGAAGCGGCGCAACGGCAACGGTTGTTTCTAGCAGCTTGTCGCCTGTTCGCATCCGAATAAACTCGCGGTCGCCTGCGGCTTCCATTGCTAACCGAAAGGTTTCGGGAGTGGACTGACGCAGCTTCAGCGGAGCCAGCAAAAACCGACCAATCGGCAGCTCTTGCGCACTCTCGGCGATATCTCTCGCGTCATCTAGATTGTATCGAGCGGCAGCGAGGACATCATGGACAATTCTGTCTTCCTGGCTCATCAGCTGATACCAGAACCAGGTGCGTTCAATCGCGCAGGCAATGGTCGCCACCGAAAACCCCAGCACCGGAATCATCACCGGACCACCCTTTAAAACCATCTCAAACAGGTTCGACATAGTTTAGGCCTGTAGCTTTGTACCTATTAGCTATACCTGTTAGCCAATAGCGATTGATCAGATCAAGTATCCAACATGATTCTGCAATTGGATAGCGCCTAGAATACCTTTGAGCTCGTTTTTTGCCCGCTGCCGCAAAGAGCCAACCTGAAATTTGGGGGTTGGAGGTTTATTTAAGCCCTGGGTGAAGCTCCTGATAAAACTCAGCCACTTAGATAAATTTTGCTACAGGTTTCAGTAATTCTCAGGATTGACCGCAGGTAGACCCGAACAAGGAGATGAGTCCTTTCCTGTTGAAAATTCCATGGCAGTACAGCTCTCCCTCCGGTTTCAAGTCAATTTTGGCCTCTCGCTCAGGTCATCCGAGGAAATTGATCCGAGTCGCGTCAAGATTCGCTTGGTGCGGCTATCTAAAGGCCGCCGCCTGCGAAACGTCACCCTTACGGTCGGTGACGATCTGTTTTCAGGCAGTCGCTTCGGCGATGTGATCCGGGGTGGTGCGGGAGACGATCAGATCTGGGGGCTAAACGGCAATGACGTGATCAATGGCAACCTCGGCGAAGATGCGATCTACGGCGGTCGTCAGAACGATGCCATTGACGGTGGCTTGGGCGCAGACGAGCTGTATGGCGAATCGGGCAACGATATTTTGGATGGCGGCGCAGATGACGACTTCCTCAGCGGTGGGGAAGGCAAGGACATCTTGATTGGTGACAGCGGCAACGATTTTCTGTTGGGCGGAACAGGCAGCGACTTGCTGCAAGGCGGTTCTGGTGAGGATATCCTGTCTGGCCAAGGCGGGGCGGATATCTATCGCTGGACGGCGAGAGACTTTAGCCTGAGCGAAATTGACCAGGTGATTGGGTTTGAAGCCGGAACCGACAGACTCTCGATTCGCGGCTTTACGTTTGCCCCAGAGCGCATTACGACAGTGGGTAAGGTGACGCAGTTTAATGTCGATGGCGATGCTGCTCCTGACCTTGCAGTCAAGTTTGTCGGTCGCCCTGTGAGCCTGACCGCCGCCGATTTTGTGGACAGTCAACTGCCCGTTGCTCAGCCACGCTGGTCTGTGAATTTGGCGCTGTCGGCCTCATTTTCGGCCTCGGTTCATCTGAAGCGTTAGACTCAGCACCAGCATTCAGGCTATCTCGATAGGCTGGCCAGCGCGGCAATCGCCGCCTCGTGACAGGAGCCATTGCTGACCACCACGCCCTGATTGTCGAGCAGCCGATAGTCGCGGCCAAAGTCTAGCGGTTTGCCCCGCATATCGGTGACTTTGCCGCCTGCTTCTTCCACCACAATCACGCCTGCTGCATGATCCCAGATTTTTTCGCGGTAGTCGGGCGTTTTGGGAGAGGGCAGCCGCAGATAGAGTGCTGCCTGACCGCTGGCAACCGCCGCATATTTGGCCTGACTGTCCATGCGGATTGAATCTGTTTTGATCCCAACTGCCTGCGCGACGGCTTCTTGCTGTGCGTGGTCGCCATGCCCTGACTCGACGCTTTCCACAAACCGGAAATTGGCCGGATCGTTGGGTTGCACCACCTGCGCGGGCAGAGCCTCACCCAGATTTGCGCCTTGTATCGCCGCAACCGTCGCCCCCTGACCGCGCACCGCCACAAACAGAGAGCCGGAGTCTGGATCTGCGCTAGCCTCTGGGCTGGCCGCAAAAGCCGGACAGGCCAACACACCCAGCTTGACTTCACCCGCCTCAACCAGCGCCAGCGCTACCGCATACTGCTCGCCGCGCAAAAAGCCTTTCGTGCCGTCGATTGGGTCGAGCGTCCAGTAGCGAGGTGCAACCTGACCGTTGCCTTGATTGATCCAGCCTGTCACTAATTCTGGCGTGGCATCTGGCATCATCTGGCGCAGATGATCGCAGACCTGCGCCAGATAGGGAGCCATCTCAGGCTGACTCAGTGCCGCCGCATCTTCCTCGGCCACAATCAGATCTTGCGGGAACACCTCGGCCAGCAGCCGACAGATCATCGCCTGCGAACCATAGTCTGCAACCGTGACGGGGCTGCGGTCTTTTTTCTCAATTGCCTCTGGGCGAATCGTTTGGCGCACCTGCTGACAAAGCTGAGCTGCCAGTAAAACTGCCTTGACTGCCGTCTGCTGTTCGAGTTCGTAGGCCATAGGGGCGAGGGAATTTCACGTAAGTTCTTCCCAGTTATATCCCAAGCTCAGAAGCCAGCGGAATAGTGGACAATGCTGAAATGATGAAGGAATTTGAGCGATTATGAATTATTGTAAATTCTTGATATTTCAACCGCTGGGGTAGAAGAGATGGTGACCGGAACAACGAGCGGGGCGACAGATTGGATTGTGGTGGGCAACGGGCTAGCCGGTGCGGCACTGAGCTACGAGCTGCAAAAGCAGGGCTTCTCCGTATTGCTCCTCGATCCGGCTGGCCAAAACGCTACTCGCTACAGCTACGGCGGCATTGCCTACTGGTCAGGCAGCACCGATCTCATGCGACTGCTCTGCAATGAGGGGATTGCCCTGCATCGGCAGCTGAGCGCTGAGCTAGAGGCCGACACCGGATTTCGAGAGCTCGATCTGCTGCTCACCATTGCGCCTGATCGGGATCCTCAGCAGGTCGCCAAATCTTACGACCAGATGGCGATTCTGCCAGAAATCCTCAGTCCAGCAGCAGCCTCCAAGCGCGAGCCGCTACTCAACTCCGCCGCCGTTTCTGGGGCGCTGCGCCTGCCGCATGGTCAAGTCTCACCTGAAGCCACGGTTGCGGCCTACAATCAAGCATTTCTGCGGCTAGGCGGTAAGCTTCAGTTCACTTCAGTCACCGGACTACGCCAAGCCAATCAGCAGGTGACAGGTGTGACAACTGCTATCGCTACCTACAGTGCGGCTCAGGTAGCCATCTGCGCTGGGGCAATGAGTCGGGATTTGCTGCGCTCAGTCGGGATCTCCAGTCCGCTCTACTTCACGCAGGCTGAGATTATTGAAACTGCACCTGTTGCGTTGAAGCTGCAAGCGCTGGTCATGCCTGCCGAACTCCAGCGGTTTGCGATGGAAGCTGAAGCTGGAACGCCAGAGCAGGAGCAGTGGAATCAGCCTCACCAAGAGATCCTGCCGCCGATTCTGGATGCCGGGGTCGTGCAGCTCTCGGATCGCCGACTGCGGATTGGGCAGCTGAGCCGCGTCACCAGCGATCTGGAGCCAGTGGTCGATGCCGCAGCCAGCGAGCAGGCTCTGCGTACCGGGATCGGGCGGATTCTGCCTGCGCTGGAGTCGCTGCCGGGAGACTGGTATCGCACGCAGGTGGCCTTTAGCGGCGATCGGCTGCCACTGGTGGGCGCAATGCCGGGGAAACCGGGGCTATATCTGTTCTCCGGGTTCAGCAATCCATTCGCGATTCTGCCGCCGATTGCCCGTCGCTTTGCGGCGACTCAGGCTGCTGGCCTGGAATCTGAACAGGTGCTAGATGCCTTTGCTCCAAGTCGCTCCATCTCAGCACCTTGAGCTTTGCTTAAGCTGGCCGGAGGATGCCACGACTATCCGTTAAACTGAAGCTAATACCTTCATAGAGTTTTACGAGAGAACGACAGCATGAGCAGTCCAATTGCGCTAATTGCCACGAGCTTGGCTGGTTTCCTTCAAATTTATTTCGTCATGTTGATTGCTCGGATTTTGCTGAGCTGGTTTCCCAACCTCAACTGGTACAACCCGCCATTCTCTTTTCTGGCTCAGGTTACAGATCCCTACTTGAATATCTTCCGCTCGTTTATTCCGCCATTGGGCGGCATGGACTTCTCGCCGATGCTAGCCATTTTCGTGCTGCAAATTGTCTCAGGCCTGTTTACCTCTGCTGCTGCACAGGCCGCTGCTTACCTATACTAAGCCTGCCATACCCTATCTCTGAGCTAGCAAAACCTCTCGCCTGACAGACGCGAGAGGTTTTTGCAGGTTAGTCTTGCTCAGCTCCAGCAGGGCGACCAGCAGGGTGATAGTAGCTGGCAACTAGGGCGATCATCAGCCACCAGAGAATGCTCACCTGCGGTCGATACCAGACTGTATCTACCGCGCCATGCGCCAGCATTCCCAGCATTGTCGCCACCGCCGCCAAAATCCAGAATCCCTCACGACTGCCGGACTGCCGCAGCCGCTGTAGCTGCATCCAGCCCTGATTGAACGTCACCAGCAGCAGCCACAAAAAGCAGCTCAGCCCAATCAAGCCTGCCTCGACAGCCACCTCCAGAAAAATTGAGTAGGCACTGAGAGCCGTATAGCCGGTGGCCTGATAGCTCGGATAGATCCGGTTGAAGGCGTCGTTACCGGGGCCAATGCCCATAATTGGGCGGTCTTTGATCATTTCGATCACCGCCATCCAGACGTTGATTCTGAAATTATTGCTGCTGTCCTCTCTGCCGCTAAACATGCTCATCACCCGGTCGCGCAGCGGCGGTAGGCCAATCACAGCCAGACTCACTAGCGCCACCGAACCGCCTAGTAAAATGGGCAGCGCCCAGCGTCGCCAGAAGCGCGGCCAGGTAACGCTAAACCAGTGCACCAGCAGAATTAGCAGCGCAAAGTTGGCAACCACAAAGCCAATCCAGCCGCCCCGACTGAAGGTCAGAATTAAACAGAGCGAATTGGCTAGCCACATTGTTGCCGCCAGCGCTTTGGGCAGCCAGCGCTTCCAGGCAAAAAAGGCCGCCGCGCTAAAAACTATCGCTGGCAGCAGGTAGCCCGCCAGCAGGTTGGGATTACCCAAAAAGCTGTAGACCCGCGTGGTTCCCGCCAGCGACGACTCAGGATCAACCCAGGTGGCCAGCGCATCTGCTCCAAAAAACCACTGCCGCAACCCCACAACGCCAACCAGCAGCGCCGCTATCAGATAGACCGTGATGAGAGCAGAGCGAATTCGCGGATCGCGCAGCACGCGAGCCAGCAGGCCAAACAGCAGCATATAGAGGCTGAGTTTGATCAAGCCTTCTAGCGCGGCAGATTTTACAGGTGAAGCGGCAGTTGCCACAACCGCAATTCCCCAGTACAGTATCACTATCAAATGAATGGGTGTGATTCCGGTTCCGGTTTCTGCCTCATCTGATAGGGTCAGCATCGCCCAGAATCCGGCACAGGCAATCAGCAGAATGCCGATCAGGTCTTTCGAGGCGAAGGGTGCAACGCCAAACAGCAGCATCACCAGCAAACCACCCATTGGCTCTGCCCACTGCATCAACCAGCTGCCGCGTCGCCAGTTTTTCAGCAGGCCAATCACATGCCGCAGATAGCTGGATTCCATCCACTGTCGAGCTGAGAGGTTGACTAACGTCAGGTGCTGCCAAGCTGAATTCATTCAGGTTCACTCCGGTAGGCGGTTACTGCTGATCTACTAGCACCTTTCAGCGCTTTTTTCTCAATTCGCATAATTTCTTTCCTGATCAAACCGTCAGGTGGCTGTATCAGCTAATAGATGATGTTGATACGGTAACTTACCATGACTATTCAATTTTCTGCGATTTCAGCTGTTGATTCCAGCCTGTCTCGTCCAGCTTTCAATCGCGGCAGTGGCCGTTAGGGCAATACTTGCGCTCTATCTGCGCCTCAGCCGTCTCGTTCCTGGTTCTGAGCTTGCGTCTAATTTAGCTCGACTTGAACAGACTTTTGAGCAATGCTGAACGCTCCCTCAGCTTGCGGCTCAGCGAATTTTTAGCGAAAGCTAAACGTTGAGCTTCAGATCCTGACCCGGCTGCTGTTCCCTGGCTAGTCCAGAGGTGATCAAAAAGCCGCCAAGCGCGTTAGTTTCCCCTACTATATCGCTCTGGCCACTAGCGACCGTTGAGTTTTGATCAATTTTGCAAGAGCTGAGTCTTACGCCAAATGAATAGCAAGACCGGGTGTAGGCTGTCTACACCCTAGCCCAATTGGTGCTCCGAATCGCTGACTTTGATATCTTTGATTAGAGAAATACCGAGAAAACTTAAGTAATATAGATAGTGGAGCTATGGAAATCGTTCTGCATCTGTCGCTCAGCTCACAGGCAACTTGAGCTATCTATACGGTAAGCACCTATACACGATAGGCACCCATACACGATAGACACCTATACAGTTGCTTTATCTGGCTGCAAACATAGAGTGAGGACAGTTGCTCTGTCGGCTCATTGCAAATAGGTTCTCCCTAGAATAATTCTCGGTAAGGTTTTACAAAGTGTCGCGATGACCAATGATATTGATCTGATTAAACGCCTCAGCCCTAGCGCGATCGATCAGATTATGATCTACCTTGCCTTCAGCGCGATGCGGCTGGGTGGGCATCGCCATGGGGCATTTTTAGACGCTGCCGCCACTGCGGCCAAATGCGCCATCTACATGACCTACCTAGAGCAGGATCAAAACCTGCGAATGACGGGGCATTTGCATCACATTGAGCCGAAGCGCGTCAAGGTGATTGTCGAAGAGATGCGGCAGGCGCTCACCGAAGGCAAGATTCTCAAAATGCTGGGTTCTCAGGAGCCGAGCTACTTGATTGAGTTTCCCTATATTTGGCTGGAGCAGTATCCCTGGCAGCCGGGACGCTCGCGAGTTCCCGGCAACAGCCTTATGCCGGAAGAAAAGCGCCAGATTGAAGAAAAGCTGCCGCCCAACATGCCGAATGCCCAGCTAGTTAACGCCTTTCAGCTTGTCGATATGATTGAGCATCTGCATAATCACGCACAGAGTGATTTGCCTAAGGATCGCCAGATGCCGCTCAGCGAAGCCTTTGCCGAGCATATTAAGCGGCGACTGCTCTATTCGGGCACCATTACCCGCCTTGACTCCCCCTGGAGCCTGCCGTTCTATGCCCTGACGCGCTCCTCCTATGCGCCCGCCGACGAGGAAGAACGCGCTTACACCATGATTGATGACACAGCTCGCTTCTTTCGGATGATGCGCGACTGGTCAGAGCGGCGCTCAGGCAGCGTCCGGATCTTGGAAGAACTGGACATCCCAGCAGAGCAAGTCGAGGCTGCCCTAGCAGAGTTAGATGAGACCATCCGCACCTGGGCTGACAAATACCACCAAAAAGGCGGCAAGAACTTCCTGCTGCAAATGGTGATTGGGGCCAAAGAGCCTTAAAACAGCTTCATCTGTCCCTCGCTCAGCCACCGACTAGACCGACGCTGAGCAGAATATGCGGCGAGCAATCAGCCAATCCGTAAGAATTCTAAAAACTTCGCGACAGGCATCGGAATCAGCTCTGGCTTTTGCTACACTAATCAGCAATGTTTGTACAGAGGCTTAGGGCAGAGATTGTTTGAGATGGGCTGATGCAACTGGGTCTGTCTCCCACTGGAGTCTATTTCCCAACGTGATCTGTAGATCAAAATTCTTCAGATCAAAATTCTTCACTCAGCTCTTGCTCAGGCTAAGCATTTGTCAGCATTTGGTATATAAATTCGCTCTACGTTTAATTCATTCCTCGACTAGGATTCAGTTTACATGAAGCAACTGCGTGATTCCTTCGATCTGCCCTTGACCTGCATGGGCGGAGCCGTGGCCTTGATTTCGTTGGTTGGTCTGAGTAGTCCGGTTCAGGCCAAGTTTGAAGACAGCCCCAAGGCCGTTTTGGATGAAGCTTGGCAGATTGTGAACCGGGATTACGTAGACGAAACCTTTAACCAAACGGACTGGCAGGCCAGTCGCCAACGGCTGTTGAGTCGCAGCTATACCAGCAATCAGCAGGCCTACGAGGCTCTACGCCAAGAGCTGAAGCAGCTCAATGACCCCTACACCCGATTTCTCGATCCGGAGCAGTACCGCGCCTTGACGAGTCAGACCTCCGGCGAGCTGTCTGGCGTGGGTGTGCGGCTGGGAATTGACGCTGAATCAAAGATGCTGACTGTAATTGAACCTGTGATCGGCTCGCCCGCCAGCGTGGCTGGGATTGAGGCTGGCGATCGAATTGTCGCAATCGACGGCAAGTCCACGCGCGGCATGACGGTTGAGCAAGCCTCTAAGCTGATTCAGGGTGAGGTGGGCGCGCCGATTACGCTACGGATTGAGCGCAATGGCCAAGCCGCCATGAATCTGAGCATGAAGCGAGCGCGGATTGAGCTTTCCAACGTCAACTACGGGCTGCGTCAGGAAGCCAACGCCCGGATTGGCTATATTCGCCTCACCGAGTTTAGCAACCATGCGCCAGAGCAAGTCCGCAACGCGATGAAGGAGCTGCTGAAGCAGAATGTCGAGGGGTTTGTGCTAGACCTGCGCGGCAATCCGGGCGGGCTATTGCAGGCCAGCATCGAAATTTCCCGGCTCTGGCTCGACAGTGGCTTCATCGTCCAAACCATCGACCGGGTGGGAGAGAGTCAAGAGATCAAGGCCAACCAGACGGCACTGACGCAGCTGCCTCTAGCCGTTTTAGTAGACGGCGGTTCGGCTAGCTCCAGCGAAATTTTGACCGGGGCGCTGCGGGACAATCGACGGGCGGTAATTGTCGGCAGCCAGACCTTTGGTAAAGCCCTGGTGCAGTCAGTCAATCCACTCTCAGATGGCTCTGGGCTAGCCGTGACAATTGCTCATTACTACACACCGGACGGCACTGACATCAGCCATCTTGGCATCACCCCAGATATCGAAATTAACCTGACTGAGCCACAGCGCCGCCGCTTGGTGAGCAACCAGGCGCTCATTGCAACTGATAGTGATCCGCAGTATTTACAGGCCGTCAATGCCCTCCGTGCCCCGATTGCGCTCAACCGACGCGGTGCGGCTCAGTCCTCACTGCAAGTTGAAACGGGCGGAACGCGCTCCAACTGATCCATCTAATCCAACTAATTCATCTGATCGACCTGAAATGCAACTTTTGCCAGCAGCGAGAGTGGCCCAATCCGCTTGAGCTGCTCTAGTTGGTCTGGGCTATGCACAAACAGACTGCCCGCAAAACCTAGCGAATTCACCGGGATAGTCTCAAACTGCTCCTGCCGACGCGGCACAATCAGCATCCACTGGCGGGTGATCAGCAAATTGTAGGGCGGCGGTTCTGCAACCTGCAAGCCCAGCTGATCGAGAAGCTGGAGATAGAGGCTGTGAGCCGCAGCCGCAGTTGTGCCGTCAGACAAACGACCAATGATATGGCTGAAGGGCAGACTAGGGCTTTGGGCTGTTGCGGCGGCTAGCGCCATCTGAATCGGCACTTGCATCGGCACCTGAACTGGCAGGGGCTGGTCTGGCGCGAGCGGCAGGAGCTGGAGATGTCGATGTGGTTGACTGGCTCCAGCCTGCTTGCCTGAATTATAAAATCCGAGGCTGTCAATACCCTGCTGCTGAACTGTGGCCATACAGCTCCAGAGTGCCTCAAAATCAGAGGTCTCCAGCAGCAGCTCCTGCGGCTGAAAGTCTCGCGTGATGATCAGCAAATGATGGGGAGTGACGTTGAACTTGTTGAGCAGGCAGAGGTGCGTTGGGGAGAGATCAGCCACAAACAGATCGGGCTCGTAGGGCAGGAAGGGGTTGGGGCGCGGTGAGCTGTCAGCTTGAGCTTTGCGACGTAGGCTGCTGGAGATCCGCACGATAAAGTCAATACCCGCTTGGGTGAGACGCTGACTCTGCGTTTCGATCGGCTGAAGCGCTCCGGTGGCCAGCGCGTGCTCTGTTTGAGTCAGGACTTTTCTCCAAAAATCTTGCTCACCCTGCTGCTTAATTTGTTCCTCAGACTGCATTCTGCTACCCGCAATTCTTCAACTCTCAGCCCGCGCTAGGGCATAAACGCTAGGGCACAAACACCGTCAGGCCATCGGGAATGCATTCTACCTCAATGGGTGTAGTGCCAATAATCTCGCCATCCACGACGACTTTTTGGGGCGGCGTGGTGGTCACCTTGAGGCGACGCGCTCCCACATGCAGAATATTCGGATTTTCAGCAGGCTTTAACAGCGCTGCGCCCAACAGCTGGGCAATGGTGCGGATCGCGTCAATTTTGCTGCTGGCGGTGGCAATCGTCACGTCTAGCAAACCATCGTCAAACACCACCTGTCCAATGCCTTGCGCCAAAACGGAGGTGATGGGGGCAGCGTTGGCGATGGTGATTGCGCCTGCCTGAAAATGCTCGATTTTGCCATCGACCTCAACCTCTGTCTCAAACAGCTGCTGTTCGTCGAGCTGCTGCCAGCCCGCCATCAGATAGGCGAGTGCGCCCCAGCGGTCTTTGGTTTCGCGGTCAGCACGATCGACCACCTCGGCCTCTAGGCCAATTCCGGCCAGCAGAATCATTGGAATACCGTTGCAGTAAGCCGCATCAACGGCTCGCGTCTTGCCGGCCAAAATCACCTGACAGGCTCCGCGAATTGGGGTGAGGGCAGTCGGAATACCGAGTGCTGAGGCAAAGGCATTGGCTGTGCCGCGCGGAATAATCCCCAGCGGCGTTCCTGTCCCCATAATCGCCCCCGCCACTGCCGAAACCGTACCGTCGCCGCCTGAGGCAAGCACCAGATCAGCATTGGCGGCGACAGCGCGTTCAGCCAGATGCTCCGCGCAGAGATCGACCGTCGTCTGATGAATTTCCAAATGCACATGCGGTTCCAGCAGTCGCTGAATTAACGCCAGCTCCTGTTCTGAGTTTCCCTGTCCTGAAACGGGGTTGAAAATCAGATGCGCCACGCGGCTGCGCGCTAACGTGCCGATTACGGAGACGGCGGTGGCCAGATTGGTAGCAAACGGGATGTCGTAAAGGTTGCAAAGCTGGGCTACCGTTTGCATATGCAGATCGGAGGTCTGCGTTTCGCTAGCATCGACGAGAAAAATGACGGCGGCCAGATTGCCAGCAGCAACCTCGGCGGCAATCTGCACCTCGCCGCCTCGTCCTTCAGCGGCCACAAGTTCGACTGGCAGACCCGTAGCGGCGGCGATTTGATTGCCGGTTTGCTCGGTGGCCAGCAGGCGGTAGCGGAGCAGAACTGGCTGGTACTGAGCCACCAATGCGGCGAGTCGGTCTTGGGTGCGGGGATGAGCAATGAGCGCGATAGTAGCTGCCATATACAGTCGGTGGGGCTTGAGGAGAATTATGAAGCGGTTAACAAGCTAGAAGCTTATCCTAACAATCTGGCGAATCCTGCGGGCAGAAACCTTGAGATTTATCTAAAGAATTGGCTGCACCCTGCACTCTAGGTCATTATGAATGAACCAAATGAATCACCCCAATCAGATCTGCCTCTAGCCTGGCTCAGATTGCTGGCTGCATCCTCCAGCCCGTTTGCCTATTTACGTCTGCCTATTTACGTCTGCCTATTTGCGTCTGCCTACCACCGTTCATTGAAAGCCGCTATGCAAGAGTTAACCCGTCCGACCCCCACGCTGAGCCGCGCCGATCTCGAAGCGTTTTGGATGCCGTTCACGGCAAATCGCCAGTTCAAGGAAAATCCGCGTCTGTTTGTCTCTGCCCAGGATATGCACTACCAAACAATTGACGGGCGGCAGGTGCTAGATGGTACGGCGGGGCTGTGGTGCGTGAATGCGGGACACTGTCGGCCCCAGATTGTCGAGGCGATCCATCGGCAGGTTTCAACGCTAGACTTTGCGCCGACGTTTCAGATGGGGCATCCGGGGGCGTTTGAGCTGGCCAGCCGCTTGACCCAAATGCTGCCGGGGGATTTGAATCACGTATTTTTTGCCAACTCTGGCTCGGAGGCGGTGGATTCGGCGCTGAAGATTGCGTTGGCTTATCACCGGGAGCGGGGCGAAGGGACGCGGCAGCGGTTAATTGGCCGGGAGCGGGGCTATCACGGCGTAGGGTTTGGCGGCATTTCGGTGGGCGGGATTGGCTCGAATCGCAAGTTTTTTGGCGGCTTGCTGACGGGGGTAGATCATCTGCCGCATACGCATAGCCTGGAGCATAACGCTTTTAGCCGTCAGCAGCCGGACTGGGGGGCACATTTGGCGGACGATCTAGAGCGAATTGTGGCGCTGCATGATGCCTCGAATATTGCGGCGGTGATTGTGGAGCCGGTGGCGGGTTCGACGGGGGTGCTGGTGCCGCCGAAGGACTATTTGCAGCGGCTGCGGGCGATTTGTGACAAGTATGGGATTCTGCTGATTTTTGATGAGGTGATTACGGGGTTTGGCCGCTTGGGGACAGGGTTTGCGGCAGATTATTTTGGCGTGGTGCCGGATCTGATTGCGGTGGCTAAAGGCATCACCAACGGCACGATTCCGATGGGGGCAGTGTTTGTGCGTCAGGGGATCTATGACAGCTTTATGGATAGCTCGGTGCCGAACGCAATTGAGCTATTTCATGGCTATACCTATTCCGGGCATCCAGTGGCCTGCGCGGCGGCTTTGGCGACGCTGGATCTCTATGAGCAGGAGGGGCTGTTTGAGCGGGCGGCGGCGCTGTCGGGATATTGGGAGGATGCGGTGCATTCGCTGCGAGGGCTGCCGCATGTGATTGACGTACGGAATTTGGGGCTGGTGGCGGGGATTGAGCTGGAGTCGATGCCGGGTCAGCCGATGGCGCGGGCGTTTGAGTGCTTTTTGCGCTGCTATGAGCGGGGACTGCTGATTCGGACGACGGGGGATATTATTGCGCTGTCGCCGCCGCTGGTGATTGAGCGGGGGCAGATTGACGAGATGATTGGGATGCTGGGTGAGGTGATTCGGGGATTGCCTTAGTGGATTGGGGCAGTGGGGGAGATCCGGGTTGTGCGAGCCTTTTGGGGTGTTCCCCCAAGCAAGTCTCAGTTCGCAGCCAGCTGCTCTGCCCCGCTCTACCCCCACCCTACGTCTCACCCCCTAACTCCTCGATCTTCAGCTCAGGTCGCTCCTGCTTAAACGGAATATCCGCATTAATGGCCTCAATCTCCTGCTGCTCTAGCTCATTCATCTCGCCAATATAGCTCTGCAAAATCTTGGCAAACCGTACATCGTAAAACCGATGCAGCGAGTGATTCGGCATCGCCGGGAACCCGCGCCGCTTCTTATGCCGCCCGCCTGCCCCCGGATCAAACGTCTGAATCCCGTGGCTCACCGCCCATTCAATCGGGCTGTAGTAGCAAGTCTCAAAATGCAGATTGTCAAACTCCTGCGCCGCGCCCCAGTAGCGCCCGTAGAGCTGCTCGCCTTTGGTGAGGCAAAACGACATGCCCGTGAGCTGCTCTGGATGATTCTGGTCATAGACGCCAAACAGCACGACGCGGTGGCAGTAAGTCGGGTAAAGCTGCTCAAAAAACTGCTTGGTCAAATACTTGCTGCCCCAGAAGCCAAACTTATCGCAGGTGTCGCAGTAAAACTGATAGACCTGATCTAGCAGCTCCAGCGTAATCTGCTCCCCCGTCAGCGGCTCCACTCGCAGCCCCGCCTCAGCCACCGCCTTACGCTCGCGCTTGATGTTGCGCCGCTGGTTAGCATTAAACGCGCCCAGATAGTCATCAAAATTCTGGAAGTTTTGGTTCGTCCAGACATAGCTATGGTGCAGCCAGCTACTAAAGCCATGCCGCTCCATCACCCGCCGCCAGTCTGGGTCAGCATAGAGAAAATTGCAGCCCAAAATCTGGTTGCGACGGCAAAATTGATCGATCGCCGCCACCATCATTTCGGTTAGCGCATCCTCATCTTCACCAGGCGCAATCAGAAACCGATAGCCCTCGGCAGGCGTAAATGGCGACATGCCCAAGAGCTTTGGGTAATATTCCATCCCTAGCCGGTACGCCAGATCTGCCCACTGGTAGTCAAACACAAACTCGCCGTAGCTGTGCCCCTTCAAATACATTGGCGCGGCGGCAACTAGGCTGCGATCCCGCCAGAGCGTCAGGTGATTTGGCTGCCAGCCCGATTTTGCCGTCGTGCTGCCGGAGCTTTCCATATTGTGCAGCCAGTCCCACTCCAAAAACGGCGTTTGCAGCGGCATCGCTAGCGCGTCCCACTCGGCCTGCGCCACTTCGGCAATCTGGCTAATCCAGGAAACGGCGTAGCTAGGTTTTTTCTCAAACATACGCTCAAACATACGGCAGCGGGGGAGGAGAATAAATCGATGAACAAAGGTTTCTTTAAGTTACATTAACTTGCTCATCGCTGCTTTGCCGCCGCCGATAATGCAAAAACACCTCAGAGCCAGCCACCTCTGCCGAAAGCAAAATCAATCGAGGAGCCGTTGCCTCCAAAAAACCCGCTCCCGCCACCAGACTTGGCGCCGCTCCGCCCAAAATCAGCGGGCAAACTGTCAGCCACAGCTCGTCGATTAGATCAAACGCCAGCAGCGAAGCCACTAATCTGCCGCCGCCCGTCACCACCAGCCGCGCTAGCCCTAGTCTCCCCAGCTCAGCTATCGCCTGATCTGGCGCTTCAGAGTAGAATGACAGCACCCGCTCAAATTCTGGGCGGTCTTGCCAGAAGGCCAGTCTCTCAGTGGTTGTTAGCAGCCAGCGCGGCACCGACTGCTGGAAAAAGCGCAGCTGCGGATCGAGCACTCCTGATCCGGAACAGACGATCTGGACAGGCTGAGGCGGCTTTCTCTGTGCCTCTCGCTGCTGCAAGAGCTGCGGATGGGTGACTCTCAGCGTCGTGCCGTAAGCTCGCAGCGTTCCCGCGCCAAACAGCACCCCGTCGGCTTGAGCAATTTGAGTTTCTAGGTGATCTCTATCGGCAGCAGAGCCAAACCGAGCAGCAGAATGGTGAACGTCAGCAATTTTGCCATCAGCGCTGATTGCCAAAACAACGGTTGTGTGGGGTCGAGATTGCATCACGAAGCTGCATCTAGCGTAATTGGGGTTCTAAAATCAGGGGTATCAAAAATCAGACGCATCAAAAGCAGCGCAGATCTGCGGCGGTCGCCTCTATAGGCAGTTGCCTTTATATTCAGTGAAGACTTCTTGAAGAAACGGTTTCTGTAACGGATGACAAACCTACCCCAACGGGTTCGGTATTAATCTTAGTAGGGGGAGCGCGTCCGGGTGTGAACTTCATACCTCAGCTTGGAAAGTAACTATGGCAATGGTGGGTCAATCTTCGTTTCGTCGGATTCTGCTGTTGCGAATTCTGTTGCTCAGCATCCCAATTTTGTTTTTGGGTATGGCAGTCACCTTTCGCAAAGCCAGAAGCAGTCTGCTCCAGACCGCGCGCGAAAACCTAGAGCAGAGCGCAGTGGGCAAAGCCGTCACGATTCAAGATTCGATCAACGCTCTCCAGACTAGTCTGTCCATTGCCAGCGAGACAGCGCCACTCCAGTTTGGTTCGCCTGAGTCAGCCGCAGTTTTTCTCAATCGGCTTCAAAAGCAGCTGCCCACAGAGGTGAGCTGCCTCCAGCTCAAAGATCTGGAGAACCCGCAGATGATCGCCAGCACCTGCGGCAATCGAATCCTCGATGCGGTGAACACCCAGGACTGGGCAAAGAACACCCAGGACTTGGCAAAACAGCGCGACAGTTCGGCTGAGCTAAACCGCGACCACACCCTGACGGTCAATACGCTCAACCGCCCCAGCTCAACAGAAGGCAGTCCGCTGAATCTGCTGGTCAGCACCGCCGTCTACAGCACCACCGGACAGCTGCGCTACAGCCTCACAGCCCAAACCGCCATTCGCCAGGGTAAGACGCTAACGCCGCTCCAGCAGCAGGGCGAGACGATTGTGATTGATCAAGACGGTAAGTTTTTGGCGCATCCGCAGCAGGGACAGGTTGGACTCAACATTGCCCAGGGCACCAACGGTGATCGGTTCCAGGATATCCTCAGCAACATTCGGCGGGGCGATGCGGACTCGCGGCATTTGTTTAACCTGTCGGGAGAGCAAACTGAATGGATCGCGGGCTTTAGCCCGATGACGGTGCCAATTACCCGAAAACAGAAGGAAACTTGGGCGGTGCTGGCCGTTACGCCAGCTGACAATGCGCTGGACGGGCTGGCCGATATCACCCAGATCTTACTAATCCTGACGGTCGGGCTGCTGGCGGCGCATCTGCTGGCGATGCTCTACATGGCGCGGGATCTGGCGCTGCCGATTGAGCAGCTGGGCAAATATGCGCTGCGAATCCACAAGCGCGACCCCTTAGAGCGCGCCCCCAAAAACTTCCGCATCCGCGAACTCAACCACCTGGCCGAAGTGCTCGACAACATGGTGGGGCGACTGGAGGAACGCGCCAAAGAGCTAGAGTCAGCTTGGCAGGAGGCAGAAGCCGCCAATCAGCTGAAAAGCCGATTTTTGGCGACGACTTCTCACGAGCTGCGAACGCCACTGAACGCCATTATTGGCAGCATTCGGCTCGTCAAAGATGGCTGCTGCGACAGCCGCGAGGAAGAAGTTGAGTTTTTGGAACAGGCCGATAAGGCAGCGATTCACCTGCTGAAAATTATCAATGACCTGCTAGACATCCAGCGGATCGAGGAGAAGAAGCTGCCGCTGGCGATTGAAACCACCGATCTGCGTCAGATTCTCAAAGATGCCGTCGATCTCGAAACGGTGGCCGCGCAGCAGAAAAATCTGGCGCTAAATTTCACGAAGCCGCCAGAGCCAATCATGGTACGGGTTGATCCCGGTCGGCTCCAACAGGTGTTTATCAACATCATTCACAATGCGATCAAATTTACCGACCACGGCAGCATCACGATTCAGACGCGGCTAGAGTCGATTCCGCAGGATTTGCCGTCGCGCTCAGCCACGCCCAGCAGTAACGGCAACGGTCATCATCCCGATCCGTATGAGGTGGAAGACTGGGTGGTGATTACGATTCAGGACACGGGTATTGGCATTGATTTGGCGCAGCAGCACAAGCTGTTTCGTCCATTTGTGATGGTAGATGGCTCAACCACGCGCAAGGCGGAAGGCACAGGGCTGGGACTAGCGATTTCCCGCAACCTCGTCGAAATGATGGGTGGACAAATCGGGCTGCACAGTCCCGGCCCGGATCAGGGCACAACCGTCAAGGTAACGCTGCCGCTGCTCAGCCTGCAAACCCGGCGAGATCTAGAGCGGCCTTCGGTGGCGGAATCAGCTAAGGCGTAGTTATCTACTGATAGATATAGCTAGCTAGAGCCGCAAGCTCAGCCGCTGCCGCAGAAAAGAGCCTGAGAGATCAGATTTTTACCGATAGATCACGGTTTAATGGTATAAATTCTGCCTGCGCCCCTCTGAGTTTGAGCAAAAGTTTGAGCAAGACGCATGAGTCAATACGGGTACTACCGCCATCCGACCGTGAGCGGCGAGCGGGTTGTTTTTGTCTGCGAGGATGACCTTTGGAGCCTGCCATTGCAGGGCGGCTTAGCAATCAGGCTAACGGCGAATTTGGCACAGGTACAGCGGCCACTGCTGTCGCCAGACGGCCTGCATTTGGCTTTTGTGGGGCGCGAGGAAGGCCATGCTGAGGTGTACTGTATGCCCGCAGTTGGAGGTATAGCGCGGCGCTTGACCTTTATGGGATCAGCCAAGGTGGCGGGCTGGAGTCCCGGCGGAGAGATCGTCTTTGTCAGCAGCGCTCAGCAGCCGATTGAGCGAATGGATCATCTCTACAGCATCTCGCCTGAAGGCGGACAGCCGCAGCTCTTGCCCTACGGATTGGCGCATAGCGTCGCCTTTGGCTCTAGTGGGCGAGTCGTGATTGGCCGCAACACCGACGAGCCCGCCTATTGGAAGCGCTACCGGGGCGGCAAAATGGGCGTGCTCTGGGTAGATGCAGCGGGCACCGGTCAGTTCCGGAAGCTCATCGAGATCAATGGCAACCTGGACTCGCCGATCTGGATTGGCGAGCGCATTTACTTTCTGTCCGATCACGAGGGAATCGGCAACCTCTATTCCTGTACGCCAACCGGCGAAGATTTGCAGCCGCACACGCAGCACCGGGACTACTACGCTCGCAACGCCAGCAGCGATGGCCAAACGATTGTCTACCACGCCGGAGCCGAGCTGTTCCGATTTGATCCGCTGTCCCCAGCCACCAGCCAGCCAATCCCGGTGCAGTTTCACAGCCCGCGCCTCCAACGACAGCGCAAGTTCGTCAATCCAGCTGAGTTTTTAGAAGACTATGGCCTGCATCCGGACGGCCATTCAGTGGTGATTACCAGTCGGGGCAAGAGCTTTTGCTTTAGCAACTGGGAAGGGGCAGTGTTTCAGCTAGGCCAGCCAGAAAATCAGCCAGCAGGGCGATATCGTCTCACGCAGTGGCTCAACGACGGGCAGCGCTTAGTCGGAGTCTGCGATCGCAGCGGTATTGAGACACTCGAAATTCTCTCGCCTGAGTTTGACCAGTCTCCCCGGCCGCTTACCGGACTCAACATTGGCCGGGTGGAGCAGCTCGCTGTTTCGCCAGTGGCCGACCAGCTGGTTCTGACCAACCATCGGCAGGAGTTAATTTGGGTCGATCTGGTTAGCGCCGCAATCCGCCAGCTCGACCGCAGCGACTATGACGCGATCCAAGGCTTTTGCTGGTCGCCAGACGGGGAGTGGGTTGCCTACGGCATGGCTGAAGTTCAGCATACGGTTTCGATTAAGCTCTGCCAGGTTGAGAGCGGCACGACGCACCTGCTAACGCCACCTCGATTTCGAGATACCCAGCCAGCCTTTGATCCAGCCGGAAAATTTATCTACTTTCTCTCGGTGCGCGAGTTCAATCCGGTCTACGATCGAGTCTACTTCGACCTCAGCTTCCCCAAGGCGATGCGGCCATTTTTGATTGCGCTACAAGCCGAGACTGCCTCGCCGTTTGGGCCTGTCACCCGATCGCTCAGCGCCAGCCTGCCCCCAATTCAGCCAGATATCCCGGAGGCGGAGCCAGAGCTGTCAGAAGCTGCCGATACGGCTCCCGCCGCTGAAGAGCCGCCTGCCCCTGCTGAACGGACTCCGGCTGAACCTACCTCGCCTGCCCCGCTCAACATCGACTTCGAGGGCATCCAGCAGCGGATTCTGGGCTTCCCGGTAGCCGAGGGCATCTATGGGCAGATCCATGGGTTAGAGGGCAAAGTGCTGCTGACGACGTTCCCGGTGCAGAGCAGCTTGGGCGGGCAGCAGCCCAAGGAAAAGCCCTCGCTGGAGCTGTATGACTTTGAGTCCCAGAAGCAGGAGCGGCTAGCTGAGGCCAACGATTTCCGACTCGCCAAAGATCAAAAAACGCTGATTTATCGAGCTGGATATCGGCTGCGAGTTTGCGAGATTAGCAGCCTTAGCTCGCTAGAGCGCGACCGCAAAGAAGCTGAGCCAGGGCGCAAGAGCGGCTGGCTGGATCTAAATCGAGTGCGGCTTTCGGTCAATCCTGAGCAGGAGTGGCCGCAGATGTTTCGCGAGGCTTGGCGGCTGCAGCAAGAGCAATTTTGGACAGCAGATCTCTCTGGCGTAGACTGGCTGCGCGTGTTTGAGCGCTATCGTCCGCTGCTGGAGCGAATTGGCTGTCGCTCTGAGCTTTCCGATCTCATCTGGGAAATGCAGGGAGAGCTCGGTACGTCTCACGCCTACGAGGGCGGCGGCGACTACCGCGAGTCGCCACAGTACCCAATCGGCTTTCTGGGCGCAGACTTTAGCTATGATCCCGACTCAGATGCCTATCGCGTCGAGCGGATTATTCAAGGCGATGCCTGGAGCGAGCAGGGTTCGCCCCTGAGTCAGCTAGGGGTAAATGTCCGGGCGGGCGATCTGCTGCTAGCAATTGATGGCCAGCCGCTGAGTCGGTATCTAGCTCCCCAAGAGCTGCTGGTGAATCGAGCTAGATCTGAGGTGGCGCTGACCTTCGCTGGCGCGGGTTCTGCGACTGGTTCCGGAGCAGATCAGCGCCAGCCCCCGCATCGCACGATTACTGTCAAAACGCTGCGAAGCGAAACACCGCTGCGCTACCGCGCCTGGGTTGAGGCCAACCATCAGCAGGTGCAGGCGGCTACCGACGGTCAGATTGGCTATCTGCATATTCCCGACATGGGGCCAGCGGGCTATGCCGAGTTTCACCGCTACTATTTCGCTGAGGTCTACAAAAACGGTCTGATTATCGACCTGCGCTACAACCGGGGCGGCTTTGTCTCACAGCTAATTCTCGAAAAGCTGGCGCGGCGGCGCTTGGGCTACGATGTTACCCGCTGGAGCAAGCCTGTGCCGTTTCCGTTTGATTCGGTGGCTGGGCCAATGGTGGCGATCACCGATGAATATGCGGCCTCGGACGGCGATATTTTCAGCCACTGCTTCAAGCTGATGCAGCTGGGCAAGCTGATTGGTAAGCGCACCTGGGGCGGCGTGATTGGCTTCTCCAATCGGCAGGCACTCGTCGATCAAAGCCAGGTGACGCAGCCAGAATTTTCGTTCTGGTTCAAAGACGTAGGCTGGCAGATCGAAAACTACGGCACGGTTCCCGATATTGAAGTTGAGATTACGCCCCAAGACTGGGCAGAAGGAAGAGATAGCCAGCTGGAAAAAGCAATTGAGGTAATCCTGCATGATCTAGCCGAAAATCCGGTGGCGCTCCCTGATTTTGGCGCTAGGCCGCATCTGCCTTTGCCAAGCTAACGTAGAGTTTTGATCCTGATTGAGTCCTGATTGCTGCGCTAAGGCTCTGGATTAAACGCTGGGGAGCAAGATGACAAAGCTACTCAAAATTGGCGAAGTTGCAGAAACGAGCGGCCTGCCGGTCAAAACAATTCGCTACTACGAAGAAATTGGCCTGCTGATTCCCACCGTGCAGCGTTCTGAGGCGCAGTATCGGCTGTTTCAGGCTGAGGTACTCAATCGACTTGCGTTCATCAAACGCGCACAGGCGCTTGGACTCAACCTGAAGGAAATCCAGCAGATTCTGGCGGTGCATGACCATGGCAAACTGCCCTGTGGCGACATCAAGCAGCATCTCGAAGCTAAAGTGGCGGATATTTCCCACCAGATTGATGCCCTCACCACGCTGCGCGCCGAGCTGCAAGGCATTCTTTCCGGCTGGCAAGATCAGCCCCCCGCTGACCGGATTCAGCAGACAATTTGCCCTAATATTCAGAAGGTGTGAATCGCGCAGTCAATCTGCACAGAGCGCCCTATGGAGCTAATTTTTTCTGCCCTGATTGGGCTGATCGTGTTTTTACTCGGCTCGGCAGTTGGCAGCTTTCTCAACGTTGTGATCTACCGCGTTCCGGCAGGTCTGTCGATCCTGTTTCCGCCCTCGCGCTGCCCGCAGTGCTTGCGGCCACTCAAGGCTTATGACAACGTGCCAGTGCTGGGCTGGCTCTGGCTCAAAGGCCGCTGTCGATTTTGCCGCAGTCGGATTCCGGTTCGCTATCCGCTGGTTGAAGCAGCGACTGGCCTGCTATTTCTCTGGGTCTATCTAGCGTTTGATCTGTCGCTGCTGTCGCTGGGCTACTGGGCGTTTTTGAGCTGGCTGCTGGCGCTGGCGCTGATCGATCTCGATACGCTGACGCTGCCCAACTCGCTCACCCAGTCCGGGCTGGTGATCGGTCTGCTATTTCAGGCGGGACAGGGCTGGCTGATGGCTGAATCGGCGGGGGCGGCCAGCCAGCTGATGGGCGGCATTTGGGGCGCGGTGCTGGGGCTATGGCTGTTCGAGCTGATTACCCTTGCCGGGTCAATGCTGTTTGGCCAGACGGCCATGGGCGGCGGCGATGCTAAGCTGGCGGCGATGATGGGCGCTTGGCTGGGTTGGAAGCTGCTGCTGCTGGCCGGTTTTTTGGCCTGCGCGATTGGGGCATTTGCGGGCGGTGGCGCAATCGCGCTGGGGCTGCTGAGTCGCCGTCAGCCGATGCCGTTTGGCCCCATGCTGGCGCTGGGTGCTATGCTGGCAGTCTTCTTTGGAGAGGCGCTGCTATCTGGCTACGTCCGGCTGTTTTTTCCCGGCTGGGCTTGAGCTGAGACGGAGTTTTAGGATCTGGCAAATCGAGTCCGGCTCAAGCGGTATGATCAGGTCGCGGTATGATCAGGTCACTGATTCAAGGTTGATTTGATTCTCTTGCTGACGTTACACTCTGAGTCTGCACTCCGCATTGCGTGATTTGGATCACTATTAAGACCACCAGCAGCCGCTGGGAAGCGGAATGGATGCAACAGATGCTGGCCGCTCACGAAATTCCGGCCAGGGTCGTGAGTCAGAGCGTGGTGCATCTGGGGCAGGCCGCCGCAGGCTTGCAGGTGCAGCCCCAGGATCGCTGGACTGCTATGCTTTTACTTAGCCCGGTTGAAGAGAGCGAGGATCTGCCTGAATAAAGCCTGCGAGCGCAGAGTTTCCTCACACTTCCTGATTTTTCATCCCTGATGCCCATGTCCCTATTTGACTGGTTTGCCAATCGTCAAAAGCCCAAATCTCCGGCCAAAGACCGTCAGGAGCGGGAGATTGCTGACGGCCTTTGGACGAAATGTCCCGCTTGTAGCACGCTCACCTACACCAAAGATCTGCATTCCAACCAGATGGTTTGCGTTGAGTGCGGCCATCATCTGCGGATCTATGCAGATGAGCGGGTTGAGCAGCTGATTGATCCCGGCAGCTGGCAGCCCCTCGATCTCGACCTGCGCCCAGTCGATCCGCTCAGCTTCCGCGACCGCAAAGCCTACAGCGACCGTCTGCGTGAAACCCAAGATAAAACAGGTCTGATCGACGGCGTGCAGACTGGACTGGGGCAGCTAGATGGGCTGGCGATTGGGCTAGGCGTAATGGATTTTCGGTTTATGGGCGGCAGTATGGGGTCGGTGGTAGGCGAGAAGCTGACTCGGATGATTGAGGCGGCTAGCCGTGATCGCAGGCCGGTCATTATTGTCTGCGCTTCTGGGGGAGCCAGGATGCAGGAAGGAATGCTCAGCCTGATGCAGATGGCCAAGATTTCGGCAGCGCTGGAGCGCCATCGCGAATCAGCACTGTTCTATGTGCCGGTGCTCACCCATCCGACCACGGGCGGCGTGACGGCGAGCTTTGCCATGCTGGGCGATATTATTTTGGCTGAGCCAAAGGCGACGATTGGATTCGCTGGACGGCGCGTTGTAGAGCAAACCCTGCGCGAAAAGCTGCCCGACGACTTTCAAACCTCTGAATATCTGCTGACACATGGCTTCATCGATGCGATTGTGCCGCGCACTCAGCTCAAAAAAACGCTGGCTCAGCTAATTCGGCTACACCAGCCCAGCCTCAGCGTGACTGCCAGCCAGTTGGACTCTACATCACTGGAGCCTGCATCAAACGGTGGTGAGGTGCTGTCGCATCTGATGCCTAAGGCTTCCACCGTCCCAAACAGCTTTCCAGACAGCCTTCCAGCCAAGTTCAGAAGCGAAGATTGAGCTGCCGCTATGACCGACCTCTCTCAAACCAATTTCTTTGAATTTGAGGCCGACTTTACCGAATCGCTGCGCTGCATTCCCATGATTGTGCGCTACAAGCTCGATACTTGCGGGGTTAAGCTCAAGCTCTTCCACTGGAATCAGCTCAGCCAGACTCAGCGCCAGCAGCTAGTCGAAACACCCTGCGCCACCGCGCTAGAAGCTGCCGCCTACCGCACTCAGCTCCGCGACTGGGTGCAGCAGCAAACAGGCAACCTGCCCAGCGATTTGCCGGTTGAAGCTCAGCCCGCCTGGATGGATGCCAGCCAGATCCCCGAGAGCGTCGCAACTGCCGCAGCCGCTGTGGGTCAAACCCTATCCTTGATTCAGTGGCAGCATCTATTGCCAATCCAGCGGTTTGCGCTAATCAAGCTCAGCCGCTCCCAGCACGAAAACGCCAACTTCCTGCCTGCCCTGCAAGAATTTCACCTGGTCGCAGCTCCAATTTAAGGCTCTAATTTAAGGCTCTAATTTAGAAATGTAACTAAGCTGCACGAGAATTAACCTTAGGCGAGAGGAGCAAATCGTTTTAGCAATAAAGCAGGCAAAATAATTGGAATCCCCGCACTGATGCAAATGAATGCCTGAATTAGACTGAGCGGTTGAGTGTCAAACAGCGGGTTGATGATTGCTAACTGGCTAAAGAACATTTGCAAGATCAAGACGCAAACCACACCGATGACCGGAATATAGGCAATGACGCGAGTGCGGTCTTGGAAATAGGCAAATAGGGATGGAATACATTGACTAATACTCAGCAAGTAAAAGGTTTCTGCGGCAACTAGGGTATGAACTGCCATGGTTCGAGCCAAGTCAACATTGCCTGTGGTTTGCGAAGCCCATTCAAAAATGCCAAGAACCGCAATCAGATTAAAGGTGGAAATAATTAGGATGCGCCACAGCAATGGTTGGGTCAACAGGGGTTCATTGGGGCAGCGGGGCGAACGCTGCATGGTATCGGCTGATTTTGGCTCAAACGCGAGCGTGGCGCTGAGAGCGACGGAACTCACCATATTGACCCAGAGTATCTGCACGGGCAAAATGGGCAGGGTGATACCCGCGAAGATGCCGACTACGAGGGTCATCGCTTCGCCGCCATTGACAGGGAGGATAAACCCAATTGTCTTGAGCAGGTTGCTATATACGGTACGTCCTTCTTCGACAGCGGCTTCGATCGAAGTAAAATTATCATCGGTCAACACCATATCCGCCGCCTCTTTGGCAACTTCCGTACCAGTAATCCCCATCGCAATGCCGATATCTGCCTGTTTTAAGGCGGGGGCATCATTGACCCCATCTCCAGTCATCGCCACAATCTCACCCTTAGACTGCAACGCTTCCACCAGTCGTAGTTTTTGTTCGGGTGCAACCCGCGCAAACACATTACTGAGTTCGACAGCATTTGCCAATTCTCGATCGTCCATTTCTGCTATTTTCCTGCCCTCAAACACGACGGGATCGCGATCTTGGCTCAGTCCGATCTGACGGGCGATTGCAGCGGCAGTGAGGGCGTGGTCGCCTGTAATCATTCTGACTTGAATCCCCGCAGACTGACAGACCTGCACGGCGGCGATCGCTTTGGTTCTAGGGGGGTCGATCATCCCTTGAAGTCCCAAAAAGACCAGATCGTTTTCAAGATCTTTGTGGTCGATCCCCTGTTGTTGGGCAGAAATATCCTTTTTCGCAAAGGCAAGCACTCGTAGACCTTGGGATGCCATCTGAGCCACAGCTTCCTCAATTTGCGCTGAGTTTAAATCTATGGGTTGACCCTTGGCATCAAGTTGATGATGGCATCGCTGCAAAAGGGCTTCCGCCGAACCCTTGACGTAAATTCTGTGGCGATTGGCTGGTTCTCTTTGCTGATGCAAAGTTGCCATGTATTGAAATTGCGACTCAAAGGGAATCGTATCGAGTCGTGGTTGTTCTTGCTCTAGGGCTTGCCGCGTTAACCCTGCTTTTTGTGCCGAGACAATTAATGCTCCTTCAGTGGGATCGCCTGCTACCGATACTTGCCCATCTTTTTCTTGCCCGTCTTGTGCTTGAAGGTGAGAGTCATTGCACAATAGCCCACACTGTAAGCATTCCTGCAACGCAGGGAATTGACCGACTTCTATAGGCTGATCCTCTTGTGAAATCGAGCCTGCCGCATCATAGCCTACCCCACTCACAGGGTAAGTTTTTTCTCCCGCATAAATAGCCTGGACAGTCATCTGATTTTCAGTGAGCGTGCCAGTTTTATCGGAACAAATGACTGTCGTACTCCCAAGGGTTTCGACAGCGGGCAGTTTGCGGATAATGGCATGGCGCTGTGCCATTCGTCCCACACCCAGCGCTAATGTCACTGTCACCACAGCGGGGAGTCCTTCAGGAATGGCACTCACGGCCAGGGCAACGGCTGCCTTAAACCCATCTGTCCAGGTTCCACCTTTGCCCATCACCACCGCAAACATGAAGGCTGCCAGCCCCAGAATGACGTACAGCAGGCTCTTACTGAATTGCTCAATCTTGCGCGTCAGGGGAGTTTCCAGACCAGAGCTTTGCGCCATCAGTTGGGAAATGCGCCCGGTTTCGGTCTGGTTGGCGATCGCCACCACTAGTCCTTTTGCCTGCCCCAATGTGACCAAACTACCGGCATACGCCATGTTGTGGCGATCGGCTAAAACTGTTTCAGCGGCTAGGGGTTGCATGGCTTTTTGGACGGGCACCGATTCCCCGGTCAATGCCGATTCACTCACCTGTAAGTCACGCACCGTCACTAACCTCAGATCCGCAGGCACTTTGTCACCGGCTGTCAGTAAGACCAGATCGCCAGGAACCAGTTTGCGGGCGTTGAGCTGTACCTTTTGCCCTTCTCGAATCAGGGTGGCCTCTGTCGTGACAGATTTAGCAAGAGCCGCGATCGCATTTTCGGCTTTCGATGCTTGGATAAAGCCGATCGTGGCGTTGATCAACATCACGCCCAGAATCACCCCTGCATCCACCCAGTCCCGTAGCAGCAGCGTCACAATGCCAGCAATCAACAGAATATAAATTAAGGGCTGGTTGAATTCCATCAGGAAACGCACAATGAGGCTTTTCCCCGCTTTCCCCGTTAATTCATTAAACCCATAGCACTCCTGACGTTGAGAGGCTTCTGCCTCTGATAATCCTGCTTCTAAGTCTGTTTTCAGATCTTCTGCCGTCTCGACGGTCGATCGCTGATGCCATTGCACCGCCGATGGATACTCAAGTGGGGAGGATGCCATAGCGAGATTGCCTGATGAGTGCGCCTGATGAGTGGGATCACTAATTTAGTGAGATCATTAAGTTATCTTGAATGCATTTCTCTGCAATCATTCTTTAGGCATTACAGGTTAATAAATATCGAATAGCGTCGAATAGCGCCCCACCGATGATCCTGCGGACTACCTTAAAATTGGGCCATAACTCATGGGCCACGATCTACTGGCGCTCCGGCTGATGAACCAAACCGATCTCGTGATTTTGGCGGTCTATTTGATCAGCATTTACTACGTGCTCCTGCAAGCCTGGGAGTCGATTCCGATTGTCCGCAGCACCGTGATCAAGCATGAGGGCAATCTCTACGACTATGAGGCGCTGAAAGACTTTGTGGATGTCAAATTTAAAGTGGACGGCTCCTATGCGTTTGACAAGCAGCCCACTCAGCTGCCGACCACAGTCAGCAATAAGTCCAGCACTGCTACCATTACGGTGGACTGGGAGCGGGGGTCGCTTCGTAACTTTCAGGGTGGCGACCGACGCTTGGTGCGCGTCATTGACGGGATGCAGAAAGGCGACCAGTCTCAGGTTCAGGCCAGCAGCAGCATTTCGCCTAAGCGCAGCCTCAGCGTAGTGCTAACTGCCGAAGATCTGCTGGAAGCAAATGCCGAAACCGGGCGACTCTCAGCGACTAGACCAGTTGTGGATATCCAAAAGCTGGCTCAAGATCAGGCCGCCAAACCCAAAGACAAAGCGGACGCTGAGCGGATTCAAAAGCTGAAAAATCTGTATGGTGACTTTCTAGCAGGCAAGGAGCCACTCCGGTTCTCGCTGCGCTTACCGCTGCAAATTACCAACATTGTTGAAGGCTCCAAAAAAGACATCTGGGGCTTTGTAGACTGCAACTTCTCGGTTGCCTTCTCTCGCAAAACCCGGCTGGATCAAATGCCCTGGAACCCTAAAAAGTAGCCTGACTTCGGTCTGTGATTTTAACGCATGTTCTCAACCAGCATTTTCAGTTCAGCAGCAGTCAAGTCGCGCCAGTCTCCGGGACGTAGCTGCCCCAGCCTCAGGGTACCAATCGCCACCCGCACCAGCCTTAGCGTTGGGAAGCCAACAGCAGCCGTCATCCGCCGCACCTGACGGTTTTTGCCCTCCCTCAGCGTCAGCTCTATCCAGGCGGTTGGAATCTGCTTGCGGTAGCGAATCGGCGGATCGCGAGGCGGCAGATCAGGTTCGTCCAGCCGCTTTACCTCAGCCGGACGACTGCGATAGGTTTGAATCACCACACCCTCGCGGAGCTGCTGGAGCGCGACGGCAGTCGGCATCTGTTCTACCTGCACCCAGTACGTGCGCGGATGCCGAAATTTCGGATCGCTGAGCCGATGCTGGAGCCGACCGTTGTTGGTGAGCAGTAGCAGTCCCTCGCTGTCGCGATCTAGGCGGCCAACCGGATAGACCTCTGGTACATCAATAAAGTCTTTGAGGCTGCGAGCCGGACTGTCAGCCTGCTGGCCAAACTGCGACAGCACGTTATAAGGCTTGTGAAACAGCAGGTATTGATCAGGCATAGAAGTGTAAAGAACTGTTGCAAACTGTCACAAAGGTTTAGACTCCTCCCCTATGCCCTAGTCTGTGACTTACTGTAAAACGTTAGTATTAAGCAATTTTATAGGGGGAAGGCAATGGATTTAAGAAAATATCGTGTCGTCTGTACGCTGACGTTTGGAGATATTTATGGTCAGATTATTGTCTGGCTGGTTGTGCTATTCATCAGTCTAGCCGCAGCTTTGGGACTGATGGGGGCCAGCCGCCCGATCTATGCGCTGGCTACTGTCGGGCTGATTTTGGTGCTGTCGCTGCCGTTTTTGCTGTTTGCCTTTGTGACCACGCTGCTCAACCATATTGAGTTTGCCTTAGTGGATCCGGCGCTAGAGGCTAAAACCCGCACCAGAAGCGCAGTTTCGCCCCAAAAACCAGCACAGGCTGCAGGTTAGCGGTCTCTCCAATCGCATCAACTCCCAGGGGCGAATCAAGCGCCCCTCTTTGCGGATAGGCTCCCCCTATAAAAATCTGCATAAAAATCTGCTCGGTCAATCTGGCGAGAACCGCTAGGCCAGATATTTCTGAAGCCGGCTGCGAAACTCGGCTTTGGGATGTGCGCCTTTTACTTCGCCAATCACTTCAAACTCACCTTCGGGATTTTTGCAGATCAGATAGGTTGGCCAACCCATTTCGGCTTTATCTGGGTACTGCGCCAGCAGGATTTTGCGGTACTTGCGGTAGGTGGCGGTATCCTGCATTTTGACATCTACAAATTTAAGCCCCAGCTCTTCAGCCACTTTTTGATCGTAGAACGCCATCTTGTGGCAGAGTCCGCAATCTTCTGAGGAAAATTTAATTACCGAAAAGTTCATGAAACTGCTCCCAAATCTATGCCCAAATCTATACCCGAATCCATCTGGGTAAACTACTGCGATCTGAGCCTGACAAGAATTGGCAGTTGGAGCAATTGATTTTAGCAATTCGCTACAAACGCAGCAAAGCCGCTCGATCGGCCAGCCTGCGAACTAGCTGGCAAAATAGCCCAGCAGCAGCCATTTCATCGGCATCAGCTTCAGCGCGTAGTCGATTTTTTGATGCGTATGCGTCTTCAATTCCAGCAGGTAGCGACCGGATGCAAGCGTCACGGTTTCGCGGTCGCGATCTCCCGGCGCAACTGAAAACAGCGCCTGCTTCTGGCCAGATTCACTCCAGAGCGTCACCTCAATGTTCCGAGATCGCAGCAGCTCTCCAAACAGCCCCGGATCGCGCTCGTTAGCTAGATCAATTGAAACCTTACGGGTTTGATCTAGCCGGAAGGCAAAGCTGTGCGAGCGTTCGCGGCTTAGCTCGTCGATATAGTCATAGGATCGGCCTGGGGCGGTTCGCACCAGTTTGAGCTGACTGACGCGACTGTGAGCCAGCGCCAGACTTGATGAGGCTTGATCTTTTAGACAAGTCACGGGGTTACGAAGCTGCCAGTTCTTTCTCACTATTCCAAGCCTGCTCATCAGTTCCGCCTAACTTCCTTGACGTTTCGATGAAGTTCGCTCTGCATCGTAGCCTTTGGTACGCTATTGGATGAAGCGTAGTTGCACGGACTCAGCAAGTCAGATTAAACCAACTGCATCCGTATTTTTACGAATTATTAAGCAAACGCTTAGACAAGCAATTAGACAAGCAAGCTGTGAACCGACCTGTCAAACAAACTATTGAGCTGAACCACTAGGCTGTGGCATTCCCTATGCGTGAACGCGAACCCGCCCTAAGCTTGGCGCTCTATCACCTGTTCAAATGGACAGTTGTGAGTCCGCTGCTACACAGCTACTTTCGGGGGCAGATCTATGGAGCTGAGCATGTGCCCGCTCGCGGACGGCTCATTGTGGTGGCCAATCACGCCAGCGACTTTGATCCGCCAATTCTCTCTAGCTGCGTCCGGCGTCCGGTGTCCTACATGGCTAAAGAGGAGCTGTTTCAGGTACCTGTACTGAGTCACGCGATTCGGCTCTACGGAGCTTATCCGGTGAAGCGCGGCTCAGCAGACCGCAGCGCGATTCGGGCGGCGCTGGCTCAGCTTGAGGCGGGCTGGGCGGTTGGTGTCTTCCCGCAGGGGACGCGCAGTTCCGATGGCCGCATTTCCATCCCAAAATTGGGCGCAGCCCTGCTAGCCGCCAAATCTCAGTCGCCACTGCTGCCAGTCAGCCTCTGGGGCACCGAGTTCATTGTGACTAAAGGCCGCAAGCTGCCTCAGCCTGTGCCAATTACGGTGCGAATCGGGGCACCCATACCACCGCCGCCTAATTCCGACCGCCTGCAGCTAGAAGCCGTCACCCAGCAGTATGTGGACATTATTCATGCGATGCATGATTTAGGACGCTAAAGCCAATTTTGAAGCCAATCTTGGAGAATAAGCAGAGGAGGCTAGGATGTCGGCAGGTTATTAGAAAATATAATAGAATCTGTCAGAAATTAGCCTTTGGAGAGGTTGGAAATCGACTGTGCTAACATAGAATACTGGCAGTTGGATCTGAGATGAGCGTAGTCAAAGCTTCAAATTGACTGGAAACTGACCGGAAACTAACCGATCCGGAAATTAATCGGTGATGCGCTCTGCCAGCTAATCTGTTCTCCACTTAGCATTTGAAAAATTAGTGATCAATATGACTGAAGGTTTTGCGACCCCGGTTGCTCATCCCATGGAAAAATTTCAGCGCCAGGTGCGCTCCCTGGTACAGTCCAAGGCCGTCAAACCCACGGACAGCATTTGGAAAATCGCCTTGCTTTATGGCGAGGAATGGCAGCATTGGAAAAGAGAGCTAGAGGAGTTTGAATTCTCAATGCAAGACCCCATTGGTGATTTGCTGGCTGTGGAGTCTTGGGATGAGTCATAGGGCCTGTGAAGGCCATGGCAGCTTAAGGCTCTAGCGGCAGCTGTGCTAGACCAGTTCGGCCGTAGCGCTCGCAGCCGCAATTTCCTCTAGATCCTCAGCGACAGGATATTTGGCGGCGCTCTTGGCAGCGTCAATAGATTCATTCTCTATGACGTTCTCTGCGACATTCTTGGCGATTTCGAGCTGTCGCCACACCTCTTGCAGCATGGGTGCGAGTCCAGTCTGAGCCACTGCCGAAACCACGAAGATTGGGGCAGTGGTCAGCTGCGCCAGCTGACCAGCTAAATCCTGCGGCAGTTCGCTGTCGGCAGGTAAAGCGTCCGTTTTGTTCAGCGCCAAAATCTGGGGACGATCGGCCAAACCGCGTCCATAGGCTTGCAGTTCTGCCTGAATCGTTTGATAGGCGGCAATTGGATCAGGCTGGGTTACGTCTACTAAGTGCAGCAGCAGCCGCGTCCGCTCAATATGGCGCAGAAAGTCGTGCCCCAATCCAGTGCCCTGATGCGCGCCCTCAATCAGGCCGGGAATATCGGCAAACACCGTGCCATCGCCGCTGGGCTTTCGCACGACCCCCAGATTAGGCACCAACGTCGTGAAGGGATAGTCGGCCACTTTGGGGCGAGCCGCCGAGAGGGCTGAAATCAAAGTCGATTTGCCCGCATTGGGCAGACCAATAATCCCTACCTCGGCCAGCAGCTTCAGCTCTAGCCGAATGGTGCGTTCCTCACCGGGCAGTCCCGGCAGGGCGCGTTCAGGGGCACGATTGTTGTTACTGAGAAAATGGCGATTGCCCAAGCCACCTTTGCCACCCTGAGCAATGCAGATCTCCTGACCGTTTTGGGTTAAGTCGCCTAGAATCTCGCCGGTCTCGGCATCATAAATCATCGTGCCACAGGGTACTTCCACGCGCAGGTCATCGCCTGATGCACCCGTCATATTTTTCGTGCCGCCCTTTTTGCCGTCTTCTGCCTTAAAGATCCGCAGATAGCGAAAGTCCAGCAGGGTTTGCAGGTTTTCGACCGCGACGAGCAGCACCGAGCCACCATAGCCGCCGTTGCCGCCGGATGGCCCACCCGCAGGCACATACTTCTCGCGCCGAAAGGAGACCATGCCGTCGCCGCCGTTGCCCGCTTTGACCTCAATTTTTGCCTGGTCAATAAACTGCATGACCTACCTCTGCGATAAATGGCCGAGCTGTCGCCCGGTTAATGTTCTGGTTAATGCCCTTATTGATGGTAGATGATCGATTGCTCTGGCGGCTAGTCAGGGCAGGATCAGCCTAGGGCGAACGCACTATGTCGATAGGTAATTCAACGAGGTAATTCATACGGTAGTCCCTAAGTCTGTCAGGCTAGTAATGAGTAACTAGTCATGAGTGAACTTTCAGCCCAGCCTCAGGCTGATCTAAGCCTTGCAGCCCAAATATCCGATATGTTAGGCATGTTAGGCATCACGGTATTCTAATAGCGTAGCGCTGCTGATTTTTCATGAGCATTGGATTCGGCAGGGAAATTTGCGGGGAGTTTGAGATTGCCGCAGCGCGTGAATGGCTGATCACCAACGGCATTGGCGGCTACGCATCTGGCACCGTGGCGGGCGCTTTAACCCGACGCTATCACGGCCTGCTGATTGCTGCCTTGCAGCCGCCGCTGGGTCGCACCCTGATGCTGACCAAGCTCGAAGAAATTCTGCACTACGACCAGCAGGTCTATGCGCTCAGCAGCAACCGTTGGGCAGGCGGGCAGATTGAACCGCAGGGCTATCGACAGATTGAGCGATTTAGCCTGGAAGGAACCGTACCCACCTGGCGCTTTGCCTGTGCGGATGCGCTGCTGGAAAAGCGGATTTGGATGCAGCAGGGCGCGAACACAACCTATGTGCAGTATCATCTGCTGCGAGCCAGTCAGCCTGTGGCGCTATTGCTAAAAGCATTGGTCAACTACCGCGACCATCATGGCGGCATTCGCAGCTGGGGCTGGCAGATGGGAGTCGAGCGGGTCGCATCAGGCATCAAGGTGCTGGCAACTGCTGAAGCCACGCCGCTCTATTTACTCAGCGATCGCGCCGAAGTGCTGACGCTGCACGACTGGTACTATCAGTTTGATCTGGCTACGGAGCGTCGCCGGGGGCTACCCGACCGCGAGGATCATCTGCATGTGGCCACCTTTCACCTGACGCTGCACCCTGGCGAATCACTGACGGTGGTCGCGAGCACAGAGCCAGCCCCAGAGCTAGACGGCGAGCTAACGCTCAAGCAGCGGCATCTCTACGAGCAAAAGCTGCTGAATCTCTGGCGCACCAACCAGCCGCTGGGTAGCAAAGAGCCAGCTCCCTGGCTAAATCAGCTGGTGCTGGCTGCGGATCAGTTTATCGTCAACCGCAGGGTGAACTTAGCGAAATTAGTGGCTGAGCCTGAGCTAGCGCAACCTGAACCTGAATCAGTCCCTGACCCGAACGCTGAAGCAGAAGATATCTTAGTAGGCAAGACGATTATTGCGGGCTACCCCTGGTTTAGCGACTGGGGACGTGACACCATGATCAGCCTGCCTGGTCTGACGCTTTCGACCGGACGCTCCGAGATTGCCCGCTTGATTCTGCGAACCTTTGCCCAATATGTTGATCAAGGCATGTTGCCCAACCGCTTTCCCGACGCGGGCGAAGTGCCTGAATACAACACCGTTGACGCAACGCTCTGGTACTTTGAGGCGATCCAGCATTACTACAAGGCTACCCAAGACGACGACCTGCTGGGCGAGCTTTACCCAATTCTGGCCGAAATCATCGACTGGCACTGCCGGGGCACGCGCTACAACATTCACCTCGATCCAGCCGATGGCTTGCTTTATGCGGGCGAAGCAGGTCTTCAGCTCACCTGGATGGATGCTAAGGTAGGCGACTGGGTTGTCACGCCCCGGACTGGCAAAGCCGTCGAGATCAACGCGCTCTGGTACAACGCGCTGCGGACGATGGCGAGATTTGCCCGGATGCTAGGCAAGCCGCACCAGGAATATGAGGCGATTGCCGACCGGACGCTGGCGCGGTTTGTGCGGTTCTGGAACCCGGATCTGGGCTACTGCTATGACGTGCTGGATGCGCCAACTGGCAACGATGCTAGCTTGCGCCCTAATCAGATTTTTGCCGTCTCGCTGCCCGAAAGCCCGCTCAACCCTGCTCAGCAGCGCAGCGTCGTCGAAACCTGCGGCAGAGCGCTCTTGACTTCCTATGGACTCCGCTCTCTGGCGACTCACGATCCCAGCTATCAGGGGCACTATGGCGGCGATCTGCGCCAGCGCGACGGAGCTTATCATCAGGGCACGGTCTGGGGCTGGCTGCTGGGGCCTTATGTGTTGGCACATCTGCGCGTTTATGGTGATCTGGTACAGGCAAGGCAGCTTTTGGAACCCATGGCCGATCATCTGCTGGCGCATGGCTTGGGCAGCGCTAGCGAAATTTTTGACGGCGACGCGCCGATGATGCCCAAAGGCTGCATTGCTCAAGCCTGGACGGTCGCTGAGATTTTGCGCGCCTGGATGGTCATCGAGCGCTAATTTGACTAGCGGCAGTCGCTAGAAGCCATAGAGAAAACCCACTGCAATCAATCAAGGCTCTGTGCCAAATTCGGCTGAATTAGCCGATAGAATGCATTAAGTTAGGTTGCGAATGACGGGGAAAAGCCAGTGCTTCCCTGGCTCTTGGACCTGACCGTACTATCCCCTGCTTTAACGCAACTATAAACCTGTGAAAATATCTGTTTTTCATACGCCCGAACTCACGCCATCTGACAGTCTGCCAAACTGCGCCATCGCGGTTGACGTGCTGCGCGCCACGACGACAATGGCCACCGTGCTGGCTGCTGGAGCCGAAGCGGTGCAGGTGTTCAGCAGCATGGACGAGCTGATGCAGGTGAGCGAGGACTGGCCTGCTGACAAGCGTCTGCGAGCCGGAGAGCGCGGTGGCGCAAAGGTTGCAGGCTGCGACCTAGGCAATTCACCGCTCGACTGCCTGCCGGACGTTGTCCAGAACCGCCGATTGTTTATTAGCACCACCAACGGAACGCGCTGCCTCTCCCGCATCCAGAATGCCGAAACCGTCCTGACGGCAGCGCTCGTGAATCGAGCCGCAGTTGTCAGCTATCTGCACCAGCACCAGCCCGAAACCGTCTGGATTGTAGGGTCAGGCTGGGAGGGCAGCTTTTCGCTTGAAGATACCGTCTGCGCGGGGGCAATTGTGCATCAGCTCAGCGAGCTACCGAGTGCATCGCTGGCTGAACTCGCCGGCAATGACGAGGTGTTTAGCGCTGTCGCCCTCTACAGCCAGTGGCAGACCAACCTGCTGGGATTACTGCAACATGCCTCGCATGGTCAGCGGCTGCTGCGGCTCGACTGTCACGACGACCTGAAGTACTGCGCTCAGACTGATACGCTAGAGGCGCTGCCGATCCAGACGGAGCCATCCGTGCTCAAGCTGTATCAGGACTAGGTTGGGGTGAGCCTCACGAGCTAGACGGCACCGAGAGCGTAGTCTGATTCGACTCGGTTCCTGTCCAGCAGACTCTAGCCAGATTGGCCTCGTCGAAGTCAACGTTTTTAAGGTCGCTGTGCGAAAAATTGGCCTCTGTTAGATCTGCGCCTCGGAAGCTTGTGCCCCAGCGAATGACGAGCGAGCGAGCCAAGCGCCGCATCAGACGATGCTTGGGGTTGCCCTGAAGCGCCTGCCAGCCCACATAGCCGCCCAGCAACATTACCGCAGGCACCACCATCACCATCGAAGTCACAATCTCGGTAATTGAGACAATATAGGCGAACACCAGCGTATAGATAACGGGGACCGCCAGGACGATTCGCAGGTCAAAAGCTCGGAGAGCAGCCATCGCGGCAACTGTAGTAAAGATGGTGAAAGCCGAGACTGACGAGACAATCGTAATAGCGAGTCCAATTGCTCCGGCAGCAGCAAAGGCAATCGGGTTAATTAGCGTCGAGAAAATTGGACCAATGACGGCCAGCGCCACGGCAACTCCAAAGGCCAGCGCAAAAACGCTAAACCCGGCAATCACGCCTTCCAAAACAGAAACCAGCGCAAAGACTAGCAAAATGAATAGAACAGCCCAGCCTGCCGTCACTTCTTCAAAGTTTGTCGTGAAGCTGCGGAGTTCCAGGTTGAGTAAGGTGCTAACCAAACCCGCTGCCGTGCCCAGCAGTAGGGTAATCATGCCTAGCAAGAGCAGCAGTAAGATCTGCTTGCGCCGCTGCAATCCAGCTCGAATGCCAGTAAAGTTAGCGCCCTGAAGGAGGGCGTTTGTGAAATTGGCGCTGCGTAAGTCAGCACCACTGAGATCAATTCCGGATAGATCTTGGCCGACGAACGATTGACCGCTCAGATTCTGCTTTCTGAAATTTCGCTCACCCTGTTGATATAGGGCAATTAGCTCTTCGTTTTTCACAATATCTGCCTGTAAGTGACTGAAGTTCAGTAGGCATCCCTGTTTAGATGTCCGCCGTAGATAGCCCTAAATATTTGAATCCGCCCCTCAACTTCGCGAACTGTCAAGCTCAAGAAATTTTCTTGACCTAAAGTTATTTTTCACTGCACTATAACAGGTCACACTTTACAGTCATTTCACATTATAAATTGAGTGAGCGCAGGTTGGATAGAGGCCATGAGACCTATGAGTTCTGTCGCCAAGTTCCATCACTAAGTTCCGTCGCTATGAGGGAACTCTGAGGGTTTATTCAGATCTCAGATGAGTTGGATCTCAGATCAGATTGACCGCTGCATCGAGCTGCATTAGACAGGCGGCGATCCTAGCCGCCGCGCCGGGACTACCCATGCGTTGTTTGCCATTAGCCTGGATGATTTGCAGCCGATCTGGGTCATGCAGCAGTAGCTCGATGGCTTTGACCAGATCGGCTGGCTCAGTTAGCGTGACGCTGGCTCCCAGCAGTCGAGTCTGAGCTTCAGCAAAGCGCGGCGTGAACTGCGGGCCTGCTCCCGCAAAGCTAAAAACAGGCTTACCCAGGCCAACAAACTGCTCGGTGGCTGTACCCGCCATCCCCAACGCCAGATCCGCCTGCTGTAGACAGTCATTGAACGCCGAGGTCAAAACCAGCCCGCCGCGGTATTGCTCAAATTTCTGATCTAGCTGTTCACTCCCATCAACTAGCCGCCAGCCGCGAGCGGTCAACTCCTGCTGGAGCGGCTGACGCTGGAGCTGCGGGGCAACTGCCGCCAAAAACAGCAGCCGATAGCGATTGCCCAAGATTGCGATCAGCGTTGAGACAGCTTGCAGCAAGATCTGCCAGTTTTCATAGGCTTCGGGTGGCCTTGATCCGGGCAGCAGCAGCAGGGTAAGCTGCGGCAGATCCTCCAGACTGGGCAAATCTGCCGTCCAGCTGATGCCAGTTGCCTCTAGGCCATCCATCATCGGGTTGCCCAAATCAAAAGCCGGGAGCTGCCGCCGCCTCAGCCCCATTGCCGTGAGGCGATCTCTGGGGAAGATCGCCTTGCAGTGTGGCCGTCCCATCAGCCAGCGTTCCCAGGGCAGATAGACCGAGCCTGACCAGTTTTCTAAGCGCTCTAGCCAGGAGTGACGGGGCAGCCAGCCCTGCTCGTCCCGCAGATAGTAGTCGGATTTGGCAGTACCGACAAACGCATAGTCAGCGCCGCTGTACCAGGCGTAGAGCAGCGGCACAATATCGCCCACCGCCAGCAGCAGATCTCCAGGCTGGGACTTGGCGCGCCACTGTTTCACAGCTTTGAGCTGAGCCAGCGTCAGCGTCAGCAGCCCGCCGCGCAGATCGCGAACCAGTTCCCGCCCGTCCATATAGACAAATCCGCCCGACGGCATGGCCTGGACTGGCCCGAAAATTGGGATGCCGTGCTGGCGGTAGAGCTGACCTTCCCCCACAATCGGCAGGGCAGCGATCTCTGGCGGCTGCGACTGCTGCTGGAGCGCCTGCAAAATCCGCAGCGCAATTGCATCTTCGCCATGCCCGTTGCTGATGCAGAGTAGCTTCATGTTGCGTCGCTTGAGGTTGCGTACTTAGGGTCTTGCAGATTGGGAGAGCCTAGATCAAAACCAGGATCAAAACCAGGATCAAAATCTGAAACAGGCGGCTTTGATGCCATCCTCTCGTTTACGATACTGTACGCTGGATGTGAATCGGTTCTCAAATGCGATGACCACAGGTTTGGTCTTGATTGTGGCAGCTTTGGTGTTGGGTGGGGTGATTGCGACTGTGGGTGATCGCCTGGGCACGCGCGTGGGCAAAGCGCGGCTTAGCCTATTTAATCTGCGCCCTCGCCAGACTGCGACCCTGATTACGATTATGACTGGCATTGTGATTTCGGCCTCGACGTTTGGCCTGCTGTTTGCGGTCAGCGATCAGCTGCGGACAGGCGTGTTTGAACTCAATCGGATTCAAGACAATCTCGAAGAGGCGCGCAGTGAGCTGCGAGAAACGGCAGCCAAGAAAGAGCAGGTTGAGACTCGGCTGCAATCTGCCCGCAAGCAGCAAAATACGGCTCAGCGTCGCCTGGAGCAAACCAATCGGTCGCTGCGTGAAGCCGTGACAGAGCAGGCCCAAACCCAGGCGCAGCTGAAATCTACCGAACAGCGCCTCAACGCCAGCCAGACTCAGTTTCAGCAGGCGCAGCAGCTGTTAGCTTCGGTATCGGGGCAGGCGGCTAGACTCCGCTCCGAAATTCAGGCGCTCCAGAGCGACCGACAGACCTTGATCCAGCAGCGTAACGAGGTACGAGGTCAAATTGCCCAGCGCGATCAAGAGATTGCCCAGCGCGATCTGGCAATCCGCAACCGCGAAGCCCAGCTCAAAGACCTCGAAACCCAAATTGCCTTTCTCGATCAGCAAAAAGTCAGCCTAGAGCGCGAATACGAAGATCTGCGCCGAGGCAACGTGACGCTGTTTCGCAATCAGACGCTGGCCTGGGGAGTGCTGCGGGTCGAGCGCCCGGATGCGGCTCCGCAGGCCATTTCTCAGCTTTTGCAGCGCGCCAATCAGCTCGTCGCCCAGATCATCAAACCCGGCACAAGCCGCAGCGATCAGCAGGTGATCCGGATTACGACCAGCCAAGTTGAGCAGCTGGCGAGCCAAATCACTAGCGGCCAAGACTATGTGGTGCGCGTCATGTCGGCTGGCAACTATGTCGTGGGTGAGCCCTGCGTCCTAGCGGGCGAAGCCTGCGTGGATGTGGTGGCCACCGCTGCCCCTAACGAAGTCGTGTTTCAGCAGGGCGAAGTGGTTGCAGCTACCACCGTCAACCCCAGTGTCATGCAGGAAGAAAAGCTGAACGAGCGGATTCTGCTGCTGATTGCGGCGGCTCAGTTCCGCTGTCGTCAAGCTGGCATCCTGGACGATACGGTGACAATTGCGGGCAACCAGCGGCAGGTAATTCTGGACTTTATTGCCCAGGTGCAGCAGAGCGCCAACTCACTAGAAGTCAAGGCAGTTGCAGCTGAAGATGCCTATATTGCGGGCGCTCAGCTCAAGCTGGTCGCGATCCAAAATGACCAACTGCTGTTTGGCACCCGCTGAGGCGGACGCAGGCTAAATCCAGCCGAGATCTAGACTAGTGGTCTGTCAGTTTTCAATTTGTGGGTAAAGACGCTTGAGACGAATCCGAGCATCTGCTGTTGTGAACTGCCAATCTACGGACTTTTGTGAATGATTACGTT
>JAHHHV010000087.1 GCA_019359155.1 Pegethrix bostrychoides GSE-TBD4-15B
GCCGCCGATGGCGATGAGCTGGAGGTCAGAGAGGGCGCGTTCATCCAGGGAGATGCGGGGCAGATGGTCAGCTTGGTCGAGGAACTCGGCTTTTTGGGCTGGGGTGCAGAGACGGTTGACAAGGCTGTCGCCATGCGGGGCAATGCTGTCAACAACAGGGGTAACAACAGGGGTAACAACAGGGGTAACAGCAGGGGTAACAACGGGGGTCAAAATAATCTCTCCTTACAGCTTATGGGAACAGAGTCTGCGCTTTTGGCAGTCGCTTGACTTGAGACGCTGGTTCTATGGTGACTTCATGAATTCGGATCAGGTCGCGCCAATTAGGTCACGCCTGACAACGTTCGCTCGGATCACTGCTGAACAGATGAGCCGTGAAAAATTAATTCACTGCCTAGCCATTGCCTAACCATGAGTACTGTCGTCCAGCGCCAACCAAAATTCAGCTAATCACTGCTGCCCATGGTATGACACAAATATATACAAGATGGCTAAATTCGCCAAAAAAACACAGTTGGGAGTCCAAATGTGAAGTTATTGAATTCTCGGTCTATTGGGAGAAGAATCGCAGCAGGGGTAACCCAAATTGCCGCAGGTATTGAACAAATTAGAGTGTGAATAATATATAAATAAGTAAATTTAATTGCAACAAAAATATGATTATTAGAATATGGCATATCAATTGAGGCAAGTATTCAACCTCACCAATCTTTTGCTTCAGTAGGGCAGAAAATGCCGCAAATGAGAATGGCTGAGATAATGATACTGATAATATCTAGATTACCGCTTCAACAGTGATTTTTTGAAGATTGTCTAAAAATGGACGAACCGTCGTCCACTCAGTTCGATATCTTGCCCGATTCGAGTTGCTGAATTTGCAAGCTAGTGTTTTAATATGTGAAGATACTTTAAGAATTCTCGCGATGTTGTTGGGGCGCAACTGTAATACCTTTGACATAATGAAGACACAGAGTTGCTTTAGGCTTAGGAAGCTTTGGTTTAAATTGTGATAATTAGATTGCAATCAGTCAGGCGCGACCGCAATCTGTTTGGCAGAGCTGCAGAGCCTCTGTGGCTTAATCTGGCTGCGAAATGCGGCCTTTTCCGACCCACCCCTTAGAAGTTTTTGGCTGACGCAAACGTATGACCCAACCCACCGCTCCTTCTGACCGCCACAAAAACAGCCATAGAAAAAGCTGTAAAAAGATATTCCCGCTGACTCATCTGAGCAAATCGCACAAATGGCTCAGCTTGGGCATTGCGTTAAGCCTGATTAGCCTGCCTATCTTTGCCGCTACCTCCAGAGCAGCCCTGCAAGATAGCCCGAAGGCGATGTTGGATGAAGCTTGGCAGGTTGTTAACCAGGACTATGTTGATCCCAGTTTTAACAATGTAGATTGGAGTCAAGTCCGTCAAGATTTGCTCTCTCGCTCCTACAGCTCACCTGACGAAGCTTATGCGGCACTGCGGGACAAGCTTGAGCAGCTGAATGATCCCTATACTCGGTTCATGAACCCTGAAGAGTATCAGGCGTTCAATAGCCAGATTGGTGGCGAGCTGGTGGGAGTGGGGATGCTGCTAAAGCTGGATGAGCAGACGAAAGCGCTGACGGTGGTGAAGCCAATCGAAGGCTCCCCGGCGATGCAGGCAGGCGTGCAGGCGGGCGACAAAATCCTCAAAATTGGCGATCAGAGTACGGTCGATATGCCAATTGACGCTGCCGTTAGCCAGATTCGAGGCGAGGTGGGCACGACAGTTGAGATCCAGCTTCAGCGTCAGGATCTGCCGCCCTATGAAGTCTCTTTGACGCGACAGGCTATTCAGCTACCGACAGTCAAATCGGCAGTTCGTGCCGCTGGCCAAAAGCAGGTGGGCTATATCCGGCTAGAAGAATTTAACGCTCACGCCGCCGACCAAATGCGGCAGGCCATTGTCTCGATGAAGCAGCAAAAGGTCGATGCCTTTGTGCTAGACCTGCGCGGCAACCCGGGCGGCAGGCTGGATCAGGCCATCGAAATTGCCCGGATGTGGATTAAAGATGGCGCAATTGTCCGCACGGTGGATCGGGTGGGCAAAGCTGATGAGCCGATGGCGAACAACACGGCGTTGACCAATCAGCCGATGGCGGTCTTGGTTGACGGCGGTTCCGCCAGCGCTAGCGAGATTCTGACGGGAGCGCTGATGGACGACGGACGGGCGATCTCGGTTGGCTCACAGACCTTTGGCAAGGCGCTGGTGCAGGAATCGCGTCCGCTCTCAGATGGCTCTGGAATCAACGTCACGATTGCTCACTACTTTACGCCGAGCGGTCTCGATATTAATCACCGGGGCATCACGCCTGATATTGTGATCAATCTGACACAGGCCGAGCAGCAAAACCTGGCTAGCCAGCCCGATAACATTGGCACAGCCAGCGATCCGCAGTATCAGCGAGCCGTTACTGCCCTGAATCTGTCCCGCTTCTCAACGACCCGATAGTCAAACGACCCGATAGCCATTAGCAAGCGCCACAAAAATCCCCCAGCTGAAGTTGGAATCAGCCGGGGGTAACTTTCAAGCGCAGGGTCGAGGTCTGTGATGCCTGTGAGATCCAGGCTGAATACCAATATCCTCCCAGAGCAACAGCCAAATCACTGAGAAAATTACTGAAGCCAAATTATTGAGAAAATTACTGGGCGCAGGGTGACAGAAACAGTCGGCGTTCAGCAATTCGGCGGGCGACTAGCTTGGGGAAACGGCTGCTGCCTACATAGATCCACAGTTCAAATTCTTTTGCGGCGGCTCGGTAGCGGCCTGCGTTGAGCTGCTTGAGTAACTCCGACTGCTTCAGCGTACTGGCTCCTAGCTGATAGGTAAAAGAGACGAGTGCTGAAAACTGATTCAGCGTCAGTGGCACCGTAACCAGCTGGCGCACCATGCGCTCTGCCTCGGCAACATTGGGTTCGACATCTGCCGGAAACCCCTCAAATTGCTTGATGATCTGAATCGCTTCAGCATTGGTGGTGCAGCTTGCCGGCTGTCGGGCTGAAGTCTGTCGAGCTGAAGTCTGTCGAGCTGAAGCCTGAGGCGCTGTCCCCTTCAGCCAGCAGTACAGAGAGTTGAAAATAGCCGAGCCAGATTCTAGTTTGGGTTCAATTACGTTCTGTCGTAAATCAGATTTTAATTCAGACTGGTTTACAGTTGCGTTCATCAATTGAGTCTCCAAATTACATTAGCAGCCGCATCAGCATTCAATCAGCAATTGCGAAACGCTGGACTAGCGGCGTAGGAATAACTTCTGCTCAGCTTTGCGTCTGCTTGCCAGCTGATGGGCTAATACGCTGTCGGAATGGCTGAGACATGCAGAGCGAAGATCGGCGCAAAACTCAGCCGCAGCAGCTTGATAGCGCCGCAAATTGAGCTGACGCAGCAGCCGCGAATTGCTCAATGCCGCTTCGCCAATGCTGTAGGTGAATGAGACCAGCGCTGCAAACTGGTTTGCGCTCAGCGGTACAAGCACCTGTCGCCAGACTGCCCGCTCAATTTCGCGCAAGCTTTGTTTGGCATGGGCAGGAATTGGCTCAAAGCGGCACAGGAACGCTAATCCTTGAGGGGTAATCTGTGCTCCAGGCTTGATCCGGTTTGTGATGGGGCTGACAGGTTGAAGTAACCGTCTCGCAGCAGTTCGTTGAGAAACAAGATAGAGCGTCATCGCCATTCCTCGCTATTGTTAACGGCTTTCACAGGCAGCTATTTTGACAGGCTGGGGAAGCTTTGATGCGTTTCAATCAACAGCGCCAACGCTAGACTGAAGCAGAACAGCTGAAAGCCAATCAGCAGCAGCTCGATTCCCAAAAGCATCAGTTTCTGGTGCAGCAGTGGATTGGCGCTGAGGCCCAGGTAGCTGAGCCAAAGTCCGGGCAGGATCGCCAGCCCAATCAGCGCCACACCGGCCAGATTCCAGGGCTGAGAGGGTGTTTCCGGTTTCCAGATAAAGTCTTGGTAAAGATAGGTAGGGGTCACAGCAGTAGCAGCAATCGGCAAGATATAATCCGCACTGGTTTCTAGCGAAGCTGCCTTGAAGCAATTTAGTGCTGAGTTATTTAGATGGGAGCTATTACTGCTATGCGTCACAATGCGACTAATCACAATCGAACTTACCGAAAAACAATTTAGATCCGGAGACTGAGGTTGAGATTGCTCAAAACCTGTCAGTAGGTCAATTGTGAGGGGTGGTGGAGAATTCAGCAGCGACTCGATATTGGCCGTAATTAAATTGGGCTGAGCTGCGATCTGCTGAAATATCTGCTGAGCCGATTGGTCGGTAGATCGATGAGTAGAGTGACTGAGAGTAGACTGCCTGAGAATAGACCGACTGAGAGTAGACTGACTGAATTGAAAACCAGATTGGAGATACATCTTTGAATGAGGTATGTGGAATTCGGTATGTGAGCCAAAAGGAGTCAGAGTAGACTGCCCTGTTAAGCTTCAGAATACGGAACCTAACTCATTCTGAATAGGGGCAGAACGGGGCAGAACGGGGCAGAATGCCCAGTTTAGTCAATCTCAGTTCGATCTGCCCTGAACTTTGAGGAGTGTCGATTGATCGAGTACTCGATCCGTATTCGATCTAGTACTCGATCCAGCATCAAATAGACAGATTAAACAGACAGATTCAGCATCAAAACCATCAGAGCATGTGCTATGAACAAACGTCGCAGTCGCAGTGTGCAGGCCACTTTAGCAGGCATCGAACGATTGGAAACCGAGCGTCGCAAGCGGGGACTTACCCTCGAAGCTCTGGCTCGCTCCGCCAACGTTGCCCCTGATACGCTCAAACGTCTGTCGCGTCGCCAAAAGGTGGATCGCAGCTCGATTCGGGATATCGTCAGCGTTTTGGAGCTAGAACCCACCGATGTGGTGGACGATCAGGAGTGGAACCAGTGGTATGGGGATGTTTTGGCCAGTGACTCAGCCAGTGACTCAGCCAGTGACTCAGCCAATGGCTCGGCCAAGCGCTCAGTGGATAATTTGGCTCAATCATCGGCTCAGCCTCTGGATGAGCCAGTCGCGCCGGACTTTAGCCTCTACATTGAGCGGCCTGGGCTGGAAGGAGTTTGCCAGGAGGCCATTAATTCCGGCGGGCTGCTGCGGATTAAAGCCCCTCAGCAGATGGGCAAGACCTCGCTGCTGACGCGCTTACTCTGGCAGACCGAACAGCAGCACTATCAGACCGTCTGCCTCAGCTTTCAGCTCGCCGACAGCGCCGTATTTGCCGATCTGGGTAGCTTCTTGAAATGGTTTTGTGCTGTGGTTAGCCGCGAACTGGGGCAGGCCGATCGGCTGGAATCAGTCTGGAAAGAGATCTATTCGGGTAGCTACAACGCCACGGCCTATTTTCAAGACTATCTGCTCCCACAGCTGGATCAGCCGCTGGTCTTGGCGCTGGACAATACCGATCTGGTGTTTGAGCATGAGGCGATTGCGGCAGACTTCTGCAAGCTGCTCCGCAACTGGCATGATCTGCCCCGACGCGGCGACCGCCATAGCGCCATCTGGCAAAAGCTGCGTCTGATCATCGTCCATGCCACCGAGATCTACGGAGCGCTCGATATCAACGCCTCGCCGCTGGCTGGAGTCGGCGTACTGATCGACCTGCCTGAATTCAGCTTTGAGCAGGTGCAGGATCTGGTGCAGCGCTATGGCCTAAACTGGCAGCCCGCCGAGACGCAGGCGCTGATCGATCTAGTTGGCGGCCATCCCTATCTGGTGCGGCTGGGTCTGGAACAAATCCGGCAGCAGCAGGTCACTCTAGAGCAGGTGCTCCAAACAGCCTCTACCGGAGCTGGTGTCTATGGTAATCATTTACGCCAGCAGCTCAGTCATCTTGAGCAATCGCCCGATTTGATTCAGGTGTTTCGAGCCGCAGTTGGATCTGACCAGCCTATCCAGGTGAAGCCCGCAGAGGCATTTAAGCTGCAAAGCATGGGCTTAGTGCAGCTCGAAGGCCATCAGGTGAAGCCGCGCTGTCAGCTCTATCGTCAGTATTTTCTGCAATCTCTGCCGAGCTAATCTCTGCCGATCTAAAATAAACGTACTGAGATATGTTCCCTAAATTTAGTTTTTAATGATACTCAGTATTATCTGTGAATCTACTCGTGTGAGTTAACTCATGTGCATCTACCCATTGACTTTACTGGCTGTTCTGTGGTTCTGATCCGTCTCAGCCTTCATCCATCAGATTAGGTGCCCTATGCTGCAAACATATGAATACAGGGTCGGCGCGACGCTGCCGCTGGATGCGCCCAGCTACGTCGTGCGACAGGCCGATACCGATCTCTATCAGGCGCTGAAAGCCGGAGAGTTTTGCTATGTGCTCAACTCGCGCCAGATGGGGAAATCGAGCCTAGAGGTGCGAATCCGCAAGCGCCTAGAGTCTGAAGGCTATGCCTGCGCGCTGGTTGACCTGACCCAGATTGGCACCCAGCAGGTGAGCGCCAACCAGTGGTATGCAACGCTGGCGCATCAGCTCGCCTCCAGCTTTGACCTCGACTGTGACCTGGCCGACTGGTGGCAAGAGCGACAGATCTTGACCCCCCTAGCCCGCTTGGGAAACTTTATTGAAACCATTCTGCTGGTGCAGCTTCAGCAGCCAATTTTGATTGTGATTGACGAAATTGACAGCGTCCTCAGCCTGGATTTCCCGACCGACGACTTCTTTGCCTTCATCCGTGCCTGCTACAATCAGCGTCCCGAAAACGCTGCCTACGAGCGGCTGACGTTTGTGCTGATTGGCGTGGCTACTCCCTCTGACCTGATTGCCGACAAGGAGCGCACCCCGTTTAATCTGGGGCGGGCGATTGAGCTACATGGGTTTGAGCTAGCCGAAGCGCAGCCGCTGATTGCCGGACTCTCTGCGTCAGCCGTCGAGCCGCAGGTGGCGCTGGCCGAGATTCTGCGCTGGACGGGTGGTCAGCCATTCTTAACTCAAAAGCTCTGTCGGCTGCTGAGTCATCAGTCGGCTAGCTCGCTGCCCATCCCCGCAGGCCAGGAGGAGGCTGCCGTGGCGACGCTGGTAGAATCGCAGATTCTGACGAATTGGGAAGCGCAGGATAATCCAGATCACCTCAAGACAATTGCCCGCCGCATCTGCGAAAAAGACCGAGCGGGGCGGCTGTTGCAGCTCTATGGGCAGGTGTTGCAGGGTGAGCAGAGCGAACTGACAGGTGAATCACTGGGCGAACAATCAAAAGAATATATAGGCGGATCACTGGATAAATCACTGGATAGATCACTGGGCGAACTGCTCGCCGACGACAGCCGCGAGCAAAACGAGCTGCGGCTCTCAGGGCTAGTGGTGAAGCGTAACGGCAGGCTGCGCGTCTTCAACGCTATCTACCGCGCGGTGTTTAACGAGGACTGGGTGCGAGCATCGCTGGCCGCCATCTGCCCCTACAGCGAAGCGCTCAACGCCTGGACGGCCTCTGGTTACAAAGATGAATCGCGGCTGCTGCGCGGCAGAGCTTTGCTGGATGCGCTGGTCTGGGTAGAAGGCAAGGCGCTGAGCGAGCCGGAGCAGCAGTTCCTCAGCCAGAGCCAGAGCATGGCCGAACGCCTGACCCGCGAGACTTCTGAGCTGCTGTCTCAGCAGGCCAAAAGCGAGGTGGAGAAAATTCTGCTGCGGTTTGCGCCAGAGCTAGCGCAGGTGGCCGTGCATCCAGCGGCGGTGGTGCAGGAGATTCAAAGCTGGGCCGGTTCACAGCCCGCGCTCACCGAACAGCTCTGTCAGCTGGTGATTTCGGAGTCAGAGTCGCGGATTTTGGCGGGCGAAGAGGCAGGCTGGGTCGCGCATCTGGTGCAGACGCGGCTGATCCAATATTGGGAAACGCAGATTTCGGCAGAGGCGCTGCGGGTCTTGCGCGATCGGCTAATTTTGGATGAGAAGTATCCAGAGATTCTGCGCTTCTACGCCAAAATTCTCCGCCATGAAGCCATCGCTGACGATAGTGCAGAGTTGCGAACGCTGATTAACTTAGGACTGGTGGAGAATCAGGGGGGGACGCTTCAGGTCGCAAACCGGATCTATGCCAGCGTATTTAATCAGAGCTGGATTGAGCAAGCGCTGGAAACAGCTAACGAACGCCCGGTGATCCGTCAGCGCTACGAAGTCATTAAAAAGCTGGGTGAGTCAGAGCTAACTCAGACTTATCTGGTCAAAGACCGCGATCTGCCCGGTCAGAACCAATATATGATTCGCAAAATTACGCTGCGGGATGCGGAAACTGCGCCCGCGATCAGCAATCGCTTCAAGCAGCTCGAAAAGCTGAACGGGCATGGTCAAATTCCCAGACTGCTGGCCTCCTTCACTGAAGCTGAAGCCTTCTACGTGGTGCAGGACTACGTGAACGGCACGGATCTGAGCGTTGACATTGGCCCTAGCCAGCTCTGGAATGAGCCACGAGTCATCGATCTGCTGCGCGAAATTCTGGAAATTCTGGAGTTTGTGCATCGCCAAAATCTGGCGCATCTCGATCTGCAACCCGCCCGGATCAAGCGGCAGCCCGACGGCAGGCTGATGCTGATCGACTTTGGGATTCTGGCTGCTGCCAATAGCGGCTCTGGCCTGAGTGGCTCTGGCATGATTGACTATGCACCCCCGGCAGATCTGGAGCGCTCTGAGTTTAGCCAGGATCTCTATGCCGTCGGCATGATTGGTATTCAGGCGCTAACCGGGCTTCATCCCAACTATCTCACCCTTGATCGCAAAACCGGAGAAATCATCTGGCGATTTGCCACTTCCGATCGACCGCTGGTGCCCGTGAGCGCTGGCTTGAGTCGTATCCTGACGCGGCTGGTGCGCCACCAGAGCGATCACCGCTACCTCAACGCCAACGAAGCGCTAGCCGATTTGCGAATGCTCCAGCCGACGCCTGATCCGGGCTGGCTGACCAACCGCCGCCTGATTGTGGGAGGCTTGACCAGCCTGCTGGCGCTGGGCGGCTTAGGACTCTGGAGCTACTCTCAAAACTTGCAGTCGCAGCAGGTGAATGCCTGCAATAAGCCGATTGCTGCTGCTGAATCAGATGTGGCGCTGGTGGTGGCGGCCAATCGGGTGCTGGAAGCCTGCTCGGCCTTGATCGCGCGTCAACCGCAGGCGGAGGCGCTGAAAAACCGAGGTCAGGCATCGCTGCTGCTCTGGAAGCATGAGTCGGCGGATGCCAAAAAGCTGCTGGAGCGCGCCACGGATGACTTTCAAACGGCCAGCAAGCTACAAGGCAACGACCCACAGGCGCTGTTTTATCTGGGCTTGGCACAGGCGCTCAAGGCTGATCCGGCTCACGCAGAAACCTATCGGCAGGCAATCAAGCTTTATCTGGATCAAAATACGGCGCTCACCTCTGCCGACTCGCCGCTTCTGGCTGAACTGCTGGCTTTTTTGATGCGTCAGCCCTTGTCGCAGGCCAGCTATGAGCAGGGCGAGGCGCTGTTTGAGCGGGCTAGAAAGCTCAATCCGACTTCGATTAACCTGATCTATAACCACGGCAGCTTCAACGCAAGGGCTGGCAACTACCGCGAGGCGATTCAAATTCTGAAGCAAGACGAAGCTGCGCCGCCGCCCAACGAGCGATTCTGGCTGAGTCAGGGATTTGCCTTCCTGCTGCTAGGGCGAGATGGCTATCCTGAAGCGCTGGATGCCTTGAAGCAGGTGCTCGCGCTCCAGCCCGCTGAGCCACTAGCTCTAGCCTATAAGCCTCAGATAGAAGCCTGCCTGCTGGCCAATCGCCGCATCCGCACCGACTGCAAGCTCAATCTCACGCCTGCTGATTTGAGTGGCCGCTTCCAGACCCTGTTCTCGCTGCTGCCGCTCTACAACTGCCGTCAATATCCGGTGCTGACCCTAAATGCCACTCCAGAGCGCCAGCCGCTCTGCCAGTAAGGGTTGGTGCTCTGGGGTTTCTCGTACTGCACTCCTGTACTGCAACTCTTGTACTCTAACCAGTCCTGTATCCCTCTTTAATCACTCTAGGTCGCACATGGTCATTCCATACAGAATCTCTCTCCTTGAGTGGAATGAGATATTTCTCTATTGAATTACCTCAAAAGTTACCAGTGGCTTCATAGTCAATCTTCATAGTCAAGCTTCCTAGAAAATTACGAATGGCAATCTTGATGAGACTGACATGGTTTGGTGCAGTTCAGACTTGAATTTGCATCTTTTCAGGCTCCCAGAATTTTTGTGAGAATTCCTGAGGATTGGCTCAGCTTGAGTTCAGCCTGAGTTCAGCTTGAATGCAATTTGAGTTCAGTTCAAAAGTCTCAGCGCGAACTCAGGTTTTGCTAGCTAACTCTCATCAAAAAATCATTTTTTTCGAGCTGAGCCGGGGCATGATGGCCTCAAGTCAAACGTTCACTGCATCACTCCCCCGAGAGCAATCACCGCATGCAGAGTCTGAATGGATTGATAGTCATGAACAATCACAGCGAAAGCTACAGCCAACCTTAACTTAACCTCAAGGAACAAAGCTATGAAACCGAATCGATTCATCACGCTAGCCACTGCCTGTTTGGTGACTGCTGCTATTCCCATCGTTGCCCGCAGCGCCTATTCTTCTGATATGCCCACCGTCAGCCAGATTGCTCAAGCTCAGTCCGTGACGGTAGCGGCAGGAACCTTTGTGGCGGCAGAAAAACCGACAACCGGCACGGCTCGGATTATCTCAGAATCCGGACGGCGCTACCTGGAGCTAGATGCTGCCTTCAGCACCAGCGAGCAGGGGCCTGATCTGCATGTGCTGCTCGATCCGTCCGCTCAGCCGCCCAAATCCTACAGCAGCTCTACTGGCGTTGTGAATCTGGGCAAATTGACTAGCTACAGCGGCAGCCAGCGCTATGCGATTCCCGATTCAGTTCAGATTTCTGACTTTAATTCAGTCGTGATCTGGTGTCAGACTGCCAATGCCACCTTTGGCTACGCGCCTCTACAGCCCGCTCAGAATGCGCTAATTCGGTGAGGAAATGCAGCATATCCCTCGGCTATACTGGTGAGGGATATTGCTGGGGCTGCTGAAGTAGCGTTCTTGAAAGATTTGCGTGAATAACTCCTAATACTCCTTATGTCTGATCTTCCACTGTTCATTCCCGTCATTTTAGGTACGCCTCGGCAGGGGCGGATGAGCGAGCCAGTCGCGCAGTTTGTAGTGCAGCAGATTAGCCAGCGTCCTGAGCTAGAGACTGAGCTGATCGACATCCGCACCCTGAATATTCCCAGCGACGATGCCGGAGAAACCCTCAAAGATCCCAAATTCTCGGCGCTGATGGCGCGAGCCGATGGCTTAATCATTGTTGTGCCCGAATACAATCATGGCTATCCTGGACTGCTCAAGCACCTGCTTGACACCTGCCTAAAGGAATATATTCACAAGGCAGTTGGACTCTGCGGCGTTTCGGCTGGAGCCTTCGGCGGTGCGCGAGTGATTCAAAATCTGCTGCCTGTGATGCGCGAGCTAGGGCTAGTTACAACATTCTATGACCTCAATTTCAGCAGCGTTCAGTCTTTGTTCAATGAGTCGGGTGAGTTGCTTGACCCAGAGCCGCAAATCCGCCGACTCGATCGGTTCATGGACGAATTAATCTGGATGTCTAGAGTCTTGCGTAATGGTCGTCAATTAGGTAATCATTAGATTGACGCTTGGATTGTCATCTCGATTTATTCTAGGATTTGCCGTTACTGATTAACTTCTATCTATGCAACGCTCTAACCTTGCGGATCTTTCCTGCGAGCAGCTAAACCTGGCTGAGCGCTACCTGCAAGTCCGCCAGCTCAGCGATTGGATTACCCAGCCACTCGCCACAGAAGACTATGTGATTCAGACGATGCCCGATGTCAGCCCACCCAAATGGCATTTGGCACATAGCACTTGGTTCTTTGAAACATTTCTGCTGGTGCCCCATCTCCCGGCCTACGAAGTTTTTCATCCCCAGTTTGGCTATCTGTTCAACTCCTACTACGAAACAGTCGGGGCACGCCATCCTCGTGCCCATCGAGGTTGGCTCTCACGGCCAACCGTCGAGACCGTCTTTCAATATCGAGCCTACGTAGATGCAGCCATGCAGCGACTGCTGGAGCAGCTGCCCACGCCCGATCTGGCAGTGCTGCTGACGCTAGGGCTACATCATGAGCAGCAGCACCAAGAGCTACTGCTTACTGATATCAAACATATTCTGGCGCTCAATCCGCTGCGTCCAGCCTATCGAGAACAGCTGCTGCCTGCGCCCAGCATTGCGCCGCGAGAGCAGTGGCTAGACTATGCGGGCGGGCTATACCAGATTGGCGCTCAGGGTGATCAGGGATTTGCCTTTGATAATGAGCTGCCGCGACATCCGGTCTATCTGCAAGACTACTATCTGGCCAACAGGCTGGTGACTAACGGTGAATATCTAGAGTTTATGCAGGCCGGAGGCTATAGCCAAGCCGAGCACTGGCTGGCAGAAGGCTGGACAGTCGTTCAGGCGCAGCAGTGGCAGGCTCCGCTCTACTGGGAGCAAATGGACGGGGACTGGTGGGAAATGACGCTGACAGGCTTGCGGCCTCTCAATCTGGAAGCGCCTGTCTGTCACGTCAGTTTTTATGAAGCGAATGCCTATGCCCGCTGGCGCGGCAAGCGACTGCCCACCGAAGCTGAGTGGGAAGTCGCCGCTGCCTCAATTGCCATCCAGGGCAATTTTCTCGCTCAGGGCTATCTACATCCTGTGCCTGCTCTGGGCAGATCTCGGCCTGACCAGCTCTATGGTGACCTGTGGGAATGGACGGAGAGCGCCTACTCACCCTATCCCGGCTTTCAAATTGCGGCAGGAGCAGTCGGTGAATACAACGGTAAATTTATGTGCAACCAGATGGTGCTGCGCGGCGGCTCTTGCGTTACGCCTCCCCATCATGTTCGTCCGAGCTACCGCAATTTCTTCCCGGCTGCGACTCGCTGGCAGTTTAGCGGCATTCGCTTAGCCCAGTAGCCTATCTATCTTGTCGGATTTACCCGATATTTTGCTCGACCGCTTTATCTACAGCTCGATCTATACCTGACTCTATGACAACCTCAATGACGACCTTAGTGACAACCTCTATGACAACCTCAAGCTGCCAATCCACCGTTCAGCTCTACGACCTGCATCCGCCGCTGGATGACTTTCGCAGCGAAGTCTTGCGGGGATTAATGCAACCTGCTAAGTCGATCTCTCCCAAGTTTCTCTATGACAAGCAAGGCGCGGAATTATTTGATGAAATCTGTGAGCTAGAGGAGTATTATCTCACTCGTACCGAGCTGTCAATTCTGCAAGCTTACGCCCCAGAGATTGCCGCCTATTTGCAGGAAGCGGTGCTAGTCGAGTTCGGCAGCGGCAGCAGTCAGAAGGTACGAATCTTGCTGGACGCTATGCCCGATTTATTAGCTTATGTAGCGCTCGATATTTCCCGACAGCATTTGCAAGAGTCCTGCGAAAATCTGGCTATCGCCTATCCCCACCTGAAGACAGTGGCGATTTGCGCTGACTACATGCAGCCGCTGGAGCTTCCCAACATTCCGGCTCTCCAGCAGCGCCGGCGAGTCGGATTTTTCCCTGGCTCAACAATTGGCAATCTAGAACCAGCCGAGGCCGTGCAGTTTCTCAAACAGGCCGCAATATTATTGGGAGCAGGGGGTGGGCTACTCATTGGCGTGGATCTTCAAAAAAGCCCAGATATTCTAGAACCTGCCTATAATGACGCTCAGGGGATTTCAGCCGAATTCGCGCTTAACGTGCTGACGCGAATCAATCGAGAGCTGGGCGCTGATTTTAATCGCGATCAGTTTGAGTACACAGCTGTCTACAATCAAACGGCTGGGCGAATTGAAATGTATATTACTAGCCTCACTGCTCAGACTATCCATCTAGATGGCGTGAAGATTGCCTTTGAGCAAGGCGAACGCCTCCGCACTGAATACTCTTATAAATATAGCGTCCCGCAGTTTCAAGCGCTGGCCGCGCTGGCTGGGCTTGAAGCTGCGCAGGTTTGGATCGATCCGCAGCAGCTATTTAGCCTACACTATCTGCAACTCCCTAAGCGCTAGCTAAACGCAGTTAGCCTTTTTGTTAAGTCTTCGCTATTACACAAAAATTCCCTGGCTGAGATAACTTCAGCCAGGGAAGGTTTTTTTAGACTCATCTATCTGCCTGAACGGCTACGGCTATGCCTGAGTGTTGTCGTAGATTTCCCAGCTTGAACCATTGTCAATGCCGCCTGCAACACCCGTGAGTTGTTCAGGCGCTAGCTCTCCGGACGCGAGTTGAGCAACTCCAGCTTTGAGATCCTCAGGGGTAAAGTCAAAATTGTGAGCGGCTCCGAGTTTGACCAAGTCGGCCTGAAGCGTTTCGCTGCTGCCAATGGACTGAAGTAAGCTAAATACGGCTTGTACGGACATATCGACCTCCAAGATTGATTGAATATGAAAATAATAGCGTGACTCTTCTAGCTATACCTTAGTAGTGGCTGATAGTTTTATGAGATAGCGCTGATTGTATGGCTAATTTATGCGATGAGCATGACCAAGGGCTGTTTTTGAACGATACCTGTTTTTGAACGATACCTGTTTTGAACAATGCCTGCTTTAGCTAGAATGCGGCGATGCAGGTTGAATTGGCAGTCGGACGGTGAAGACAGTGCCCTGTACCTGGGAAGACTCAATCAGCAGTTCACCGCTATGCGCCTCAACAATCCGCTTGACAATTGCCAACCCCAGCCCTGTCCCCTCAGACTTGGTTGAGTAGAACGGCTGCGTCAGTCGGGGTAAAACCTCGGCAGGGATTGGCGCACCGCCATTTTGGATGGAAATGTAAATCTGCTCTGCCGGACTCTCCATAACGGGCTGTGCTGTTAGGGGCTGTGCTGTTAGGGTCTGCACTGTAGATAGCTGCTCTGTGACGAACCAGCAAATCGTCTCTCCCGGCTCAACCGCTTCGCAGGCGTTACGCACTAAGTTAATAAACACCTGCTTCAACTTATCCAAATCACCCAAGATTTGAATTTGTGAAGGATAGGGAATATACTCAATTGAGCGTCCCTGCGCTTCAGGCATGGCCCGCAGCGGAACTAGCAGCGATTGAACTAGGGCATCTAGGTTGATTTCAACCAGGTTCAGATGCTGTGGCTTGGAATAGTTCAGAATTTCTTGCAGCAGATTGGTCAAGCGCTCAGCTTCCCCCATTGCTAAAGCTAGCCGAGCCTGCGCGGCTTGGGGTAAGTTCAGCTTTGTAAAGTAAGTTAAGCCCATCTGTACGGTCGTCAGCGGATTGCGAATTTCGTGGACAATCATGGCCGCAAACTCACCAATTGCCGCCAGTCGCTCATGTTCAATCAGCTGTGCCTGCGCGGCGCGTAATTCGATCGTCCGCTTGGTCACTTCAGCTTCTAGGCGATCGTTGAACTGCTGCTGCTGCTGGTAGAGGCGGTAGTTGTCAATGGCCGTCGCTGCCCGTTCGGCAAACAGCTGCACTGTGGCAATTGTGTCTGAATCGTAATGCTGCGGCTGCATACTAAACGAGCAAACCGTACCAATCACCTCTCCCTGCGAAACCCGCAGCGGGATGCCCAAATAGCAGCGATAGCCCTCCATCTGTTCTGCTGCTTCTGGCTGCTGCGCGATATCCTCAATCAGCAGCGGCTGGCCCGTTTGCACGACGACCGCTGAGACACTCTCATGCACGAGGAATTCCCGCTCCCCATCATCTAACTCCAGATTGCTGGCCACGATCTGTCCAGTAGATCCTTCGTGCAGCGTCACAATCGACCAGTCTGCACCCAACAGTTGGCTGACTCCACGGGTAATCTCATGCAGGTAGCTGCTGAGGTCATGGGAGCGATAGCTCAGCGTGCTCAATTTTTCTAGGGCAGTTTGCAATTGATTGGTTTGCAATTGATTGGCTTGCCACCAATTAGGGCGCTGAGGGTTTTGCCAGTCAACCATACCGCTGTGGCCATTTCTATAAAGAGCTCTGACTCTATCACGAAGAGTACATCGCGAGCATCTATTTCTGTCTTTGATTCAGATCAAGTTTGGCGGATTCTTGACATTTTTCTAGAACTGTCCCAGAAGGATGATTGCTATGCTGATGCCCCCAGCAGCGTAATCCTGCGCTTTTGACGAGCAATTGTGCCATCATTGGCCAGCTGAGCCAGCGTCCGAGACAGCGCTTCCGGGCTAATGCTCAAATCTGCCGCAATATCCTTGAGCGGCTGGTTTAATACGACTGTGTTCTGCTCAGGTGGCACAATCAGGCGTAAATAGTGCAGCACTCGCTCCTGGGCTGAACGGATGCTGCGTAGCTCGACCATCATCTTAGTGCTGTGCAGTCGTTGAGATACCTGCATCACGAACGCAATGGCAAACTCAGAGTTTTGCTGGATCAGCTCCAAAAACACCTGTTTCGGAAACGCTAAAACTTGAGTGGGTTCTTCGGCAATTGCAGTGCAGCTGTAGGTGTCTAAAAACAGAGAAACCTCAGCACAGATCTCACCTGTACGAACGGTATAGTGACTAATAGACTGACCGCTTTGGGTGTAGTGTAGCAGTCGAATCTGTCCAGCCTTTACGGCGTAGATGGCCTGTGATGCATCGTTGCGGTGAAATAGGACTTCTCCTTTTGAAAGAGTTTGACAGATTACGGCGGTTCGCAAGGCAGCAGGAAGCTGGTCGATCTCTGAGAAATTCATGGTTTTTTGAGAAGATATCTATCGTGGTGCGCTGACTGACTCATTCACTGGTCGCTGAGGCTGATCGCAACTTCCGCAACGGCAGATTGGGACTGACGTATGAGACTTGTGAATTGAGTGTTGAGTCAGTATCATCTAGATTTCTAAGCACCGCATGAGAGCAGCTTGAATAGGGTTTAAAGAAAGCTGAGAATCTCGGTGAAATTTACAGTTTGGCATGAGGCGGAAATCCTTAAGCAATTTTAAGCTGTCTCTCAGACCGGCTAAAGCTATCGAGTGCATAGTTAATACAGCTCAATCACGCAATATTCTTATGCCCCCCCATATCCTTGTCATTGATGATCAGATTAGCTTACCCCGCTTCATTGAAATGGAGCTTCAGTCCGCGGGCTATCGGGTGAGCCTAAGCTGCTATGATCGGTTTAGATTGCCCGACTGCCAAATCTTCAAACCTGACCTGATCCTACTGAACTGGGAATTACGATGCACATCAAGTTTGAGTATCTATCGTCAGCTCAGATCCGTTGACCGTCAAGTGCCAATCGTGATCATCACAACTGAAGATGTGAATCATCATCACTTGGCTTCAGAACGAGCGCCAGCAGTCTATTTAACAAAACCATTTTCAATCAGCGATTTGCTAGCCGTGATTAAACTTCAGCTCAAGGTCGAATCTGTTGCTATCCGGCATCATTGAGGTTGCTTTTGATATTTATCTTTAACTTTATCTTTAACTTTGGGCAGAACGTTAACCCTGCCGCAACCCTGTAACCTATTAGGAGTCAGCTCATGACCTATCAGCCCGTCGCAGACTACGGCATCATCGGCAACATGCATACAACTGCTCTAGTCGGTCTGAACGGCTCTATTGACTGGTTCTGTTTTCCCAATCACGATTCGCCCAGCGTATTTGGTGCAATTTTGGATGACCAAAAAGGCGGACGATTCAAAATTGCCCCTGTCGATGAAGTCGTCAGCAACGGCCAGCTCACGCGCAAGCAGCTCTACTGGCCGGGAACCAATATCCTAATTACCCGCTTTCTGACTCCAGATGGAGTGGGCGAAATCATTGACTTCATGCCAGTGGGCTTGAGCGCTGAGCAAATTGGGTTTCGCTCGCTGATCCGCCAGGTCAAAGTTGTGCGGGGCAGCATGGCCTTTGTGCTAGTGTGCCAGCCCGCCTTCAACTATGCCCGCGATTCCCAAAGCATGGAGATCACGCCCAAAGGAGTCTGCTTTTCCTCAGGACAGCTCAGCTTAGGGCTAGCCACTGATATTCCGCTGCATCAATCGGATACCGGAGTGGCCGCTCAGTTCAGCCTGCAAGAAGAAGAGATGGCGGTGTTCGTGCTGCAAGGGATTGAGTCGGGAACTGGATGCGGACTGCCCATCACAACCGCTCAGGCCGATCAGCTGTTTAAGGGCACGGTAGACTACTGGCAGCGCTGGCTCTCCCAATGCACCTACAGAGGCCGCTGGCGAGAGGTCGTGGAGCGTTCGGTGCTGGTGTTGAAGCTGCTGACCTTTGAATCCACCGGGGCAATCATCGCCGCCCCCACTTGCAGCCTGCCAGAGCTGGTGGGTGGCGAACGCAACTGGGACTATCGCTATACCTGGATACGGGATGCTTCGTTTACGCTCTATGGACTGTTGCGGATTGGCTTTTCAGAAGAGGCGGGGCAGTTTATGCAGTGGCTGGAGGCACGCTGTCGCGAACGCAACCCAGATGGCTCGCTGCAAATTATGTACGGCATCAACGGGCGACATCAGCTTACCGAAGAAACCCTAGATCATCTAGAAGGCTATGAAGGCTCTGCGCCCGTGCGGATTGGCAACGGGGCTTATGATCAGCTCCAGCTCGATATCTACGGTGAGCTGATGGACTCGGTGTATCTCTACAATAAGTACGGGCAGCCGATCTCCTATGAGCTATGGACGCATTTGGCAGGGCTAATCAACTGGGTCTGCGACAACTGGCAGCGGCAGGATGAAGGTATTTGGGAGGTGCGGAACGGCCAGCAAAACTTTGTCTACTCTCGGCTAATGTGCTGGGTGGCGGTTGATCGCGGCATTCGGCTGGCGGACAAACGTTCGTTTCCAGCCGATCGCGACCGCTGGCTGAAGGTGCGCGATCAAATCTACAAAGAGATTATGGACAAGGGCTGGAGTGAGAGTCGCCAAGCTTTTGTGCAGCACTACGACACCGATTCGCTGGATGCCAGCAGCCTGATTATGCCGCTAGTGCTGTTTGTTTCACCCAGCGATCCCCGAATGCTGGCAACGCTGGACGCGATCAACCGTTCTCCCGGCAAAGGCGGCTTGGTCGCCAACAGTCTGGTCTATCGGTACAACGCTGAGGAATCGCCAGATGGGTTAATCGGCAATGAAGGCACGTTTAATATGTGTACCTTCTGGCTGGTCGAAGCTCTGACGCGGGCAGGGCAGGTGGATCGGGCGCGGCTCGATGAAGCTCGCCTCATTTTTGAGCAAATGCTGGGCTATGCCAATCATTTAGGGCTGTACGCCGAAGAAATGGGGTCAAGCGGTGAAGCGCTGGGCAACTTTCCGCAGGCGTTCACGCATCTAGCCTTAATCAGCGCCGCCTGGAATCTCGACCGCACCCTGGGAACTCAAGGCTACTAGCCGATCCAGCGTCACTTATTCAAGCCTGCTGCCGCCAAGACAGTCAGGATAGTGGCGGCACAGACTGTGCATTTCTACTTCACTTCAGCCGGATCAAAGGCGGTGACTCGACCCGGTTTCTGCGCGACCACTACGTCAAACGTGGAGCAGTAGGCAAACGTAACGTCATTCGCTTTGTTATATAGATTTACGACCATTCCAGCTCCACCGGGCTGTACACCCAGAGGTTCTAGATCGCCAAAGAAGAAGCGACGCATCGCATCTCCGCTGCCAAACTTGCCTTTGTGCTGAGCCAGCAGGTCTAGCTTTTGCTCAATGGTCAGACCCGTAGAATCAGCTGCTGGAGCCTGAGCGAGCAATTGGGGGGATGTTTCTGGTGATGCAGAAGCCTGTGCGACGGGAGATGTGGCTTTAGGAGCACAGGCTCCCACGGCAATTAGACCCGCCACTGTAACACTAAGAACTAACGTATTGAACTTCATTCAGCTACCTCTTAAACCAGAAAAGTAAACCAGAAAAGATGCCTTGAGATAAAGTGCGTCAAGCAAAACCCGACGCACGACTCAGTTTTTGGTGTGTGAGTACATCTGCACTCTTCATGCTTTTTAGACTCTCTCATCATCGACCAAATCAGTTTGTTTCCTGTCACTGATAGCGATGATGTTAGGGCTGAACTTAGCGAGTTGGGGTATGCTCAGAGACTTGGCTGGTAGTCTGGGCAGCGGCTCAACCACATCCCTTCAGCATTCAGCAAAAGCGTGGGCTGTGTTTCCTGCAAGCGTCGCTCTGGAACTTGAGTAACCCCGCTACTGGCGCGAGTCATCAAAATTGGCCGATAATCTTGCTCCAAATTAAGGATCTTCTCAGCAGACTCAGTCATGCTAGCGACAGCTGTTAGAAATGGGAGGAAATTTCACGATGGCACAGGCTCGTCCTCAGCGATACCGTGGCTTTGTGCTGACTACCGCAGGGTTGCAAAAACTTCAGCAGCGAATTCAGCAGCTAGAAGCCCAAACTCGACTGCGACAAAGCGCTCGCACGATTGCAGAACGAGTCCAGCTCAATGCTCCCAACGGCATTCACCCAATCACCGTCCGCAAAATTCTCAGTGGCGCGCACGGTGTGGATAAACGTTCGATTCAGCTTGTCTTCCAGGTGTTACAGCTTCAGCTGCAGGTGGAGGATTATGCTCATGCTGGGTTATGTCATGCCGCATCCTCGATCAAGCGACAGGATTGGCGCGAAGCCGTCCATGACTTTAATTTATGTGGCTTTGTCGATGAACTGGCTCAGCTTCAGCGGGCGATTACGGCAGAAGATTGTCGCCTTGTACAGGTTTTGGGCATGGCAGGCGTTGGAAAAACGACACTAGCGAGCCTGTTAGCCACTGCGATTCAGCCTGAGTTTGAGTTCGTGATCTGGAAGTCTCTCCAGCATGCTCCCAACATTCAAACCGTTCTGAGCGGCATTCTGCAATTGACTCAGCTGACTGAACTGCCAGCTCAAACTGAAGAACTGATGACGCTACTGATTGAACAGCTTCAGAATCATCGCTGTCTATTGGTGTTGGATCACTTTGACTCAGTTCTGGGCGGCCAGCAGTATGCAGGCTATTACCGTCAGGGCTATGAAGCCTACAGGCAGCTGTTGCAAGTTGTTGCAGCCGCACCGCACCAGAGCTGTTTGGTAATCACGAGCCGCGAACAGCCCAGAGTGGTGACAACAGGCACAGCGCGATTTATGCACTCGCTTCCGCTCAGAGGTTTACCAACAGCCGACTGTCAGCAGATGCTCGGCCAGCATCAGCTGATTGGCACAGCGAGCGAGCGGCAGGAATTGATTGAGCGATATCAGGGCAATCCGCTGATCTTAAAAACGGTCGTGGGCTGTATCCAGCAGTATTTCAATAGCTGTATTGCTGATTATCTGCAAGCTCTCAACTTTGCACCGCTGCTGTTTGGCGATCTGCGCGATCTGCTGAGTCAACAGTTTGAGCGGCTTTCACCTCTAGAACAAGCATTAGGTCATCGATTAGCGCTGTATCAAGCGCCCGTTTCAGTCTCCCAATTCCGCCGGGATACCCAATCATTCATCAGCCAGCAGCATCTACTAGAAGGGCTGGATTCCCTGAGTCGGCGGCTGTTTTTATATCAGCAGGAAGACAATCTCACCCTTGATCCGATGATCAGCGCCTATGTTAACGACCTAGTGCGGCAAGATAAGCCTGCCTGTAAGCCAAAGCTTGAAGTTGTCCTGACCAACCCCACTGTTGCATAGCCTTTTGCATAGTTAGGCCACCGTGCTGCCAGATGATTGCGCATACGTAGCAGGTTCTGCCCGTGGAAGTCAGCCGATACGCTAATGCGTCTCCCCCTGCACCTGTGCCAAGGATAATCAGATCGTAGTGCTGTTCGGTGATCGTTTCGTTGCTCTGCTGGCTATGTTCGATGTTCTACATTTTGGAGAATCAGCGTTGCGACGAGTCCTGTCCATCCCGTTTGATGACTTGCTCCCAGACCTGCTCCACTGTCGCCGTGAAAATATTCGTGAAACAAAATGTAGTCGCGCCAGTGCGGATCAGACTGAAATAGCTCCAAGTCACCGTAAACCGGACGACGACCTGCCGCATCTGCTTCAAAAATTGTGACTAAGCGCTGAGATAGTTCGATGGCGACTTCTCGCAGCGTCATCTCCTGCCCCGAACCTGTTGGGCATTCGACCTTAAAATCATCGCCAAAGTAGCGGTAGAACTGCCAGAGCGCTTCGATAATCAGATAGTTAATCGGAAACCAGATTGGGCCACGCCAGTTGGAATTGCCGCCGAACAGTCCTGTGGTCGATTCGGCAGGCTCATAGTGAACGTAGTAGCTGCCGCCGTCGCAGCGCAGCACGTAGGGATGCTCCTGATGATATTTAGAGATGCCGCGAATTCCGTGCGGACTCAAGAATTCGTTTTCATCCAGCATTCGCTCCAAGATCCGCTGCAGCTTAGCCTTATAGACAATCGCTAGCAGGCGTCTCGCGCCCATTCCCGGCGTTTCCATGCAGGCGACGTTGTTTTTCAAGTCTGGACGGTTCTGGATAAACCACTGCATCCGCTTTTTGAAACCAGGGAACTGCTCCAGCGTTTCCAACTCCAGCACCGTGACCGCAAACAGCGGAATCAGCCCCACAATTGAGCGCACCTTCAGCGGCGACTGATGGCCGCTTGGCGTACGCAGCGCGTCATAGTAAAATCCGTCCTCCTCGTCCCACAGCGAAATCTCAGCGTCCCCAATTCCGTCAATCGCATCCGCAATATACAGAAAATGCTCGAAAAACTTGCTGGCAATATCTTCATAGGAGTCATCTGCTTTGGCCAGCTCCAGCGCAATCGTCAGCATATTCAAGCAGTACATGCCCATCCAGCTCGTGCCGTCCGCCTGATTGAGATAGCCGCCAGTCGGAAGTTCGCTGCTGCGGTCAAATACACCAATGTTGTCCAGCCCTAAAAAGCCGCCCTGAAAAACATTTCTGCCTTCCATATCTTTGCGATTCACCCACCAGGTAAAGTTGAGCAATAGCTTATGGAACACCCGCTGCAAAAACTGGCGGTCAGCGCGGCCATAGAGCTTCTGTTCAATTTGATAAACCCGCATCGCTGCCCAGGCATGCACGGGCGGGTTGACATCGCCAAACGCCCATTCGTAGGCGGGTAGCTGACCGTTCGGCTGCATGTACCATTCGCGGGTGAGGCGGTCGAGCTGGAGCTTGGCAAAATCTGGGTCAACCGCCACTAGCGGAATCAAGTGAAACGCCAGATCCCAGGCGGCAAACCAGGGATATTCCCACTTGTCGGGCATCGAGAAAATATCCTCGCTAAATAGATTCTGCCATTCGCGATTGCGTCCCGCCTTGCGTTCAGATGGTGGCGGTGGCTGTCCTGCATCACCGTTTAGCCAGTCCTGTACAACGTAGTTGTAGTACTGCTTGCTCCAAAGCAGCCCTGCGAATGCCTGCCGCTGAATGCTGCGTTCCTCTGCCGCCATTGGGAACGGGCAAATCCGCCGATAAAATTCGTCTGCCTCCTGCTGACGCATCTGGAGAATCTGGGTGAATTCTGCGCCAACCGGATCGGCCAGACTGGAGCAATCGCTCAAGCGCAGCCGAATTGTTTTCGTTTCTCCCGCTGCAAAGGAGAGCAAATAGCGAGCCGCAAATTTGCTGCCGATGCGGTCGGGGTTGACGCTACTTAGATCGCCCTGCACCACGTAATCATTGATCCCGTCTTTGGCGTAAGGCGAGACGTTGCTGCTGCCAAACAGCTGCTTGTAGTTGGTTTCGTTGTCGGTAAACAGCAGCTCTGAGCCGCTCTCGCAGTAGAGCCAGCGCGTTCCCAATGTCGGATGCACGGCCTCAATTACGCTGAAATCTGCGTCGCTGACAGGCTTCATAAACGGCTTTTCTATTTCTGGATTCCAGGCCCAGAGGTTGCGGAACCAGAGTGTCGGCAGCAGATGCAGGCTGTGGGCTTCCGAACTTCGATTGGCAATCGTCACCTGAATCAAGATATCTTCGGGAGCCGCTTTGGCATATTCCACAAACAGATCAAAATAGCGATTCTCGGCAAATATACCCGTGTCAAGCAACTCAAACTCTGGTTCAGAGCGGCTTCTGCGGCGATTTTCTGCAACCAGATCACCGTAAGGAAACGCCTGCTGCGGATATTTGTACAGGCATTTCATATAGGAATGCGTCGGCGTACTGTCTAGGTAAAAGTAATATTCTTTGACATCCTCGCCGTGATTGCCTTCGGTTCCAGTCAAGCCAAACAGTCGCTCTTTGAGAATCGGATCGTTGCCGTTCCAGAGCGCAATTGCAAAACAGAGCCGCTGCCGACTGTCAGAAATGCCCGCAATCCCGTCTTCGCCCCAGCGATAGCTGCGTGAGCGTGCCTGATCATGCGAGAAATAGTCCCAGGCCGAGCCGTAAGGGCTATAGTCTTCACGCACCGTGCCCCATTGCCGCTCGCTGAGATATGGCCCCCAGCGTTTCCAGTAGGCGGTTCGTTCGCGATCTTGCTGCAATCGAAGTTCTTCTGGAGTCATGCTATGGTATTGCTAACTGAACAGCCGATAAAGTCTGCGCTATGAAATACTCTGGTTATTGCTCCTGATAGTTCCAGAGCAGTCCCCCATCCACGAAGAAAGTTGTCCCTGTCACGTAATCTGACTCAGCAGAAGCCAAAAACGCCACCATTGAGGCCACATCTGCGGGCTTTCCCAAGCGCTTCAGCGGAATGTTCTTCAGCAGCGCCCCTAGCTGCTCTGGATTGTTGAGCAGCTTAGTATTAATCGGCGTTTCAATTGCGCCCGGAGCGACGTTGTTGATCGTGATCCCCCAAGGAGCTAGCTCAACTGATAAATTACGGGTGAGCATTTTTAAACCGCCTTTACTAGCGCAGTAGGCCGCAAAATGTGGGAAGGGCAGATCCTCATGTACCGAGCTGATGTTGATCACTTTACCAGGCTGTTGAGTTACCATTACGTGCTTGGCAAAGGCTTGAGTCGCAAAAAATACGCCCTTCAGGTTGACGTTCATCACCGCATCGTAATCGGCTTCAGTCACGTCCCAAAAATCAGCGTTCTTTTCGATTCCAGCATTGTTCACCAAAATATCCAGTTTGCCAAAATGCGCGACGCTATCGCTTACCATCCGCTGCACGTCCGCCACCAAGCCCGTATCCGCCTGAATCGTGAACCCGTCCGTCATATAACACTCACCGCCCGCCGCCTTGACTTTGGCCAGGGTTTCCTCTGCCCCTTCTGGATGAGAGCGGTAGTTGATCACCACATTTGCGCCCTCCTGTGCTAGCCGAATCGCAATTGCTTGGCCAATGCCCTGACTGCTGCCCGTAACCAGCGCAATTTTTCCTTGCAGTTTCTTCATATTAGCTCCAGTGGCAGACTTTATTAGTAGAAGTTTAGTAATCCTGGCTGGATCGGCGGCGGACGATTGAAATTGACCGTACTGTTAGGGGAGGTTCTGTGGCCTCAGCGAGCATAAGCGAGCATACAGGGCTAGCCCCGATTTTGTCTTTGACTCAAGTCAGGTTTGGCGGATTCTTTACAGCGATCTCGTTTGTCCCTATCGCTGGCCAACGGAAACTGTTCTGAGTTGGGTTGAGTGACTAGATAAAAACTGCGGCTTCAGCAAAATTTTGAGCAATAATCCTAAAGACTCAAATTCTCCCGGAGAACAGCGGCTCTTCCACTGCCCCGGACGGCAATAGAGCAGCTCGACTAAGCAGCGCTGTTGATCAAGACTTAGCGATTCAAATAGCAGCCGTACAGTTGGAAATTCACCGGTTTGATCAATCTGTGTGACTCCGCCTTGCAGCAGCAGTCTCTCTTCCATTAGCTCTACTTGAGCTAAGTCGTGATCAATTTCATCGATTGCTAGTGCGTCAGATTGAGTCAAGCTAATTTCTACGCCTTCTTCCGAAATGGCTGTGGTAAATCCCCAGAGCGTTTGGCTGCCCACCTGAAGCCGCGCTACCCGTCGTAAGTTGTACCATTCGTAAGGGCTACTGCGAGGCACATCAACCAAAATTAACAGGGCGATGCTCAGCATCAGCAGGTTGTAGGCACTCCAGAGCCAGCCTAACCCAATTCCCTTCAGCTGCTCTGCAAGCTCCACAGGCATACTGACTTGCCAAGTTCCCATCATCAGATAGGTGCCCAAATTTGTCCAGAGGCTAATCGCAGTGACCATAAACATGGCAATTAGCGGAAACGCGAGCTGCCAGTTAAACGAAAAGTGGTCGCTTACTCCGCCTTTAGGTGTCACCTTAAAACCTTTGCCAAATGGATTGAGCATGACTTTAATCACCGTCACAGCCAGCGGAAATGCCAAGACCAGAGAATAGATGTCAGACAGCACGGCTGAACGAGAGTGCGAATTTAACCAGGCGAATGTTGTGATCTGAGCGAGATAAAAAGGAATAAAGAAATACAGGATCTCTTCACCCGTTGCTCGAATTGGAATCACATGCAGAAACGCATAGGCCAGCGGCATAAACAAGAGGCCGACGCGAGCTAAGCTCGTAAACCAATGTAGCAGACCTTCCAAATGCGCCAGCCGTTGCAGCAGATTCAAGCCGGGAATCGTCAGCGGATTTGATTTAATAAAAAAAGCTTGCAGCGTGCCCTGTGCCCAGCGCGTCCGTTGAAGTGCCTGAACCGCAATGTTGTCAGCCGCTAGCCCCGCGCTCAGCTTTTCGTTCAGATAGAGGACGCGATAGCCTTTGGCTGCCAGCCGAATGCCTGTAAAGTAGTCCTCGCTCAGCGATTCGGTGACAAAGCAGCCTGCTGCGGTCAATGCTGAACGACGCACCACAAACGACGTGCCCGCGCAGATCACGCCGCCTACCCCGTCCCGAATCGGCTGAATTTGCCGATAGAACACCTCCTCGTCGGGAGTCAACGTATTTTCTAAGCCGAGATTGCGGGCGATTGGGTCAGGATTGTAAAACGACTGCGGGGTTTGGAGTAAGGCTACTTGCGGATCTTGGAAAAAGCCCACCGTGCGCGTCAGGAAGTTTCGCGTCGGCACGAAGTCAGCGTCAAAGATCACGATCAGCTCACCGCTGGTTTGGCCAATCGCGTGGTTTAAGTTTCCGGCTTTGGCATGGCGGTTGTCAGGGCGAGTGCGATACTCACAGCCTAGCTCGGCGGCGAGTGCCTCCACTTCAGGTCGCCGGGTGTCATCCAGGAGAAAAATCTGCTTTGCCGCATAGTCCAACGCCTGACAGCCGATAATCGTGCGTCGCAGAATGAAAATTGGCTCGTTGTAAGTCGGAATTAGAATATCGACAGTGGGCCGAAAGCTGCCGCTCAGCACGTCGTTGGCAAGGCGGTCGGCCTCCGGTCGGCGGTCGTTGGCGCGCAACAGCAAGCAGAGCTGAATAATCCCACCGCTGAGCAGCAGCAGCTCCATCAAAAATAAGCCCAGGCTAAACACACCATTCAGCGGCGTGCTCAGGTTTAATGTTGAGAGCGAGCGCCAGAGCAAATAGCGCAGGGTGAGAATTAACAGCATCCCGACGACTAGCGTTCTAGACCAGGCGCGGGGTCGCGGCGAGACTTTTGTGATTGCGATCAGCCCCAGCATCAGCGCCACCGTCCAAACTAGCAGATACTGTCCAACCTGCATTGGGGCTTCAATCCACATCGGCGGGCTTTCCTGAAGCTGATTAAGCTGCTGGAAAATGGTGCTAATGGTTCCCTGTCTAGCAAACCATGCGGCCACCACTAGCCCTGAGAATGCCACAGTTCCGAAGATGACGAAAGTGGCAAGTCGAGGCAGCGACATGCTCCAACGTCGCAGGATTGACGAACGGTAACCTAGATGAATCATGAATATACCTCTGTTCAGCACTGTAGGAGCTTGTCCGTAGAACCTCTCAATTCGGGGAAGTTCTAGCAGCAGGTCGCAGACTGACAAAATACTGACACAGACTTTAACTCGCTAAATGAGAAGAGCATGAGTGCTCTCTAAAAGTTGGCCAAATTTTCCTGGGTAAGTTCGCCTAAAACAACGCAAGCTGTGATCTGGAATAACAGGAGAGCGGAAAAACTGGGAAAAAATAGAGAAATTAGAGGTGTAGACTCTTGTAAGAGGTAGAATAATGACATGTTTAACGTCGTCGCTAACGCAGTCATTCCGTACAGACCGCATTTCGACTACTTGATTTGCATCAAGTTCTGGGCTGATATTTCTGGGCTAATTGTGACAAATCTGCGACGATGCTGTAGCAATTGCTTTGTTCCTGATACACTGATTTCGAGTAGTTCATAATCAACCTGTCCCTATTGAGTAAAGCCTGAATCAGGCAAGGTATGTCATGACAGAGATTCTGTTGAGAGAGCTGACCCGAAGCGATATCGACTGGATGGCAACCGCAGGGCAGAGGCGAATTTTTGCAGCAGGCGCAACCGTGCTGGAAGCAGAAGCCACAGACTATGACATGTATTTAATTCTAGAAGGCGCTCTGGCGCTGCTGCTGCCCGGTGCAGAAGAGATGCAGGAGCTGTCGGTGCTCTCCAGCGGCGATATTCTGGGCAGCTTTTTTCTGTTCAACAGCTACAGCTTCCCCGTAACTGTGCAGGCCAAAGAAGCCAGCCTGCTCCTAGCCATCCCGCAGTCGGTCATGCTCGACAAGCTGCAAAAAGACGAAGCCTTCAGCGCTCGGTTCTTCCGGGCAATGGCGCTGCTGTTGGCTCACCGCCAGCAAGAAATTATCCAGCGCTCGCCCCGCAGCTTAGTGATACAGTCTCTGTTTGAAAAAGGGATGCTCTCCACCTTTAGCTGCCTACAGGATGGCGATCTTTGCTGGTTTTGCAGTCGAGGGCAAGTGCAGCGAGTCGAGCCGGGTTGGCGCATTCCGGAAGGCAAGCCGCTCGATGCACTCTATATTTTGCTGAAGGGCAGTTTGGCGATGCTCGTCTGCAATCAGCAGCGTCAGGCGCTGTCGCTGGCGTTTGGAGCCGTTGAATCCACCGCCGCAGACTGCGTGGCCGAACTACAGCCCGGTGAAATCTTGGGAGTCACGCAGATGCTGGGGCTGGGCACTAATCCTTACGCTATAGAGGCGACAGTTGATTCACTGCTGCTTGCCGTGCCGCTATCGCAGCTGAATACCCAGCTCCAAGCAGATCCGGGTTTTGCCTCCCGCCTGTACCGCGCCCTAGCTAGTGTCACCGCCGACCGCACCCAGCGAATTCTGCTGCGCCTGCGAACCGAGCGGATCTCTGCGCCTACCATGAGTCAGATGCGCAATGAGAGTGAGGCGCTGGGAGTCGAGGTGCTTCAGCAGATGTCGGTGGCGCGCGCTAAGTTTAACTGGCTGCTGAAACAGCTAGATGTCAAGGTGTGATGTTAAGGTGTAGGGCAGAATTGAGTCGCGCATCTGAAAACCTTACCTGAGATTATCTGAGATTATCTCGTAACGTTGATCATTTAGAGTCACTATGGCTAATCAACCCCCTAATAAACCCGCTCAGCAACCCAGCCAGATTTTTCGTCCAGAGGCGCTAGAGCAAGCTTCCTCAGTTGAGCAGCTCGACCAGCTGATGCAGGTGACGAGCCTCAAAGACTGGCTGCCGCTGGCCTCAGTTGGGCTGTTGCTCACGGGCGCGTTAATTTGGAGCATAGTCGGCAGGATTCCCATGTCGGTAGAAGCTAGGGGAGTACTGCTTACGGAAGGCGATGGACAGCCCGTGGTGAGTCTGAGCTATTTTCCAATTGCCCAGGGCAAGCAGATCCAGCCCGGCGACAAGATTTTAGTGGTGCCCGATACGGTGAATGTGCAGGCTTACGGCGGACTCAATGCCACCGTAACCGCCATTTCCCCCACTGCCGTCACCGAGCAGTCTGTCGCGCAGCGGATTGGTACGCCTGAGCTAGCAGAGCTAGTCTATGCGCCTGCTTCTGTGGAAGTGACCGCTGAGCTAGAGCCAAACCCAGCCAACTCGACGGGCTACCAGTGGTCGATGTCAACCGGGCCACAGCAGCCCCTCTCCAACCAAACCCCCACTCACGCTCAGGTCGTATTGCAGCGCCGTTCGCCGATTAGCTATGTGTTTCCGTTCTTGCAGCGCCAACAGTCGTAAATGCTGAATGCTGAATGCTGAATGCTGAATGCTGAATGCTGAATGCTGAACCTAGTATAGAAAAGATACGATGAATATTTTGACAGAACGTTGGTGGGGACTGGGAAGATCTGCGCCGCAATCTGCGCCAAAGGCTCCCTCAGAAAAGTCGCCCTCAGAGACGCGAGCCAAAGCAATTCGGGTCAGAACGCCAGTTTTGCTGCAAATTGAGGCGGTAGAATGCGGCGCAGCAGCCCTGGGGATCATCCTCGGCTACTATGGCCGGATTGTGCCGCTGGCAGAACTGCGGCAAGCCTGTGGGGTTTCACGGGAGGGCAGCTCAGCCGCCAATATTATTCTGGCTGCCCAAAACTACGGCATGATTGCCAAGGGCTACAAAAAAACGCTGGAGCGCCTGCTAGAGCTGCCGCCGCCCTACATTGTCTTCTGGCGCTTTGAACATTTTTTGGTGGTCGAGGGCTTCAATGCCGATTACAGCCTGGTCTATCTCAACGACCCGGCCAGCGGTCGGCGCTCGATTGCGATGGAAGAATTTGACCAGAGCTACACCGGCGTGGTGCTGAAGATTGAGCCGGGTGAGCAGTTTCAGCGCGGCGGACGCAAAAAAAGCGTGGTGGGGTCACTGCGGCTGCGGCTGCGGCAGTCCTATCCAGCCTTGATCTACTGCATCGCGGCAGGGTTTCTGCTGGTGATCCCGAACTTGGCGCTGCCGATTTTTAGCCAGCTGTTTGTCGATCAGGTGCTGGTGCGGCAGCAGTTGGGCTGGTTTCCGGGGCTGCTGCTGGCGATTTTACTGGCGGTGGGGCTGCAAGGGCTGCTGACGGCTTGGCAGCTTCAGGCACTCCGCAAGCTGCGGATGAAGCTGTCGGTGAGTCTGGCGAGTCAGTTCGTCTGGCATGTGCTGCGGCTGCCTGCCGGGTTTTACGCCCAGCGGTTTCCCGGCGAGATCAGCAGTCGGGTCAGCCTGAATGACCAGGTGGCGGAGGTGCTGTCGGGAGAGGTGACAACGACGATTATTAGCGCAGTTTTGGTCGGATTTTATGCGCTGCTGATGCTGCAATACAGCCCGCTGCTAACGGGGATTGTCGTCTGCTTCGCCCTGCTCAACGTGGCAGTGCTGCAATGGGTGGCGCAGCGGCGGATTGATGTCAACAGCCGCATCTCGCGCGATTTTGGCAAGGTGGACGGCGTAGCAATTGCTGGACTGCAAAGCATCGAAACCCTGAAGGCATCGGGGCTAGAGTCTGACTTTTTTGCCCGCTGGGCTGGGTTTTACACCAAGGCGACCAACGCCCGATCTGAGCTGGCGCTGGTGTCGCAGCGGATTGGCGTATTGCCCTCGCTGCTCTCCACGCTGAGCATGGTGGCGTTGCTGGGCGTGGGTGGCTGGCAGATTTTGCAGGGCCAGATGACCATCGGCATGCTGCTGGCGTTTCAGCTTTTGACCCGTAGCTTTCTTACACCCATTAACAACCTGGTTAAGTTTGGCAAAACCTTGCAGGATCTATCAGGCAATCTGACCCGGCTGGACGATGTGCTGGACAATGCGGCTGATCCAACACTGACCCCGAAGCTGGCAGCAGGCGCGCCTACGAGCGCAGAGCCGCAGCTGAGCTTTACTGGCCAGGGCTTTACTGGCCAGAGCTTTACTGGCCATCGCTTGCAGGGCTATGTCGAGCTAGAGCGGATCTCGTTTGGCTATAGCCGGGGCAGTGCGCCTTTGATTCAAGACTTTAGCCTGTCGATTCGCCCCGGACAGCGGGTGGCGCTGATTGGCGGCAGTGGTTCTGGCAAATCCACCATTGCCCGGATCGTTTCAGGACTCTATGAACCTTGGCAGGGCGAAGTGCGGCTAGATGGCGTTGCTCGTGCCCAAATTCCCCGCTCGGTGCTGACGGATTCGATTGCGGTGGTTGACCAAGATATTTTGCTATTTGCAGATACAATTCGCCATAACCTGACGCTCTGGGATGCGACTGTAGCTGAGAGCGCCCTGCAAAAAGCCTGCGAGGATGCGGCGATTCACGAGGTGGTGCTGTCGATTCCGGGCGGCTACAGCGCTGAACTGAGCGAAGGTGCAGCCAACCTCAGCGGCGGACAGCGGCAGCGGCTGGAGATTGCTAGAGCCTTGGTCAATCAGCCTTCGATTCTGATTATGGATGAGGCGACGAGCGCGCTGGACTCGGAAACCGAGAAAATCATTGACCAAAACCTGCGGCGGCGGGGCTGCACCTGCCTGATTGTGGCGCATCGGCTCAGCACCATCCGCGACTGTGACGAAATTATTGTCCTGGAGCGAGGCAAGGTGGTGCAGCGGGGAACGCATGAGACGCTCTGGGAGGCAGATGGCCCCTATACTCATTTAATCAGCAGCGAAGCTGGCTAGATATGGAAGGTGCAAGCTGCGTAAACATAAAATAATGCCGTCATACGGCTGCATGACGGCAAAACACTTAAACTAGATGAATTAGAAAAGGAACGTTAGACTCGTTACTCTTCGTTGGAAGGCTTGCGGTAATACTGACCGCCATCTGCACCGCCTGCCACGTTTGACAGGTCATCAGCGCTGAGTTCTTCAGCCCGCTTGGAATACTGACCGCCATCTTCACCGCCCGCTATCGTGGCCGCTTCGTCGGTGCTCAGCTCGTCAGCGCTCAGACCCAGATTCTTCTTAGAATACTGACCGCCATCTTCACCGCCCGCTACAGTCGTCAGTTCGTCTTGATTCAGCTCTTCTTTTTCTGTAGACATGGAATCCTCCAAATTATTCACAAGATAACTTGCAAAGCTGTTTACAACATCGTTCTTCAAGATCTAAGCTTGCCTAGCTAGCTCGTCCGGTTTGAACAATCATCCAGTTGAACAATTATTCAATTTGGACAGTTGAGCAGTACGAAGCAGAGGGGGCTAAGCGTAACCTAATACCGTTACCTAACACTGACGTAATGCCAGCCTACTTGAACTATAGCGGATCAATCGCGATTTTTCCAAAGATAGTTGAGAGGGCTGCCTAACTCACCTAGCTGGGATATCTCTTAGAACTTGATACTTATCAAAGTACAGTCCTTTAATTAGATTCCGCTGAGTAAAGTATGAATAAATATTGAGAAAATCATTTTATTTTTCCAGATTTTCAGAAGAGAACTCCTTAAACCATCTAAAATCAGCCTTGGGTAAAACTAAATCATTTACAGCGCTCACTCTCATTTGATAGATTTAATCGCAATCCAGATAATTGGCTGATGAAACAGTAATTGGCTGATGAAACAGAATTGATCTAAATCAATCATTCTGCCGAATTGTTTTGATGATCCCCTAAAGACTTGAACTGATCCCAATTCATCAGAATTACCTGAGAAAAAACGTCCTATGGAGAAAACGCAGTTGCTGCGGGCAAATGCACCTTTGCTGCTGAATCAGCCGGATCGAATCTATCGAATTCAAGCCGGCTCTGTCGCAGTTTTTGCGGTGTCGTTGGCTTCAGGTCAACCCGAAGGGGAGCGGCACTACCTGTTTAGCTGCGCGAGCGGCGAGGCGCTGTTTGGCAGCGATGCGGCTGAGTCTGGGCTTGAGTCTGGGCTTGAGTCTGGGCTGCTGGCCGTGCCGATTGAGCCAGCTGAGGTGACTCAGGAGCCGTTGACCGCCTTGCCTCAGGCTGAGCTTGGCCGACTGGTCGAATCCTGGCTGCTGCATCTGAGCCAAATTGACGGCCTGCCCCAGCCCGAACCGACGCGCAGCCCGGAAATTGCGCCGTTTTTATCGCTGATGCAGGGGCAGATTTTGCAGCCGCCCCGTAATCAGGTTCTCTGGGTGCAGCTTCAGCAGGGCGAGGCGGCCTGGCTAGGGCTAGACTCGCTGCGGCTCACCCCCGCAACCGGAATTCTGCCGCTGGCCGGAAGCTGGCTCGCCACCAGCAGTGCCGTCGAACTCCAGACTCAGCCCACCGAGTCGCTCAATGCCCAGCAGATTCAGCAGGGGATGACGACGCTGCATCACTGGCTGCTGCAATCTCTGGCCATCCTGCAAACCCAGGCAGAGCAGGTTGCCCAACGGCAGTTTCAGCAGCGGCAGCAGCAGAATCGGCAGGCGATGCAGCAGACGCTCTACAATCTGGCCTCGGTGCTGAAGCCAATCCCGGTGCAGCCAGCAGGGGACTTGAGCGCTCTACTCAGCGTCGCTGGGGCAGTCGGTCAGGCGCTGGGCGTGACGATTCAGCCGCCCGTCGAGTCTGATCAGGGCGTGGCGATGCGCGATCCCCTGGAGGCAATTGGCCGAGCCTCGCGGTTGCGGCTGCGGCGGGTGCTGTTGCGGCAAGGCTGGTGGCAGCAGGACTGCGGGGCGCTGATTGCCTACCGCCGCGAGAGCCGCAGTCCGGTGGCGCTGCTGCCAATGGCGGGTGACCATTACGAGCTGTACGACCCAAGTCGTCCGCAGCGGCAGGTGGTGACGGCTGCGGTGGCGGCTACTCTCGAACCGCGCGCCTTCATGTTTTATCGGGCGCTGCCGCATCGGGCGCTGAAAGCCTGGGACATCATGCAGTTCACCCTGCGCGGACGACGCAAAGATCTGTTGGTGTTCGGGCTGATGGGGATTGGCGTGACGCTGGTGAGCCTGCTGTTTCCGCTGGCAACCGGCCTGATTATCGATGCGGCTTTGCCAGTCGGCGATCAGGCGCTGCTTTGGCAGGTGAGTCTGGGGCTGCTGTTTGGGGCGCTGGGATCGGCTGGACTAGAGCTGATTCAGGGGATGGCGGCGATTCGGCTGAACACGATTTCTGAAGCCGCGCTCCAGGCCGCAGTCTGGGATCGACTGCTTCAGCTCAAGCCCACCTTTTTTCGCGACTATGCGATTGGCGATTTGGAGTCGCGCGTGTCGGGCATCAGCAAAATCTACCGCAAGCTGACGGGTTCCACGATTCAAACCCTTCTCAGCAGTCTGTTTGCGCTGATTAGCTTTGCCCTGATGCTGAGCTATAGCCCACAGCTTGCCTTGGTGGCGCTGCCCGTAGCGCTGATTACGATCATGTTCACCGTGATTTCCGGGGCATTGCTGCTGCGTAAAACCCGCCCCCTGCTGGAGATAGAAGGCGAGATTTTTGGCCTGCTGGTGCAGCTTTTGGGGGCGGTGCCAAAGCTGAGGCTGGCCGGAGCTGAGGAGCGGGCTTTCGCCACTTGGGGCAAAAAATATACGACGCGGCTGAAGCTGGACTTGAGTACGCAGTACATCGAAAACAGCGTCACAATTTTTAATACCGTGATGCCGACGCTGACGGCGCTGCTGCTGTTCTGGCTGCTGGTGCAGCTGATGCAAAGCGGCAATGGCCTCTCGACGGGGGCGTTTCTGGCCTTTAGCGCTGCCTTCGGAATTTTTATCAGCGGTGTCACCAGCCTCAGCAATACGCTGATCAATCTGCTGGAAGTCGTCACGCTCTGGCAGCGATCCCAGCCGATTTTGGCAGCTGAACCGGAAGTCGATCCTGACAAATCAAATCCGGGCAGGCTCAGAGGTCAGGTGGTGGTCGATCGGGTGACGTTTCGCTACCGCAGCGACGGGCCGCTGACGCTGGATCAAGTGAGTTTGCGGGCTGATCCGGGTGAGTTTGTGGCAATTGTCGGGCCGTCTGGTTCCGGGAAGTCTACGCTGCTGCGGCTCCTGCTGGGCTTTGACAGTCCGGCTGAGGGCACGATTTACTACGACGGACAGGATTTATGCGGGCTGGAGATTACCGCCGTGCGGCGACAGTTGGGGGTAGTGCTGCAAAATAGCCGGATGAATGCTGGAACGCTGTTTGAAAACATTTCGGGGAACGCTCTGATCTCGATGACGGATGCCTGGGCTGCTGCCGAGATGGCGGGTTTGGCTGACGATATTCACGCGCTGCCGATGGGGATGCATACGTTTATTAGCGAGGGCGGCACTAACTTTTCGGGCGGGCAGCGGCAGCGGCTCATGATTGCGCGGGCGCTGGCGCTGAAGCCGCAGCTGCTGCTGTTTGACGAAGCGACGAGCGCTCTCGATAACCGGACGCAGGCGATTGTCACCGACAGTCTAGATCGACTGGGCGTGACCCGAATCGTAATTGCCCATCGGCTCAGCACCATTCGCAGCGCAGACCGGATCTACGTGATCGAGGCGGGGCAGGTAACGCAGCAGGGGCGATTTGAGGAGCTGGTGGCGCAGCCCGGACTGTTCAGCCAGCTTGCGGCGCGGCAGTTGGGCGATGTCTCGGCGCCTTCAGTGAGCCAGTGAACCAGTAAGCCAGTGAGCCAGTGAGCTGATCATGATTGCGATCAGGTTCTGATTAAATCAGATTAAATTAGACAACTTTGGGATAAATCTCAGCCAAAACTCATTTGTCACTTTTAAGATTACGCCTAAGAACACCCACGCCCTACCCACGCCCTACAAGAGAATCCAACCATGCTTGAAGACCTGAAGCAAATTCAATCCCCAATTTCCCGGATGATTGTGGCAGCAGCAGCAGCAGGCTCGATTGTCACCTGCGGCGCGGCGATTGCACTGGGAGTCACCCCAGCCAAATCAGAATCAGCCTATAAAACTGCGGTCTATGCAGCCTTAATTGCGGCGGGTGGCGGAGCGTTGGCGGGGCTGGCGCTCGGCGGTACAGGCAAACCAATTCCACCGCAGCGGCAGACAGAGGCAGAGACCGTCTGGAAAGATTGGCGCAATTTTGTGGTGGTTCGCAAGGTGAAAGAAAGTGAAGAGATAACGTCTTTTTATCTTGCGCCCGAAGATGGCAAAGCAATTCCTAGTTTCTTACCCGGTCAGTTCTTAACGATTAAGCTAGAAATTCCTGGACAGCCCAAGCCGATTATCCGCACCTATTCACTCTCTGACTACACCTCCGACCACACCGACCAGCACTATCGACTGTCGATTAAGCGAGAGCCGATGCCCGCCGGACTCGACGTGCCGCCCGGTGTGGCCTCCAACTTCATGCATGACTCTGTTCAAGCAGGCTCGATTATTCCAGCGAAGCCTCCTAGCGGCAAGTTCTTTATTGACCCGCAGAAAGCTTTGCCTGCGGTGCTAATCAGCAACGGGGTGGGGATTACGCCAATGATCAGCATGGCTAAAGCTTGCAGTCGCGGTAATTCCAATCGACCAATTTGGTTTTTGCACGGCGCTAGAGACGGTGCTTTTCATGCGTTTCGAGATGAAGTCTCAGCCATTGCTGGGCAGAACCCGAATCTGCGCGTTCATTTCCGCTACAGCCGTCCCAAGCCCGAAGATGCGGGTTATTACCAGAGTATAGGCTATGTAGATGCGGAGTTAGTCCAGCAGACTATTGCAGAAGTATCTCAATCTGGCACCGCCGCCGAATATTTTCTTTGCGGTTCGCCAGCTTTCTTGCAGTCGTTGCGGGATGGCCTCAGAGCAGCAGGAGTCCCCGACGAGCAGGTTTTCTTTGAGTCGTTTGGGGGTGCCAAGACTGCTGTAAAGGCAGACGCTCAGCCTGCACCTCAAAACGGCACAGGCGCAGAAATCGTCTTCGCCAAATCAGGCAGAACGCTAAACTGGCAGCCCGGTGACGGCACAATTTTAGAATTTGCAGAAGCCAACGATCTCAATCCTGAACATAGCTGCCGTCAGGGGATTTGCCTCACCTGTATGTGTAATTTACAGGAAGGCGAAGTTGAATACGAAACGCCGCCAATTGGTGAACCAGATGCAGGCGCTGTCTTAATCTGCATCTCTCAGCCCAAGACTCCCAGAGTAGTCCTCGATCTTTAGCAGCGTTCAACATGAGTATTTCTGATGTTATTCAAACTATTCAATTTATCATTGCACCCGTTGTTCTTGTCACGGCCTGTGCAATTGTTCAGGGCGGCGTTTTAGGACGATTTATGTATATCGGGCAGCGCATTCGCTCGCTCGCCAATGAACGCCTAGATCTGCTGCACAAAGGTAACATGAACGACGCTTTTACAGTAGAGCGCCTGCAAGAGGTCGATCGCCAAATCCCACTGCTGAAGCATCGCCACCACTTGCTCCAAAAGGCTGTGCTGTTAATCTACAGCGCCATTGCCATCTTTCTGGTCAGCATGTTTGCAATTGCCCTGTCGGTTGCTACAAAAGTCGATACGACGGCCACGCTGGCTCTAATTTGCTTCCTTTCTGGCACTTGTCTGCTGCTCTGTAGTGTGGTGGTAGCCGGACAGGAGATCCGCCTCTCTCACCATGCGATTTGCTATGAGATTAATCGCGTCGCGTCTTTAGACAAGTTCTTTTAAGGGCTAGTTCAACTCCCTCTTCGAGCTTTTCAGGAGAGCGGAACGAACTAGCAACTGGCTGCTGCTGGATGAGCGTGACGAGGTAATTGGCATGAACACCGCTTACTTAGGCTGACATACGGGAGATTGAAGATAAAACGCTACAGCAATTGAGCTGACCTTTCGCCCTGCTGATCTTGCTGTCCGCGCTTCGCTCGCTGCTGCTTCGGGATCGGCAAGATCAGCGTAAATGTTGAGCCTTCGCCCAGCTTGCTTTTCACCTCAATTCTCCCGCCGGCAGCGGCAGCGATTGCTCTGACAATAGATAGTCCTAGTCCAGCTCCTTCTGAGCGACGTTGAGCTGTAGTTCCCCTGGCAAATCGCTCAAAGATGCGTTTTTGATCGGCAGCAGAAATGCCCTTGCCCGTATCGCGTACCCAAAGGCGAATATTTTTGCGGCTTTTAGAAGAGCCGATAGCGATGAGGCCAGTTGCAGGCGTATACTGATTGGCGTTTTCAACGAGGTTCAAAACGGCTTGGGTAAAGCGCTGGCGGTCAAGCTGAAAATTGCCCGTTGCGGCTGCATCTAGTGCACAGTCGCAGTCAGCAATGACCCGCGCCTTTTGGTAAAGCTCCTCTGTAAAAGACTCTAGCTCAATCCACTCAGGCTGCATAAAGTCGGGGCGACCAGCCTTAGCCAACGTCAGTAAATCGTTTACAAAACGATTCATCCGGTTCAGCTCGTCGTTCACTATTGCGATTACTTCCTGCTGCTCCTCTGGATCATCTGACATTAGCTCAAGATGTCCCTGAATGATCGTGATCGGGGTTCGCAATTCGTGGCTAGCATCGTTGATAAAATTTTGCTGACTCAAAAAGGAGGCCTGAAGCCGATCCATCATCTCATTAAATGTACTGGCAACCTGCGCCAACTCGCCCTGACCTCTCACCGCAATTCGCTTTGACAAATTTGCCTCGCTGATGCTGCGGGCAGTTTCCATCATTGAGCGCAGCGGCTGCAAAATTCGGCCTGAGATTAGCCAGGCGAGTCCGGCGGCAATCACCAGCAGCAGCAGCATGACCCATAAAACCGACTGCACGATCTGTCTAACCTGCTGCTGAGCGCTGCCTGTGGTGTGAACTGCAACAAAGGCCCCACCCATCTGATTTCCCAAAAAAATTGGCTCAACCCTGTAGATCACCGTTCCCAGGTTTGGATCGGCAACTGTCTGCTGACTCTGCGCCATTTGACTGAGGCTCCGCCACTTCTCCATCAGCGGTGAACCATTCTGTATTGAGGCGGGCAACTCAGCCGGACTGCTGCTGTAAAACTGCCCATCTACAATAAAGATGAAATATTGTCCTGGATCAACTAGCTCATCATCCAAATATTGATTGGCTAGATCTTCTAGATCCAGCTGAGTCTGCGGAGAGGCACTATCTAGTGCTTCTAAGAATTCCTGCACTTCATCAATCAGATCAGCTTGTAAGCGTTGCTCAATATTTTGAAACAGTGTTCGATAAATCATTGGCATAGAAGCGCCAACGAACAGCAGCATCAAACCGAGATAGCAGAGTAAAATTTGTGTGCGAGTCTCCGACAAATTTAGCCTGACACTAATTTGCTGCCAGCCTTGCTTCACTGATTCCGGTAAGAATCGCTCCAGCAAGAGTCTCATCGCTTCAAAACTCCAATCTTACTGCTAATCTGATAGCTAATCTGGTAGAGTCTAGGGCTATACATCTGCTGCTATTCGTGATTTTAGCAATGATTCTACTAACGGCTCTACTAACGGCTCTACTCTGCTGTACAGCAAGAAACAAGGGGCTGTGACTCTAGATCGACTAGGCCAATTGATTGAAGAATCGCCTGCCACTCTCTACGGCTTTTGCTATCTCTAGGCGCATTCTGAAACTGAACAGCAACCGTATCGAGCGCGTCATACCAGAAGTTCTCAGCCCTGTAGAGAGTTGCCTGAGCTTCAGGAGATAGCCCCGCGAGCTGCTGCTGAAGCTCAGGACGTTCCAACCGCTGGATTGCACCATTCACAAACACAAATCGCTCTGGATTTACAGCATCACACTGCACGAGCAGATACCATTCATAGCTTTGGTTTGCTTCTAGTATGACTGATGGCGGCAAGCGGAAATTCAAAATTCCGGAGGCGGTTTGCTCGCCGTCGATCGTTTTGCGATGTACCAAATTATCCTGGCTATCTTTGAGCACAAACTCAACTGAATGGTGCTCGCTCAGATCGTAGGGCAAATAGAACCAGAAGCTCGGCGACTGCGCCAGCGTCAAGCCTGTGCCGCTGTTGGGGACGAGCGCGGTCAGCGGTGGCTTATCAGCAATTAGACAAGAGCCACGACTGCCGCCTCCCTGCCTGCGGCGCGGCCTGCCCACATCTGAGAATTCTGGGCTAGCCTGTGTAGGCTGGGGCGGATTGTCAGATTGCCCAGTCGTGCGACTGGGCGTTGCCCCCCAGCCAGCCAGCGGCAATCCTAGCCAGAGCAGGCTCAGAAAGCTGGCGTGAATTAGCCTAGTGTGAGCCGAGAAGCCGCAGCTTATAAACCGCGTTTGAGTCAAGTTGAACGGTTTGATTGCCATTTGGGTATCCATAATTTGTAAAAAAGCCCTGAACTATAAGCAACAACGAACCCGAACGCTGCCGGAACAGCAGGCAGCCAAACACCTTGGAGTAAACAGCCATAGCTAATGCCGCCTATTGTCATGCCGCCTATTGTCACAATTGCCGCTGCGCCTGCAAGCCCCACCCAGGGTGACCGCCAATAGATCAACCCTGCTCCCAGCCCAGCCCAGCCCCAGATCCAGAGGGCAACCCCCCAGCTGGGTAAGCTCCCTAGCAGCGGACGTTGATCGAGGACGGCACTCAGAATCTGGCTGGTCATTTGGGTTTGAACTACCACACCAGGCATTTTCTGCATCGGGTCAGACTGGCTGTAAGGCGTTAGAAAATAGTCTTTGAAGCTAGGGGCAACCGTGCCAATCAGCACTAGCCGATCGCGCACGAGATCAGCGAGCTGCGAATCCAGCCTGCCGCTCAAAATATCGCCCAGCGTTACCTGCGCTGCGGGTGGATGAGCAGCCCGGTAATTCAGCATCACCTGGTAGCCTAGCGCATCTAGCTGATGATAGCCGCCGCTCTCAGACCGCAGCGGCGGAAATCGCGTCTTGCCAATTTGCAAGATGCCAGATGCGTCACGGCTGGTCTGGATTCCCTGGGCGCTCAGATAAAGCTGAGCAAGTCGCAGGCTGAAGGCGGTGTCGGTGACGCAAAACGAGTTGGGGGAGGCCGCCATGCCCAAGATCTGCCGCCGCACCACGCCATCTGAGTCAATTGGCAGATCGCTGAAGCTGAGCCGCTCTTTTGGAATGCCAGCGAGTGGTTGAGTACCTGCTTCTGTGCCCACCTCGCAAACTGCCACAAACTGAGGCGTTTGCTGGAGCTGTGTTGCTAACCCAGAAGCTGGATCGATTGGAAAATCGCGGTAGAGATCCAGCCCAATCACGCGCGGCTGGTGCGGCTGGAGTTTATTGAGCAGTTGCGCCAGCGCTTGATCTGAGAGTGAGGCTCCGCGCCGATCTTGGGCATTCTGCTGCTGAACATCCTGGTCGGTAATAGTCACCAGCAGCATCCGGGAATCGGGAGGCTCTGCCGGACGCAGCCGCATCAACGGGTCAAACGCTCGCAGCTCCCAGGCTTGAAAGCCGCCCAAATGACGAATGCCGAGCGCGCTGGCTGTCACCAGTAAACTGGTCAGCAATGTGGTCAGCAGCTTTGGCAGCTGCTTGTGAGCAGACGAGGCTGAAGGTGATTTTTGCGGTGAATTTTCAGGTGAATTTTCAGGTGATGGATCTTCAGGTGACTCCTGCGGTAAAGCTTCAGATAGAGTTTTAGGTAGAGTTTCAGGTGGAGTCGCAGAGGAAGCTGGCTGCTGCTGCCGCCACTGCATTGGCTCTTCTGCTGGATTCTGACAGATCAGCGGCAGCCAAGTTGCGCAGGGATATTCCCCCTCAAACTGCTCAAGTTTTTCACGAGCTTCCCGCACGGCTCTACAAAGGCTCTGCCCTGATGCAAACTGACTCAGAAACTCGCGAAAGAATGCCTGCGCTACTGCATCAGGGACGATTTCTCGCATGACAATGACCTGGGGGATATGCAGATCTGCTAGTGCCTGCGCCAAGCCAAGCCCATCGCAAGAGTTGAAAATTGCTAGCTTTAATCCTTGGCGGATTGCCCGCCTCAGGCCATTTCGCAGTTGATCTAGCGTTAAGCTGTCCTGCGAGTTGATATAGAGTCGCCCGGTTTCACCGCTGAACTGCGCTTCAGTTCGGCTATGTCCAGCAAAAAACAAAATATCCCAGCCCCGATGATCCCAGAGATGTTCATGTAGCTGAGCAGGGCTAGGCTGACTCAGAAACAGCGGTGCAGCGTTGGGCAAGGCTTCAATTACCCGCCGATCACTCTGGATGTCAATTTTATGGCTGTCGCCCAGCAGCGCTAGAATTCGGACTGCACCAGTTAGCTGAGGACAATCAGGAATGCGCTCGTAGGCTGCCAAGCTGAGGGTGACTTCTGCCTGCGGAAAGTCTTCAAAAAAGTTCCAGAGATGCCAGGGTAGACGGCGCAGCACCGGATCATTGGTTTGAATCATCACCTGGATTGGATTAGCTGGATCAAACAAGCGACTCAGCTTGCGATCTATCGAATGAAATGACTCAGCGTTTAGCCAGATATTGAGCTGCTGCCGTAGCTGCTGCGCCAAATCACTAAACTCAACTTCTGAAAAATGAGTCACGCCGCTTGTTGAAATCGTAATGGCTCGCGTGGCAGATAAGTCTGGTTCCACCCCTACCAGATCCGCAGCAGTACCGCGCTCGCGATAAAACTCCTGGTAGAGCAACTGCCAGCGGCGATAGAGCTGCGCCAGTTCTGGCGCGGGCGGTAGACTGCCAAGATACTGCATCGGATACTGATGATCAGCTCGATTGGATACCTGCGCGACAACGCTGGCACATCCGCCTTGCAAATCTCCAGTTCCTAAATTGATCACCACCAAATGGCTCATTTTCGTATCGCTCGCTAAGCTTTCAAAGAATAAAGCTTAAAGAATAAAGCTTTCAGTAATGCTAGCCCGGTCAATGGTCACTTGGATATCGAAGCTGTCTCCGGCCTCGCCCCGAAAATGCCGAAGCTGAATATAGCTGTCCTGTGTCCTCGCACGTACTTCTTGCAGCTTGTCACCCGTTGCGCTCAGCATCGCGAGCTGTAAATTAGGTGGCAGATAGCTGTTTCCGGGCGCGGGATGAATTTGTACTAGCACGTTCATGCTGGTATCTGGGTTCAGGGTGATAGCCAAAGACAGTACGACTGACTGCTCACCCAGATCCATACCCACGTCAATCAGCTTCGCCTGCCGCACTGAAATTCCGGACTGGGACGGACTGCGGACGGTCGCCATCTGAATCGAGCTGCTGCCTAGCACCTCTTCGATGGTTTGCCAGCCAGCTTCGGCAATCCCAGTCAGCCATTTCCGCAAATCAATGATCTGTCGGTTGTTGCTCACCGCGTTGGTTGCTGAGTCAGATGCCGAGTTAGATGCCGAGTCAGATGCTGAATTAGATGCCGGATCAAATGCCAAATCAAAGCGCTGCAAATAGCGGGGAAACTGATCGAGGGGTTGCAGCTCAGACAGCGGCAGCGCAGCTGGGCTAGAGGTGAAGCCCAGTAGTCGAGCTGACTTCAGACTTGGATCGAGCTGCACCGCCACATAGCCAATCCGATCCGCCCAAGCGTCCGCCGCAACCTCCAGCAGTTCTGCCTCTGGCAGCACCGGACAGCACTCTAACTTGCCATAGGGTTCAAGCCACAGATCCGCGACATCTATAAACTTTGCCATCCAAGGGTCGCGCCAGTCACTCTGGCTAGGGTCTGTGGCAATCCCGAGACAGCGCAGATAAAACTCAACGGCATAGACTGTCAAAGCTTTTAAATAGGTCTGCCGAGACGAAGACAGGCGCTGGGCCATGGCATGGGCTTCATAAGAGAGCGGAACAGTAAAGCTGGCTAATTCCACGGTCTGGTTCATGGTGACTCTCGCTGCATGTTAAACGCTGAAAAATCTACGGGTCTAGATACTGTCTAAAATAGGGAACCAAATCTTTGAGCTGACGATTGAAGAAGCTGCAAAGTGTCTGTGCAGATACCTCAAGCTCTTGAGCAATCTCTGGCCAAGCTTTACCCTCGATATATTTAGCAATTGCCAAAGCTTGGAACGTTACGTCCGGTCGCTCTCGCAGCCTCTGCTTTTGTAGCTTGCCTGCGGGATCTTGCTGCAAAAACTGCTGAATTTGCAGATCGGTATGTTCGGGTACGGACGAGGCTAGGGGGAGATCTTCTAGAGAGGGCAATCGCATTGGAAACCGACTCTCTGTTTTGGGCATTTGAGTCATTCCTTGCTTTTGATAGTCTTTGACAACCTCAATAAACTGATAGTTGAGCCGAAAATTAACCCAGGCCATCACTGGATGCGCCGGGTTATACTGCTCAATCTTTTGACAAATCTCGATCAGCGTTTTTTGCAGAGCCTCGTTGTAGAGATCTCTGTAGAGACTGGGTGGATAGGCCGATTGCTGTGGATGCCCTAGCCGACCTGACTGCAAAATGCCGCCCACAAGATGATTGAGCAACTGCTGGCGCTCTGGGCTGCGAGCCGGATATGCCTGAAGCTTGGCGACCTGTGCCGCCAGTTCTGCATCCCACTGCGCCGCGGTTAAATTGTCTGCTTCCTCCTGCCTATCAATCATCTGCATCTCAACCAGAGAACGACATACCGCTGACTTGAATCTATGAACAATTCTATGCGGTGTTGCCGCTATACTCGGCGCTACCACAGAGCAACTTTAATCCCTAGCAGATTTGTCAACCGTAAATCTATACGGAGCAGTTTCACCAATTTCACCGTCTCCCTCCATGACACTTCTATAGTCGATTCTGACGCTGCCGATCTAGTCAACGCATCTCTTTACAAAACTTAACAAATTTCCGTGCGGACAGGTAGAACCCCTGAAAAAGCAGCAGAAATGAGTGAAACTATTATAAACTTTTGTAAAGAGATGCGTTGCTTGGAGTAATTCCAGACTGAATGCATAGTAGAGCCTTGTTCTGAAAAGAAGACGCTCCCCCTTCTATTTTTCGTTTATCTGCTCTGGTTGGGATCGGTTTAAAAAATATTCGGTTCGTTCTCTGATTTGTAGTCACTCAACTCACAGGAATTTAACAATGCAGTTCTCTTTTACCTATGCTCCAGGCACTTCGCTAGATCAGATGATTGGCTTTGAAACAGCTGGTCGCCTCTGGGCGAGCCATCTGCGCGATGACGTAACGGTCAATATCTATGTCGAACCGACCAATACGCTGCCTGTGGGCGTGGCGGGTGGGGCGCTGATGGGCGTACAGGCCGATCAGCAATATAGTAGCTGGCACACAAAGCTAGCAGCCGATCGCAAATCAGCAACTGATCGAACCGTGCATCGAAATCTGCCGAGCAACAGAAGCACTTTTACAGCCTGGGTAAATGAAATCGGCGCTGAGGGCGTGACCTCAAATAAGCTAGAGCAGAGCAGCAGTACGCTAAATCTGAGCCGTGCCAATGCCAAATCTTTAGGGCTCGTAAACGGACAAGCGACAGCGCTGGATGGCTATGTTTTAGTGAACAACCAGCTGCCCAGTCTGGGATTGGACTGGAACTACAGACTCGGCGGCGCGGTGCCAGCTAATCAAGTGGACTTTTTAAGCGTGGCGATTCACGAAATTGGGCATGTGCTGGGTTTCTACAGCGGTGTAGATGCATCTGGCTGGCAGATCACGCCGATTGATGGATTTTATGGTGATGATGACGACGATGACGATGACGACGGCAGCACCAGCGGCGAACTCGATCCGCGTGGCCCGCTGCAAAATGCCACCAGTCTAGATATGCTGCGCTTCTCTAATGAAGACAAAATTGATCTAGTGATTGGCGGCAGCCCCTTTTTCTCAATTGATGGCGGCACTACAAAGCAGGCAAATTTTGCCACAGGCATTGATCGAAACCTGGGGGGCGATGGCTATCAGGCCAGCCATTGGCAGTCGAGCGGCGGCACGCTAGGCATCATGGAACCCAACCTCGCCCCCGGACAGCGACGGAGTCTGCGCCCCCTCGATCGACAGGCGCTGGATGCCATTGGCTGGGATGCCGGGACGGGTGGAGTCAATCTCGCCACGCTGCAAAATCAGGCTAAAGCCGCTCTGGCGGCTCGGCTCGGGCTAACGGTGGCTCAGCTCCAGGCCAATCCAGCCGCAGCCCAGCAGTTGACGCAGGATCGTAGCCAAGATGCTATTGCCATGATTGACCAAAGCCAGATTTATGAATGGCGATTTAGTCGGCGGGGCAGACGCAGCGGATATTGGGGCACCATCGACTTGCCTGCCGCCCAGACTATGGCCAGCAGCCCTAATCATCCTGCTGGCGATCCTTTGACAGGCAGCAGCCAGACGGCCATCCCTAATCTAGGAACAGATGCCCTGACCGCCGGGGGAGCTAGCCAATCCAGAACCGCGCTGAGCGAGTCTAGTACCAGTCTGCCAAGCGACGATCCGGCGGCTAGCCGCTTGGCAGCTGACTCACTAGCGCCCAGCCCCATCTTGAGCTACTCTACCCCTATGATCTCTCCTGCCTCTCTGCTCAATCCCATGGATGCGCTAGCCCCCAACTATTTGATTGGCTCAGAGCTGCTGCAAGCCGCGATCTAACGCCTGATCATCTAACGCCTGATACCTGAACGTACTGCCTGTGCCCAGAGCGATGCTACCGAGAGCGATGCTGCTCAGACCCAGTCTGCTCAGACCCAGTCTGCTGAGATCCAGTTTGGGGTGTCAGCTGGTGCAGATTGGCTGGATCTGCTGTCTGCTGGGCGGTCTGCCTGCTGCAAAACCAGCGCTGGCAGAGGTGGTGCGTGACCGAACGCTGCCAGTGCCAACTCGCGTCACGTCGCAGGGTGAAACGCTGGAAATTACTGGTGGCACCCAAGCTGGCAGCAATCTATTCCATAGCTTTGAGCGGTTCTCGGTTCCAACAGGCAGAGCGGCTTTTTTTAACAACGCAGCCTCGGTGAGAAATATTTTTGGGCGAGTCACGGGCCGGCTCCGCTCACGGATCGATGGGGAACTGCGAGCCAACAGCAGCGCCAACCTGTTTCTGCTCAATCCCAACGGCATTCTATTTGGCCCGAATGCGTCGCTTAACCTCGGCGGTTCGTTTGTGGGCAGCAGCGCCAACAGTCTGCGATTTGCGGATGGCCGTGAGTTTAGTGCGGTCAGCCCTCAAGCTGCCCCTCTGCTGACGGTGAGCCAGCCAGTTGGGCTACAGTTTGGCGCTAGTCCAAGTCCATTTGGCCCGAACCGTCCCGGCCAAATTCAGGTGCAGGGGAGCGGTCACGCGCTGTTTCTCAACTCGCCTACAGAGCCTTCTGTCAATCGCAGCAATCGTCCTGCGGGGCTGGAGGTCAACCCCGGACAGACTCTAGCTTTAATGGGCAGCGATCTGGCTTTATTAGGCGGTAATCTAACGGCGGCGAGCGGCCAGATCGAACTTGGTAGCGTCGCTGCTGGGCAAGTCAAACTGACCGAACGGCTGAACGGGCGCGGCTGGAGATTTGATTACGCAGATGTTCCAGCCTTTCGAGATATTCACCTCAGACAGGCTGCTTCTCTAGAGGCAAGCGGTAATCAAGGCGGCGAGATTCGGTTGCAGGGGCGCGTGATTCAGATTACGGGAGCTTCAGCGCTACTTGCCGACACGTTGGGATCTGGCTCAGGCGGACTGCTGCAATTGCGGGCATCCGAGCGACTGCGCGTTGCGGGATTTGCGCCATCGTCCGCAGCCCCGTTTGTGAGTCGGCTTTCGACAGATGTAGCCGCAGGAGCCACAGGGGCGGGCGGACTGCTGACCATTGCTACGCCGAAACTGCAAATCACGTCTGGCGGGCAGATTTCCAGCGGCACCTTTGGAGCCGGAGATGCGGGAACGCTGCGAGTCGAGACCACAGATCTGCTGATCAGCGGCAGTTCAGCTGTGGGGCCAAGCGGCTTATTTGTGCCTGTAGAAGTGGCGGCGAGTGGCAATGGCGGTACTTTAGTGATTCAGACAGGGCGGCTGCGAATTCTAGACCAGGCGCAGATTGCAGCCACTACATTTGGCTTGGGCGATGCTGGCAGGCTGTCCATCCAAGCTGATCAGGTTGAGCTTCAGCGCAGCAGCGGCATCTTTGCCGGGGTGGAGCCAGGGGCGGTTGGCAACGGTAAGACCTTAACGCTACGAGCCGATCAGATCCAGATTGCTCAGGGCGCGCAGATTGCCACGCTGACTGCCGGGGCAGGTAATGCTGGGAATATTGCGGTGAACGCTCGTGAGATTGAGCTAGTGGGCAGCACGGGGCAGTTTGCCAGCGGTCTATCCGCATCGGTAGAGCCAGGATCAGCGGGGCGCGGCGGCAGTATTACCGTCACAGCCCAGCGCTTGCAGATTCGAGACGGCGCGGAGATTTCAACAACGACATTCAGCAATGGCCGAGCTGGGAATTTGGCCATTCGCGCTGAGGAGATTGAGCTCATCGGTGGCTCATCAGAAGGCCCTAGCGCGCTATTGGCAGCGGCCAGAGGCAACGGCGATGGCGGCAATTTGACCCTCAATGCCGATCGCTTACGCATCACTGCTGGCGGCCAGATTGCCACCGCCACCTCTGGCTCTGGCCGAGCTGGCGATCTGACGATCACGACATCAGAATTAGTAGAGCTATCTGGTGGCAACGCATTTGCTCGCAGTGGCCTATTTGCCAGCGCCATTGACGATATTGGTACAGGCGGCAACCTGCAAATTGCCACCCGTCAGCTAGTGGTGAGAGACGGCGCAACAATCAGCGTCAGCAACTTTCCAAGCCGCAGCTCTGGACTCCAACCGGGGCAAGGCGGAGTCGGTAACCTGAGCATTACCGCTGACTTGATCCGCCTAGCGGATCAAGCTGTCCTGACTGCTGATTCAGCCGCAGGCGATCAGGGGAATATTGCCTTGCAGTCTGATTTAGTTTTGCTCAACCAGCAAAGCGCCATCACAACTAACGCGATCGGCAACGCGCGCGGTGGCAATATTACGATCGAAAGTGATATTTTAGCTGCGGCCAATAATAGTGACATTACGGCCAACGCCGAAGATAACTTTGGTGGACAGATCACGATTAGCGCTGATGCCGTTTTGGGCACTCAGGTGCGACCTCGCCTGACCTCTAGAAGTGACATTACTGCGTCCTCAGCGCTGGGTACGCAGTTTAGCGGCACTGTGCAGCTGAATGCACCAGAGATTAACCCGAGTCAGGAATTTGTGCAGTTGTCTGACAGGTTCATCAACGCCAGCAGCCAGATTGTCGCAGTTTGTACCGAAACCGCAGACAATCAGTTTGTGGTAACTGGGCGCGGTGGATTACCAGAAGCGCCAATCCAGCTGCTGCGCGGCGGCACAATTTGGGAGGATCTGCGGACTCCTGCTGTAGATCATGTGACCAGTAGCATGACCAGTCGTATGACCAATCGTGAATCAAATCTAGAACGTGAAGCAGAACCTGAAATCAACCGCTCAGAGCCTGAGCTAGTGGAAGCAGCAGGCTGGCAGATCGATCAATCCGGTCAAGTCATCTTGGTATCACAAGCCAACGCTCAGCCCCAGATCCAGGCTCAGATTAGGACAGACTGCTCAGAAGCAGAGCAGAACGAGTCTGGATCATGAGGCAATGCCAGCCAATAGGTCAAAAGCTGCGTGGTAGATTCCGCCGTGGTTTCGGTTTAGCAATCTGCCTGGGATCTCTAGCTTGTGCTCTGTCGATTCTTGTCTCAGTCTTGGTCGGATCGGTCTCTGCTGGATCAGTCTCTGCTGGATCAGTCTCTGCTGGAGACTATCCCCCGGTTCAGCCAGCGCTCGCTCAGCGAGTGCAGTCTGGCTCCAGATTAAATCCAAGGGCTCAACTCGCCCCACCAACTGCCGCTCTAGAGGCAGGATTGCAGCTCTATGAAGCTGGACAATATGCTCAAGCAATTGATCTTTGGCAAGCCTCTCTGGCCGAAATGGGGCAGCTTCAGCAGGTCTTGTGCTGGAGCTATTTGGCCTTAGCGCATCAAAAGCTGGGAAACTGGCTGCAAGCCGAACAATTGATTGCTCAAAGCTTTGAACGGCTGAGGCAAGCCCAAATCTCCGATCCCCAGATTCTGGCACAGTTGTTCAACAGTCAAGGCCAAATTCAGCTCGGCTTAGGACAACCCGAATTAGCCTTAACAAGCTGGGAGCAGTCAGAGCGCTACTATGCAGCGGCTGAGGACGAGCTGGGTCAAATGGGCAGCCAAATTAACCAGGCGCAGGCTTTACAGACGCTGGGGCTATATCGCCGCGCTCAGAGTTTGCTGACAGTGATCAGCATCCAGCTCAACGCTCAGCCTGATTCGCCCATCAAAGCCCTAGGGCTGAGAAGTTTGGGGGCAGTGTTGCAGATCGTCGGCAATTTGGCCGAGTCGCAGCAGGTCTTGCAGCAAAGCTTAGAGATTGCCGTCCAGCTTGACCTGCACCAGCAGATCAGTGAAATCCAGTTCAGCCTCGCGAATAGCCTGCGGAGCTTACAGGATACAGAAGCTGCCTTACAGCTCTATCAGCAGTCTGCCGCCGCCGCTCTCACGAGCATGGGGCAGCTTCAGGCTCAGCTCAACCAGCTCAGCTTATTGATTGACAGCCAGCAACGTCCGCAGGCAACAGCGCTAGCGGCTCAGCTGCCAGATCCGATCAGCCGCCTGACTCCGAGTCGTGACAGCATCTATCTGCAAGTCAATTTTGCAACTCAGCTGATGCAGCTAGCCGCCGCAGAGCCTGCCCCCGACTCGCAGCGGACTGCCGCTCAAATCCTGAGTGCCGCCATTCAGCAAGCGCAGAGCTTGCCTGATCAACGCGCCGAATCTTACGCGGTTGGGCAGCTCGCTCACCTCTATGAGCAGACTCAGCAGTGGGACATTGCCCAGTCGCTGAGCCAGCGAGCGCTGCTGCTCGCCCAGTCTGTGAATGCTGACGACATTTCCTACCGCTGGCAGTGGCAGCTCGGTCGGATTCTGAAGCAGCGTGATCTCGGGGCTGCCAAGGCTACTTACACCGAAGCACTCAAAACGCTAGATGTGATCCGTCGAGACTTGCTCTCCACTCAGCCTGAGTTCCAGGTCTCTTTCCGAGGCGATGTGGAGCCACTCTACCGCGAGCTAGTGGAGCTGTTGGTGCAGCCCAACGCCACTCAAGACGACCTTCAACAAGCCCGCGAAGCGATTGAAGCGCTGCGGCTGGCCGAACTCGAAAACTTCTTTCGCTCCGCCTGTCTCGACCCGGTTCAGCAGATTGATCAAGTGGATCGCACTGCCGCTATTTTCTACCCAATTCTGCTGCCGAACCAGCTTTTGGTGATTGTCGCGCTGCCGAATCAACCTCTGCGCTACCACCGAACGACCATATCGCAGACCGAGGTGGAGGCAGTCATTGCTGCTTTCCGGCGCAGCCTGATTCTGCCCTATACCTCCAGTCGAGAAATTCAGCAGATCGCGCAGCAGCTTTATAGCTGGCTAGTTCAGCCCGTTGCGGCTAGCTTGAGTGCAGAGCAGATTGAAACGCTGGTCTTTGTCCAAGATGGAGCGCTGCAATCGATCCCAATGGCGGCACTCTTTGACGGCGAACGCTATTTGATCGAAACTTACAGCGTCGCGCTCTCTCCAGGGCTACGACTCTTTGCGCCTCAGCCCCTCAATCAAGTGCCGCTCAAGGCGGTTACAGCGGGTTTAACTGAAGCCCGCCATAGCTTTGAGCCGCTCCAGTTTGTTGAAATTGAGCTAGCTCAAATCCGCTCAGAAATTCCTAGCGATCTCTTGCTCGATCAAAGCTTTACCAGCCTGACGCTTTCCGAGAAAATCAATAGCTCTGCCGCCCCGATTCTGCATATTGCCACGCACGGGCAGTTTAGTTCTCAAGCTGAGCAGACTTTTATTCTGGCCTGGGATCAGCCCATCACGTCAGGCCGCTTTAGCCAGCTGATCCGAGCTAGAGCGCCGCAGTTAGAGCAACTAGAGCTGTTGGTTCTGAGCGCTTGTGAAACCGCCGTTGGCGATAAACGCGCGGCATTAGGGCTAGCTGGTCTGGCGATTCAGTCGGGTGCTCGCAGTACCCTGGCTTCTCTCTGGCTGATTGATGATGAGTCAACGCCTCTCCTGATGACGCAGTTTTACAAAAGTCTTAAAATCAACATCAGCAAGGCTGCTGCGCTTCGTCAGGCCCAGTTGAGCTTGCTGCAAGGAAGATATCGGCACCCTCGGTTTTGGGCAGCGTTTGTCTTGCTGGGAAACTGGCAATAGTTAGCCTGAAGCCAATCCCGCATTCATCCCGCAAAGCGCAGCTTCTGTCTGCTTCCAGCGTCCAGAGATCCAGGTCGGCTTGCCAAGCTGGTAGTAGCGACGATACCAGTCTACAAACTGTGGGATGCCGACCTCGATTGGCACTTGCGGCGTGAAGCCGACCGCCTGCTGCAAATCTTCAATATCAGCGTAGGTTTCTAGAACCTCTCCAGGCTGGAGCGGCAAGAAGTTCTTTTGGGCGACAGCGCCGAGGCTCGACTCCAGAACTTCAATGAAGCGCAGCAGCTCTACAGGCTGGTTATTGCCAATATTATAGATGCGATATGGTGCATGGCTATGGCTAGCAGAGCTGGCAGAAGCATCAGAATTTTGCTGTGGGATATGGTTGAGTAAACAGATAATGCCATCGACAATATCATCGATGTAGGTGAAATCACGCCGCATTTTGCCGTGATTAAAAACGTCGATAGGTTTGCCTTCCAAGATGGACTTAGTAAATGTAAAAAGCGCCATATCAGGACGACCCCAAGGCCCATAGACCGTAAAGAACCGGAGTCCAGTCGTCGGAATATTGTAGAGATGACTGTAGGTATGTGCCATCAGCTCATTCGCTTTTTTAGTCGCTGCGTACAAACTCAGGGGATGATCAACGGTTTGACGGGTCGAAAACGGCATACTGCGATTGGCTCCATAGACAGAACTAGAGGAGGCGTAAATAAGATGCTGGACTTGCTGCTGTCGGCATCCTTCTAAAATATGCAGAAACCCAACCAGATTACTATCGACATAGGCATGTGGGTTCTCCAGCGAGTAACGGACTCCGGCTTGAGCGGCAAGGTGGATCACTCGCTCAAACTGATGCGCTCTGAATAGAGCTTCCATGCCGGGACGGTCAGCCAGATCAAGCGGGTAAAACTGGAAGTTAGGCTGCTGCTTGAGCTGTGCCAGCCGATTGCACTTTAGATTCACATCGTAGTAATCATTGAGGTTATCGAGTCCAATGACCTGATTGCCCAGCTGGAGTAAAGCTTGACTCAGATGAAACCCGATGAATCCAGCTGCTCCCGTCACAAGAATTTTAGACATTTTTCAACTCTTTGTAGTAATAAGCCTGAGAATGAGAAGTAACTAAGCAAAATTTAGAGCCTGAATCACCGGAGAACAGGCTGCGGAGGGATAATGTAAAACACTCATCGCTCCGGGCTGCACTTGTAAACGCCAGCGCTGAGCTGGATCTAGGCCAATTGCGTCCCCAAGAATTTGCTGAATGTCAGCAGTCTGGGTGACGACCAGTCCCGTGATCAGGTGAGATGAATAGCTGGATTTTGCGGCGATGCTGCGCTGCCAGTTGAGCAGAAAATGCTGCTGCTGACTTTGGAGCTGCACCTGGAGCTGCACCGTCTGGGGATGCTGCCGCAGCATTTGATCAGTTAGAGCCTGAGCCTGATCAGCGGTATTGGTGAGGCTGAAATTAATTGCCACATCGCGCAGTGAATCCGCCAGAGCCGCGATCGACTGAGGCAGCGATTCGGTGGGCAACAGCAGGAGTCGCAAACCCTGTTTCCCTTCTTTCAGCTTGGGTAGGGTTTCCCCAATCGGTTTGGTTAGATTTAAAATGCTGAGCTGGGCAGCGCTGGAATTGCTGCTGGGGCGGCTGTTGGGGCGGCTGTTTGGAAAATTAAGGATGCTAATGCCGCAGTTCGACTGTTGAAGGCTGTGGAACCGAGCAGGTGCTAGCCCTAGCGCAGTGCTGATCAGCGCGCGATTCGTGCCGCCGTGACTAGCAATTAAAATCGTCTGACCCGCGTGGCGCGGCAAAACTTCTTGCCAAAACTGCTGAGCGCGCGCGTAGAGATCGAGAACCGGATAGCAGGTCTGCACCGCAACAGCAACCGCCCCAGAGCTGCTCATCGCCTGCGGGGTCGCTAGCCTAAATTCGTGAGGCCGCTGCTTCCAGCATTCATGAGCGGCTGGCTCAGCTTGCTGCACCGCTTGAAACGATCGACCTTCCCAGCCCGACATATCAATTTCGCGCAGGCTCTGATGCACGTCTAGCGGCTTTGGGGACTTAGAATCTAGATGTTCGAGGATAGCCTCGACAGTCTGTTGAACTCGCTTCAGCGGACTCGTGTAGACTGCATCGATTGGCTGTTGACTGTTCAGAAATTGACCAACCCGACCGGCTGTTTCATATCCCTGCTCAGTCAGCATCGAGGTATCAGAGCTACCTTGATATAGCTTAAGCTGATTGAAGGTGCTCTGTCCATGCCGGACGAGAACGACACGAGTACTATCTTGAGTGAGGTCTGGAGCAAAGCTAGATAGCGATAACATGATTATCTCCAGTACTTAAATGAGTGTGATCAAGACTACGTTTATCGCGAATTGAGTGGACGTTAGCCTGAAGCTGGTATAGCCGAGCGTATCGCCCCTTTAGAGACATCAACTCTAGGTGAGTACCCTGTTCTAAAACCTGACCTGCTTCAACATAGAGAATTCGGTCTGCCTGCTCAGTAATTCGCAGATTATGGGACACTGTAAAGGTTGTACATCCCTCTGTTAAACGATTTAGAGCTGCGCTAACAGCCTGTTCGCTGCGGTTGTCCAACCCTGTTGTCGGTTCATCTAGAATTACAATTGGCGACTTCCTAACTGCGGCGCGAGCAATGGCAATTCGCTGACGCTGTCCGCCAGAAAGCGTGGCTCCACGCTCACCCAAAATCGTATCGTAGCCCTGTGGCAATTTCAGGATAAATTCATGGGCATTGGCGAGCTGAGCGGCTACTTCAATTTCGGCTCGCGTTGCATTGAGCCGCCCGTAGGCAATGTTCTCATATACTGTAGCGGCGAACAAAATACTCTCTTGCAGCACGACACTAATCTGTTGACGCAAGGAGTCAATTTTATATTCGCGCAGGTCATGCCCGTCGATGAGGATACGGCCTTCGATTGGATCATAGAAGCGCAGCAGTAAGCTCACTAAAGTTGATTTGCCGCTGCCCGACGGCCCGACTAGCGCGACTCGCTGTCCAGGTTGAACTGCAAAGCTCACCTGATGCAGCCTGCCGCCTGCCTGGGTTTCGGTATCATAGGCAAAGCTGACGTTTTCAAACTGTACTGCTCCTGAAAACGGCGGTGCTTCGAGTGCACCGCGTGTATCCTGAATGTCAGGAATGGTATCTAAAACATCGATGACTCGCTCACCTGATGCAGTTGCTTTCGCAATTTGACCTGTATATTTTGCTAGTTGCCGAATCGGCTTAAATGCAGTTTTTAAGTACGTAATAAATATCAGCAGATCGCCCGGTGTCAAGCTTCCTTGCAGGACAAGCTGCACCCCTTTCCAAAGCACTAGCGCCACTGCTACCGTCACCAGCACCTCCATGGTTCGCTCCATTCCAGCGCTGAGCTTTTGAGCCGAAGCATCATCCTGTAAGCTCTTGCGGTTATGGCGAAAAAAAGTATCTTCCAACAGATTTTGCAGAGATAGCGCCTGCACAATTTTGATGGCGCCCATCGCCTCCGCTGCTGTGGCCGCCATCGCCCCTTCTTGCTGCCGCTGCCGCCGCACGACTTCGCGTATCCGACGTGAGGTGCGGGTAATGGAAATTACAAATAGGGGAAAAATAGCAATTGCAATGACTGCCATCTCCCAATGTAGCCAAAACATGACCCCAACCATACCGACGAGCGTTAGCGAACTTGCCAAGAGTGGCAGCAGCGCCATGACGGTGACTTCTCGTAGTCGTGTAATATCCTGCGTGACGCGAGCGATTAGATCGCCTGTCTTTGCCTGATTGTGAAATGACATCGACAGACGCTGCAAGTGACTGTAGAGATCACTCCGGACTTCTGCCATCACATGTGATGCTGCAACAGCCATGCCGGCGGTGCTAGAATATGCTGCTGCCCCCCGCAAGATGGCTAGCCCAATCGAGCCAAGCGTCAACAGTGTGAGCAACAAAATTGGCGAGACTATGCCAAGCAGCGGTAGAGTAAAGGCCGGCTGATCGACTCCAGGCAACAAGATGTGATCAAAAATGATCTTCAGTGGCCAAGGTTCTAAGAGCCGCAGCAGCGTTTCCGCTAGCAGTCCCAGCAGCGAGATAGTCAGCAGCAACCGCTGTTTCTGAATCTGGGGGGCAAACCGCTTGAGAATACGCCCCATTCCGGGCAAAGTCTCTTTGATGCTGGCAGTATGTTTCATCTCTCCATACAAATTGTGCGTCACCTCAGTATGCTAAAAACGGATGAAGTAACCGTGAAACAATTATGAGAGAACGCTCATGGAATAGAGCATGGCGAAGATTGGCCTAAATGAGAGATTCCATCTCCTGATACTGGAGGAGTTTTACCAGAGTGTCTCTCGCAGGCAGCTCTACAAAACAGCTCTATAAAACACAGCTCTACAAAACAGCTCTATAAAACACAGCTCTACAAAACAGTTCTACAAAACAGTGGAGCCGTGACACTTCTGTTGTAGGTAACTGGATAGACTCGTACAACGGTAATCGACCGCATTCAGGACGTGACTGCTCCGGTAAGACACCGTTGGTGCAGCCTGCCAGAGGTATCGGTGTGGGACTCAGGTGAGTCGTGTCAACATTTTGTAATATTAGATAATCGACCATATAACTGTATAGTAGTATGATAGTCTCATCGGCTCTATGGAGGCGGCATGCTGAAGCTGACGACCAGTTGACCCATCATTACTTCAAAGCATCATCAAAGAGACATTTCAAAACTCAATCTTAAAAACTTAACCTTTATGGGGTCGCTATTATGGCTCATGTTGTTGTTATTGGGGCTGGACTGGGCGGCTTGCCTGCTGCCTATGAATTGAGGCATGTCTTGCCACGTGAACATCAGATCACGCTCATTTCAAATCAGCCAAAGTTTACATTTGTGCCTTCGTTGCCGTGGGTGGGATTGGGATTAAAGTCCCTCGATCGCATCCAATTGGATCTAGCCAAGATCGTGCCTCAGCATGGCATTGAGTTTATTCATGCGGCTGTCACGGCTATTGATCCCAAGTCTCGCCAGATTACCATGGGCGAACAAACGCTGGACTATGACTATGCCGTTATTGCTACGGGGCCGGAGCTGGCACTGGATGCCATTCCAGGGCTAGGGCCAGAGGGAGGTTACACCCAATCGGTCTGTAATCCGCACCATGCACTGTTAACGAGGGACGCATGGCAGAAATTCTTAGCTGATCCAGGGCCGATTGTAGTGGGTGCGGCACCCGGAGCCAGTTGTTTTGGCCCCGCCTATGAGTTTGCCTTGTTGCTTCATCATGTTTTGAAGCAGAAGGGCTTGCGGTCGCAAGTCCCCATCACCTTTATTACCTCAGAACCCTACGCCGGACATCTGGGCATTGGCGGCATGGCCAACTCTCGCTGGCTAATGCGGAAATTCATGGCGGCTCGGGAAATTGAGCTGATGGAAAATACAGCCATTTCGCAGTTTGAACCAGATGCAGTTCACCTGGCAGATGGGCGAAAGATTCCAGCTAAATTTGTGATGGTTTTGCCGCCCTTCCGGGGACCCCGTTTCCTGCGTGAAGCACCAGGGCTGACGGATGCCAAGGGATTTATCCCCGTATTGCCCACCTATCGGCATCCTGACTTTGAGTCAATTTACGCTGTGGGAGTGATCACTCAACTCAAAGCAGTGGAGCAAACCCCAATTCCTACGGGCGCTCCCAAGGTGGGATTAATGAGCGAAGAGATGGCGCTGGCAGTTGCCCATAATATTGCCCTGGAGTTGGGAGTCACGTCGGGTTCGCAGTGCCAACCCACCCTGCAAGCAATTTGCTTCGCAGATTTTGGTGATACTGGATCGCTATTTTTAGCCGATCCGCTGCTGCCGGATGAGTCAGGGAATCGCCGTCGCGCCCTCACCTATCACGGTATTTGGGTGTCGTGGATGAAGGCAGGCTTTGAGAAATATTTTATGACGAAGATGCGTCTGGGCTGGACAATTCCCTGGTTCGAGCGTTGGGGGTTTCGGGCCATCGGATTACCGCTGGTAGAACCCATTACTCCCAGCCCAGAGCGAGTTCAGGTAAAAGTATGAAACCAAGGATATGGAAATAGTCTTCAACCCTGGCGAACTAGAGACACTCGCAAGCCGATTTAAGATCCTCGCAGAACCTACCCGACTGCAAATTTTAGCGGCCCTGTGCAACCAGGAACATAGTGTACAGGAAATTTGCGATTGCACCGGATTACTTCAGGGCAATGTCTCGAAACACTTACGGCTCATGAAAGCTGCTGGAGTTGTGGCCTGTCGTCGGCAGGGGGTTTGGCGCTATTACCGGGTGATTGATCTGGATTTACTGGCTTTATGTGCTCGTACTCGTAACGCTTCAAATGCCAGCTGTGAGTAATGTTCAACTCAATTAAACCCAGGATTGAGTGGGGGTATGTGGAGGCTTTACCCCCACGATCTTCCAACTCATTATGTCCACCTACTTAACGATCAATTTGGAGAGACTTCAATGGCAGACTTATTTTCACCCGAATGGATGCAGGCGTTTGGCGAGCAATGGAACGCTGAACCAGAGTTGGCCGATGCCCTTGCCAAGATTCATTTTAATTCTGTGATTGGCTATGGTTTTGAGCATGATCCAAACCCGACCGGAGTGCTGACGATTCAAGAAGGACGGGTGACTTCTGCGGGTGCCTACAACGGAGAACCCTTGAGTTGGGATTTACGGGCTGACCGCGAACATTGGCAGCAGTGGAAAGCCAAGGGACTGAACATGATGGGATTAGGTATGGCCTATATGAGCCGCAAGCTGCAATTCCGTGTAGGAGACTACGCCTCGATGGTTAAAGATCCTCGCATGGCGGGACCGTTCATCAAATCATTCACCGTCATGAGTAGAGTTTGAGAAAGATAAAAAGATGAAAACAACATCGGCAAATAACCAATCAACAAATCCCATTTCACTGACTCCCGCTCAACTGAAGTCAAGCCAAAACGAACTGCTGGTGGTTGATATCCGAGGTTGGTTTGAGTACTGGATGGGACATATTCCAGGAGCAGAGCGATCCAGCCAAAATCGCATTCTCCAAGAGATCCCGAAAGATCAGTCGGTCGCCATCACCTGTCTATCTGGTTATCGGAGCGCGATCGCAGCACAATGGTTAGTTGCTCAAGGCTACCGTCAGGTCTACAACCTGCAAGGCGGTTTACTAGCGTGGCAAAGTGCAGGTTATACCGTACAGCGAGGCAACTATCCTCAATGGAGAAAACTATGACTTACCCCACATCGAATGAATCACTCGCTGAAACAACGGCTGGAATCGTGAAGCCAAGACGATCTCCTGTACCAAAGCTGCCTCGGAAAGGGTGGGGACTGCTGCTGGGAGGTGCATTGCTGCTGGTAGGGGGAACCTGGGGCATTCTGCAACTCACCCGTTCGACCCATTCACCGGAGACCTCGTCAGCGCCAGCAATAACCGTTGAAACATTAGCTCTTCGCTCCCAACCGATCGCCAATACCCTAGAACTTTCGGGTACGATCCGCCCGGTTGATCAAGCGACTCTGTCCACAAGGGTGATGGGACGGATTAATCAGTTGTCGTTAGAATCGGGCGATCGCTTCCATAAAGGCGATATCCTTGCCCGCATTGATGTGATGGATATGACTGCCCAGACCAGTCAAGCACAGTCAAGTGTGGCTCAGGCGCAAGCAGAAGTCGCCCGTTCTCAGGCAACGCTCAGTCAATTAGAGTCTCAAAAACTGGAAGCTCAAGCTGCCCTGCGACTGGCACAGATTAACCAGACTCGGATGTCACAACTGCAAACCGAAGGTGCAGTGGCCCGTGCCCAGCTAGATGAGGCAAATACCAATTTGGATGAAGCCAGGGCAAGAGTCGCCCAATCGGAAGCAGGTATCCAACAAGCGCAGGCGGCCATCACCCAATCTCGTGCAGCGGTAAACCAGGCAGAATCCGGGGTGACATCAGCCTCGGTCAGTGAAAGCTACGGCACAGTCATTGCGCCCTTTGATGGGGTGGTTGTGCAGAAACTTGCCTACGAAGGCGAAATGGCAGCTCCTGGAACGGTATTACTGAAAGTTGAAAGTCCAGATAGACTACAACTAGAGATCGCTGTACCCGAAGAGAACTTGCGTTTTGTGCGCGTCGGTCAACCCGTCAAAGTACAGGTAGATGCTGCCAACCAGACCTTGAATGGAATCATTCAGCAAATTGTGCCAGCCGCAGATGTGAACTCTCGGAGTTTCCTGGTCAAGATACCCTTAAATAATTCTGGTCGCCTCATTTCCGGGATGTTCGGTCGCATTGCCTTACCAGTCGGTGGCAAACAAGAAACTATTCTCGTCCCCACTGAGGCGCTGATTCAACGAGGACAATTACAGGGACTGTATGTGGTCGAAGCAGATGGCTCTCAAGTGACCGCTGTTTTGCATTGGGTGAAAACAGGGCAACAACGAGAGGAGCAAGTAGAAATTGTTTCAGGCTTGGTGACGGGCGATCGAATCATTACCAGCAACATTGGTCAACTCAGCGATGGACAGCCAATCGCCATACGGGAATAGGGGAGTCAAGAAATGATGCACAACGAACCGAATGGACATCAAGCTCCATCCTCTCATCCTCACCGGTTGGGGTTTGTAGGTAACTTAGCCAAAAAATTTATTGACTCCAAGCTGACACCCCTGATCATTTTGGTGTCACTGCTGTTGGGAATTGGTGCAACGTTGATCCTGCCACGGGAAGAGGAACCGCAAATCACCGTACCAATGGCAGATGTGTTTGTGCAAATGCCAGGAGCATCGGCTAAGGATGTAGAACAGCGGGTAACGGCTCCGATGGAGAAGCTAATCAAGGAGCTTCCCGGTGTGGAATATGTTTACTCCACCTCACGTCCCGGTTCATCTCTGGTGATTGTGCGCTTTCTGGTGGGACAAAACACAGAAGATTCTGTGGTGCAGCTTTACAACAAGCTCTACGCCAACTTTGACAAGATTCCACCGGGAGTATCTCAGCCTCTCATCAAGTCGCGATCGATTGATGATGTTCCAATTCTGACGCTGACGCTATGGGGCGAGCAAAGCACTGGAGCTGAATTACGGCAAATTGCGGCTCAGTTAGATGAACAAATCAAGCAAGTGCCGGATGTTTCCGAAACGACGTTGATTGGTGGACAGAAGCGACAACTACGAGTAGACCTCGATCCGACCAGGCTGAATGCCTATGGCTTAACACCCTTAGAGATCTCAAAAGCCTTGCAGGCTCAAAACACTGAACTTGCCAGCGGTGCCTTCAACCAGAATAATCAATCGTTTCTGGTCAGAACCCAGAGCTTTGTGCGATCGGCGGAGGATGCAAAAGGACTTGTCGTTGCAGTTGCCAACAGCCAACCAGTTTACCTGCGCGATGTGGCAATCATCACCGATGGTTCAGAAGAACCTGCTAGCTATGTGCTCTTTGGGCAGGGAAAGCAAACCGAAACGAATCAGACAGAACCACAGCAGTCTACTGGAGAAACCGAAGCCGTCACGATCGCGATTGCCAAACGCTCTGGAGCCAATGCAATTCAGGTTTCTCACCATGTGCTGCATAAACTTGATCAAATTAAACGCAACTATATTCCAAGTAACGTCCATTTGACGGTCACAAGAGACTATGGCGAAACGGCAGCAGAACGGTCTAACGAGTTGCTATTTCATATGCTAATCGCGGTCGGGTCAGTCACAGTACTGATGTGGTTTGTGATGGGCAAAAAAGAGGCAATCGTGGTGGCAGTATCAATTCCCGTTACCTTGTCATTGACGCTTGCTAGCTTTGTGTTTTATGACTTTACGCTAAATCGAGTCACCTTCTTTGCGCTGATCTTCTCCATTGGGATTCTGGTGGACGATGCGATCGTGGTGGTGGAAAATGTGGGTCGCCATCTGCAATTACCCGAAAATAAAACGCGCTTGCAACTATCCACAAATCGTCGGCGCACCCTGCAACAGATTGTCTTAGAAGCAGTGGATGAGGTTGGCAATCCCACTATTCTGGCAACCTTAGCGGTGATTGCAGCCATCCTGCCCATGGCGTTTGTGGGCGGCTTAATGGGACCCTATATGCTGCCAATTCCGCTCGGTGCTTCTGCTGCCATGATCTTTTCAGCCCTGGTAGCCTTCATTGTGGTGCCCTGGACAACGATGCGGGTGTTTAGCGGAGCTAGCCACTCTGCCCATGCCCACGGGGAAGACACTCTGACTCGTTTATATCGGCGGTTTATGTATCCACTGATTCATTATCCGCGTCGGGGAAACACGTTTTTGGTGGCAACAGTGTTGGCCTTAGTGTTTATTGTCGGCGGCTTGGCAGGCTTCAAGCTAGTGATTCTCAAGATGCTGCCATTTGACAATAAAAGCGAATTGCAAGTGGTGGTGAACATGCCGGAAGGCACGACGCTAGAACAGACTGCCAGAGCAACGAAAGAAATGGGACAATACCTCGCCACTGTGCCTGAAGTGATTCACTATCAAAGCTATGTCGGCACGTCTTCTCCCTATAATTTCAACGGGTTGGTGCGACATTACTTTTTACGATCGGGTGCTAATGTTGCCGATATTCAGGTGAACTTTTTGCCAAAGGGCGATCGCCATCGTCAAAGCCATGAAATTGCCAAAGCTATTCGTCCCAGGCTTAAGGAAATTGGAGATCGCTACAGTGCCCGGATTCAGGTGGCCGAAATTCCCCCTGGACCTCCAGTGCTGCAAACGCTGGTGACTGAAGTGTATGGATCTGATTATCAAGGCCAGATTGACCTAGCCACTCAAATTCGTGATCTATACAAATCAACGGATGGTGTCGTCGACGTGGACTGGTACGTGGAAGCACCACAGACCGATTACCGACTAGTGATCGATCGTGAAAAAGCTGCATTGAATGGCATTAGTCCTACCCAAATTTCAGAAGTCTTGCAAATGGCACTTTCCGGTCAGAATGTGGGACTTCTGCATGATGAAAATGCGCGTGAGGATGTGGCAATCAATCTGAGGCTCAGTCAGTCAAGCCGCACCAGCCTAGAGAATCTGAAAGCTCTTAACCTCAAGGGCACGAATGGCAATTTAGTTCCTTTGAGTGCCCTAGTCAAAACAGAAACAGATACGGCAGATACCAGTATTTACCACAAAAACTTGCAGCCTGTTGTCTATGTTCTGGGTGACGTTTCCGGCAGAGTGGAGAGTGCGGTCTATGCCATGCTCAGCCTGCAACCGCAGATTGACAAACTGGTTCCGGCTACTGGCACCAAAATTCAGACCTATCTGACTGAACAACCGCCAACCACTGAAACTTACGCGATTAAGTGGGATGGCGAATGGCAAGTCACCTACGAAGTCTTCCGCGATTTGGGGATTGCCTTTGCGGTGGTGTTGGTGCTGATTTATGCTCTGGTGGTGGGATGGTTCCAATCGTTTACAACCCCACTCGTGATCATGGCCGCCATTCCTTTCTCGCTGATTGGCATTATGCCTGCCCACTGGCTGATGGGTTCTTTCTTTACGGCAACCTCAATGATTGGGTTCATTGCCGGAGCGGGTATTGTCGTGCGAAACTCGATTATTTTGGTGGACTTTATTGAGTTACGTCTCAAGGAAGGAATGCCATTAGAAGAAGCCGTGATTGATGCGGGAGCCGTGCGGTTTCGTCCCATGCTCCTGACAGCAGCAGCAGTGGTAGTCGGATCGGCAATCATCCTGACCGACCCGATTTTCCAGGGGTTAGCCATCTCGCTGATGGCAGGGGAAATCGCATCCCTGTTACTGTCGCGATCGGCAGTTCCCATTCTCTACTACAAACTCTGGCGCGATCGTAAAGGCAATCAGAAAGGGGCTAATTCTAACTTAGATCAACCGATTGTTGAAGTAACGAGTGGCGGAATAGCAGATGATGGATGACGGGGTAAATAAAACAATTCACTCACCCACCCACCTTCTTCTGATCGCACAAGATTCTACTACCGTGTGGTAATATGGCAATAAGATTAGATGTAATGAATTTGTGCCACGTTCCTCATGCCTACAAAATCACCTAAAGATTCAGTTTCTGTCCAAGAGAGAGTAGAAGAATATAGCGTCTCTCAACTCACTCCCGAAGCGCTCAGCCTGATGGCGGATTTCTTTAAAGTTCTGTCAGAAGTCAGCCGACTCCAGATTGTCTGTTGCCTGAAAGCTGGTGCCAAGAATGTAAGTGAAATCATTGAAGAAACCGCATTGGGGCAAGCCAACGTCTCAAAGCATCTGAAGATATTAACCCAAGCAGGCGTTGTGGCACGAGAGCAGCGTGGAGTCTGCGTATATTACCGCATTGCCAGTCCATTTCTGTTTGAACTATGCGATCTAGTTTGTGATGCCTTAACGGTGCAGATGAAGCAGCAAAGTGCACAGTTGCAGCAGCTTTCAAGGCTACGGCAGAACCGTTAAAGCCATGCCATAGATTGGGAGTTCAAGATGCATTGAGGCAGGTAGATGATCATCTACCTGCCCATCTGTGAATCTAGCTCCGGGTATTGGGTCAAGCGGAAAAGAGGGAGCTAGCTTACCGCTGTAAGCAAATTCCGCCGTAATCGTGGAGCTATACCCGTGAGCAGAGGACAGCAGGTATAACCGTAACCGTCGTACTGGGCTGCAAGTGGTTGGGCTTGAATGAGCGACAGCAAATTTTGTACAGCTTAGTAATATGGCTAACCTTTCTTAAGAAAAGTTAAAAGCTGACAAGATGGTGCTTGGGGCGAAAAACTTGTATTATATTACTATATAGTAGTTTAACAAGAGAGTCGCTTCCAGGAAGCGGTCGGCGACGTCTCTCTGCTTCTATGCTGCATCTTGAAAGGAGTTGAGTCAAATGCTGTTCCGTCAATTGTTTGATCAAGATACCTGGACTTACACTTACCTGATTGCTGATCTCGATACCAAAGAGGCGGCGCTGGTTGATCCAGTGATTGAAAAAGTTGAGCGCGATTTTAAGTTGCTTAACGAATTGGGACTGACACTAAAATATTGTCTGGAAACCCATGTCCATGCCGATCACATCACCGGAACTGGAAAACTGCGCGAATTGACAGACTGTGAGGGCATTGTGCCAGAGAATGCCCAAGTTGCCTGTGCCAGTCGCTTGATCAAAGATGAGGAAGTTTTGAAGGTTGGCGCGATCGAAATTCGGGCGATCGCCACCCTCGGACATACCGACAGCCACATGGCGTATCTTGTGAATGGTGACAGAATTCTAACGGGTGATGCATTGCTGATTCGGGGTTGTGGGCGTACCGATTTTCAAAGTGGAAACGCAGGTACTTTGTATGACTCGGTAACACAGCGGTTGTTTTCTCTGTCGGATGAGACGCTGGTGTATCCCGCTCACGACTATCGAGGACAAATGGTTTCCACGATTGGAGAAGAAAAGCAGTGGAATCCCCGCTTTGTTGGGCACACACGAGAGCAGTTCATTGAGTTTATGAACGATTTAAACTTACCTGATCCTAAAAAGATGATGGAAGCGGTGCCTGCAAATGAGCGCTGTGGCAATGTGTTGATTGCTAAGTAAGTCTCAAACACAGTGTTGATATGCTAATGACTCGTTCAGACGACAAGAAGAAAGAGATGCCCAAGAATAATCGTGGTGCATAGCAATTTATGAGCGAAACAGAACTGATTGGAATTCAGGCGATTGATAGTGAAATTTCTGTGGCTGGAGAACTCAGTGCAGAGCAATTGCAGCAGGCTTCTCACCAAGGTTTTAAGTCTGTGATTAATCTGAGGATGCAGAAAGAGAAAAGGTTTCTCATAAATGAATCACTTCGAGGACTACATTACCCAACATTACCCAATATCTAGAACAGTTAGGAGAGCAGGATGACGAAGGTAAGTGAAAACGTTTCTAGCAAGCAATTGAAGACAGTTGATGCGTTGACATTGAAACGATTGATCGATCAACAAGCCGTCATCTTAGTCGATGTTCGCGAACCTTCTGAACATGCTGGCGAGAAGATTCCGGGTTCTATCTTAGTACCCTTATCTAACTTCGATTCAACTAAAGTGCCAGTCGATCGCACAAAGTCTATCATTTTGTATTGTCGGAGTGGCAATCGATCAGCGCAAGCGGCACAGAAGTTATTCGCAGCAGGATTTGATTCCGTATCTCATCTCTCATGCGGCATTGGAGCTTGGAAAGAAGCGGGGTATCCTACCATTGTTGATCAGGATGCCCCAATCAGCCTCATGCGGCAGGTGCAAATCGTAGCAGGGTCTCTCGTCTTTACAGGAACAGTGTTGGGAGCAGTTGTTTCTCCCGGGTGGTTAATTTTGAGTGGCTTTGTCGGAGCCGGACTAATGGTTGCAGGTATCACTAATACTTGTGCCATGGCAATGCTGCTTGCCAAACTGCCTTACAACCAGCGCATTTGATATTCTAGGACGTTCTTATGAACGCCCTAATTTTTTGAGTGGCTGTTGCAATGAGTGCCCCAAAGATCAGCGATCGCTCAGCTTGGAGTGACTCGGAAAACAAATCTAGGAAAACGCATTCATGCTAATTACGATAATTGGACACTTGCTGGCAATTTGTATTGGCATTAGCTTGGGACTGATTGGTGGGGGCGGGTCAGTCTTGGCAGCTCCTGTGCTCATTTATGTCATGTCAGTTCCGGCAAAGTCTGCCTTTGCTATGACCCTGGTGATTGTAGGAGTTGCGAGCGTGATCGGTGTCATTCCCCATTGGCAACAGGGCAATGTCAATCTGAAGATTGTGGCGTTGTTTGCGCCTGCTGCCATGCTAGGGGCTTATTTGGGAGCGCGGTTAGCATCGTTGCCGTTCATTACCCCTACAATCCAACTCGTTACCTTTGGAGTTATGATGCTGATTGCCTCAATCACCATGATTCTCAAAGGAGCCATCAAATCAGAAAAATCACTCGACAATGTTAATCAGGATGATCAACATGCAGTAGTTCCTAAATGGTTGATGATTGCTCTGGAAGGTCTTGCTGTCGGGGTACTCACTGGCTTTATTGGTATTGGCGGCGGGTTTCTAGTGATTCCGGCACTGGTAGTGCTAGGAAAAACCCCGATGAAAGAAGCCGTCGGCACATCTCTGATTATCCTGGCACTGAAGTCTGTCACCGGGTTTGCCGGATACTTCGGTCACGTTCCAATTGATTGGAATCTGCTCTTATCTTTTACGATCGCATCCAGTGCAGGTATTCTTTTGGGTTCTTACCTGAATCATTTTGTCAGTGCTAAACAACTTGAGAAGGGGTTTGGTTACTTTGTTTTAGCCGTCGCCATTTTTGTCCTGATCAAACGGTAAGTTTAGAAGGCCTATGTGAGGTTCTAGACAGACGAGCGCTGCTCCATACGGTTCCATACAATTAAGTTGGTCGCCAATCCTTTCCAAAAACTTGTCAATGAGGCAACTATGAATATCTGGGCTGATACTGTCGCACTATCGCGAATGCAGTTTGCACTGACTGCCATCTTTCACATGCTCTGGCCCGTCCTGACGACAGGCATGGCAATCTATTTGGTGATTGTCGAAGGGCTGTGGCTAAAAACGCGCAATCCAGACTATTACCGCCATGCGCGCTTCTGGTCAAAGCTCTACGTGCTCAACTTTGGGATTGGGGTGGCATCAGGACTGCCGATGGAGTTTCAGTTTGGGACTAACTGGGCACCCTTTTCGGAAGCCGTGGGTGACTTCTTTGGCAGCATTCTCGGCTTTGAAGGTGCGATGGCGTTCATGCTAGAAGCGGGCTTTCTAGGCATTATGCTGTTTGGCTGGGGGCGGGTGCATCCGGTCATTCACTATCTTGCCACCATCATGGTTGCCTTTGGTGCCAACCTCTCTACCTTCTGGATTCTGGTGGCAAATTCCTGGCTCCAAACCCCAGCGGGTGGCGAGATGGTCAATGGCAAGTTTATCGTCAGTGACTACTTTCAGGCGATCGCGAATCCCTTCATGGTGAAAAGCGTGTCACATATGTTTTTTGCCACACTGGAAACCTCTTTATTTGTGATTGGCGGCATTAGTGCCTGGTATATTCTCAACAACCGTGATCAGGCGTTCTTTTCCCGATCGCTCAAAATTGTGTTAGCTGCTGCGATCGCCGTCACCCCACTCCAAATCTACATCGGACACCTGAGCGCCGAGCAGGTGTCTCACTATCAACCGACTAAACTAGCGGCAATGGAGGCTAAGTGGGAAACCAGCCCTGCGGGACAGCCTGCCGATTGGAGCCTGCTGGCAATACCAAATGAGGCTGGACAAAAGAATACGTGGGAAATTACCATCCCAAATGGGTTAGGCTACATTCTGGAATTTAAGAAGAACTTGTCTGAACCCGTCCAAGGATTGAAAGAATGGGCACCGAGCGATCGCCCTCGCATGGTGGGCTTGATCTATTACTCTTTCCGAGTTATGAGCGGGATTGGCTTCTTCTTGGCAGGGCTAATGCTGTGGAGTGTGCTGCAATGGCTATTGGGTAACCTCTCACCTGAAAAAATTGCTCAGCAAAAATGGCTGCTCCGCACCTGGATTTTTGCGGCTCCGTTGGGCTACATCGCCGTTGAATCAGGCTGGATTGTCAGATGTGTTGGGCGACAACCCTGGACGCTGTACGGGCAAATTCGCACCGCTGATGCTGCTTCTCATCTTCCCGCCAGCAATGTGCTGACCTCACTGACCTTGTTTGCGGTGGTTTACTCGGTTCTGTTTGTCTCAACGCTGTACTTTGGGAGCCGGATTATTCGCCACGGTCCCAATCTGGAGCTACCTGTACCAGGACTAGACAACCAACCCGCGATCGAAACAGAACCCGCTACGTTTGTTCCCGATCAACGTCCAGTGGAGGCTCAACAGTAGGTTATTGATATGGATGCATTAGTACATTTTCTACCGCAAGTTTGGTTTGTGATTCTGGCGCTGTTCCTGTTTCTCTATGTCCTGCTGGATGGTTTTGATCTGGGGGTTGGAATTCTTTCGCTGACCAGTTCAGATGAAGCACGCCGTAGCCTCTTGATGACCAGTCTGGGGAACATTTGGGATGCGAATGAAACCTGGTTAGTGCTGATGGGAGGAGCCTTATTTGGGGCGTTTCCCCTTGCCTATGGCACCATCCTCAGTGCGCTCTATATCCCCATTTTCATGATGATTTTTGGGCTGATTTTTCGGGCAGTGGCGTTTGAATTCCGAGAACATTCCGATCGCAAGTTTCTTTGGAACTTTGCCTTCGGGGCTGGCAGCTTTATCGCTGCACTGGGACAAGGCTTTGCGCTAGGTAGCGTGATTGAAGGGATCGAAGTGGATGAGGCTGGTCACTTTATTGGTTCCACCTGGGATTGGTTAGACTGGCGATCGCTTTTGGTTGCCCTCACTTTGATCCAGGGCTATGTCCTGATTGGCTCCACTTATCTGATTTTGAAAACTGAAGGAGAATTGCAAAAAACGCACTTTCGCACCGCCAAGCTTGCTGCTATCACCACGGTGATTGGTGCGATTCTCATCACGATCGTCACTCCCATCGTCTATGAAGCCGCACGGACTCGCTTGCTTAGCCCCCCGTTGGTTTACATCTTTGCTTTGATTCCGGTGCTGGGTGTAGTGTTGGTTGGACTGCTGTTACGAAGCCTCAACCGAGAGGAAGAAAACACCCCTTTGATCTGGACGATGCTGATCTTCTTACTTACCTTTGTTGGGTTAGGGCTGATCGTATTTCCCTACATCATCCCGAACCAAATCACGATCTATCAAGCCGCTGCTGCTCCTAGCGCCTTGGTGTTCATGCTCACCTTTATTGGGGTGCTCATTCCCATTATGCTGTTCTACAACATCTACAACTATGTAGTGTTTCGCGGCAAAGTCGTTGGTGATATGTATGGAGAGTAGGTGAGTGAGAGTGCCATTATCCCAATTCGCCATTATCCCAATTCGCAATTTAACCTATGTGGAATGAACGCTACAGCCAACCTGAATATGCCTTTGGCAAGCAACCCAATGATTTTCTAGTACAGGTTATTCAGCAGATTCCAACGGGTCGGGTGCTTTGTCTGGCAGATGGAGAAGGCAGGAATGGGGTGTATCTGGCACAGCAAGGATGTCAAGTGACAGCCGTTGATGCCTCTCCGGTCGGATTGGAAAAAGCCCGGAAGCTGGCAGCAGAGCGGTCTGTAACAATCGAAACAGTCGTGGCGGATCTGGCTGAGTTTCCCATTCAACCTGACTCCTGGGATGCAATCGTCTCGATCTTCTGTCATTTACCACCCACCATCCGCGCTCATGTTCATCGGCAAGCGGTGGCTGGACTGCGATCTGGCGGGGTGTTTGTGCTAGAAGCCTATACGCCCCGTCAACTGGCATTCAAAACAGGCGGCCCGCCCACGGCTGAATTGACCATGGAACTGGCAACCCTCCAGCAAGAGCTGGACGGGCTGAAATTCAACCATGCCCAAGAATTGGAGCGGGAGATCCAGGAAGGGCTGTTTCATCAGGGGCATAGTGCGGTTGTGCAAGTGCTTGCTGTGAAAGCATAACGGTACATACCCCAGCGAAAGCCGCAAACTTAGAACTTTTGGACTCGCTTTTCAAGCATGGCGCGTGACAGTATTGAAATAGCTCCTATATCAAAAATCAAGAATTAGAGTTCACCCACTCATATAGTTCCAAACTCTCTGGCGCGCAGCTATGACAACCGCCGCATTGTTTGCCGGTCAGTTTGCGTACTCGCCCTTTGCGAATCAGCAGATTCAGCATCTCCCGCAGGGCATCTGCATCTGTTTGAAAGTGACGGGCGAGTTCTTCCAGAGATATCTGGGGATGGGTGCGGAGGTGGGTTTGTAGTTGTTGCAGAATCATAGCCGTGAGGATTGGGAAATGGGGAGTGAATGGGGAGGGGGTGAATGTCTCGTCTGCCCCTCCCCATCTAGCCGCTCGCTCATTATTGATTGATCAATGCCCGCTGTGGATTCGAACCTGGATTTGAACTCTGGAGCGGGCGACGACGATCGCTAAACCATTTCAGTCCTACCAGGGTTGCACCCATGACGAGAGTAAGACCGATCAACCAGGCGATTGTGCTGCTGGGATGCTGGTTAAAGGTCATGAACTGGTAGTAGAACACGGCTACCCAGTAGGCTAGTCCGGTTGTCCAGACTCCGACAAAGGCAGTCCAGCCTAGATTGGTTTCACGGTAAACCGCTGCTGTGGCGGAGACGCAGGGGAAGTAGAGCAGGACGAACAGCAGGAAGGCGATCGCCGCAGTGGTGCTGCCAAATCGGGTTGCCATCTGCCCAAAGGTCGTATAGTGAATCTCCTGTTCTTCAGCCGCAGCTTGCTGATCGCCTGTGCTGCCGAGAATGCCCAGACCGAGCGGGTCAAGCACCTGATTCGTCAGGTCGGCCAGGTTGGTCGGGATGCTGGCGAAGGCTGCTCCAATGCCGCCCCAAAAGTCAAAGGGTTCTGCGGCCTCGCTGACTCCGGCTTCCTGCTCTGCCAGCTGAGTATAGAGGGCATCCATTGTGCCGACCATCACTTCCTTGGCGAATACTCCGGTCATTAACCCAACTGTAGCAGGCCAATTTTCCTGCTCAATCCCCATTGGCGTGAACACTGGGGTGATCGTGCGGCTGAAAGCACTGAGAATTGAATCCTGACTATCCTGTTTACCAAAGGAACCATCGACTCCAACCGAGTTGATTAATCCCAAAATCAGCACCATCACCACAATCATCCGTCCAGCTTTGGTAATGAATGCCTTTAACCGATCCCAAGCCCGGATCAGTACCCCTTGAAGGGTGGGAATGTGGTACGGCGGCAACTCCATGATAAACGGAGCGGCATCACCCCGAAACAGGGTCTGCTTCAGGATCACTCCGGTGAAGACGGCGGCCAGGATGCCCAGAATATAGAGCAGAAAAACGATGTTCTGACCGTTCGTTGGGAAGAAGGCCGCACAAAAGAGCGCATAGACGGGCAGACGGGCACCGCAAGACATGAATGGATTCATTAGAATCGTCATGAGGCGATCGCGCCGATTTTCCAGCGTTCGGGTCGCCATAATACCGGGAATATTGCAGCCAAACCCGACCATCATGGGCACAAAGGATTTACCGGGAAGTCCGACAAACCGCATCAGCCGATCCATGACAAAGGCGGCTCGGGCCAGATAGCCGGAGTCTTCCAGAATTGCTAGGAAGATAAACAGAAAGCCAATTTGGGGAACGAAGGTGGCAGTGGTTTGAATCCCGCCGCCAACGCCATCTGCCAGTAATCCAATCAACCATCCGGGCGCATTGACTTGCTCTAGCAGGTGAGCTGTTCCGCCGACAAAAATAGTGCCGACTCCCAGGTCAAAGAAATCGATGAAAGCTCCACCGACGTTGATCGACACCAAAAACATCAGATACATCACCGCTAAAAAGATGGGAATGCCCAGAAAGCGACTCAGTACGACTCGATCAATGCGATCGGATACGGTTCGTCCCACAACATTAGCTCGTTCCGTTACACCCTGAATCACCTGGCGAATCCAGCTGTAGCGACTGTCGGCAATCAAGAGATCGGTGTCTTCTCCCAGGGTTTGATGAATCTGGTGACGGTGGCTGGTGATGCGGTGCAATGCATCTTGTCCCAGATCTGGGAGATGGCGATCGTCATATTGCAACAGATTCAACGCAAACCAGCGGACATGGGCAGAGGCCGTCGTCGCTTGAGCGTCCAGAACTGGAACTAAATCGGCCAGTGCCTCTTCAATCACAGCCGGATAGGCGACATAGGTGCTGGGCACGATGGGATGGGCCAGAGCCTGATGCACGACCTCTTTGAGCTGTGGCACACCTTTGCCGGTGTGGGCAGACAGCGGAATCACCGGACAGCCCAGCCGATCGGACAACAGCTGGGCATCGATGCGAATTTCCCGTTTGACGGCCAGATCCATCATGTTGAGGGCGATGATCATCGGCACACCCATTTCCAGAATTTGAGTCGTGAGATACAAATTCCGCTCCAGGTTGGAGGCATCGACGATGTTGACAATCAAGCCTGCCTCGCTGGAAAGCAGATAGTCGCGTGCCACCAGCTCATCTAAACCCGTTGTGGTATCTTCCGCGTCGATAGAATAGACACCGGGCAAATCGACCACCGTGACCAGTTGACCATGGGCGCGATAGCTGCCTTCTTTCCGTTCAACCGTCACACCGGGCCAGTTTCCGACGCGCTGATTGGCTCCGGTTAAAGCATTGAACAGCGTGGTTTTACCACAATTGGGGTTTCCCACCAATCCGATCGTTGCTTGCGTCATGATGCTCCTCCGGTGACGGGCGTGACAAGCAGGGCATCGGCTTCATGCTTTCGCAGAGTCAGGTGAAAGTCGCGCACCTCGATTTCGGTTGGATCGCCCAGGGGAGCATGGCGTGTGACGCGCAATTCGGTGCCAGGGGTCAGTCCCATGGCCAGCAACTTGCGCTTGTAGTCGCGTGCGGTTGGTTCATAGCCAACGACCCGTACGACTGAGCCGATCGCTACATTGCGTAGCTTGACCGTAGAGATTTGAGGGGTGGTTTCCATCATTGCCTGTTTTGATTGATTTAGGGGGTGAGATCTGCCTAGGGGGTGCGCTGCATCGATCACCTGAATCTGCTGAGCCATGTCTGCACCCAGTCCCAATCGCTGGTCTTGCAGAGCGACAATCACTGAACCTGTTGCAGGGCAGCTAATCACCTCCAGCACTGCATCCGGAATGAACCCCATTCCCATGAGGCGACTGTTGCTTTCGCCGCAGTTTAAGGAAACGATGCGGACGTGATCGCCTACTTTCGTGGTGGTCAGAGAAATGATTGATACGTCACTCCTAACATGCGGATCAGGATTAGAGGACTTGCTCATATGGATACTTCGCTCTTAACATGTGGGTCAGGATTAGAGGACTCGCTCATGCGGATAAATGACTGCCACTGGTTGCGCTTGCAGTTTTGTCACCCATGATTGAGGATAGCCATCTTCACTATCTATTTCACTATCTATGTCTTCACTTCATTATCCTCATAGAGGTATTCTTATTGAGAAATATCCTCAATATACATGATTTATAATTACCATGAAACCTTCTATTCAAGAGAAATTCAAAAGAAATTTTACAAACCCTTAAGATCTCTGACGGCTGACCATTGTGAAACGACTGTCATAACCTGGGATGTTCAAGCCGTTTAAGCCGGAGAATAACCCAGGAATAACCCAGGAATAACTCATATGCTTAAAGATACTTAAAAGTCAACGATGCAGTTGTTTAAAACCCACTGTCAAGAACTGAACTGTCAAGAATTGATCCTGTGGAGCCGCCAGCGCCAAACTGCTTGGGCGTTTGTCCCCTTTGTACTGGTTTGTACTGGGAGTTTGTGAGGCATATGAGGTAGAAGGGGGATCAGAAGGGGGATTAGTTAAGATCGAGAGAAGAGAGGTAGAATGGATAAGAGAGAGATTTAGAGGTAAAGAGTAGGGAGTAGGGAAGAGGGAGTAGGAACAGTGTGCTGATCCATCCAATTCCCGATTGGATCGATTCAGCGAGTGGCACTATGAATTCTAAAACGGTTTCTACAGATGCTTTTCAGGCTCCACCGATACAGGAAAATCTGAATCAACCGTTACCTTGGGGCGCAGATATCGTCAGTGTAATGGCGTCCGATGACAAGGCTATTGAAGATTGTCTAAATTGGCTGAGCTTTCATCGGCTTTGGGGGCAGCTTCCAGCAGCAGTATTGCAGGCGATCGCCCAGTCATTGCAGTCCTTTCGCGTTGAACCCCAAACACCGATCTACCGGGAAGGCCAAAACAATATTGGGCTATACCTGCTGAAATGGGGCGCAGTCGAGATTGCTCGGCTCTCCCCGATTGGCAAATCTCTGATTCGCTATCGCAGTGCTGGCGAGCTATTCGGCTATGTGTCACTGATGGCAAACCCCAAAAACGGCAGTCACCAGACCCAGGCGATCGCCCTCACGGCTAGTGAAATCTGGTTTTTGCCCGAGGCTCGGTTTCGTCAGTTGATGCAGCAGTATGCCGAATTTGAACGGATGTTCAATACGCTGTTAGCGCAAGACTTAAACGCCTTCAGTGCCCGCATTGCTCAAGAACAACGCCGCATTCAAGGCTTACAATCTTACATTCAAGCTGTTCCAACGGGGGAAATGATCCTGGGCAACAGCAAAGCCAGTCAAAAGCTGGTGGAACAAGTTGATCAAGCCGCTGCCACTCTCAAACCTGTCTTGTTTCAAGCTCAACCGGGAACTGGAAAAACCTTTCTGGCGGGGCTGATCCATGCCCGTTCTGGACTCGCAGACCAACCTTTTGCTGAGCTAGACTGTACCAAGTTTGCCAGATTAGAGGATGGCATGCTCAATACTGACTTTTTATTCGGCAGAGTCGGCGGACAACCGGGCATCCTCGAACTGTTGGAGCGGGGAACCTTACTGCTGAATCATGTCCAGGTGTTGAGTGGGGGAGATCGCGCCCGCCTGATCGACTATTGCCAAACGGGGAGTATCCTGCCGAACCATGCGCTGAGTGACGCTAATTCTAACAGTCTGACAACCCTGCCTCCCAAGCCGGTTCAGTCCTGGGTACGCTTAATCCTGGCCGCTCCGGACAAACTAGAGTTGCGAGATGTAGACGCAATTTCCATTAAGCTGTTTAGCTTGCCCCAGCGCAAGGCCGATATTCCAGCCTTTGCCCGTCACTTCTTAGCCCAGTTCTGTCAGGCTCAAAATCGTCCGCTGCTAGCGCTAGATCAGTCAGATCTGCGGCGCTTGATTAGCTATGACTATCCGGGCAACCTCACCGAACTGGCAGAAATTTTGCATCGGGCGGTGATCATGACCCCACCAGGGCAGGCTGTGATTTCAGAACAAGCCCTCTGGTCGGTGCAGTCTGCGAAGAACGCTTTCCGAGTGGATTTGCTTACCCATGTCCCCTGGCTGCGGCAACTGTTGCTGAGTCGCTGGTATCCAGAGGGCATTTGGATAGCGATGATGGCGTTTTTTGTGCCCGTCACAATCGCCGGGTTCCTGGGGCCTCAAGCACGAGACAGCAGCGTCACCCTCAATCTGTTTTGGGCTTGGTGGTGGCCGGGTTATTTATTTCTCTTTGTTTTTCTCGGTCGTATTTGGTGTGCCGTTTGCCCGTTTATGATTACAGCAGAATGGCTGCGTCGGTTCTCCCTCTGGCTGTTTCCGCGCCAGCAGCTCACCTGGAATACCCAATGGCTGAATCGCTGGGGAGCCTGGATCTTATTTGGTGGCTTCGTGGCCATTTACCTGTGGGAAAAGCTCTGGGATTTGCCGCATCATGCCTATCTATCTGCCTGGTTGCTCTTAGCGATTACAGCCGGAGCGGTGATTTTTAGCCTGATTTATGAGCGGCGGCTCTGGTGTCGCTATCTCTGTCCGATTGGCGGTATGAACGGGATGTTTGCCAAGCTGGCGATGGTAGAGTTGCGATCGACCCAACAGGTCTGTGGGAGTCAGTGCAGCAGCTTTGGTTGCTACAAAGGCAGTAGCGCTACCCCCGTTACCTTTGTTGATGCGCTGCCGACGGAAGGACAGGCAACGGGCGGCTGTCCGCTCTACTCGCATCCCGCGCAATTGCCGGACAACCGAGACTGTGTGCTCTGTATGACCTGCCTCAAAGCCTGCCCGAATCGTTCGGTGCAGTTAAACCTGCGGTTTCCCACCTCAGACTTGCTGGATCATCATCGAGGCTTTTGGGCAGAAGCCGCGCTCCTATTGCTACTGTTCGGTGGGGTGTTTATGCACCATGCCCAACGGCTTCTAGCATGGCTAGGCTGGCACGATATGCCCATCGATGCGGATCATCTACTGACCAGTATGCCGATCGTCCTGGCGCTCCTGAGTATCCCAGCCGTGCTAACCTATGTCACTCATACGATTGCCCGCCTGCTTGATCCCAAACAACCAACCTATCTCACCGTCATCTACGCTTATTTGCCCTTTACCCTGGCCGCTAACCTGGCGCACTACGTTCCAGCAGCGGTCACAGAAGCGGGTCAAATTCTGCCTGTCTTGGCCCGAACTCTGGGCTTTAGCGGCACGGGCTTACCGACTCTCACCTGGAGTGCTGATGTGGCGGCATTCCTGCAGGGAGTCACGTTGCTCTCCGCTCTGATTTTCAGTGTCTATCCGCTGTTACGTATTACCCAGCGCACCTTACTCAGCAATCTGCCTCACCTGATCCTGATGATGGGATTTACAATTTTCTTCTTTAAACTCATGATTTAAACTCCCCAAAACTGTACTGCCGCAAGCGATCGCAGATCTCTAGACTTACCCTTAACTATTCCTATGCAGAGAGTCGAATTATTAACGCAGATCAAGGCACAGCAACAAATGCTGCAATTACCAGATCTACAGCTCGCTTATTTGGAGTGGAACCGAGGACAGGAACCCTTGCTCTTGTTGCATGGCATGGCGGATCACAGTTTAGTCTGGGTTCAACTAGGAGAATTTCTACAAGACGACTATCATATTCTTGCACCTGATTTACGGGGGCATGGCAACAGTAGTAAGCCCTTAAGTGGCTATCGTTGCGCTGATATTATCGCCGATCTGGAAGCGTTGATGGCACATCGGGGCTGGAGTTCGGCTCATGTCGTTGCCCATTCCTGGTCAGCTAAAGTGGCCGCAGTTTGGGCAAAACAGCACCCCTCAGCGATTCGGAGTCTGGTGCTGGTCGATCCTTTTTTTATCAACCCCATTCCGCGCTGGCTGAAGCCCAGCTTTCCCTTGTTATACCGTGTTCTGCCGTTTCTCAAGATGTTGGGGCCGTTTGAAACCTATGAACAGGCAAAGCAGCAGGCGATGCAGCTGAAGCAATATAACGGCTGGAGTGACTGGCAGCAAGCAGTGTTTGCCACGAGTGTTGAGCAGAAACCCGATGGTAGATGGGGGAGTAAGTTTGTGGTGCAAGCCAGAGATGAGATCTTTGAAGATGTGATGGAGGTCGCTGGTTTAACAACTGCAATCACCATTCCCACCCTGTTTATTCAGCCAGAGCAAGGACTAAACCGCATGGCATGGCAGCTGAAACCTTATCGCACCTATCTACAAAATCTCCAGCTGACTCAAGTTGCGGGGAATCATTGGTGCTTTCTAGTAGAACCGATCGCATTTAATCAAGCAGTAGCAACATTTCTAGAATCCCAACGGCAGGATTTCGTCTAGCGCGCCAGTTCACTATCCCCTCATGGTATCAATGCAGATTTACAACGACATCACAGAAATCACGGGTCACACACCGCTCGTCAAGCTGCAACGCTTACCCCAGCAGTTTGGCTGTGTCGCCGAACTTGTGCTGAAGCTAGAAGGTCTGAATCCGGCCAAGTCCGTGAAAGACCGGATTGCCGTCAGCATGATACTTGAAGCAGAACGAGCGGGGCTGATTCAACCCGGAATTTCGACGATCGTGGAGGCAACCTCTGGGAATACCGGCATTGGCTTAGCGATGGTCTGTGCCGCCAAGGGCTATCGCCTGATTTTGACGATGCCAGAGAATATGAGCCAGGAACGACGACAAATTGTGCAGGCGTATGGTGCAGAGATCATCTTGACTGCCGCCGCAGCTGATATGCCAGGGGCGATCGCCCATGCGAATCAGCTACTCACTACACTGCCCCACAGCTTTTCACCCCATCAGTTCAGCAATCCTGCCAATCCCAAAATCCATTACGACACCACGGGGCCTGAAATTTGGCAGGATACTGATGGACAACTTGCCGCATTGGTCGTGGGGGTGGGAACGGGCGGCACCCTTACAGGCGCTGGACAGTATCTCAAACAGCAAAATCCCCAGCTCCAAATTATTGCGGTCGAACCTGCCAACAGTGCCGTGCTGAGTGGTAAGCCTGCGGGTGAACATAATTTACAAGGCATTGGCGCAGGCTTTATCCCAGATGTCTTGCGAGTAGATTTGATGGATGAAATTGTCACCGTTACTGAAGCGCAGGCTTACGAGGCCGGACGACAATTGGCGCAAGTAGAAGGGATCATGAGCGGTATTTCAACAGGCGCGGCGGTCTATGGGGGGTTGCAAATCGGGCAACGATCGCAGTACCAGAATCAACGGATTGTGATCATTCAACCCAGCGCAGGAGAACGCTATCTCAGCACGGCAATGTGGGACGAGAGTCGCACAGAAACTGCTTTACCAGCATCTCCTACAGTCAGTCATGGATAACATACCCTCCCATTCCAACCAACCCTGGCAGGTGCGCGATCGCTTCCTAGAACTCAACTCGCGTTGGATGACGCTGATTGGCGAACACCTGCAAGACCATCAGGGCAAAATCCTGGAATACTGGCGGATTGAGAAAGCAGATTCGGTGATTGTTCTCCCCATTCTGGGCAATTGCATCTTACTGGCATCCCTCAGCTACCGTCCTGGAATCGGACAAGTGACGTTAGATTTTCCGGGTGGTCGGCTGCTCAAGGAACAAACGCCCGAACAGGCGGCGATCGCGACCTTAGAGCGAGAATTAGGGATTGAAGCAGCGAATATTACTCAATTGATTCCTTTAAATACCGAAGGTTGGGCAGTGAACAGTTCCTTTTCCAGTCAAAAACTTTATAGTTTTGTAGCTCACATTGACAAAACCACAAAACGTATTCCTGAAACATTTCCGTTCAGTCATCCTGCGACTCCAGCAGAATTCCAGCAGTTGCTCCAAAAATTCACTTGTTTACAGTGCCGTGCCGTCTTTTTGGAGTGGTGGTTAAATCTTAAGCTCGACTTTATCCATCTAGGCTGCGTAGCACAAGAGGCTAGACCAGCAGTCTAGGAGCGCTTTTGGTACTTTTACAATGTCGGTTGTTTGAGTAGATGTATAAAAAAGTCGCGCCTGCCAGAA
>JAHHHV010000088.1 GCA_019359155.1 Pegethrix bostrychoides GSE-TBD4-15B
TGGCCGGTTGTGGGGATCTGGATGACGGCATTGGGCATCAGCACGATGGCGTTCAACCTGAACGGGTTCAACTTCAACCAGTCGGTGCTAGACAGCCAGGGACGAGTAGTTTCGACCTGGGCGGATGTTTTGAACCGTGCGAACTTGGGGATGGAAGTGATGCATGAGCGGAATGCGCACAACTTCCCGTTGGACTTGGCGGCGGGTGATGCAGTTCCGGTTGCTGTGACTGCACCTGCTATCAACGGTTAAGGAACGGTTAAGGTTTAGACTTGCACTCAATCAGAAGCGCCTCGTAAATGGGGCGCTTTTTACATTGCATGATGCTTGACAGCCCGCCGGACAAACAGCACCTTACGATACAGTCCTCCAATACTCCGCCGTCCTACGATGGCGGACAGGAGTTTCAGATGCGAATGATATGACCGCTACTGGGTTATCCGACAGCATGTTTTACTACTTTGCCTACGGCTCCTGCATGTGCCCCGTGGATCTCAAGCGCTCGTTGGGCGAGCCAATGCAAGACTATGTAATGGGCACAGCTAGGCTCGCAGGCTATCGACTCGGCTTCTTTCGGCGTTCTGAGCGGCGCAACTGCGGCGTACTGGATATCGTCCCTGATCCGGCAGCATCGGTCGAAGGCGTCCTCTATTGCCTACCAGAACGGCTCAGCGCTAGCCTTGATGAGCGTGAAATTGGCTATCAGCATGAGACTATCCAAGTGACGAGTGGCGGACAGCTTTACTCCAACGTTCGCACCTACAGCGTCATCGATAAGCTCAGCCAAGAACATGCGCCCAACGACTGGTATGTCAGCATCGTGCTGCGGGGAGCTGTCACTTGTGGCCTGCCAGAGCAATATTGCTGGCAGCTATTTCACCATATGTACAGACTACAACAGCTAGATCATGGCAAACCAGAGCATCACAGGCTGTTGAAATCGGCCTAGTTTTCTCAGTAATATCCGATTTATGTAAGTACTTTTTACAACAATAGACTGACAGCTTTATCAAGCCTGTCTGAAACCATTATTATCTCTCAGTAGCTCTCTGGAAAGGATTTCTACCGCTGTTTGTCTCCTGCTGTTTGGGAACTGAGAACGACGGGAACTTTAGGTATAGTGAATGACCGCCTCTCAAATGGGATGGCACTTATGGGGAACCTGAAAAATGGGGTTGTTGAAATGGTCCCGGACGAACGATTTGATAACTTTACGCCTGCCGCCACCGAGCAACAGCGCCTACAAACGCTGGAAAAGCTGAATCTACTCGAATCTGGCAGTCTGCCCGTGTTTGAAGAGGCGACCCAAACCGCCGCGCATCTTTTGAATGCTCCGATCTGCGTGCTCGGCATTCTCGATCGCGATCGGGTCTGGTTTAAGTCGGCGGTTGGGCTGTCGCGGATTGGCCTGATGAATAGCCTCGCTACCAGTCGGCAGATGCCGCGACAGGACGCATTTTGTGCTCAGGTAGCTGAAGATCAGCGACTGCTCTCAATTCCAGATGCAGCAGCCAACGATTCCGCCTATGCTCACAATCTGCTCGTGCAGCGCTACGGCATTCGGTCCTATCTGGGCGTGCCGCTGATTGCTGCCAACGGCCATTGCATCGGTAGCTTGGCAGTCATGGGGCTGGCTCCCCGCCTATTCTCTGAGCAGGATATCGCCTTTCTAGAGCTGATTGGCCGCTGGGCGATGAGCGAATTTGAACGCGATTTGATCCAGGCTGATCGGTCGCGGATGGGGCGCTCAGCTCAGTCTCTTAAGCCAGTTTCTGTGCCAGTCAGTGCCTCTATTAAGACAACGCTGCTGAGTCAGATGACGCAAGAGCTGTCCACGCCGCTCACCTCAATTTTGGGCATGGCCAAGGTGCTGAATCAGGGCATCTACGCCTCGCGTCCTGAGAAGCAGCAGGAATATATTCAGATCATTCACAACAGCGGCCAGTATTTGCTCTCGCTGGTGAATGAAATCATGGAGCTGGGTGCATTAGAAGACCAAAATCCAGCCTTAAATCTTGCGCCCGTCGATATTGAAATGCTCTGCCAACAGGCAATCGGTACGCTGCAACAGATTGCCCAACGCCGCGAGCAGCAGATTCAGCTAACCGTCGAACCGGGCAACCGGATCTGGACGCTAGATAAAGATAAAGTGCGGCAAATGCTCTATCACTTAGTCTTTAGCGTGGTGCAGTCTGCCAGCTCTGAAAGTGTGGTGCGGCTGCATGTCTCGCGCAGGCAGCAGGGACTTCAGCTGGCGGTCTGGGCTTCACATCCCTGGCTAGGCGAAGGAATCTCCTCCATTGAACCCGCACAGGCGTTTGACACAGGTTGGGCTGCCGCTGATCCGGCTGTCGAAACGCGCCAAAGTCTGGGGCTGTCACTGAGTCGGCAGCTAGCCGAACTGCATGGCGGTGAGATTGCCGTGCAGGGCAATGCCGAAGCAGGCTATCGCTACGTGCTGCATCTGCCGCAGTTGAGCGTTCAGTCAGAGGTCAGACCTGAGGCTACTGAGGCTAAAGCTGAAACCAAAGCTGAGGCCAAAGCAGGCTAGCTGCTTCAGGTTATCGCGATCTGCTACGAATCTTCGTCTGAATTTTTTGCCCTGGTTGTTACCACCGGGGCATTTTTGTATGGGGAACTGGTCGCAAATCTAAAATCAAACCAAACCTGGTCGAACTCTTAGGCCAACGCGCTATTCTGGTGGAAGGCTTGAGCAAATTAATCAGGTCGCTTGTGACCACAGCTTGTGACATAGCTTCCCAAGCAGCTTCTAAAACTTCCGATGGGCAGCAGCCTGCCCGAAACCCAACATGCCTAGAACTCAGCGCAACGATAATTTCATCGACAAGTCTTTCACGGTCATGGCCGACCTGATCTTGAAGATCATGCCTGCTAGCCATGCTGCCAAACAAGCCTTTGCCTACTACCGCGACGGCATGTCAGCTCAGGCAGATGGCGAATATGCCGAGGCGCTCGCTAACTATGAGGAGGCGCTGACCCTAGAAGAAGATACACGCGACCGCAGCTTCATTCTCTACAATATGGCGCTGATCCATGCCAGCAACGGCGAGCATGAGCGGGCGCTAGGAATTTATCACGAGTCGCTGGCGCTCAACCCCAATATGCCGCAGGCGCTCAACAATATTGCGGTGATCTATCACTTTTTGGGCGAGCAGGCGCAGGAAGCGGGCGATGTTGAGGTGAGTGATGCCTATTTTGACCAGGCCGCCGAATACTGGCAGCGTGCCGTGCGGCTAGCCCCCAACAACTACATCGAGGCGCAGAACTGGCTGAAGACCACGGGACGCTCTCAGATGGATGTGTTTTTCTAGGTTTCAGCCTTCTCAGGTTTAATTAATCTCTTAGCCAATTTCTTTTCATCCCCAACCCCCATGATTGACCGCGAACAGGTGCAGAAGGTCGCGCACTTAGCCCGCCTAGAGCTAACGCCAGCAGAAGAAGCTAAGTTCACAACACAGCTCAACGGCATTCTTGACTACTTTGAACAGCTCAGCGAGCTAGATACCACCCATGTTGCGCCCACCACGCGCGCGATTGATATGAGCAACATCACCCGCCCTGACAACCTGGAGACTTACGCTGATCGTAGCCAGATTTTGGCCAGCGCCCCCGATCCAGAGGAAACCGCGCAGGGCGAATTTTTCAAAGTGCCCAAAATCATCGGCGGCGAGTGACCGAGCGGCTGAGATTTTAGGCGAGCGAGATTCTAGCGATAAATCACAGAGAGCTGCTGCATACATTGAACAAGCCAGCCAAGAGCAGGCGACCGAACTCGATCTATCGGGCCACAACCTCACCGCTCTGCTACCAAAGATTGGCCAGCTCACCAAGCTAAAAACGTTGCTACTAGACCACAACCAGCTGTGTGAGCTGCCTCATGCTTTGAGCAGCTCACACAGCTCAAGACGCTTACCTTCAACCATAATTTGCTGGAGCAGCTGCCGCCCGATATCCAGCAGTTCGCCAATCTGGAAAAGCTAGATCTGCGACGATCTGCTGCCGATTCCGCCAGAGCTATTGGGACGGGCCAATTTGGGGCAGGAGGAGCCAGGACAGGCCGCGACGATTTTGAACTACTACTTTGCACTCCAGCACGAAGCCAAAAAACCGCTGAATGAGGCGAAGGTGCTGCTAGTCGGGCAGGGCAGCGTTGGCAAAACTTCGCGGACAGGAGATTGTATTAGAACTTACGCATTGACAAGAGTGCAGAAATATGGTGAGTTTAGATGAATCCCTCAACCTTATCCAATTGTGAGAGATGCGAATTGAGGGATTGATCGACAGCCTTTATCAGGTGTCGCGGCAATTATCCATCCCGGTGATTCGACAGTTCATCCTAAAAAACCTTCTAGAACCCGCTTCAGTGTGACAACTCACATCATTCTATTTCTGTCAATACGTAAGTCCTAAGATAAACCAATGGGCTGGACAACCTCAGCAATTTTCTTGGTCATCGCGATTAGCTTGACTATAGCAATCGGCATCGGCAGACTCAGCCGCAGACCGCCCGCAGCGCTAGCTCTGCCAAAACCTGATCAGCTATCGCCAGAATCCAGTCAAGAGGCGCTGAATGCAGAACTGCATCAAACCCAGCTTGCCTGCCAGATGGCGCGTGAGTCAGAGCAGTTTAAGGCTGGATTTTTGGCGCGTACCGCCCACGAACTGCGCTCTCCGCTCAGCAGCGTCATGAGCTTGCAGCAGCTCGTCCTCAGCGATCTCTGCGAAGACCCGGCTGAAGAGCGCGAAACTGTTGCTCAAGCCTATGCTGCCGCTCAGAAGCTGCTGAGTCTGCTCGACAAGCTGATTGCTGTCTCAAAAACTGTCTACGGCAGCGAACCGCTGAAGCTGAAGCCCGTCAGCCTCGAAGATCTGCTGATGGAAGTCGAAAGTCTGCTGATGCTGCCAGCCCAAAATCGCCGTCAGCAGCTGATCCTGGAATATCCTGATCCAGATCTTCAGGTCATGGCCGACCCAATCTGGCTCAGGCAGGTTTTGGTCAGCCTGATTGATACCCCCATGCGGCTGATGCAGGAAGGTCGGATCACGGTAACGCCGCAAGTCAAAGCGGATAGGCTATCGATTCAAATTACAGACGAACGCCCCGCCACTTTTTGGCAGGAATCGTTAGATCTGCTTCAGCAGTTGAGCGACCCGCAGCCTGTTGACAGCTTAAGCGACCAGCCTTCGGGCGGTCTGTCACTGCTCACCAGCCAGATGGTTTTGGAGCAAATGGGCGGCGGTTTGGAGCTGGTTTCTGTGCCTTCAGCCGCCGATCCCACTACGCAAATTCGCTGCTTTTTGCCGCTGGTTCAGCCAAGCTAGACCGGGCTTTCCACCTCAGACTGCATCACATGCTGCTCCCAGAGCTGGCGATACAGACCATCTTGAGCCACTAGCTCGCCATGCGTCCCGGACTGAACAATTTTGCCGTGATCCATCACCAAAATCCGATCTGCCGCCGCTGCTGCCGAAAGTTGATGCGAGATAAACAGTACGGTCTTACGCGCTCTGTCTTCTGAAAGATTTTTAAGGATATCTGTGGCGGTCTGATTGTCCACGCTGGAGAGCGCGTCGTCCAAAATCAGCACGGGCGCATCTACCAAGAGGGCACGAGACAGAGCCGTGCGCTGCCGCTGTCCACCAGAGAGCGTGATGCCGCGTTCGCCCACAATCGTTTTGTACTGCTGCGGAAAGGTGAGAATTTCGGGATGAATCTGGGCTTGCTTAGCGGCAGCTTCGACCTCCGGCTGTTCACGGATCGGGTCGCCGTAGCGGATGTTGTTTTTGACCGTGGTGCTGAACAGAAAGCTCTCCTGGGGCACATAGGCAATCGCCGCCCGCAGGTCGCGCAGCCGAATCTGGGTGATGTCGTAGCCGTCGAGGTAGAGCTGGCCAGGGTCGAGTTCTAGGAGGCGCGGCAGGGCATTGGCTAAGGTAGACTTGCCAGAGCCAATCGGCCCAACAATCGCCACCGTCTGACCTGCCTCGACGGTGAAGCTGACATCATCGAGTGCCGGATGCTCAGCGCCGGGGTAGGTATAAGACAGATGGTGAGCGCTTAGCCAGCCGCGCACGTCCGCTCGCGGCAGCGAAATCGCGCTGGGCGTATCCTGAATTTTGGCCGGGGTGGAGAGAATTGCTTCCAGTCTGTCAATACTCACTTCGCCGCGCTGATAGGCCGTAATCGTAAAGCCCAGTAGCGCCGTCGGGAAGACCAGCCGTTCGGCAAACAGCAGCAGCGCCACAAAATTGCCGACGCTGAGGCTACCGTTGGCGATGCTGCCCACGCCCAACGCCAAAATCACAATCTGGCTGATGCTAGCCAGCCCGCGCAGCAGCGGAAACAGAGTGTTCTGCGACTTAGACAACTTCAGGTTGGCGCTCAGCAGCTTTTGGTTGCGTTGGCTAAAGGCGCGCCGCTCGTTGGCTTCCTGGGCATAGATTTTGATCAGCGCCATGCCGCTCATATCTTCTTGGATCAAATCGCTCAGCTCAGCCGTCTCCTGCTGCACGGCTAGCTGCTGCGCCCGTAAGCGCGTGCTAAAGAGCTGCACCAAAATCAAAATGCAGGGGTAGACTGCCAGTGCCGCCAGCGTCAGCTTGACGTTGATCCCTAGCATAGCGGGCAGCGTCAGCGCATAGGCAAACAGCATATTCGCCAAGCTCAGCACCGCAAACCCCAAAAGCCTGCGGACATTTTCGACATCGCTGGTGGCGCGGCTGATCAGGTCACCGGGAGTATTCACCGCGAAATAGGCCGGTTCTAGCGTCAGTAGATGCCGGAAGATTCGCTGCTTTAGGTCAAACTCTACCTGCCGCCCCACGCCAAACAGAATCACCCGCGAGGTCATCCGCATCACCCACATCAGTGAGGCTAAGCCGACAATTAGCAGCGCGTAGTAGATCACCTGGCTCAGATCAAAATCTTGCTGGAGATTATCAAGCCCATTGCGAATCAGCAGCGGAATAGAGACCCCCAGCGCATTCACCCCAAACAGCGCCAAAATACCGAGCGCTGCCTGCCGCCAGTGGGGGCGCATATAGAGGCCGAGCGTTCGGAGACGAGACTGAGCCATGTCAAGAGAGCAGGTGAAGGAATCAGCAGGCTAGGATTGCGTGGCTTGTAATACTAACCATAAGCCACGACTACTGTATCGTATTTGGCCTGTATCCAGCTTGACTAGACCCAGCTTGACTAAACCCAGCTTGACTAAACCGCCAGCGGGTCGGCCAGCCAGCCCCGCATGAAGTAGTAAACCGTCGTCAGATATTCGTTCACCACTCGCGAGGTGATCACCAGCGCTTCAGCGCTCGGCAGCAGGTCAGTCAGAGCCGCAAGCTGAAAGCCGCCCTGAAGCTGAAAAATATAGAAATCAGTCGGGCGCGGCGTGACTTCAAAACTGAGCCGGGCAAAGGTGGAAGAGGCGCGTCGGATCATAATCGCCGGAGTCACCAGCACAATCGGAATTTTGGGGCCTCCCAGCAGCGGCCCATTGGGATTGTTGCAGGGAACCGTGTTGGGCGGACAGTTGCTTCCGCCCGACCCACCCGTCAACAGCAGCCGGATGGCCACTGCGCTGCTACGCGGATCTGTGCCGACGGGGTCAATCTTGATTTGGCTTTGCGGTACGCCATGACTGGTGAGCACATCAATCACGCCCGCTGCTTCCCCTGGCTTGGGTCGCCCCAACTCATCAACAGGCTGCGGCCCAATGCTGACTATTACCAATGGTGTACTGCCGCGCTGCGTCCGGTTGAGATACAGGTCGGCAGCATAGAGCAGTCGAGACTGCAACGCGACGCTGATGCCGATTTCTGGCTGGGTAATTTGGGCGCGGATGCGGGCGGTGGGATCGCGGGAAAATGAGCTGTCGTCTAGCACCACAATCGCCTGCACCTGACGCGGATTGCTCGCTTCTTGACGGCTGACAGCCTCCATGATGTTGCGCTGCTCGGTTTGGGCGGTAAGCAGATAGGCGGTGATTGGCAGGCTGCAAATTAGCAGCACCAGAAAGGCTGAGAGCACCTGTGAGCCGTTCACCTTCTCAACGCCATTTGCCAGCGCAATCGAGAGCAGCGTCAGGGTCAGCCCCAGCGGGCGCAGTGGGAAGGAAATAATCGCCCAAAGGATGCCGACAGTAGGGTTGCTGGGATAGATGAAGGCCATCGCAATCAGCGAGATGAAGACTGCTACCCCAAACCAGGCAAAATATTTGGTGTTGTAAATCGAAGGCCAGATTGCCTTTAACAGGTAGTACAGCCCCACCAGCAGCAAAATTTGCGTAATCAGCTCGAACATGCCTGACTTCCCTTAATTCCCGCGTGATCTCTGTTGCTGTAATCTCAGCAGAGCGCAAATCCAGCAGGCCAAATATTAGCCTGTATAACTCTACTCAAACTGAGTCAAAATCACACAGACCGTGCAGGAATTTTAGGAAATTTTGGCAAAGGAGAACTCAGGGATTCACCCCCAACGCAGCTGTTTGCTCCCCAGCATTGGCTTTCATGAAAAATGAGTCTGCTCTAATATGCGCCCGTCTTGTTAAGCAAAACAATCAGCGTGCGCCAGATCAAAACTAAGTCGTAGAGCGGTGTCCAGCGCTGCTGATAGCGTAGATCTAACTTGAGTACCTGCTCAAAGTCCTTGACAGTGGAGCGGCCATGCACCTGCCACTCGCCAGTAATTCCTGGCTTGACGCTAAGCCGCTGCCAGTGATGCGGCCTATAGCGGCTCACTTCATCCTGCGTGGGAGGACGGGTGCCCACCAGACTCATCTCGCCTCGAAACACGTTCCAAAACTGCGGCAGCTCATCCAGGCTGGTTTTGCGTAAAAAACGTCCGACTCGCGTAATGCGCGGATCCTGCTTATTCTTGAAGATTAAGCCATTGGCCTCGTTTTGCACCACGGCTTTCAGCGCGTCGGCATTTTGCACCATTGAGCGAAATTTGAGAATGGTGAAGGGTTTACCCTGCAAGCCAAACCGCTGCTGCCGGTAGAGCACTGGGCCAAGGCTATCAAGCTTGATCGCCACCGCAATTGGCAAAAACAGCAGTCCCAGCGCTAGCAGGCCAACGACTGATCCAGCCAGATCGATCGAACGCTTGATGGGGCTGACTGCCGACGGGTGAATCGCTCCAACTGCTGCTGCCGAGGCTGTGGCATCAGAGCTAGAGGTCAAACCAGAACCGCCAGTTCCCGATTCTTGACCAGCCTCTGAATTTTGGGGCGCAGGATCTAACATGGGTCAAGTCTGGGATAGGTTGGACGGGAGGTGAGAGTCCGACAGAGCACTAGCCCAAATCTCAGGCGCAGCGACGAGAACCAGTTTGGGGCGAACAACCAGATGATGACTTGGTAGGGCAGCCCGTACCAGCAATTTGAGCCAAATTCAAGCAGATTTGACGCAGAATTAAGCAATTTATCTGTGAATCATGACCCAAGCAACCCACTTTATTAGAGATTAGAGATGGTTTCAGCCATTCTGTCTAGTGAGACCTGATACAAAGATGGCAAAACTTTAGCGGTGCTTTGCTTTTGTAAACTTTTGATGAAGATACGTCAATTCAGCCCTTATTAACCCATCTCAGCATAGAAAACCAGCAGTGAAGACTTGGCGGATCCCCCTAAAACCTTGCTGTTCTGCCAATATCGGGACGGAGAGGGGGGGATTCGAACCCCCGTTGAGTTGCCCCAAACCTGATTTCGAGTCAAGCGCATTCAACCACTCTGCCACCTCTCCAAAGGTAACTGAACTATTGTAGTGCTTGACCAGGCAATCGGGTAGCCTATTCGGCGGCGGCCTGCTCCAGACGCAACCGCACCGCGCCTTCCTGCTGGAGCCGATGTAGCTCAACCTGATGTTGCTGGAGCCACAGCTCTGTTGTCGAATCAATCTCCTCTCCAAAGTCAATCGCCAGCTTGGGGTTCAGCTTTTCTAGCAGCTTGGGCGAGAGCGCTTGGCCTGACCAACCGATGCCGTCTACTGGCTTAAGTGACTTAACAAAACGCTCTTGCTGTGCGATCGACGGCGATTCATCAAACCACAGCCAGGTCTGCCCGCTCAACTGCATCGCGAGAATATCAGGATTACTGTGAATTACGGTTACTGTAGCCAAACCAGCCTTCACAGTTTGACCGAACGAAAGTGCCATCGCCGTACCGTGATCTGCGACTTGGGCTTGCAGGGCTCGATAGTCCTGATTATGCTGAGCTATATTTTTAGCTCCAGAAAATCCAGCGCTGCTGTAAAAAAAGCGAGGCAGCTTAGATACAAAAATCTGCTTCAGGCCATCCAGTTCACGCTCACTGATCTGGGGTGCTACCACCCAATCCAAGTGATTCACACCTTGCCGCTGCAAAAACGGCAGCACGATGAATTCGGCATCTTTGGCATGACCACTGTGAATCAAACCAACCGTTCCCTGATCCTGCACCACCAGCACTGACCGTTCAGCAGTCGCCAAAACCGTCACCTGTGATTGGGTTGCGCTGTAGCCAGCAGGTACAGCCACCAGCGTCATGCCTACCATTAGCGCCAGCCACCAGTAGCGATGCAGCTTTGGCCAGCGCCAAATCAGGCCAATTAGTCCATACATGACCACAACCAGCGCTGGATGAACGGTGCCAACGGCAAAATTAGCCCCCGGTAGTTGACTGCCCAATTCAGCACCTTTGAGAAACCCATGCGTTGGATAATAGAGTGTCCAGGCCAGCAGACCACCTAATTTGGGATAAATTAAAGCCCCTACTGCGCTAATCATACCGCCCAAACTAATCAGCGCAATCAGTGGACTTACAATAATGTTAATCAGAATGCTGTAGGGCGCTACTACGCCAAACACAGCCAACATCAAAGGCAACGTCCAGAGATAGGCAGAAATTGGGATTGCAAATATCGGAATCAGATTGCTGGGCAGCCAGTCAAACCATTTTGAGACTATCGGCACTGTGACCAATAAGCCTAACGTTGCTAGGAAACTAAGCAGAAAGCCTAAGTCCCATATCCAGAGCGGATTGTAAATCAATAGCGCCACTGCTGCCATCAGCAGCGATCCGAGTGGCTTCACCTTGCGATTTGCGGTGAGGGCAGCCAGCGCCACAAAACCCATGATTCCGGCTCGCAGCACCGAAGGCTCAAGTCCGGTGAGGCCGAGATAGAGCAGCAGAATGCCGCTGCCTAAGCCAAATCGCCAGCGATTCGACAGCCGCTGACTCAGGGCTAAAACGACCCCAACCAGCAAGGTCACCTGGGTTCCAGAAGCAGCCAGCGCATGTGCCAACCCTGTCTGCTTAAACTGATCTTGAATCTCGTAAGGAATATCGACCGCCGCTTTGCCCATCACCATCGCGCTGACCAACGCACCCTCTGGATTCCCCAAGCCGCGCTCCTGCACCTGCATAATCCGCTGCCGCATCGCCCAAAGCAGTGGCGCAGGCTCTCGATCGCTGAGGTAAGTTAGCTCCATACCATTCAGTCCTGCAGAAATGCCTTGCTGAGCCAGATATTTTTCAAAGTTAAACCCACCCGAATTGGTAGGTGGCTGGGGCGCGTAAAGTTTGCCCGTCACCGTCACGGTTCGTCCCGGATAGAGCTGCTCGCCTGCTGGGCGCGGCAGGGTGACGTAGAGTTTGCCGGTCACGGGCTGAGGCGTTAGGGAGACGGCTGACAGATCACCTGACGGATCAGCTGACGGATTGGCTGACCTGATTTCGGTAGCTGCTAACTCAAACTGAAGCTTCTGGCTGCGGGTTAGTCGCGGTGCAGAAACCACCTTGCCGTCAACTGCAAACGCCTTGACCTCCGCTTTGGCAAAGGCGGCAGATGGGCAGCGCGCAACCGCAGTCTCACTCCAGATTGCGTGACAGACATCCGAACTGCTGGGCTGAGGTAAGCGAACTTGAAAGTAGAGTCCTGCAACGAAGCCGAGCAGTCCGGCGATCAGCCAAGCCCATCTAGGCAATCCGCGCCAAACTCGCTTGCCCAAACCAACGGCCAAACCAGCAGCCAGCAGCCCCAGCAGCAAGCTGATAGCCATTCCTAGCGGCAGGCCAGCCACTGAACCCGGAACGCCAGTGAGCAACAGCCCCAAAATAAAAGACAGCCCCAGAAGCGTCGAAATCTCAGCCATGTAAAGCACCCTGAATTTAGCTGGAGTCTGCTGCCTCGCAGCGACTCAGGGTGCTTGGATTGTTAAATCGACAAGCCCAGCTTCAGCCCAAACAGCGCGTGCAAAAACAGCAGACAGAGCGCTGCACTCCCCAAATAGGCATGGGCAGTCCGCAGCTCTAGCTTATTTTTCCCGAAGCGAGTTGCAGCCAGCAGAGCGTTTACGGTTAGTAACAAAACGGCAGCTGACCCTGTCCAAAAATGTGGGCTGGCGAGGATTGGCTGCTGCTGCATCACCAGCGACAGCAGGCCGCCCGTATAGCCCAGCACAATAAATAAGTACATTAGGGGCGCAATTTTTTTGTGGTCTGTCCAGCTTTTGGCCGCCTCTGCCTGGCCCATTGTCCCACCCATTGTCTCGCCCATCTTTCTGCTCAATGCTCTGCCTCGCCATCCCGTCAGGCCAACAGCGCTGCCCATCACAAACACCACAATTCCCATCATCAGCGGATGCCCCCAATGCACAATCGGCTCTGGCAGATCCATCTGACGAAACCAGGCGGCAACTGGCTCTAATAGCTGACTGAAGCGCTCTCCCATCGGATCTTCCTCTCTGTTTCTTTGAAGAAATGTTAAGAGCATTTTACGCCTAAAACAATCGGCAGCGCGACCCTTAGTCCAGCGCTGCCGATGAGCTTGCAGATTTGCCTCTAGATTTCAGCTACGGCTCGCTCGACCAACCGACGAGTCAGCGTCTGCACGCCCGTATGTCGGTAATATTTCACCGATACATCCAAGAAAGCGCCCAGGTAGTCCATCTTGTCGCTGGAGACTTCCACAAACTTGGAGAGGTTATCGACTAAGCCTTTTTGAGTTAGCCCCTTCGACGAGACGAAGTTATCCATCCAGCCCTTCGTAGACTCAAAGCTTTCGGTGATAAAGCTCAGCTTGCCCGCATCGTTATTTCCCGGAATCAAGTCCTTGACTCCTTTGAAGGTTTGATTGCCGCTGACCTCAGAGGGACTCATGCCCTTGATCATCGTCAACGCCTTGTCGGTAAAGCCAGCCCCTAGCGGAATCAAGCCGTCAAAGCAGACTAGCGCCGCCATCCGCATCAGCGACTCGCCGCCATAGTCTTTGAGCGCTGCGAGAAAATCGCCAATGCTATCGCCCGGAATGCCGTTGATTTGGCAAAAGGCTACTAGCTCTGTCACCAGTTTCACGGTCAAATCAATGCTCTGGGCGCGCTCTGGCTTCGGCGTAATATTCTTCAAAAATCCCAGAAACGTATCCTGTCCAATCCGATTGGCGAGCGCCGCCGTTCCCAGCAGGCCGGAAGCAGAATCAACTGATTCATAGAGCCAGAGCGCCCTTTGATAGCCTTGCGACTTATCGTTGTAGAGCGTCACAGCCCGCTCCCCAATCTGCTGAATCAGCGATTCGTCTGTTTCACCGGTTACCGTGCGGATCGTATTATCAAATCCCACGAGGTTGTTCCATTGCCCCGGCACCACAAAGTCCAGCGACTTCAAGGCCGAAACCGTCAGTCCGCCTTTCGGCAGATCATCCACCAACTCATATACTGGCTTACTCACAATGCGGCTCCTTATCTTAAAAATGCAGAACGCTGAACTTGAAGCCGGACTTGCCGACTGAACCTATGGCTTAGCCAGCAGGCTGAGGAATCAAGACAGGCGGCAAATCGTCGGCAGCGGCAGGCTTGATAGGCTTAGCAACTGGCGGCTGGAGAGCTTTGACATCTGCCGTCGCGTCATCAGTGGCCTGCTTGACAACAGCCTGCGCTTTTTGAGTGGCGGTGGTCGGCAGGTTGGTCAGCTTCTCAGCGCCCTCTAGCTGGGCTAGGCCTCTGAGGTCAAATTTTTGTAGCCAAGCTACGCGGTCTGCTTGGGTAAACTCCGGATCGCGTGAGAGCACTTTCACCTGATAGCGATTATTAACCAGTATGCCGGTTGACATCGTGCCCTGGTTGACGGACGGATAGCCCGCAACCGACTCGGTGCTGTTTTGATACTTGAGCGCCGCCGCAGGCAGATTGGCCGTGTCGCTCACCGACAGCATCGCTACATTTTTGCCGTCTTTGTTGAGCTTATATTCTGCAAAACCTTTTTTCTCTTGTGCCGGAACGACCCGGTAGGTTCCGGTTGGATCTGGGAAGAACTTATTGAATGTTGAGCCCTGTTCAGAAGCTTTGACAACAGCAGTCTGTGCGCCTCTGCCCGTCGTCTCTTTTTGCACTTCAGCATAGCGTGAAGGGGCTTTAGAGCAGGCGGTTACCAAAAGCAACAGGCTGAGCATAACGGGGGCAAGCGCCCTGAGCCAGCGAGCAAATTTCATCTTTGTCTCCTGAAAATGCAGCAAATAACTGAATTTTAGCGGAATACGTCACCAGGGTCGCAGTCCCGCAAAAGAACGCAATCTATCTAGAAACCATCCTCTAGATGGATTGCAGAAATTAATTTCGGCTGAGTGCAATCTAGAGGCAATTTAAACTGCGAATGCCGCTTTGATTTTGGCCAGTGCAGCCGCTTCCTTTTCACTCACTTTGGGATTGCCTGAGCCAAACAAACCGCTGCCTGCGGCGTTAGCAACGGCATCTGCACAGTCGTACACAAACTGCTTGAACTCCGAGATTTCTGCGGGCGTTGCTTTATCGCCAATCGCCGCGACTGCGGTTTCAACAGTCGCTAGTGCTTTATCGACAACTGCACCAGACTGCACGTCTTCAGGCTTGATGTCAGGCTTCTCCAGCTTGACACTGCCGCCCTTAATAGCAGCCTCTGAAAACACGGCCTGAATAATTGAATTGTTGGGATATTTTTCCGCCGCTCCAGCCACTTGCTTCGACATCGCAGCTGCCTCAATTGCCGTTGAGACAATCCCCATATCAACCATCGCTACCGCCATGCCAATCATCATTGGCGCTTCAGCGACCTTACTCATTTCTTCGGATGTATAAGCTGCCATTTTTTAAGCTCCCTGTTGGTTCTGTTGAGAAAACTCTAAATGAACTTACCACTTCCAAGCCTAAAAAAGGCAGATGTTCAGCTATTTCTTGACCTGATTTGTCGCATATTGATTCAGCCTAAATCCCGAATTATCATCATTGGCACGTTCCCAAGTTTGAGCAGGAGATAGTCCATAGCAGGTATTGATAAACACACCCCGATTCAATCCCAATTGTGCATTTTAAAACTTACAGTCTGCTATTCCCTTGGGAGGATTTAACAGTTGAGCTAGCCAATGAGTTAGGCCGACGAGCTGATCAACTAGAGTATGCCAAAGATACAGGCTATGGAACCACAGGTTAATTCAACATGTAAAACTATCGTTCAACAACCGAAAAAGAGCCCCAATTGGGGCTCTTGCCAAATTGCGTCTGAGGTTTAACTCAACTCACCACAGCCACCTACGACTACCTACGACTGAATGGGTCTAGCGTCTGCGTCCACCCGATCTGCGTCTTGCGCCACCGCTGCCAAAGCCACCCGGGCTTCTGGTCTTGCTGGGGCTAGTTTTGGAGCGCTGGAGGTCGGTTGAACCGTAACCTGAGCCAGTTGAGCGGTTGCCCTGATTGACGCTGGGCGATTTGGTGGCTGTGCCTGTACTGCCTCCAGCCGCGCTGGGTGAACGGCGAAGCTGTCCGGTTGTGCGAAAACTCTGCTGGTTTTTGACCGCAGCGGGCGGCGCATTGTATTTGGTGCGATAGCTGCTGACCGCGTCGTTGTAGCTGTTGCCATAGCCGCCGTAGCCCGTCATGACCCGCCCTGGCGAGTAGATGGGCGGCACGTAGTAGCGCGGCGCAAACAGCAAGTTGCCGATCGCCTGACCCGCTAGCGCTCCGGCGAAAGGCGACCAGAAGTTGGACTCACGCCGCACCACGACAGTTTCTTCCTGACCTGTCTGGGGATTAGTCTGCGTCTCGACGACGTTGTGCACATATTCAATCCGGAAGTCTTCGCTCAGATAGAGGACGGGCTGGGCATTTTCGACTTTTAAGTAGGGTTTTTTGCCCGCTTTAATTTCGTCATCCGTCAGCCGCGCCATTTGCAAATTTGTGGCCCGGTAGAGCGGCGGCGCACCTGCGGGAGTATCCAGCAGCATCAGCGCATACTCACCGCTGCCATCGTCATAAGTAGCCTGCTGTACCGGATAGCTGCCGTCTGCAATGGCAGTGGGAGCCGCAGACTGTGCCGCCACGGGAGCAGAATCAGTCGAGTTGAGCGCGGTCGAATCATCGGCGCAGGCAAAGGTAGAAACCGAGAGGCCAAACGCCATCGAAATCACTAAAAATTTACGGATCATAGTTTGGTAATTCATTGCTTCATGTGTGGTCTGTTGAGGTGTAGCAGTGAGGTACAGCAGTGAGCAGGGGCATCAGCTAGAGCGGAATCAGCTCTGGAAAATTCATGATCAGCTGCTCAGGTGTCAGCAGATCGCCGAGTTCAGCGGGAGAGAAATGCAGCTGAACAGCTCTGACTCGCTCTGTATCCAGACTGATGATCGCTTTGAGGCCAGCTTTGAGAGCACCTAGATCGGCAAGATCGGTTTCGAGCGCGGCAATTTCGCCCTCGTAAGCCAGCGTCAAAATCACAACCAAGTTTTGCGTCACGGGCAGCGAGAGCAGATCTTCATCGCTCGGCTCGGCTGGCATCTCCACACCATAGCGCTGGGCAGAGTCGGTAAACAGCTCCGCCACATAGTCGCCAGCATCGGCTTCGTCCCAGAACAGATCGCCCTCGTTGGCTGCCGAGCGCCAGTAGAGATCATAATCCAGCAGGCTCTGGCAGACCTGAGCCAACCCTTCAGCCAAAGTGGGCAGATCGCCTTCTGCCTCAACGGCTTCACGCGCCGTCTGGTTGAGCATTCCTAGCAGAGGAGCCACCTCTGCGCCTGCCAAATGCACCAGAATTCGGCAGACCGCAATCCGAGTTTTGCCACTCATCCGGTTCAGGCCATCGCGCCAAGCACTCATATCGATATCCTGCTAAAGTTCCGGGTTTATGAAAGCTACTTCAAAGCTATTTTGGAGCATCCCCATTCTAGGCGGTTCCGAAGCAAGGTTGAAACGTTGGCAAGATACGGATTTCTCGACTGCTGCCGCTCGATTTCAATCTTAATTAATCTATGCTATCCCGTCAGGTTTATATTCCTACTTTATATTCCTCCTACTGTTGTACAAGTCTACTCAGCTTTGTATCCCACAACCTGATTGCGACCTTGAGCCTTAGCCTGGAGTAGATATTGGTCAGCCCGATGCAGCAACTCAAACCCCTGAGCGTCGTCGCTGGGCTGGAGCGTCGCGGTTCCGGCGCTAATCGTAATTGTCAGGTCGAGCTGTTCATCGACGGCAAAGGGCTGCTCGCTGACAAGCTGACAAAGCCGAGCGGCAATCCGCATCGCCTCTGGAGCATCCGTATTACTGAGAATAATCACGAACTCCTCGCCGCCATACCGGAACGGCGTGTCGTAGATTCGCAGATTGTGGCGCAGCCGCGCTGCTAAAAACTTCAGCATCTGATCACCCGTCAAATGTCCGTAGGTGTCATTGATCGCCTTGAAAAAATCTACGTCCAGCATAATCACGCTCAGCGGAATGCTGCGGCTGCGGGCGTTCTGAATTTGACGCGGCAGCTCCCATTCAAAGGCGCGGCGGTTGTTGAGCGAAGTCAGCGGATCAGAGAGCGCAATGGCCGAGAGCACATCGTTGGTATGCATCAGCTCGCGATAGGTCTGCACCTGCCGCAGGCCAACCCGGATCTGCGCCTGGAGCAGCCGCTGTGAGTCGCGCACCGCAGCGGCTATGCCTTGGGGCAAATATAAATAGGCATCTGCCCCAGCTTCTAGGGCAGATGCTCTCCGCTCTAGCTCAGTGGCTGGGCTAGAGCGATCCTGGTCTTCGACAACGGTGCAGTAAATCCAAGCCAGCCGACTCTCGGCCTTAATTTGCCCACAGAGCGCGAGACTTTGTTCTTGGACTGCCTGCACCAAGACTAGCTCAGGCTGCTGCGCCAAAATTAGCGGCATTGCCTCTAGGGGATCAGCCAGCGTTTGAATCGCTAAGGTCTTAATTGTTTGAATCAGATCTAGAAGCGGATTGCAGAACTCTTCGTCCCCAATCAGCAAAATTGCAGCATCCATTAACGTTTAGACAACTACTCTCTGAGTAGCCCGGTCAGATTCTGAGAGCCTCGGTAAGATACCACGAATCTCTAGCTCAGGATTTTCAGCACAGGACTCTAGCCTAAAACTGACCCAGAGCGCTCTTCACAGCAATTCGCTTTCACAGCAGCTCTCAGTAGCTCTACCATTCTTCCTTCTATGATGCCTATTCTAACAAACCCCTGCCCAGCGCCATTTGGCTGACTGCGGTTTAATCTAGCGGTTTGATCTATGAAGTCGGGGCAGGTCTGAATAATTTTTGTCGAATCTGGCAACATGACTGAAAATAGGAGAGATCATCACTCTCTTTCCTGCTGACCCCATGTCCATTCCTCGCAGCGGTGCTCAAATTCGCCAGACGTTTCTCGACTTCTATGCGGCTAGAGGGCATCAAATTCTGCCCAGCGCCTCTCTAGTGCCTGAAGATCCCACCGTGCTGCTGACGATTGCCGGAATGCTGCCGTTTAAGCCGATTTTTCTAGGGCAGCGGCAGGCGGAGTTTCAGCGTGCCACTAGCTCCCAGAAATGCATTCGCACCAACGATATCGAAAATGTGGGGCGCACGGCTCGACACCACACGTTTTTTGAGATGCTGGGCAACTTCAGCTTTGGCGATTACTTCAAATCAGAGGCGATTGCCTGGGCTTGGGAACTATCGACCGAGGTGTTTGGCCTGTCGCCTGAGCGACTGGTGGTGAGCGTGTTTCGAGACGACGACGAAGCCTTTGCGATCTGGCGCGACCAGATTGGTATCCCGGCGCAGCGGATTCAGCGCATGGACGAGAAAGATAACTTCTGGCAGTCTGGCCCAACCGGTCCCTGCGGCCCCTGCTCCGAGATTTACTACGACTTCCACCCGGAGCGCGGCGACGAGATTGATCTTGAAGATGACAGTCGGTTTATCGAGTTTTACAACCTGGTGTTCATGCAGTACAACCAGGATGCAGCGGGCAATCTCACGCCGCTGCAAGCCCAAAACATCGACACTGGGCTGGGGCTGGAACGCATGGCGCAGATTTTGCAGCGCGTCCCCAACAACTACGAGACCGATCTGATTTTGCCGATTATTAAAACGGCGGCAGAAATCGCCCAGCTCGACTATGCCAGCGCCAATACCGCCACCCAAGTTTCGCTGAAGGTGATTGGCGATCACGTCCGCGCCGTGGTGCATATGATTGCGGACGGCATTACCCCCAGCAACGAAGGGCGGGGCTATGTGCTGCGCCGCTTAATTCGGCGGGTGGTGCGCCACGGACGCTTGATTGGAATTGAGCGCGAGTTCACGCCAGAGGTAGCCGAGACGGCGATTTTGCTCTCCGAGGCAGCCTATCCCAACGTGCGGCAGCGCGCCGAGTCAATTCAAGCCAGCCTCCAGCTCGAAGAGGCCAAGTTCCGCGAAACGTTGGAGCGCGGTGAGAAGCTGCTGGCTGAGCTGATGGCTCATCTACCCACAGGCGGCGAAATTGCCGGAGCAGATGCCTTTAAGCTCTACGATACCTTCGGCTTTCCACTAGAGCTGACCCAGGAGATTGCTGAAGAGCAGGGCTTTACAGTCGATCAGCCCGGATTTGAGGCAGCGATGCAGGCACAGCGCGAGCGCTCCCGAGACGCGCATGAAACCATCGACCTGACCACGCAAGGCAGCCTCGATAGTCTGGCAGCCGACCTGAACGAAACCAAATTTCTGGGCTACGACCAGTCGGCCAGCGAAGCCACAGTTACCGTGCTCATGGTGGAAGGACAGCCCGTGCAGTCCGCCGCCGCCGCAACTCAGGTGCAGATTGTGCTGGATCAAACGCCGTTTTACGCCGAGTCGGGCGGGCAGATTGGCGACCGGGGCTACCTCAGCGGCGCAGATCTGCTGGTGCGAGTCGAAGATGTTCAGAAGGGCGGCAGCTTATTTGTGCATCACGGCAAAGTCGAGCGCGGCGCGATCCAGGTGGGCGAGCGGGTGACAGCGCAGATCGATCTGACCTGTCGGCGGCGGGCACAGGCCAACCACACGGCGACGCACTTGTTGCAGGCGGCGCTGCGGCAGATTGTCGATGACAATATCGCTCAGGCAGGTTCACTGGTTTCGTTTGAGCGGCTGCGGTTTGACTTTAACCTGCCGCGTCCGGTCACAGCAGAGCAGCTTCAGCAAATTGAATCTCAGGTGAATCTCTGGATTGCCGAGGCGCATCCCGGCGAAGTTGGGATCATGCCGATTGCGGCAGCCAAAGCCAAAGGCGCGATTGCCATGTTTGGCGAAAAGTACGGCGACGAGGTGCGGGTGATCGACTTTCCTGGCGTTTCGATGGAGCTGTGCGGCGGCACGCATGTCAGCAACACGGCTGAAATTGGCCTGTTCAAAATCATCTCGGAATCAGGTGTCGCTTCTGGCATTCGACGAATTGAGGCGGTGGCTGGGCCCGCGGTGCTGGCATATCTCAACCTCAGAGATCAGGTGGTGCGCGAGCTGAGTGAGCGGTTCAAGGCCAAGCCGGAAGAGCTGCCGGAGCGGGTGACGGCCTTGCAAGCCGAACTCAAAGCTAGCCAAAAACAGCTCGAGGCGCTGAAGTCAGAGCTGGCGCTGGCGAAATCTGACCAGCTTTTGCAGCAGGTAGAGGTAATCGGCGCGTTTAAGCTGCTGGTGGCCGAGCTGTCGGCGGTCGATGCAGAATCGCTGAAAACGGTGGCCGAGTCACTGCTGCAAAAGCTGGGCGAGGGAGCGGTCGTGCTGGGATCGGTGTCTGAGCCGGAAAAAGTGAGTTTGGTGGCGGCTTTCAGCAAGTCAGTGAATGCTCACGGCCTTCAGGCAGGCAAGTTTGTGGGGGCGCTGGCCAAGCTCTGCGGCGGCGGCGGCGGCGGCAGACCCAACCTGGCGCAGGCTGGCGGGCGCGAACCCGACAAGCTGCCTTTAGCGCTGCAAACAGCGCGTGAAGAGCTGCAAGCTGGCCTAAGCTGAACCCGCTATGGCATCTCGCACGATTTGAGCGGTGGCCGGCGCCAGCAGCACGCCGTTGCGGTAATGCCCGGTCGCCAGCAGCACATGCGGATATCCCAGCAGCGGCTCCACAATTGGCGCAGGGCGATTTACAGGCCGAGGCCGCAATCCTGACCAGCTTGAGATCCGAACCGCTGCGGCCAACTCTGGCCAGAGGGCAATAGCTCCCTGCCAGACTTCTTCTAAAGGCTCTGGAATTGGCGCATTCTCAGCTAGATCAAATTCCACCGTCGCGCCCACCCAATACTCGCAACTTCCCAGCGGCACCAGATGAATATCCTGTCCAGTGATAATGGGCTGAAACTCCGGCTTGCCCAGTGGCTTTGTCGTCTTCACGCGGATTGCCTGTCCCAGCACGGGTGATAGCGTCACCTGCGGCACCGGCAGCAGCGGCGTAGAGCCTAGACCCGCCGCAATCACAATCCAATCGGCTTCCAGCTCACCTGCTGAAGTTTGCAACCTACCGTTAGCAGCGAGCCGCTGCACCTCGATATCAAACCGAAAGCAGGCTCCTCGTCGTTGAGCAGCTTCCACCAGCGCCAGCGTTAGCGCCGTCGGATCAATCTGGCCATCTTGCGGCGAGTAGAGTCCGGCTTTGAGATCTGACGGCTGCACCTGCGGACAGTGAGCCATCACCTGATCAGGCGACCAGAATTCTAGCCGCCAACCCTGCTGCTGCCGTAGCTCAGCCAGCGCTTGCCACTTGACGAGATCCTCTTCCGAAAAGCCTAGCTTCAAAATGCCTTGCGGGTTCCAGGGTAAAGCATGACCCAATGCCGTCTCTAGCTCAGGAATCAGCTCGGCATAGCGCAGAATGCTGATTTGACGCATTGCCCAGGCTCGGCCTTTCGTCTTCTGGCTAATCACGCCCATCAGTACGCCCAGTGCCGCTCCGGTTGCGGCCTGAGCCGGAGGCTGGCGATCTAGCACCGTCACCTGAAGGCCAGACTGCGTTAGCTCATAGGCCAACATCGCGCCAATAATGCCGCAGCCTACGACAATCACCTGCTGCATACTGGCCTTAAATCCTAGCCTGGGATGAGCTGAAAGAACGATTCAAAATCACGCAGCGCCTCGCGATAGTTGCTAGTAGCTTTGGCAAAGTCGCGGGTCTGAGCCGCCTCATCGATGGCGATTAAATGATCGAATACCTCTTGAGCCGAGTCTTGGGCAGTTTTCTGAACTTTGGGTTCCAGGCTGCGAGCCAGACGAGCCATCCGCACCCGCAGTTCGCCTAGCGGCCCGTGGATGAAAGATTCTACGTCGTTCCACTGCTCTGTCTCAATCAAAGGCGCAAGTTCATCCATGCGGTCACGCAAGGTCTGAATGTCGGCGCTGTACCGCTGGATCTGCTCAAGCTGTGCTGTGCTGTAAACCGGGCCTTTGGCGGCAGGCGTGCCGCCGCAGCTCACCAAAACGGTCGCCAGAATTACTAAAACAAATGTCAGAATCGAACGATAACGTGTCATGTCTAGATTATCTCTTACCAAAATGCCAACAGCTTTCGCTCTACTCTGACCTTATCAGCAAGCTGTCCCCGGTTGAAGAGTGAGCGCTATTTACTATCAATCAAATTCAGGGTTGAGCAGGCTGAGGCTCGACGGGTGCAGGTTCAACGGGTGGCACGACTTCAGGCACAGCTTCAGGCGGCTCGACGGGGGAAGTAATCGGTGGCGGGGCAGATTCGCTGCTAGCAGGCAGAGCTTCACCTTGGGTGGGCTGAGCGGTAATGCTGCCAATCCGGTTGGGGGGCCAGAAGCGGAATGTCGCTCGACCGATCAGGTTTTCGCGTGGGACTGGCCCCCAAAAATGACCATCGCAGCTATTGTTGCGATTATCACCGAGCACCAGATACGAATCGGGCGGCACGACGCTGGGCGGCAGCTCATAGTCAGGCTCAGCGGCAATGTAGCTCTCCTGCAAAGGCCGATCGTTAATCAAGACCGTGCCACCGCGCACTTCAACTGTGTCTCCCGGCAGGCCGACGACGCGCTTGATGAAAGCATCTTTGATTTTGACATTGGCATTCTGCGGTCCCAGACAGTATTTGGCCGCAGCATCTGGCGGCATGAACACCACAATGTCGCCGCGCTCCGGGTCATGGAACCGATAGCTCACCTTCTCAACGATTAGCCGATCGTTGATTTGCAGCGTTGGCACCATTGACTCAGAGGGAATATAGCGAGCTTCAGCCACAAACTGGCGAATGCCCAGCGCCAGCACTAGGCTGAGGCCAATTGTTTTAACAATTTCTTTCCAACCCTCTTCAGGCTCCGGCTGCTGCGGCTTGCCGATTGATTTCGCGGGGTGAGCTGAAGGCTGAACAGGGTGCTTCTCTGAAGAATCTGGGTCTAAATTCGTAGGCATGGGTTCGGGCAAGTTTCCCCTAATTCGGGCGATGTTGGGATGGAGTTGTCTGGCTTAAGCTTTAATGAATTCTAACTGCTGATCTGCGAACTTCGACCATCAGCTCAGACTCGGTCTAGACTGACGCTTACCGGAACCTGCCGAAGATCACCCCAAAGCCGCCAAAAACTGATTGTAGCCTTTCCAGTTTTGACTCGCTATTCCTGCTGCCACTCTCTACCACTATGACAACTCCTGAACTGCTGATCCGCCAAGCCAGAGTGCTGCTGCCCGACGGTGACTTCCTGTTAGGCGACGTGCAAATTCGCGGCCATCAAATTACGCAGGTCGCACCAGAAATTCCTGCTGAGTCTGCTGAAGCTACAGAAATTGACGCGGCTGGCCTGACTTTGTTGCCCGGAGTGATCGACCCGCAGGTGCATTTCCGCGAGCCGGGACTGGAATATAAAGAAGATTTTTTTACGGCCAGCTGTGCCTGTGCCAAAGGTGGTGTTACCTCGTTTTTGGAAATGCCCAACACGCGCCCGCTCACAGTCAATCAGGCGATGCTTGACGACAAGCTGGATCGCGCTGCCGCAAAGTCACTGGTCAACTACGGCTTTTTTATTGGCGCAACTGCCGACAATCTGGACGATCTTCTCACGGTTACCCCCACCTGCGGCATCAAGATCTTCATGGGATCGATGCATGGGGCGCTGCTCATTGATCAAGAGGCGCTGCTGGAAAAGATCTTTGCCAAGGGCAGTCGTCTGATTGCGGTTCACGCCGAAGATCAGGCCAGGATTCTGGAGCGTCGTCAGCAGTTTGCAGGCCGCACCGACCCAGCCGTGCACTCGCAAATTCAGGACAACCAGGCAGCATTGCTGGCAACGGAGCTGGCGCTCAAGCTCTCAAAGCGCTACCGTCGCCGTCTGCATATTCTGCATCTGTCTACCGCTGAAGAGGTCGATCTGCTGCGGCAAGACAAGCCCGCCTGGGTGACTGCCGAAGTGACACCTCAGCATCTTGTGCTCAACACCAGCGCCTATGAAACGATCGGCACGCTAGCTCAGATGAACCCGCCAATTCGCTTGGCTCACGACAACGAGGTGCTGTGGCAAGCATTGCGCGACGGCGTGCTTGACTTCATCGCCACCGACCACGCGCCGCACACCCTTGAAGAAAAGTCGCAGGGCTATCCCAATAGCCCGTCTGGAATGCCGGGGGTCGAGACTTCACTAGCCGTCATGCTGACCCAAGCGATGCAGGGACGCTGCACCGTGCCGCAGGTGTCGCACTGGATGTCTACGGCCGTCGCTGCCGCCTACGGCATTCCCCTCAAAGGCGCGATTGCTCCCGGCTACGACGCCGATCTAGTGCTGGTTGATTTGAACAACTATGCCCCACTTAAGCGTGAGGAGCTGCAAACCAAATGCGGATGGAGTCCGTTTGAGGGCTGGAACTTGACGGGCTGGGCAGTCACGACGGTTGTGGGCGGTCAGGTGGTTTACGACCGGGGCAAACTGAATCTAGCGGTGCGAGGCCGACCGCTGGCGTTTACAAACTCCTAGTCCCACTTACAATCCCTGACCACTGTACTTTCTTCTGCTGATCGCGGCGATAGGAGAAGAACAAATCGGGATTTTGGTAGGTGCAGTAGGGCGCAATCGCGATTTGATCAGGTTCAAAGCCAAGCTGGGCGAGCTGGAGCACGTTCACCTTTGGCACATCTAGCCGCAGTCGTCCGGGCTGCGGATCAGGCAAAACGGGCGAGTCAGTCATCTGGAGCAGCCGCTGGCAAAAGTCGGCGAGCCGCGGGCTAGCAGATTCAGGTTCAGATTGATTGCCCAGATCCAGCTCAGCTTCAGCAAACAGCGTCGCACCCACTTGAGCCGCCACCGTTTCTGAAACTTGGTACTGCTCCCCAGCAATCGCAGGGCCAATTGCTACGCGCAGATCGGCAATCTGGCTCCCCTGTGCCTGCATCTGCGCCACCGCAACGGGCAAAATCTTAGTTGACGTGCCGCGCCAGCCTGCATGAACTGCCGCCGTCTGTCCGGTGGCTAAATCGCCAATCAAAATCGGCGTGCAGTCTGCCGTACAGACCCAAATCGCCTCAGCCGCTACCGTAGAAACTAAGCCATCTGCTTCCGCCAAGCTAGTCTCGAGACCTGGATCAATCGGCACAAGCTCACCTGCCCGCAGGACTCGATTGCCATGCACCTGCTTGAGTCGATAAACCGGCGGGCATGTCTCCAACGGCACTTCTAATGGCAGCAGGCTGACCAACTCTTCCGGCAGACGCGGCCAGAGTTGATTCGTAAAAAAGCCATGCGCCCAGTCTTTGAGCAGATCGCAGGTGAGATAGGCTCCAGTCGTTTCAGCCTGCAATCCAACGGTTTGCCAGCGCCAAGTTTGCATGAATTGCACCCGATCAACAGCTTGCTTTTAACTAGGTTAGAGCGTTTATAGATTAGTGCAAATGAGCGTAAAAGACCTCTAGGGCTGGGCCTGCTGGATCATCTGGATAATCTCGGCATTGCCCTGCTGTTTAGCCACGGCTAGCAGATCGCGCCCATCAGCAGGCTTGACCGTCGCTCCAGCCTGCAACAGCAGCTTCACGATCGCCGGATTGTTGCTCTGGATGGCAAATTCTAAGGGAGTTAGACCAGAAGTCACTCGATTGGGATCTGCGTCCTCCTCCAGCAGAAGTTGCACAATTGATGTCTGGTTGGCGACAATCGCCTCAATCAGGGGTCGATAGCCTTCATCTGCGGCAATGTCAACCTTCGCGCCTCGCTCCAACAACAGCTGCACAATCTCGGTGTAACCCAGCGTTGCCGCACTCGCCAGCGCATAGCCGCTGTAGAGATCCCCCGCATCGGGGTCTGCGCCCCGCTCTAGCGCCACTCTCACATCTCCCAAACGACCTGCGGACACGGCATCTAGCAAGGCCTGATCGAGATCTGTGACCTGCGCTGTGAATTGAGCGATCTGAGCTGAGGCTGTTGAAATCGGGGGAGCTATCTGCGGCATCTGCACAGGCATCTGCGCTTCAGAAGCATGGCTCGACTGTTCCCAGCTAATCAGGCCAGCTGTGCATAGTAGGGATAAACTGAGCCGACCCAGTCTACGGACAACAGAGGAACGCATAATAAACAGATAAACAGTGCTGTAGTCTTCCAGTTGACCGCAAAACTACAGGTTTGTGTTCTGCCTTCATCAAAACTTTAACTAGCCGTTGGGGGGAAGCTTTGTCGTTCGCTGCGGTTAATTAATATGATCTGGAGGGTTTAGAACTAGTTTGGAACCGGTTTGGAACTGCCTAAATTACCTTTCGTCAAGAATGTGGTACTTTTATGGGCGTTGGGTTGGTGGGCGCTATGTTGTCGCCAGACTGTCGGCTAGACTATCGGCCATGTTGTCAGCCACATTATCGCCACCGCGCGATTTAGCTCTCGGTTCTAGCCTTGCCGCCTTAGACCAAATCTCTGTACCAATGCAGGATCAATGCAGGAATGACTCGTTTGAAGCAACTATCTCCCCAACACTGTCTCTCGCTCTCTCACGTGCTTTGGCTAGGCGGATTGTGGCTGAGCGCTCTCCCGGCACTGGCTCAGACCCCGTCAGAGATGGTCGTCCCTAGCGCCCAAGATTTGCTGGCTCCAGCTGCACCAGCAGCTTCGGCTGAACCTGTGCAGCCTGCTGATACTGCGCCCATCGCTCCTGAACCCGTCGCTCAGCCCGAAGCCTCCAAATCAGTTGATCTAGAGCTGTCGAGTCCCGGCGGAAATTCTGGAGCAAATTCTGGGGCAAATTCTGGGGCAAATCCGTCGCTGGTTAGTCCCAATTTGGTTGAGCAAGCGCAGTCTAGCTTTGGGCAATCTACTCCAGCGGCCAACAGTTTTATCGACTCAACTCCCTATTCGCTGGGCGCAACAGATCATCCCAGCGTAGTGCTGTCCGAGCGCTCAACAGGCTGTCAAACCGTCGTGCAGCCCGGTCAGGCTGCGCCGAACAGCATTTGCGGCAGTGGAGATGGCGCGGCCTGGAGTGCAGCAACGTATGGGGGCAGCGGCAGCGAGACGAGTTTGGGCGCTGTCTACGGCGGGCGCGTCACGCCATCTGGCAAAGATTTTTACAACTTGACGGCTCGGCCTCTTGCCAAGATTAGCAGCGCCGCCGTCAACTTCCTATTTCCGCTCTCGGTGCCAGCAGCAATCACCTCAGCGTTTGGCTGGCGCGTGCATCCAGTGATGGGCGAGAGTCGGTTTCACACCGGTACTGACCTAGGAGCACCTCAGGGAACGCCCGTTTTGGCGGCCTTTGCGGGCAAAGTAGGCGTAGCTGACTTTATGGGCGGCTATGGGTTGGCTGTCGTGCTTCAGCACCAAAATGGCACTGAAGAGACTCTTTACGGCCATATGTCCGAGATTTTTGTGAAGCCGGGAGAGACCGTCAAGCAGGGAGATGTGATTGGGCGGGTTGGCAGCACTGGCCTGTCAACTGGGCCTCACCTGCATTTTGAGTTCCGCAAGCAGACCTCAAGCGGTTGGGTTGTGATGGATGCAGGCGGCGCAATTGACTCAGCCCTCAACCAATTTGTGAGCGCCCTGAAGCTAGGCATCCCCTATCCTCCGCAGCTAGCGCTGATTCGCTCAGCCAGCTTCACCAAAGCGCTGGAGATGGCTGAGGCTAAGCCAACCGAGAAGGCTGTACAGCCAGAGAGTCACTCAATCTCAACAGAGACGCAGAACTGAACTGGCTTAACTTGATAGGATTAGAGCAAAGCGCTCAACTATGAATTATCATGACCGCCACCACGATTGCTAGCTGGATGCTCGGCCCCCTGTTGGGGATTCTCATCTTCCTGTTCATCTTTCGGATTGTTCTCACCTGGTATCCCCAGGCTGACAGCAGCAAGTTTCCGTTCAGCCTGATTATGCTGCCCACTGAGCCTTTCTTAATCCCACTTCGCAAGCTGGTGCCCCCGTTTGGCGGCGTAGATATTACGCCAATTATCTGGGTTGGCATCTTCAGCTTTCTGCGCGAGATTTTGCTGGGACAGCAGGGCTTGCTGACCATGATGAACTATACGCCTTAGCGAATGCCTTAGCGAGTCAGCTTAGCCAATGCCCGCTGCCAGATTGGCTTTTGCGGCAGTGCTGTAGGAATAACGGCTACGGGTTTCTCTTCACCCAAGTAGCGGTAATGCTCCCAGATTTCCCAGTATGGGCATCCCGGCTGAATCCGGAAGCCTGCCCAGTGCAGATATTGCAACGGCTGATTGTGGGTCGGGTCAATCAAAATGTTGCCCTCGCGCCGGAACTGCGGACTGCCTGCCCAGTTGCCTGGAGCACCTTCAGGTCGCCGCACCAGGTTCAGCCGCTTGGGAATGCGCTTTAGCACCATGTAGTTGATAATCGGCTGGTCAGAGGTTTTCTGCGAAAAGTCGAAATATTCGGGATGGGCGGCGCATTCGCTGAACAGTTCATACAGCTCGGCCTCAGAAATTAGCCCTTTGTTTGCGCCCCAGAAGCCGCAGTTGAAGATCTCCTGGCAGTCAGTCTCGCTGAATATGCCCGCTTTGATGACTTCTGGGCTAAACACGTTGCCGATGCCGCCTGCGTGCTGGTAATCAGCGCAGATAAAATCATAGTCGGCCAGATAGTCGAGCGTCCGGATAATCGGCTCAAACACGACAATATCGGTGTCGATATAGAGAAACTGATCAAACTCGCCAAACCAGCAGGCTTGCTTGCGGAACTGATTCGGACGCGCGAAAAACTGTTCGCCAAAGGTTTGCTGCAAGCGGCATGACAGCCGCTCGATGAACTCCAGATCGGCATAGACTGTCACGCCGTAGGGCGCTAAAGCAGCGGCAACGGCTTGATATGAATCATCGTATGGAATCAAAACGACGGGCGTTTCAGCATCGTAGGCACGGATACTCTTGAGCAAAGCCACAGCCTGATCGATCACGCGATCGTTGGCAGTAATATAAATTCCGCGCATGAGATTCTCCTGTTGATTGGGTTCTAATGAATCAGCTCTCAAATAAATTCAGCTGAGCTAGCTTTTTGACGAGCCGCTGCTGGAAGCTGAGCGGCGCAGCATACGACTGGCGCGAACCGCTTAAAACGGGCTGCGGCTGGTTGAGATAGCGATAATGTAGGAAAATATCGCGGTAGGGGAAATCCAGATTTTCTCCGGCGCAGAGGCGACTAAATAACTTGCTGGGTAAGCCGATATAGTGCAGATAAGTCAGGCGCTTACCGTAGTCGTAGAGCAGATGATTGCGCTGCTGAAAGTGCGGCGAAGTGACAGAGTTGCCAGTGCGCTGCGATTCCGGCAGTGAGTGAGCCAAATTGAGGCTAGATAAACCTGTCTTCATCACCATGTAATTCAAAATCGTCTGATCAGGTGCCATTGGGTAGAGCACTTCGGCCTCGCCGTTTTGCAAAGAAGCCAGCAAACTCGCTCTGAGCGCCGCATCAAACAGACCTCGTTTGGCGGCATAGAAGCCCGAGCAGAAGATTTCGGTTTCGATGCGGCGAGGTGCAAATATTTGGCTCAGCTTGGTCGAATCCAGATCATAGACATGACTCGGATCTTTGTGCTGAAAGTCATAAACCACCCAGTCGTGATGGTCGAGTTCGGCAAAGACCGCATCGACTGAGTTGAGCAGCACCGTATCGGCATCCATATACAGAAATCGCTCAAACGGCGCGTCAAAGGCGCAGAATCGGCGATGCGTTCCAATCCGGTGATAGTAGCTTGGGTCAGGATGATGCCAGCGTTGGCGAGCTGTGGGATGAGCATCCCAGATATCTCGCGCAAATTGATCCCAGCGCGCCATGGATGCAGCATCGTCGTAGAGCTGAACTTGGGGGCGCTGCCGAATTGCGGCTGTAATTCGGTCGGTTTGCTGGTCATAGGGATAGATGCAGACTGGCATGGACTGCCCGTAGAGGCTCTCAATGCTGTTCAGCAAAGCGATCAGCTGATCGTAAACATGGTCATTGGCAAGCGTACAGATTCCGTTCATGAGTTGCGCTCAGGCTTAAAGTTTCTCGGCAGATTTTTCGACAAATTCAGACAGCCAGTTGAGCAGATTCAGCTTGTGCAAAATAATCTGTCGAGCCTCGGCAATCGCCTCTTTAGCGGCATACCAAGCTTCGGGCATGGCCGTGATTTCGCGGATATAGGCCAAACCTTTTTCGTCTAGGCTGGGCAGTCTCAAAAAGCTACCCGGTGGCAGCAGTCGATCCGCTGCCGATCCGCCGTAATAGATCGGCAGACACCAGGAAAGCAGCGCATCCCATAGCTTTTCGCTCACGTACCAATCGTTGTCGGCATAGTTTTCGATGGCCAAGTTGTAGTAGTAAGGAGCCATGCCGTGCCATTTGTTGTCCAGTTCGCCCATGGCCTTCGCTTGAGGCGGTAGTCCACGCCCAAATACATCTAGCTCAAGTTGCTCTTCTTTGAGACGCTGCAAGAAAGCAAGGCGCTGCCGGTGGTTTTCGGTACGGTTGATGCCAGATGTGATCCAGCTACAGGGCTTAACTTTATTGGGAACGCAGCCTTTATCTAGCTGCTCAAACGAGTTAGAGACATACCAGATCGCGGGCATATAGTCGGGTGTGGGCGCAAAGTCGTCGGGGCCAGAAATATAGCTGCACAAGGGCTTGGCGGCCTCGTAGTTGCGCTGATTCGTTTGCTGCACTTCAGGTAAGGGCGGTTCGCGCAGTAAATAGATCGATCGATCTTGCGGTACGCCCCGCCGCTCAGCAGCAGTTGGCATAACTAACTGAGCCTGACTTTTCCCCAGCTTTGCCAACAGCCTCTCCCATCTCAACTCCGCTCTCGATAGCGGCTGACAGCGCTGAAAGTCGTATTGGTACATCAGCAGCCAGTCAGGATGCGGCGCATTTTTAAGGATTTGGATGTTTTTCCAAACACCAAACGGTTCGGGGGTTTGTTTCCAGAGCCAGTCTGCCTGCGAAAGCCCGCTGTAGGACGAGATCATCCCGACTATCTGTTTGTCCATAAGTTTTCTGAGCGGTTCTGAGCGGTACAGGAGAGTCATCTAGAGTCATCTGTAGAATGCCCGCAAATTGCTCGATCTACCCCGGCGAAAGCGCCTGCATCGTGGTACAACCTGTAGAAGTAAAGCTCGCAGAGTCTATGTCAGACTTGGGTTGAACCATGACTCCATCTGAAATTACCGCTGCGCTCACGGCTCTGTACGGCGATGCTGTGCAAGTCAGCGAACCAGAGTCCTGGCAGGTAGAAGGCGAGGCATTTCGGCTGTTGGTGCTGCTCTCTGAAGATCAGTCCTGGCTGCGGGCGCTGGTGACAATTGCTCCGGCGCAGGAGGCTGCCCCGTTTTTTCAGCAGCTGCTAGAGGCCAACTTTGACGAAACGCAGGAGCTGCGCTACGCCCTGTTTCAAGGACTGCTCTGGGGCATATTTCAGCATCGCGCTGCCAGCCTAGAGGCCGAAGATTTTCAGCAGGCGATCCTGCGCTTGATTGAGCTGCACCAGCGCGGACTGGACGACTCGTTTAATCAGCTAGCCGAAACTCAGATTCGCCAGATCGTGCAGGCAGCTAAGCTGCAAGGGCAAACTCTGGAAGCAACCATGCAAACGCTAGAGCGGTTCTACGAAGAGGGCGTGATGGGCGACCTCAACTCCGGTGCCCAGTCTCGCAGCGAGGTATTGAGTGCATGGCGCTATCAGCTAGAGCGGCTGTGGGGGGAGGACGAGCGCTGAACTAGACCGCCACCGGACTCTCCAGCTTGCCAGCCACCGCTAAAACTTCTCGCCGTGCCCACTGATCAAGCTCTAGAATATCTTCTAGTCTGGGGCTAATTTGGTGCTGAGCCTGATGGCGATCGCAGATAGTTTCGATGAGATGCGGAATATCAAGAAAGCGAATTTTTTCGGCCAGAAAGAGCGCTACGGCCTGCTCATTAGCGGCGTTGAGCACCGCAGGCATCGTGCCACCCATCCGTCCGGCAGCATAGGCCAAATTCATACAGGGATATTTCTGGTGGTCGGGTTCGCGGAAGGTGAGATTGCCCGCCTTGACCAGATCGAGCGGCTCCCAGTCAGTGGCAATTCGCTCCGGGTAGGAGAGCGCGTAGAGCAGGGGCAGCCGCATATCCGCCCAGCCCAGCTGCGCCAGCACCGAGGTATCCTGTAGCTCAATCAAAGAGTGAATAATGCTCTGCGGATGAATCACGATATCGATCTGGTCGTAGTCTACGCCAAATAAATAGTGCGCCTCAATCACCTCCAAGCCTTTGTTCATCAGAGTGGCTGAGTCAATCGTGATCTTTTGCCCCATTGACCAGTTGGGATGCTTAAGTGCATCGGCTACCGTGACATTGGCCAATTGCTCAACGGGCAGATCACGGAATGAGCCGCCAGACGCGGTCAGCAGGATGCGGCGCAGGCCGCCCATTGGCACGCCCTGCAGGCACTGAAAAATCGCCGAATGCTCCGAGTCTGCTGGCAGCAGCTTCACGCCATGTTTCTGCACGAGCGGCAGCACCACCGGGCCACCCGCAATCAAAGTCTCTTTATTGGCCAGCGCGATATCTTTGCCTGCTTCAATTGCCGCAATCGTCGGCAGCAGCCCCGCACAGCCGACAATGCCCGTCACGACCGCCTCAGCCTCCCCGTAGCGAGCCACTTCCACCACGCCCGCCTCGCCGCCCAGCAAAATCGGCTGCGGGTCGAGATCGGCCACGGCAGCTTGTAGTCCGGGCAGCTGATCGGCGTTGCAGATGGCGGCAATTTGGGGGCAAAACTGGCGAATTTGAGCAGCCAGCAGCTCGACGTTGCTGCGAGCTGCTAGCCCGACAATCCGGAACTGATCAGGGTATTGGGTGACAATATCGAGCGTCTGGGTGCCGATTGAACCCGTTGAACCCAGCAGAGTAATTGCTTTCACGGCAGATCTCTCATATCTCTCAGGCGCAGCAATTCCACTGCAACTCCACTATAGAGCGACGCGGGATCAAAAAGCCGAGATGACTGCAATCTACCAATCCAGGGAACGAATTGAGTACAATCACGCTAGCCCTACTCTCTGAGCGCCACCATGACTAGCCGATCCTCTCAGATCTCTGACAGCCTTGAATCGCGGGCTGCCTCGGCCTTGATGCCGGCGTTTGTTGAGCCAGCAGCCGAAGAAGACGAGAGTGATTACTTTGAATATTTTGCTGACGAACCGGGCAGCGCTCCAGGCACGCTCAACATTGAGGCTGACGCTTCGCCGCCCACCATTTTTCTGATTGACTACAGCGAGTCCAACGCGATTCGGATCAAAATTGACGATCCCGAAGACTGCATTGCCTACCTCGATAAAGAATCAGTCTCTTGGGTGGACGTGCAGGGCTTGGGCAGCGAGGCGGTGCTGCGGCAGATTGGGCAGGTGTTTGACCTGCATCCGCTGGTGCTGGAAGATGTGGTCAACGTGCCGCAGCGCCCCAAAGTAGACGAATTTGACGATCAGCTGCTGGTGATTGCCCGCATGGTCACTCCGCGCGAGAGCGGACGCGGCTTTGTGGCCGAGCAGGTCAGCCTGATTTTGAGCAAACACTACCTGCTGACGGTGCAGGAGGAGCCAGACTACGATTGCTTTGGCCCCGTGCGCGACCGGATTCGCACCGCCAAAGGCACGATCCGCCAGCACCAGGCCGACTATCTGGCCTACTCGCTGATTGACGCAATTATCGACGGCTATTTTCCAGTTCTGGAAGACTACGGCGAGCTGTTGGAAGAACTCGAAGATGAGGTGGTAGAAAACCCGACCCGTCAGAGCCTAGAGAAAATTCACCGGATCAAGCGGGAGTTGCTGTCGCTGAGGCGAGCCATCTGGCCACAGCGAGATTCAATCAACAGCCTGATTCGCGATGGCAATCACTTAATTGGCGACGAAGTGCGGGTCTATCTCCGCGACTGCTACGACCATACGGTGCAGGTGATTGACATGGTAGAAACCTACCGCGAGGTAGCCTCCAGCCTGATGGATGTCTATGTATCGTCGGTGGGCAACAAAATGAACGAGGTCATGAAATTTCTGACCATTGTCTCGACGATTTTTATTCCGCTCACTTTCATTGCCGGGCTGTACGGCATGAACTTCAACCCAGAAAAATCACCGCTGAATATGCCAGAGCTGAACTGGTACTGGGGCTATCCGCTCTGTCTGGCGCTGATGGGGGGCATCGCAGCCGTACTTATCCTCTACTTCAGGCGCAAGGGCTGGTTTGAGAATTTTTCTGGGATTAAAGACTGAAGAACAGCCTGCAGGCTGCCCCAAGCGACCTGATCAGAAACCTGATAGGATCGCTGAGATTTCTATTCCCCTAGCCCCACCCGAACGCTATGGATCTGAAGGCTCTGATTCGCGATATTCCCGATTTCCCTAAGCCCGGTATTCTGTTTCGGGACATTACCACCCTACTGCGTGACCCGCAGGGGCTGCAATACACAATCGACAGCATGGCCGAAAAGTGTCAGGATCTGGCGCCTGATTACGTGATTGGCATGGAGTCTCGCGGCTTTATTTTTGGCGTGCCGGTGGCCTGCAAGCTAGGCAAAGGCTTCATTCCAATTCGCAAGCCCAACAAGCTACCTGCGCCAGCCTACACAGTGGAATATGCGCTGGAATATGGCACAGATCGGCTGCAAATGCACCAGGATGCTTTCGCGGCAGGCAGCCGGATTTTGATTATCGATGATCTGATTGCCACAGGCGGCACGGCAGATGCCGCAGCCCAGCTGGTGCAGGAGGCGCAGGGTGAACTCGTCGGCTTTGGCTTCATTATTGAATTAGCGGCGCTAGAAGGGCGCAAGAGTTTGCCTGATGTGCCAATTGTGACGCTGCTGCAATATTAGAACCAAACTCGCCGCATTTTTCTCATGACTGCCACATCCAATTCGTCCGCGCAACGCTTCAAGACCCAGGCTTTACGCATCGCCAACAGCGAAAGCTTCGGCTATGTGGTGAAGCGAATTTTGCAGGCATTGTTGACGCTGCTGCTGGCCTCGGCGCTCAGCTTTTTCATCGCTCAGATGATGCCAGGAGATTTCTTAGACCAAATGCGGCAAAACCCGCAGGTCTCCCAGGAAACGCTAGAGCGCTATCGCCAGCTGTTTGGCTTAGATCGACCGCTCTGGGAGCAGTATTTTCGCTGGCTGTCTCAGATCATCACGCGCGGTGATTTTGGCCTCAGTTCTTCTTATGCGATGCGGTCAGTGAGTTCGCTGCTCTGGGAGCGGGTTCCGGCCACGCTGCTGCTGGCGATTACCTCGCTGGTCGTGACGTGGGCAATTGCGATTCCGCTGGGCATTTTGGGCGCGGTTCACCAAAACCAGGGACTAGATCGCAGCCTGCGGGTGCTGAGCTATATCGGGCAGGGCTTTCCAACGCTGATTACGGGGCTGCTGCTGCTGTTTTTTGCTCAGCTGACCTCGCCGCTGTTTCCGGTCGGCGGCATGACCAGCATCGATCACGCTGACCTCAACTGGCTGGGCAAAATCCTGGATATTGGCTGGCACTTAGTCTTGCCAACGCTGGCGCTCAGCATCACTAGCTTTGCAGGCTTGCAGCGGATCACGCGGGGCGAATTTCTAGACGTGCTGCGTCAAGACTATATCCAGACAGCTCGGGCTAAGGGACTATCTGAGCGCCGCGTCATCTATGTGCATGCGCTGCGAAACGCCATCAACCCGCTAATCACGCTTTTGGGCTTCGAGTTTGCCAGCCTGCTGGGCGGAGCCTTCATCACCGAAAACTACTTTAGCTGGCCGGGGCTAGGACGACTCACCCTGCAAGCCGTGCAGTCGCAGGATCTCTATCTGGTGATGGCGAGCCTGATGATGGGCGGGGTGATGCTGATTTTGGGCAATCTACTGGCGGATTTAGCGCTGAAGGGCGTTGATCCTCGCATCAAGCTCTCTGAGCTTAACTGAATAGTATGCCGTGCTGAAATTATGTGTGCTGAAATTATGTGCGCTGAGCCAGGATGTTTTTTGAGGCTCTGCTAAAAGCAAAACGCGATGCCGTAAGATAGGGAGATGCCCAAAGTCAGCCTGTTTCGCGGCAGCTTGTCGTGTGAGTGGCAAGCTATCGGGTGGTTTGGCTATAACAAATAGCTGCTACATTGGCTACTGCATCGAGTTAGAAGGAATTGGTATGAGTCAAGAAGAGATTTACAGTCGGGTCAAGAAGATTGTGGCGGATCAGCTGAGCGTTGATCCCAGCGAAGTGAAGCCGGAAGCCAGCTTCGCCAACGATTTAGGGGCAGATTCTCTCGATACAGTTGAGCTAGTGATGGCGCTAGAAGAAGAGTTCGATATCGAGATTCCAGATGAGGCCGCTGAAGGCATTGCAACTGTGCAGGCAGCTGTTGACTACATCAAAGACAAAGCGGCGGCTTAGGCTGGGTGTGAGCTTAGGCTGAGTGCAAGCTTAGGCTCGATTGGGGGCGGACAGCGGTTCGCCCAGTTTACACATCATTTATTTATTCTGTTTTGAGATAAATTTAAAATTCCGTCATGACGATTGAGCTAAAGCGAGTAGTAGTGACCGGCTTGGGGGCAATTACGCCCTTAGGGAACACGGTGGCTGAATATTGGGAAGGGCTAATCAGCGGGCGCAACGGCATTGCCCCGATCACGCTGTTTGATGCCTCTCAGCATGATAGCCAGATCGCAGGTGAGGTGAAGGGATTCGATCCGCTCACCTACCTCGACCGCAAGGAGGCCAAGCGGATGGATCGGTTTGCCCAGTTTGGCGTTTCGGCCAGCAAGCAGGCGCTGGCGGATGCCGAGTTTGTGATTAACGATCTCAACGCCGAGCAGGTGGGCGTGGTGATTGGCACCGGAATCGGCGGACTCAAGGTGATGGAAGAGCAGCAGGAAATCTACCTGAATCGCGGCCCCGACCGATGCAGCCCGTTCATGGTGCCGATGATGATTGCCAATATGGCCGCAGGCTTGACGGCGATCCAAACGGGTGCAAAAGGCCCTAACAACTGCACCGTGACCGCCTGTGCCGCAGGCTCCAACGCGATTGGGGATGCCTTTCGACTGGTGCAGCGCGGCTATGCTCAGGCGATGATCTGCGGCGGCACCGAGGCAGCAGTCACGCCCCTGTCGTTCGCCGGATTCTGCTCCTGTCGCGCCATGTCAACCCGCAACGACGACCCCGCCCATGCTTCACGTCCGTTTGACATAGGCCGCGACGGCTTTGTAATGGGCGAAGGCTCCGGGATTTTGATTTTAGAAGAGCTAGACCATGCGCTGAGCCGAGGCGCGAAGATCTACGCCGAAATTATCGGCTACGGCATGACCTGCGATGCCTACCACATGACCAACATTGCGCCAGGGGGCGAAGGTGCGGCCAGAGCCATGTCGCTCTGCCTTAAGGATGCGGGCGTAACCCCTGAGCAGGTTAGCTACATCAACGCGCATGGCACCAGCACCCCCGTCAACGACCCCAACGAAACAGCGGCAATCAAGACCGTGTTTGGCGACCATGCTCACCGACTCACCGTTAGCTCCACCAAGTCCATGACCGGACATCTGCTGGGCGGTTCTGGCGGCATTGAGGCTGTAGCTTCGGTAATGGCGGTGGCGCATGACCGTGTGCCTCCCACTATCAACCTGGTTAACCCCGACCCCGCCTGTGACCTCGACTACGTGCCCAACCAGAGCCGCGCCCAGACCGTTGAGCTAGCCATGTCCAACTCGTTTGGATTTGGTGGGCATAACGTGACGCTGCTGTTTAAGAAATATCGCTAGAGCAATGGCCATCTCAGCATCCCGCACTGGAGCGATTGAAATCCGCCCTGTGAGCAGTCCGCAAGAGCAGGAGCTGTTTCTCGATCTGCCGCAGCAGATCTATGCGGGCGATCCCAACTGGGTGCCGCCGTTTCGCAGCAGCTTGGCCAAGCAGCTCTCGGCTGAAAATCCGTTTTTAGAATATGGCCAGATGCAGCCGCTGATTGCACTTCGGCAGGAACAGGTAGTAGGACGAGTCGTGGCTGCCGTCAATCAGCGGCTGATCGAACGCGAGGGACAGCCAGTGGGGCTGGTGGGCTTCTTTGAGTGCCTGAATGATTTGACGGTGGCTGAAAGCCTGCTGGCGGCGGCCTGCGACTGGCTGCGGGAGCAAGGCATGACGCGAGTGCGCGGGCCGATTGATCTTTCGACCCATAACGGCTGCTTATTCTTGGTCGAAGGCTTCGAGACTGCGCCCATGATCTTGATGCCCTACAACCCGCCCTACTACCCGCAGCTGTTTGAGCAGATGGGCTGGCAGAAAGTGCAAGATGCCTACTCCTACGACTTTCCGCTAGATGGGGCACTGCCGCCTGAATTTGAGAAGGGCTATCGGATCGCCTGCAAGTCGGGCGTGACATTCCGCCCAGTTCATACCAAGGGCGCAGAGTTTGAGGCTGACGCGCGCAATATCTATCGGCTCACCAGCCAAATGTTTGCCAATAACTACAGCGCTACCCCACGCACTGAGGAAGAGTTTTTGGCCGAAGCGCATGACCTGCAAAGCTTGATTGACCCAGACTTATTCCCGATAGCTGAGCATAATGGCGAGATGGTCGGCTACTGGATGGGCTTGCCCGACTACAATATCGCGCTGAAGCATATCAACGGCAAGCTGGACTGGCTGGGGACGCTGAAGTTTCTCTGGTATCGGCGCCAGATTAATCAAGGGCGAGCCGTGCTGTTTTGCTCGCTGCCTGAATACCGCCGCAAGATGGTGCCGCTGGCGCTAATCTATCTGGGGATGCAGGGCGGCATCAAAAAAGGTAAGCCTTACAGACGCGCTGAGTTGGGGCATGTGTTTGAGAGCAACTCGGCCTCGCGCCGCTTGATTGAGGCAGTGGGTGGCCAGATTTGCAAGACGTACCGGATGTACGAAAAGCGACTGGAAAACTCATGAAAGCCTTAGTCACAGGAGCAAGCGGCTTCACGGGGTCGCATCTGGTCAAGGCGCTAGAGCAGCAGGGGCACCAGGTCGTGGCGCTCGTCCGCAAGACCAGCAATCTGTCGCGGCTCACGGGCAGGCAGGCTCAGCTCGTCTATGGCGACATTACCGACCGCGCCGCGCTGCAAACGGCAATGCAGGGTATTGATTGGGTCTTTCACGTTGCGGCCTATGTCGAACTAGGTTTGGTTGACGCAGCTAAAATGCAGCAGATCAACGTTGAAGGCACCAGAGCCGTGCTAGAAACTGCTGCCCAAGTTCCCAGCCTTGCCAAGCTGATCTATTGCAGCACGATTGGCATCTATGGCGACACGGGTGGCCGGGTGATTGACGAGCACTTTCAGCGTCAGCAGCAGGGATTCTCTTCAGCCTACGATTCGACAAAGTATGAGGCGCAGCAGCTCGTCGAGCAATTTGTGGCGCAAGGACTGCCTGCCGTTAGCCTGATGCCCTCCGGCATTTTTGGTGCTGACGATCCGCATTTTGGCCCGGTGCTGCAAGCGTTCCTCAAAGGCAATCTGAAGCTCTGGGCAGGCGGCGAGCGGATTACGGGGATTGTACATGTGGATGATCTGGTAGCAGCGATGCTGCTAGCCGCCGCAAAAGCCAGCCCTGGCTCGCAGTACATCATTTCAACTGGCGACCTAACGACCCGCGCCATGTTTGAATTCTGCAGCCGCGAAACAGGAATTTCAGCTCCCTGGGATGTGCCCCAGCCGCTGGTTCGGATCATCGGCAATCTGCTTGATCCAGTTGGCCGTATCCTGGGCTGGCAGCCCCCCATCAGCCGCGAGCGGGTGCACTATATTTACGATCGCTGCGTGCGCGTGGACGGCAGCAAGGCTAAACGCGAACTCGGCTGGCAACCTCGCTCGGTTGAGCAAACTCTGCGCGATTCGCTGGCACGAGATTCACTGGCACGAGATTTGCTGGCCTAACTAAGCTGACTGCGATTCCTCGCGACCGCCGCCGCCCAGCTGAGTGGATTGGAGCAGACCATCTTCAATATGTACCACCCGGTCAGCCTCTTCAATGATCCGGACATCGTGCGTCACCATGACCACCGTGCGGTTTTGCTCTTTGGCTAGCTTTCGCAGCAGCGCCACCACCGCCTGACCACTGCGGGAGTCGAGCGCTGCCGTCGGCTCATCAGCCATAATAAAATGCGGATCGCCCGCCAGCGACCGGGCAATCGCGACTCGCTGCTTCTGGCCGCCTGAGAGGTCGCGGGGCAGGCTGCTGGCCTTGCCCTCTAGCTCCACCTGTGCCAACAGCCGCAGCGCCTCCTGCTTGGCAGCGCGGCCTTTCATACCTTTCATCTCCAGCGCTACCACGATATTTTCTATGGCAGTTAAAGCTGGAAATAGGTTGAACTCCTGGAAGATAAAGCCAATATTTTTGAGCCGAAACCGCGCCAGCTGAGAGCGCGACATCCGGGTAAGATCTTGCCCCAGCAGCGAGACGCTGCCAGCTGAGGGGGTCAAAATGCCGCCTAAGATCGAGAGCAGCGTTGTTTTCCCGGAGCCTGACGGCCCCATCAACAGCTGAATATCGCCCCGATAGATGTCGAGGTCGATATTTTTGAGCGCCTGAAACCGCTGGCTGCCGCTTTGAAACACCATTTCGACACCGCGCGCCACAATCGCTCTGGCTCCGGCATCTGCTGAGCTAGCCGCCATGTTTTTATCCTGATTGCAGGTCAGAGCTGGCTCGGTAAAGTTGATTTGGAAGTTAATTGGCGTAGCAGTCATGGGTCGTTTGGGGTGGTAAATCGCGGCTCGGTCTTGCAGGTTTGGCCTTGAAGCTTACTGCTAAAGCCAAATAGGCAGCAGCTCTCTCACTTTATGCAGTATGCAAGCTTTCGACAGGGATAGTTTGGAATCTGGCACAGTCCTTGATCTGGCACAGCCACGAAAAAAGGGCGCTGTCGTCGCACAACCTAGCTTTAGCCTGTTCGAAATTCATATCTGGCACATTACAAATCTGTCACATCCGAAAGCAAACAATGAGAGTAGATCCACAGGCATGGGTCGAAAATTCGGACTGTACCTGTATCAGTTGGAACTCGCATCAGGGCTGATCACGACTTGAACACGATAGCCGGGTCAACCCGCGTCACTTTTTGAATCGCAAATACGGCTGCTCCCACACACATAAACACCGTCAGCCCCAAAATCCCAGCCGCCATGGGGGGCGTAATCAGAATCATGATCCCCTGAGTGCGAAACGTCCAGACTCCCAGCCCAAAGCAGAGCGCTAGGCTTGGCACATAGCCCAGCAACCCCATCCAGAGCGCCTGCCGAATAATAATTCCATAGACCACCTGATCAGAAACACCCATGGCCTTCAGCGTCGCAAACTCCTTCAGGTGATCTGAGACGGAGGAATAGAGAATTTGGCCAACAATCACAATCCCGACAATTACGCCGACCGTGGCTCCAAGCCCCAAGATAAAACCAACGCCCGTGCGCCGTACCCAAAAGTCGCGCGTCTGGCTGGCCATTTCTGCCTGAGTCAGTGCCACCGTGCCGGGAACGGCAGTCTGAAGCCGCTGCTTGAGCGCCTGCAAATCTTCACCGGGCTGGGCGCGCACCAAGACATAGCTGATTGAATCGGTTGCGGCTAGCGGCGAGGGCTTAGGGGTTGTGGCACTCGGCTCTTTTTGGTAAACATTCGTGCAGAGAAAATCGCCTTCCTGTAGCCGACAGTTGAGATTGGCCGACAGTCCGCTGGTGGCAAAGGCCTTGGCGTTCTCGACGGAGGTAAATAAGTAGGGACTAGAGGTAATCGACTGCGCGCCTTTGACCAGCCCCACCAGCTGCAGCGGCGTTGATCCCAATGAAGCCGTAGCGCCTACTTGATCAACGCCCAAGCTATTCAAGATTGACTCGTCGGCCATCACGGTGTAGGGCTGCATCAAGTCTTGAATGCTGCCGCTCTGCAAGGTAAAACTGCTGAACAGCTGACCTTCTGGCTCAAAGCCAAACATCCGAATCGCGTTAATTTCACCCGTTGGACTGCGCCAGATGCCACCCGTCATCACCAGTGGCTCAGCCAGCGCTACGCCTGCCACCTGCTGCACCTGATCGAGCGTGGCCGCAGGCATGGGCAGGGTGAGTTCGAGCTGCACCATATCTTTATTGGCCAGCCAAATATCGGCATCGGCATGGTCAACAATGATGCCCACTGAGCGAACAAAGCCGCTGAGCACGCCCGTCTGGATTGTTACCAGACTCACCGCAAACATAATGCCAGCTTGAGCCACCAGAAAGCGCGGGATGTCCTCAAATAAATTTCGGCGGGCAATCGAAGACATGCTGAAACCTTAAAACGTTAAGAAATAGCGCAAATCGTAAACCTTAGTTTGGGAGTCTTAAGTTTGGGAGCCTTGTAAAATCCAACTCGGCTCTAAAAGCCTCTTTCACCCAAAAAGCTTTGCAATAGTATCGGGCTTCTCTCATATTCTGACAAGCTTTAGAGCAATTAAGTTTCGCGCAGGTTTGCGCTCGACAGCGAAATCTAGCAGGAATTTACAGGAATTTAACAGCTAAGACTCGCCCGCTTGAGAATCAGCAGTTGCAGCTAGAGCCTGCTGCGCTATTTTGGCTCCATAGAGCGTGGTAGCCAGCGTCGCCGCTAATCCTAAACCCTGAATTCCCCATCGCAGCGCTGGGTTGGGGATACTCGTGACGTTGAGAGTTGCTAGGCTGCCTGCCAGCGAACCCAGATAGACATAGAGCAACGTACCGGGCAGCATCCCCCAGCAGCCCAGCGCATAGTCGCGCAGCGAGACGCTGGTAATGCCAAACGCATAGTTGAGCAGATTGAACGGGAACAGCGGCGACAGGCGAGCCAGCAGCACAATCTTGAAGCCCTCGCGCTCAACTGCCCTATCAATTGCCGTGAATTTAGGATAGGACTGAAGCTGACGACTCACCCAGTTGCGGACGAGATAGCGGCCTGTCAAGAAGGCTAAAATCGCGCCGAGGCTGGCTCCTAGCATGACGTAGAGCGTACCTTGAGCGACACCATAGATGAAGCCCGCTCCCAGCGTCAGCAGTAATCCCGGCACAAACAGCAGGGTTGCCAGCACATAGAGCGCCACAAAAGCCGCAACGCCAGCAGCGCCCCAGCCCTGCACCTGAGCCAGCAGGGTTTGAAGCGCGGTTTGCAGATGCCAAGCTGAATCGGCAGCCGGGGCTGAGTCAGCCAGTGCCGGGAGCGCAAAGGTCAGCCCAGCCGTGAGCGCAGAGGCAGCGAGGATGAGCTGGGTGAGATTGATTAGCGAACCTGAAGTTTTAGACTGCATCGGGCTTTCACGACTGCTGTTTCCACTGTAAAGGCATTCTGCAAAGGTTGAATGATCACAGGCTAAGGCCAGCTTAAAAATTGGCTGAGTAAAGGAATTTAAACTGAAATCAAATATTAAGTAACGTTAAGACCTACTATGTATACCGATGGGCAGTTGCCGAGGCTTGGTTTTCGAGCCGTCTTGTCGGCTGCAAATCAGCTGCTTTTTATTGATATTGACAACGTGACTCCCAATTTAACTGTCCGCCCTCCCGTGCGAGATGCCTTGCCATTTACGCTGCAAGATGTCCGCAGCGCCATTCCAGCCCATTGCTTCCAGCCCAACTTGGGGCGGTCGCTGGCCTACTTCTTTTTAGATACTGGGATTATTACGCTCTTATTTTGGGTGGCTGTGCAGCTTGACAGCCTTTGGTTTCTGCCGATTTACTGGCTGGCGCAAGGCACAATGTTTTGGGCGCTGTTTGTAGTGGGGCATGACTGCGGCCACGGATCGTTTTCGCGGCATCGCTGGCTGAATAACTTGATTGGGCATTTGAGCCATGCGCCAATTTTGGTGCCCTACCACGGTTGGCGGATTAGCCACCGAACACACCACGCCAACACGGGCAATATTGAAACCGACGAAAGCTGGTATCCGGTCACCGAGAGCCGCTACAACCAGATGACCTGGGTAGAAAAGTTGGCGCGGTTTCATTTGATTCTATTTCTCTATCCGCTCTATTTGTTTAAGCGTTCGCCCGGTAAAAAAGGCTCGCATTTTCTGCCCAGCAGTCCGCTGTTTCGCCCCAGCGAGAAATGGGATGTTCTGACCAGCACGATTTGCTGCATGCTGATGATCGCGGCGTTGGTCACCGTTGGCTTCAGCTTTGGCTTTGGGTTTTTGCTGAAGTTTTACCTGATGCCCTATCTCGTTTTTGTAATGTGGCTTGATTTGGTGACGTTTTTGCACCATACAGACGCTGAAATTCCCTGGTATCGCGGCGAAGACTGGTACTTCCTAAAGGGAGCGCTCTCCACAGTCGATCACGACTACGGCATCATCAACCCGATTCATCACAATATCGGCACCCATGTCGTGCATCACGTCTTCCTCAGCATTCCGCACTATCACTTGCTGGAGGCCACGGCAGCAGCGAAACCAGTCTTGGGAGAGCACTATCGCAAGTCGAAGCTGCCCATCTGGAGCGCGCTGTGGTCAGCCTACCGCAGCTGCTTTTTTGTCAGCGATCAGGGCAGTCAGATCTACTACCAGAAGCCAGCCCAGAAGCCAGCCCAGAAGTGAGTTTAGAAGTGAAGCTGTGGCTGGATGGCAATTAGCCTGCGTCAAGTCGCGTCAATATACTCTCGCCAGCGCGTAATCTGGCCAGCCGCAAAATCGACCACAATTACGTCGTCAGCCACCGTGCGCTGGCCGGTCGCGGTTTCGGTATCTTCCCAGTGCCATTCCACCGCGACCTGATTGCCTTCTGTGATCAGGCGATGAATTTCGATCTGCACGCTGGCGTGGTTTTCCAAGAAGGCAGCTGTCACCGCCCGAATTTCTTCCCGCCCCCGGTAGATCTGTCCCGGCACAACAAACTCACCCGTCTCGCTAAACAAAGCCGCAAACGCATCGGCATCTCCCGTTATCCAGGCTGTGCGGGCAGTTTGAATCGCCTGATGCATTGGATTGGGCTGGGCAGCTTGAGCCATAGAAGTCATTGGGGCGAGCAGGGCTGAACCGTGAGCCGGCAACAGCGTCGGCAGGATTTGGGGCAGCAGCAGCACCGTCAAGATGGTCATAGAGATGAGCGCAAGACTGACGGCTAGCATTACGCCTGCCATTGCCAGCTTGCCACCCAGACGCAACTTGGATAAATGCCGTTCTGCCATCTCAATTCTCTATCTCAATTCTCCACAGGTTTATGTCTAGATTCAAGCCAGCTTTTGCTTGAGTTCGGCCAGCTGTTCTGGACTGAGGCTGACCTGAATTTCTAAACGCTGCGGTTCGTCGCGCAGCACCAAGATGGCCTGTTCGCCGGAGCGCAGCACGGATAGCTGCGGCTGGGAAATTTTCACCTGCTGATAGACAACCTGGGGCAGCGCCACTCGAATCACCACGCCGCGCTGTGACTGGGGATAGATGTAAAGCGTCTGCCGCAGCTTGTCTAGCTCTAGCCTGTAGGGTGTCGTGTTGCGCTCCTCCTTGGCATCAGGCTTTTGCCAGTAGAGCGTGATTCCCCGCACCTGAGGCTGAGTCACCACAAAAGTTTCATCAAACCGCTGCGGCTCCCAGTTCAGGTCAGCCACCGCGCCCGTTTCGGGAAGCAGCCGCTGCCGCCAGGTGATTTCCTGTCCGTTCAGGCTCGTCCACCACTGGCTAATTTCGGCGAAATACTGGACGTTTCTGGGATCGGCATTTTCTTGCTGCCAAATTGCTGTTTGCATGATTGCCCTGCTGCTAGGAGCTAAAAATTACGGCCAAAACCTACTGCTAAAGCCAGCCTACCGCAGAGAGGCTCAAACCCGCAGTTACTCAACCTATCAATCAGACTATCCATCTAAGACCGCACGCTCTGCCGTCGTTTGGCCAAATACTGCTGATGGTAGTCCTCCGCCAGCCAGTAGTCGCCAGCGGGCTGGATTTGGGTAACGATTGGCTTGTCGTAACGCCCTGATGTCTCTAGCTGTTGCTTAGACTGGACGGCAATCATCATCTGCTGCTGCGTATGGTAAAAAATTACCGAGCGATATTGCTCACCCCGATCCGCACCCTGTCGGTTCAGGCTGGTTGGATCGTGGATCTGCCAAAACAAGTCGAGCAGCACTGGGTAGGTGATAAGGGCTGGGTCATAGTCCAGCTGAGCCACTTCGGCATGGCCGGTAATCCGCGAGAGCACATCCAGGTAGCAGGGATGTGCGAAGTGACCGCCCATATAGCCTACTGAGGTAGAAACAACCCCAGGCTGACAGCGAAACTTATCTTCAACGCCCCAAAAGCAGCCTGCCCCAAACGTGGCTTTCTCCATCTCTCTCAGTTTTTTAATTTTTAATCAGGTCTTTAATCAGGACTTCACTTCCCGAAAATTCTAGCGAACAACGCGGCGGCTAAGAGCTAGGCAATCGCAGCGCTAATCATCGAGCGGGCGGCTGTACTTAAGCCAGTCCCAAAGGCCGGAATCAGCAGGATGATCATCAGCATAAACAGCGCCCAGCGATTCCGCTGCAAGGAACTCAGCGGCGGAATGATTTCGCAGAGCACTTGGAAGCCGTCCAGCGGCGGAATCGGCAGTAGGTTGAGCAGAAACAGCACCAAGTTGATCTGCGAGGCCAGCAGCAAAATTTCGGGATGCGCCAGATTTAGCAAAGCACTGAACTTGTAGAGCCCAATCAGCAAAAACCCAATCGCCAGATTCGCCAGCGGCCCCGCCACAAACACCAGAATGCTGCTCAGCTTGCCCCAGCGAAACCGAGTGGGGTTGACGGGCATCTGTCCCCAAGCCAGCCCCGCCACGCAGAGAAAAACTAGCGACTGCCAGCTGAGCAGCCGGATGGGGTTGAGCGTCAAATGACCGCTGACGCGCGGCGTGTCGTCTCCCTGACTCAAGGCCATATAGCCATGCGCCAGCTCATGCAGCATCACTGAAATCACGACGATGGTGACTGTAGTAAAAAAGCCAGTCGGATTAGAAAACAGATTGTGAATAAACAGCATAGTCTGCCAGATTAATAGGATTTTCAGGGAGGGCAGCCCGTAAAACGCGCCTTTCAGCACACTTTCAGTGCAGCGACTAGAACGCCCCAAGCTTAGAATGCCCCAAGCTCAGGATGCCCAACGCGGCCCCTAGCCCCAGCCCTCGCCGCTCGCCCCAATGCTGCCCGCCTGACTATCGATATCCGCACCCGACCGTACCTGATGCAGCCTGACGCGATGCGAGAGAATAGAGCCAACAACCTTCGCACTGCAACCATGTCTTACGGTGTCTCCGATTCTCTGACTCCAGCTGCTCCAGCGCCTAATACATCACCCAAAACCCTACAAGCTCGGCACTTTAGTCTGGCGCGCTCCAGCATCAAGCAAACGCTGAATCGCTACATGCAGCAAGTGAAGTACCGTGGCCAAAAGCGAGACGGCCAGCGAGATGGCCAAAGAGATAGCCAGCGGAGCTACAGCCCTGACAGCACCGAGCTGCAAGCCACGCTCAAGACTGACTGCGACCGCTTGACAGCCAGTTTGGAAAAGCTAGAGCAGGGCTTGATTCGGATTGCGGTGTTTGGGCTGGTGAGCCGGGGTAAGTCAGCGGTCATCAACGCGCTGATTGGCCAAAAGCTGCTGCAAACCGGGCCACTGCATGGCGTGACGCAGTATCCACGCTCGGTCTACTGGTCTGATTTGGCAGGGGGCAGCAGAGCTAGAGCAATGAACATCGAGCTGATTGACACGCCGGGACTGGATGAAGTGGGCGGCGAGAGTCGGGCAAGCATGGCGCGCCAAGTCGCGGAGCAAGCGGATTTAATTTTGTTTGTGGTGGCGGGAGATATTACTCGGACTGAGTATCAGGCGTTGAGCGAGCTGCAAGCCGGATGCAAGCCCGTGATTTTGGTGTTTAACAAAACCGATCTCTACCCCAACCAGGACAGACAGACGATCTATCGCAAGCTGGAGACGCTGTTTGCGGCGGATAGTTTGCTGACGAATCGACCTGTGCTGGCGGCCCAAGATATTGTCCGGGTGGCTGCCGCGCCTGCGCCGATTCAGCTACGGGTGGAATGGTCAGATGGTCGGGTGACGCATGAATGGGAAACACCGCCTGCGGAGATCGAGGAGCTGCGGCAAAAGCTGCTGGAAATTCTGGAGCGCGAAGGCCAATCGCTGCTGGCGCTGAACGCCCTGCGGCAAGCCCGCGCAACCGAGGCCGATCTAGCGCAGAAAACGCTGCGGCTACACCAGGAAGAGGCCGAAGCGCTAATCTGGCAGTTTGCCAAGTGGAAGTCGATTGCGGTGGCGGCAAATCCGGTGGCAGTGCTGGATCTGCTGGGCGGCGCGGCCACCGATCTGGTGATGATTCGCAATCTAGCGCAGCTATACGGCCTGCCCATCACGAATCATGAGGCGGGCAAGCTGCTGCGAGCGATTCTCTGGAGTTCGGGGAGCCTGCTGCTGGGGGAACTGGGCAGTGGCCTGCTGCTGGGCGCGGGGAAAAGTGCGGCTGCGGTGGCCAGCGCCTTTGATAGCGTGTCGGGGGTGATGGCTTATGGCAGCGCGGCGGTTGCCCAAGCCAGTCTGTCGGGCTACGGCTCCTACCGGATTGGCAAAGCAGCGCAGACTTATCTAGAGCAGGGCTGTACCTGGGGGCCGCAGGGAGTCGATACAGTCATCAACGAAATTTTGCAGCAGGTGGATGCTGAAACGATAATTCATCGGCTGCGTCAGGAGTTGCGACCTCAAGCAGCAGAAAAATAGGCTGGGTACGTTTACGGCTGCACTGACCGGTACGCTTACTGGCGCTTCAGCACAGACAGCAACCGATCTTTGGCCTGACTCATCGCTGCGCCAATACCCGCTGGGCTGAGGCCGGACTGCGGCGGCACGGCGAGCTGAATTTCATCGTCTTTGAATTCCTTGAGACGATAGCCATATTCAAGCTGCCCCTGGTTTCTCTTCAAGACCGGATAGATCCGCAGCGCCCCTTGTAGCAAGTCAGCCTGATTTGCAAAGATCGCCTGGTCAATCTGGCTGGAGCGCTTTACCGCGATTACGCCCACCGGGAACCAGTTTTTCTGACCCTGCACCCGGATGTAAACCTCGTAGTCGGGCAACCCGTCCGTTTTCATTCTTTCGTACATCTGGGATGCCTTAGCCCGTTCGGAGGAGCGCTTGGAGGGCTGAGGCTTAGGCGGGGTCTTGCCGAATCCGAGGTTTTTGGACATGAGTATTGACTCCATAAACTTAGTAAAAGTTTACAGCTTTTTAAGGAACCTCAGCAAGCGGCTTGCCGATCCCACTTGCTTAACCTGCGGCCTTGCCCCGCTGACTCACCCCGCTGACTCGCCCCGCTGACTCACCCCGCTGACTCGCCCCGCTGACTCAGCCAGCTAATTTAGCTCAACCGATCGCGCCCTGGATCAGTCTCAAAATCTAGCATTGGGCCTTTTGGCACAATCCGCGACGGGTTTACCTTGGGATGGCTGATGTAGTAGTGACGCTTGATGTGATCCAGATTGCAGGTTTCTTTAACGCCGGGAATCTGATAAATGTCGCGCAGGTAGCCCCAGAGGTTGGGGTAGTCGATGATGCGGCGCAGGTTGCATTTGAAATGCACGTAGTAAACCGCGTCAAACCGCAGCAGCGTTGTGAACATGCAGATATCAGCCTCGGTGAGCTGATTACCGCAGAGATAGCGCTGCTGACCCAGCACAGCTTCCCAGTGGTCGAGAGCCTCAAATAACTCAGCTACGGCTGCGTCATAGGCAGATTGCTGAGTGGCGAATCCGGCGCGATAGACCCCGTTGTTGATCGGCTGATAGATGGCATCAATGGTGTGGTCAATCGTTTCTTGCAGATCTGCTGGACAGAGATCGCGCTCAGCCTGTTCAGCCTGTCCAGCTTGCTGAACCGCGCCAAACTGCTGATCCAGCATCCGGATAATTTCACGCGACTCGTTGTTGACAATGGTTTGACGCTGCTTGTCCCAGAGAATCGGCACTGTCACCCGACCTGTATAGTGCTGATCGACTTTGATATAGAGCTGCCAGAGGTACTGGGCTTGATTCACCGAGTCTGGAATGCAGCCCGCCCCGTCCGAAAACTCCCAGCCATGTTCTCCCATCACCGGATCAACCACCGAAACTGAAATCGCGTCGCTTAGCCCCTTGAGCTGCCGCATGATTAGCGTCCGGTGTGCCCAGGGACAGGCCAGCGAGACGTACAGATGATAGCGGTTGGCCTCAGCCTTAAAGCCGCTCGACCCATCTGCGGTAATTGCGCTGCGAAACGTGGTGGAAGGCCGCATAAACTGCCCCTTCTCATCTTCCTGCTGCCGCTCTGATACCCATTTGCCGCCCGAAAGCAATCCGAGTCCCATTGGTTTGATCTCCTGCTCGTCACTTGCATCATCACTACCAGCATCCTATCGGCTACAGCCCAACCCGAAAACCCCACATTGGTCTGATATGGGATCTGATATTGGGCAGATGCATCTTCAGGGTGATTGCAAATGAGCGCAATTTCTACGACCCTGAAGAGCAGGTTATTTCAGCTTATTTCAGCAAAGCAGCATGATTAAATCCTGGATGGTGATTGGCGGCTTGGCCTTGCTGCTAGCGGTGATTGGCGGCAGCATTTTGCCCCCCAAGGGTGTGCAGTGGTTTAACCGCCTGCGCCGCCCCCGATGGCTGACCTTTGAAAAGCTGATCCCAGTCATCTGGACATTCGTGCTAAGCTGCGGAGTCTGGTCAGCCGTTCAGGTTTGGGAGCAAGATCCGGGCAGCAGGCAAACCTGGATGCTGATGGCGGGCTACGCGATCTTGGAGGTTGCCATTTTGGCCTACAGTCCGGCGCTGATGATTGGCCGTAGCCTCAAGCTGGGCATGATTGTCGGAGCTGTAGGTTTTGGGATTGGTCTAATTTTGACGCTCGCCGTACTCAACGTCAGCAGCAGTGCGGCCTTGCTGCTGCTCCCCTTTTTGATTTGGAGTCCAATTGGCACCTACACAACCTGGGCAATGCTGAAGCTCAATTCAACAGAAGCATAGATTTTCTGTAAAAATCGGCCAAGATGCGGTGCAAAAATCCAACTTGGCTCTAAGATCTTTAACCGAAGGCAGCAGGTTAAACGAGCTTGCCCTGAGTTTCCGGTTATTGGCTTTAGGAGAAGATTCATGCGGCTGGCAACACCTGCGGTTAAACAGATCTATCGAGTTTCGGGACTGCTGGCTCTGGGGCTGGTGCTGGCGAGTTGCTCAGACAGCAAGGTTTCTCAATGCAGCAAGCTGATTGAGATCGCAAATCAGGCGGTCACGGGTGTCAAAGCCGTGTCTGAGAATCCTAACCCTGACAATATCAACTCAATGAACAAAATCGCCGACGTGGCGAATACCGCTAAAGCTTCCATGCAGGAGCTGTCATTGAGCGATCCACAGCTGAGGGACTATCAGACACGCTTTGTGGCCATGTACACCGACACAAATCAGGCGACTCGCGATCTGGTCACGGCGGCTGAGGCCAAAAACGCTCAGTCTGCTCAGCAGGCGTTTGAGTCGCTGAAGACAGCCACGGCTCAAGAAGGGCCTCTTGTCACGGCAGTCAATGACTACTGCAAGGTGCAGCCCGTCACCACGGAGTCGCCCTTAGAAGCTCCGGCAGCTAGCCCTAGCGTCAGCCCTACTGCATCGCCAACGCCATAGCTTGGTTAAGCGGGAGCCAGTAGAGACAGCCGGGAGCGAAGTCAGGGCAAATCAATTTTGTATGCCAAAGCACCTTGAACTTGGCTGAGAACGGCGAAGATTAGGCTAGCTAAAGTGAGGGCGAACTGATGCAGAATCGATTGCGACACCGCAGTTTCAACGAATGATGGCTGAGGCGGATTTTGGCGCTGCTGTTGGGGTTGCTGCTGTTTGCTGAGGCAGAGGCAGTGCGAGCGCAGGGTGAGAAATTGGTGAACGATAGAGTAACCGTGGCTCAGACTTCGGATCAGAATACTGCGAATACGGAAGCTGATCAAGCGTTTCAAGAGGGGCTTCGACTGTTTTAGGAGGGTAGCAAAGAGTCGTTGCAGCGAGCAAGCAGGCACTTGCCATGCAGCGCTGAGACAGACTGGGGCGCTAGTTCAGCTGAGTTGCCATTTTGCTAAACAGCGCCTGCGAGTCAGTTTTAATTGCCTGGTAGTCAGTTAAGATTGGGGCAATTTCCTGCTCTTCGCGCTCCACGCAGTCGTAAAACTGGACGAAAATTCGCTCCACTTCCTCATAGATCAGACTCAGCTTTTCGTTGAGTCGCTGAGTCACCTCAACCTTAAAGCCATCTTTTTCGTCGTCCAGCGCCTTTTCAAATCGCTGAATAATTTGATTGCGCTGCCATGCAATCCCGACCGCAAACACGACCACGCCAATCCCAGCGAAGGCAATTCCAATCGCGTCCAAAATTGCTTCAGCCACCGTAAACTGAACAATATGCATCACAATACCCGCCACGGCAGCAAATGCGCCCCCGACAATTCCAGATGCCATATTGTCTGCATTAGCCGAGAGCGTATCCAGCAGCCCCGCTTCGCTGAACAGACGGTCTACTTTAGCCCGAACACTCTCAATCACCTCCTGCCGTCGTTCTAGCACTTTAATCGAGATCAAGTTGTTGGGCAGGTAGGACTTCTGGATGCTGTTGAGATCTTGCGTTAAGCCTTCGAGCAGCTGTCGAATCCCGTCTACAAAATGCTGTGCGCCCTCATTAGAGACTTCTTCCAGCGAGTATTTCAAATCGTGCTCACATTTCTCCTGAAAGTCGTTGATCCAGGTTTGCAGCGAAGCCTCTTTGTTGAATAGGCCGACGAACGAACGGCGAATCACCGTAAACACCGACAGGCTCTCGCGAAAGTCCTGCTTAATTTGCCCCGCAATGCTGTCATAGCGACCCACCAAGCGCTCGGCCAGATTGTTCACCTCGTAGCGCGAGCGACTGCGTCCGGCCTCAATTTTTTGCTGAATCGAATTGACCGTTTTGCGATCTGCCTCTAGCTGAGTTTGCAGCGCCACAACATCGCCTGACAGCGCATCAATAATTTTTTGGGTCGTGCTGCCCACCGAGCGCAGCTTGATTTTATAGCCCTCGCCGCTGGCCACCATCTGCTTAATGTAGTCGCGCACCGCAGCAAAGCCGCTGGTTTCGTGCTCGCCATGCAGTTCCTGGTCAGCCGAGGTCACAAAAATAGTGGGTGACTTAATCTGCTTCAGGTTGGCATATTCCTTGACGCGCTGAACGTTGATTTCTAAATCAGCGGGTCGGAGCAGATCAGCCTGCTGCAAAATGAACACTACTTTTTTACGCCATTCAGCGCTGACGAAATCAAGAAAATCCCAAGCGCTCTTTTGGTATGGATTTTTAGCGAACAGCACAAAGAAAGTGAGGTCACTATTGGGAATGTACTTTTCAGTAATAATTTGATGCTCAGTAATGATCGTGTTTGTACCCGGCGTATCGACGATCGAGATATCTTTGAGAATTTCAATCGACAGGCCAATTTTGCGAAGATTTGGCTCAACCTGCGTCACAAAGCGATTGTCAGAATAGACGATTTGCTGAATCGAGTCGGTGCAGGGTTCAATATCGGTCGGGCAAACCTCGGCTTCGAGCAGCGCATTCACAAAGCTGCTTTTGCCCGCCTTAACTTCGCCCACCACCACAAACAAAAACGGCTCGGCAATATTGCGTCGCAGTCCCTCAACGGTTTCTTGCAGCTTTTGATTGTTGAGATGAGCGGAGAGTCGCTGCAAGCTCTGCAAAAGCTCGTTGAGGCTCCCGCGATAGTCTTGCAGGTCTTGATCCAGAATTTGGCTGCTCATCCCAACCTTGTCCTCAACTAAGTTTCTACTGAATTTTTAATTTTCAGCAAGTTGACAGCAATCTAATCGCGATCTGATCACGTCTGCTTTTACTCTCTAAGATAGTACGAATCTAGGGGCAGCGTTGATTGAAGCCGTCTGAATCTCTGCTATCGCCTTGCAAACCCACCGCCGTCCATAACCTGCCATGACCTGGATTGAAATTTGCACCAGCGCCACCGATGAAGGACTGGACTGGATCTGTACAGCTCTGAGCGCCTTAGCTCCAGCCGCTCCAGAGACAGCCAGCCCCGAAATCCAGATTTCCAGCTCAGCCGACTCAAACTGGCAGTTTCAGGTGCAGATCTACCTGAAGCAACCCGCCCCTCCCGGCAGTCTGGCTCAAATTCAGGCGGCGCTTAGCCCAATGCAGCGCACCAGATTAATCAGCCCCCCCGCAACCTATCTAACGGATCAAAAGCCTGATCCCCAGCCGCTACAGCAGCAGTTCGGTCGCTTCGTACTCTCTCCAACCCACCCCCTAGCCCCTGACCAGATCCCGCTCCATCTCACGCCGAGTCTAGTTTTCGGGCAGGGTGCTCATCCGGCCACGAGGCTGGCTCTCCAGCTGATTGAGCAGCATGTCAGTGACGGAATGCAAAGCCTCGATTTGGGCACAGGCACGGGCATTTTGGGGCTGGCAATGGCCAAGCTGGGAGCCACCGTGCTGGCGCTAGACAATGAACCTGCGGCTATAGCAGCGGCATCAGCAACTATGCGGCTTAACCAAGTCGAGGCCCAAGTCACGGTAAAGCGGGGCAGTCTGGGGCAGGGCAGCGAGCTGGGGCACTGGCTAGGCAATCAGCTGGGGCAGGGGCTAAGCAGCGATCTAGACGCTACGCCAGCCGTTCCGCCAGCTGCTCAGTTTGACTTGATTGCGGCCAATATTTTGGCGCGGATTCACCTGGCGCTGGTGCAGGATTACCGATTGGCGCTGCGCCCCAACGGCATCTTGATCACCGCCGGATTTACCACCGAGTTGGCAGCCGAAGTTGAGAGTGCGTTGGCTGAGGCTGGATTTGAGCGGCTAGAAGCAGTACAGCTCAACGAATGGGTCGCCTTAGCGCATCGCCTCAGCGCATCGGCTCTCCCCATGTTTGGAGGATTTGCCTGATCTTAAGCTCGCTCCAGTCCAGCGAAATCCCAATCTTGGCCGATCCCGATCTTGGTTACAATAAGCATGGACTCGCAGTGATTGCAAATAACTTATGCAGGGGAATTCCTGGCAAGACGAAGAAGCCTACGGCGAATTGGAGCCAATCAACTCCCTGCTGTCTGAGCTATCCGACTCACTGACCGACTTAGAGCAAAACCTGGAAAGCAATATCAGCCGCTTTAGCGCTGGATTTAGGGGGCGTAGGCGTAAGGCGGCTCTGGGGCTAGCTGTGATTTGGAGCAGCGTGCTGGGGCTACATCTGTTTGCCTATGGCTCCTGGCTGGTGATGGTGCTGACGGGGGTGATGGGCCTTCATGCGCTGCGGGTACTGGCAGCAAGTCCAGCTCCTCTGTCTGGATCCCTGCCTGGATCCCTGTCTGGCGATGACCCCGCCGCCTATTATCCCTACGTCTCAATCCTGGTTTCAGCTAAAAACGAAGAGTTCGTGATCGGCAAGCTCGTCGAAGATCTTTGCAATCTAGACTATCCCCGCAGCCGCTACGACCTCTGGATCATTGACGACAATAGCAGCGACTGCACCCCAATTCTGCTGGAAAAGCTGGCGCAAGACTACCAAAATTTGCAGATTGTCCGGCGCACGCCAGATGCCTCAGGCGGCAAGTCGGGAGCGCTCAACCAGGTCTGGATGCAGACCGAGGCGGAGATTGTGGCCGTGTTTGACGCTGATGCCACGGTTCCCCAAGATTTGCTGCGGCGCGTGCTGCCTCTGTTTGAACGCCAGCAGGTGGGCGCAGTTCAAGTGCGGAAGTCCATTTCAAACGGGCTGACCAACTTCTGGACACGCGGGCAGGTGGCCGAAATGGCCTTTGATAGCTACGTGCAGCAGCAGCGGATTGCCATGGGCGGGATTGGCGAACTGCGGGGCAACGGCCAGTTTGTGCGGCGGCTGGCGCTGGAACGCTGCGGCGGCTGGAATGAAGAAACCATCACTGATGATCTAGATCTGACGATTCGGCTACAGCTTGACCGCTGGGATATTGATCTGCTGATGATGCCTGCGGTAGCTGAAGAGGGCGTGACTAATGCCGTCGGGCTGTGGCATCAGCGCAATCGCTGGGCAGAAGGCGGCTACCAGCGCTACCTCGACTACTGGCGGCTGATTGCTCAAAACAAGCTGGGCACAACCAAAACAGTCGATCTGGTCATGTTTTTGATGACGCAGTATTTGCTGCCCACGGCGGCAGTTCCCGATTTCCTAATGGCGTTGATTCGCAGCCGTCCGCCCGTGCTGATGCCGGTGACGAGTCTGGCGCTGGTGTTTTCGTTTATCAGCATGTTCAGCGGTCTGCGCCAGATCCGCCGTTCCGCCGACCCATCCAAGCGCTTGACCGCAGTCCCGCACTCGCTCACCGCCATTGCTCAGCTCAGCGCTCAAACAGGCTTGGGTGCGCTGTATATGCTGCACTGGCTGCCGGTAATGGCTAGCACAACGGCGCGTATGGCAATCCGGCCTAAGCAGCTCAAGTGGGTGAAGACGGTGCATCACGGCAGCGCGGATGCAGCTAGCTAGTTTAGGAGTTTGCCATACGCTTTGAGATCTGTCCCAGTAAAATGAAGTGGGTAAAGCAAATCGTGCCTCTAGCGGCTCTGGGTTTGGCCTGGATTTTACCGGGATTGGGCGAGTCTACCTGAGAGTTCAGGTTAGATTAGTCGGATTGGCCGGATTCATGGGCGAATCTCTAATGTGATCTCTAATTTGGTTGACTTGCCCTGCCCCAACAACAGCGGTTGATTGCATCCTAGTAGAAGCGTTCCAGTATAAGCCTTACGCTCAGTCTCACCCCCAGCAAGGAGGATCTGCTTGATTTCGTCTGTTGTACCCATCCAGCGCAGCAAATCGCTGCACGAACAAACCTACCAAGCGCTGCGTACCAGCATCCTCTCCGGCGATCTGGCTCCGGGAGAGCGACTGGTGGAAACTCAGCTGGCGCAGCGCTTGCAGGTCAGCCGTACCCCAATCCGCGAGGCGATTCGGCAGCTGCAAAAAGACGGGCTGGTGACGGTGGACGGCCTAGAGGGGCTGCAAGTCACCACCATTTCCGCTGCCGATGCCGCCCAGCTCTACGACTGCCGACTGGCGCTGGAGACGCTCTCCGTGACGGGTGCCTGCTTGCAGATGAGCGCTGAGCAATTGCTACACTTGGAGGCCAACGTGCGGGAGGCTGAACAGCTGATGCTGCATCCGCCTGCCGTACTCAACGTGATGCAGATGCTGGACTTAGACTATGGCTTTCATCGTCTGATTGCGGAGAGTTCGGGCAATCGCTGGCTGGTGACGCTGCTGGACCAGGTGTTTGACAAAATGATGCTGCTGCGGATGCAGACGACGCGCCAAAACCCGGAGGTGCTGGAAATCCGGATTGAGCATGGTCAGATCTATCAGGCGATTGTACAACGCCAAACTGAAGCTGCCCTAGCCGCCCTCCAAGAGCATCTGCTGGCCAGCAAAGCGCGCGTGGTTGGAGAACTGGGAGAACTTCAGCAGATGCAGCCAGATTAGCAGTCTCTCTAAGGCAGCATCGCCACCTTCACAACCCGTCGCGCCTTCATATCCTGAAATACCTGCTCCAAGTCACAGAGCGGACGCTGTTCGCTAATCAGCAGCTCAAACGGTAGCTCCCGACTCGCCAATAGCTCTAGCGCTGAGCGCACATACTGCGGCGTGCTGTGAAACACCCCCTTTAGCGTTAGCTCGCTGTAGTGCAACTGCTCGGTATTGAGGCTGATGCGGCTATCGCGCGGGCAGCCGCCAAACAGGTTCACCGTTGCGCCAGGGCGAGCGCAGGCAATTGCCAGTTCCCAGACCTGCGGCGAACCCGTCGCCTCTACTACCAGATCCGCGCCCCAGCCATCGGTGAAGCGCTTGACTAGCCCCGGAATATCGGCAATTTTGTGGTGATTAAATATCTGTACCGCGCCCAGCCTTTCGCCAATTTGCAGCCGCGCTGTGCTGCCGCCAAACAGATAGACCTCTGCCCCTAGCCGCGCCAATGCCGCCACAAACATCAGGCCAATCGCCCCGTCGCCCAACATCACCACTCGATCCCCTGGCTGCACGTTGGAGCGCGCCGCCCCGTGCAGGACGCAGGCTAACGGCTCGGTCATGGCGGCCACTGCATCAGGCAGATGCGGCGGGACGGGCAGCATATTATGGCGGACAATCGCCGCAGGCACCCGTAAATATTCAGCAAAGGTGCCGTTATTGAAGCTCAAGTTGGCGCAGAGTGAATATTCCTGCTTCTGGCAAAAAAAGCAGTTAAAGCAGGGAGCCGAGTTGTTGGCCACTACCCGGTCGCCCAGCTGCCAGCCCGTCACGCCCTCGCCCAGCGCCCAAATCTGGCCTGCTGCCTCATGCCCAAACAGCGTTGGCGGCTTCAGCATTTTGGCATGACCGCCCCGCCGCCAAACCTTCAGATCAGTCCCGCAGGTAGTGGCGGCTCCCACCTTCAGCAGCACTTCCCCTGCGGCTAGCTCTGGTAGATCGCGCTCTTCTAGCCGCAGGTCTTCAGCCCCATAGAGTAATGCTGCTAGCATCTGCCCCTTATCCCTGCTTACTTATACCTTCTTAAATGTATAGTCATCCCCAATAAAAAACGGGGCGCTGAACCCCGCTTACCTTCCAAGCGTTAGCTGCGATCGGCAGGTCGCTTACATATTGAGGCCGATGCCGTAGGTTTCTTTCATGGTTTCGTACCAGGTTGCCGTATCGGGGCTGGTGCCGGTGCCGCCAAACTCATCAGTGACAGGCGTACCCTCAGCTGCCGCCGTCTCGCTCGGCACGCCATACTCTTCTCGGATCGATTCTGCCCAGACGGGGACATCGGAACTCTGAGCGTCTGTGACTGGCGTTTCACCAGAGAAGCCATACTGCTCGTTGATTGACTCCAGCCAGGTGGCGCCATCTGGAGAAGTGCCCGTGAAGCCGTATTCATCGGTAATGGGGGTAGCGGCTTGGGCGATGCTAGGCAAGGTCAGGCCAGAAGCCAGCGCCATACCCAAGACAGCCAGACCAACACGAATATTAGAGCGCATGTTTAAGTTCCTCCAAAAAAATATCATCCACACTGAAATTTAGGAAACTGACGGTCAGGAGCCGCAGTTACACCGCTATTGAGCGATGAGCTAACTATTGAGCGATGAGCTGATGAGTTGGGCAAAATCGCCCAGCTCTAGCTGATTATAGGGAGTCGGCAACGAAAAATCAAAGTTTGCGATCTTAGCGTGAATCCTCGTCCGGCTTACAATCTAGACAAAGCTCGCAGGATAGACCTATGAACGCCGTCACTGCCCATTCGCCCACCAGCCTGCCCACCAGCCTGCCCACAGCCCAGCTCGATCTGCCGCCAATCAGCGGATGGGAAGCCGAAATCCAGCAGGTGATGGCTGCCGATGCGCCCGTCTTTTTGCCTCAAACTAATCTGAAGCTAGAGAATATTCGCTCCGGGTTTGCCTGCGCCCTGCATATGCACCAGCCGACGATTCCAGCAGGCTGGCAGGGCGCGCTGATCAGCAATCTGCAATATATGTACGAGCATCCCGGCGAGGGCGACAACCACAATGCCGACCCGTTTGCCGGGTGCTATCGCCGCATGGGAGAGCTGATTCCTCAGCTGGTGCAGGAGGGCTGCAATCCCCGCATCATGCTCGACTATTCGGGTAACTTGCTCTGGGCGTTTGAGCAAATGCAGCGCCGGGATATTCTGGATGCGCTGAAGCGAATTGCCTGCGATCCGCAGTATCAGCCGCATGTCGAGTGGCTAGGCACAATGTGGAGCCATGCGGTGGTGCCTTCCACCCCAATCCCCGATTTGAAGCTGCATATCCGAGCTTGGCAGCACCAGTTTGCCGCAATCTTTGGCTACGAGGCACTCCAGCGCGTCCGGGGCTTCTCGCCGCCCGAAATGCATCTGCCCAATCACCCCGACCAGCTCTATCAGTACATCAAGGCGCTGAAAGACTGCGGCTACCGCTGGCTGTTGGTGCAGGAAGATTCAGTGGAGACGCTGAGCGGCGCACGCTTGCCCCAAGCACAAAAATATCTGCCGAATCGGCTGGTGGCGCACAGCACATCTGGCGAGACAGTCAGCATCACGGCTTTGATCAAAACGCAGGGATCAGATACAAAGCTGGTGGCGCAAATGCAGCCCTACTTTGAAGCCAAAGGTTTGGATCGGCAGGGGATTGGCTCAGTCTCTGTGCCTGCGCTGGTCAGCCAGATTGCCGACGGTGAAAACGGTGGCGTAATGATGAACGAATATCCGCGCGATCTGCTGCGGGTCTACCGCGAGATCCGCGACGGCGGGGGCAATCAGACGGGCACAGTCGCACTCAATGGCAGCGAATATTTGGAGCTGATTCAGTCAGCTGGCCTCGCGCCAGACGACTACCCGACCTGTCAGGCGGTGCAGCAGCAGAAAATCTGGAGCCGGATTGATCCTGGGCACGCCACGCCCGCCGCTGTCGAGCAAATCATTGCCAAGCTAAAACATGCTGACTCTGGCTTCCACATGGACGGCGCTTCCTGGACCAACAATATTAGCTGGGTGCAGGGCTACGACAACGTGCTGGAGCCGATGAGTCAGCTCAGCGCCGCCTTCCACCAAAAGTATGGGGCACAGCCTGAGTTGACCACGACCCGTCAGCCTGAATACCAGTCCGCGCTGCTGCACAACCTGCTGCTGCAAACCAGCTGCTTTCGCTACTGGGGGCAGGGAGCCTGGACAGATCACGCCCGCGAGCTATATCGGCGCGGTCTGGCGATCACCCAAAGCTAAACCGCTTTGCGGTTCAGTCTACGGCTCAACTGGCGACTTAACTGGTGGCGTAGCGAAATTTTGACTCCAACCCAGAGCTGATCCCAAAATAGATTCCAGAAATAGCCATATTGAGGAAAGCACCGAGCCAGCAGTAAATCTCCCCAGAACATAGTGCGGACTTCCTCCTTCCAGTCGCCGACGACGTAGCGAACCTGCTCTGATCCGTGTAGCCAGTGGCCAATCACCTGCTCTGACTGGAAGAATTTAGCCTGCACAAACAAGCCCAGCAGCCGATCCAGGCTCCAAAACGGCATCCAGGTGAAGTGCCCGCTCCGGCTGCTGGCCAGCAAATCTAGCAGAGCAGGTTGGGCTAAGCTCCGCTTCCAGACGATATTGTTGAAATTTTCGATATGAGCGCCATGATGATCGGTGCGATGGGTATTCAGCCAAAGCGCGCTGAGCTTAAACGGATTGTCGAGGGGCGCAATCGGCACCTGCTGTAGAATCTCGGCTGCGGCTTGGTTAGCTTCTTTACGGCGCACCTCCTGCAACTGCTGGATCTGAGGCAAGGCATCCCAGTCTCGCCGAATCAACGCCTGATCGGCTTGGGGGATTTTTCGCTTACAAAGACGCAGGCACCAGCTCTCTGGATATTGTTCAAAGTAGCTAGGAATTAAGTCAGCAACCTGCGGATGCAGAAAGTCATCGTCATCTAGCGCCAGCATATACTCACCTGAAGCATTCACCAGCCCTGTGCTGCGCTGAATCAGCTCACCTTTATAGGGACTACGCAGCGTTTTGACCCTTAGATCATCAATGACTCTAGGTGTTGCTTCGGGCGGATAAACCAAGATAAATTCAACTGCGCCTTGAATTGCCAGGAGCTGCGCTAGCCAATAATCTGTAAAGTTGCCCCGCGTTGGGGTAATAATCGAGAGCAAGATAGGGTTGGCCATTCAGAGAGTTGAGCTGTACTCAAGCAGGTAGTTGAATTCACGTTGCCCCGATTTGCCCAGGCTGAAACTAGGAGATCACACGGCAACTCTTCATAAAATCTTTCTAAAATCCGTAGAAATACCCCTGGTCAAATTCTGGCAAATCGGCAAGAGTATTCAGAAGTTATGAGCTTCTCTACATCCCTCTTTGGTTAGAACATGGTGAAAAAACCTGATCGCGCACCTCTCTTAATTGCGCTGTGCAGTGTAGCCGGTCTGTTGGTGGGTGCCACCTCCAGCCAAGCCGAAATGAATCAGTGCCTCAACGACGCTACGCCCTCTAGCCAGTGTCTGACCCAAAATCCAGTTGCCAAACGGGTTGAGGGCATGAGCATGGGCTTGTTTGCCGGAGCAGGAGCTGCCGTTGCAGCCACCTGGCGGATGAAGGCGAGCCGGTAGCTCAGCTAACGACTGGAGCCGCCACAACCCCCGTCTGCTCTAGTTCAGCCGCCGCTCGCAAAATCAGCGCTTCCTGGTACGGAGCCGCAATGATCTGCACGCCGAGCGGCAAGCGTCCCGGCTGCTGAATCGGTACCGATATAACGGGCAAACCAATAAAAGACAGCGGCTGCGTGTAAAGCCCCAGATTCGGGCGCACCAGCAGCTCAACACCGTCTAGCGTCATGGTTTGCTGACCAATCAGCGGTGCAACGCAGGGCGTAGTCGGAGCCAAAATCAAATCGACCTGCTGGAAAACCTCGCGGATCTGATCGCGGTACCAGCGGCGAAATCGCTGAGCCTGCAAGTACCAGGTGCCGGGAATCAGCGCTCCGGCAATAAATCGGTCGCGGGTTGCGGGGTCAAAATCCTGGGGTCTGGTCTTGACCCGCGACAGGTGCAGATTGCTGCCTTCGCTGGCGGTGATAATATAGGCGGCGGCTCGCGCCAGTCCCGCTGCGGGCAGGGTGACGCGCTGAGTAGCTCCCAACGCTTGCGCCACCTGCTCGACTGCTGCAAACACCTCCGGCTCGCCGCTCTTGGCAAAATAGCCGTCTGCCACCGCAATGCGTAAGCCCGCTAACCCCTGCCCCAACTGCGGCAGGCAAGCCTGCATGGGGCGAGTCGTGCAGACGGGATCACGCGGGTCTGAGCCTTGCAGCAGGTCAAAGCTGAGCGCCAGATCGCGCACTGAGCGGGCAAAGGGGCCAACATGGTCGAAGCTGCCCGAAAACAGGTAGGTGCCTGCCCGCGACAGTCGGCCATAGGTGGGCTTGAGGCCAAAAATTCCGCAGAAAGCAGCCGGGACGCGAATCGAGCCATTGGTATCTGAACCCAGCGTCAGCGGCACCAAGCCTGCCGCAACGGCTGCTGCCGAACCGCCGGACGAGCCGCCCGTGACCCGATTCAGGTCATGCGGGTTGTGGCAGGCTCCGTAATGGCTGTTTTCAGTGACAAAGCCATAGGCATATTCGTCCATGTTCAGCGCCCCGATGAGCACGGCTCCAGCCTGACGCAACTTGGCGATTGCTGTAGCATCCTGGAAGGCGGGCGAGTTGTCCTGGTTGATCTTAGAACCCGCCAGCGTCGTCAACCCCGCGACATCAAACAGATTTTTGACCGCGAACGGCACGCCTGCCAGCGCTCCGGGATCTTCACCCTGAGCGATACGCTGGTCGATTTGTCTAGCTTGCGCTAGCGCTTGCTCAGCCAACACGGCTGTAAAACTGTTGAGCGCCTCGCGAGCGGCAATGCGGGACAGCGCGGCTTGAGTCACGGCTTCAGCGCTGATGACCTGTGCCCGCACAGCAGCAGCGGTAGCAGTCGCGTCAGCCTCGGCGTAGTTAAAGCTCATGGGAAAGCTCATGTCAGCTACGGCTCAAAAACAGGTGCGGCCTCGATGAGATCGGGCAGCGGAAAGTCCATCACCTGCTGGGCAACTACGGCACTGCGCTGAAAGTTGGCAATCACGCCGGGGCGATGCTCCGGGTCAAGCGGGATCTGCAGCGCAGCGGCGAGCAGATCAACGAGGGCGGCAAAATCGGCAGGTTCAGGCGCAAGTTCAGGCGTAGGTTCAGGCATAGATCCTAGTCGGGCTGACGTTCAATGATTGCTTCCATGGTGCTGTTCAGGTAGTGCCCAGCCATGATACTGCTGGAGAGGCAGTATTTGTTAGCGCCAAATTTATGCAGCGTCTCAAATCCGGTGCGTCGCTGGCGGTCACCCAACACCCAGTAGCGCTGCACAATCGATTCAGGCGCAATCCAGCCTTCGCCTTCCACCCGCCCCAGCAGGCTATGCTGCAACACAAAAGTATATTGGCGTTCTCCGGCATTGAGGCGACCTCGGTATTGCAGTGAAATTTCGTCGCGGCCTGAGCCTGGAAAAATCAGCTTATGCACCATTGTGAACCAGTCGTCACGGCTCCAGGCCACCAGGATCTTGCCTTTGACCAGAGTCGGCATTGTATCGCGATCTAGCCAGTTGCCCTGGAGCGTCCAGCGCCCGGATTCTAAAAGAAAGTTGTGATCCACAGTTGCGAGTCCTTATCAGTTGGCTCTTGCCAGTCTGTTCTGATCAGTCTGCCCGCGCATGAGATTGCCCATGCATGAGTCTACCCGCGCAGCCGCCCGCGCATTTCGCCATCCAACCGCAATTCATGCTAGCACGATGCCTCAGGCTTAACCTGGATGAATCTCGCCCAACAGCACGGCCTGACGAGCTCCCGTAGCCGCTGGCAGGTTGCCGGGAATTTCTAGCTCGCGCCAGTAGGCCAGCACCGCAAAGGCAATGGCTTCTTTGAAGTCGGCGTTTAGCCCCAGGTCGGTTGTGGCGCAGATCTGGCAGTTGGGCAGATTAGCTTGCAGGCGCTGCTGCAAAAACAGGTTGCGGCTTCCCCCACCGCAGAGGGCAATTTGATCCGGCAGGCTGGGCAAAAACTGGACGTAGCTCTCCGCGACCGAGCGGGCTGTGAGTTCGCTGAGGCTGGCCAGGATATCAGCCTCGCTCAATCTATATGCCGCAGCATCTTGCAGGCAGGCATCTAGGTATTCTGTGCCGAACAGCTCGCGTCCAGTTGACTTAGGCGGCAAGGCTTGAAAAAACGATTGCTGGAGCCACTGCGTCACCAGCGGCTCGCAGATTTGGCCTGTTGCCGCCCAAGCTCCATCTCGATCAAACTGAAGCTGCCCGTCAGAAAATCGCTGTGCGGCCAGATCAAGCAGGCTGTTGCCAGGGCCTGTGTCCCAGCCCAAAATTTTGCTAGATGATGGCTTGCTGGATGCCTCGCTAGGCAGCTCAAGGCCGCAGCCCGCAGGCAGATAGGCGACGTTACCGATTCCGCCGAGATTTTGAATGCAGCGGCTGAGCTGCGGATGCCCCAGCAGGCAGGCATCGACGGGCGGCACCAGTGGCGCACCCTGACCGCCAGCCGCAATATCGGCAGCTCGAAAGTTGCTAATTGTGGTGATGCCCGTGAGTTTGGCAATCAGCGCCCCTCGCCCCAGTTGCAGACTATAGCCTAGAGAGTCAGAGGCTGCCGGACGATGGAACACCGTCTGCCCGTGTGAGCCAATCAAATCAACCTGAGGTGCATCCATGCCGGCATCTGCCTGAACCTGAAGCGCCGCCGCCGCGAACGCCTGAGCAACTGCGTCATCAAGGGTTGCCAGCTCAGCCATCGCAATCAGCTCACCCGCACAGAGCGCCAGGATTTTGGAGCGCAGGTCAGGGGAGTAGGCGTAGGTGTCGCCGTGGATCAACTCGGCTTTGAGATTGGCTTTGCTGCCGGACAGCTCAACGAGAGCCGCGTCGATGCCATCTACGGAAGTGCCGCTGATTAAGCCAACTGCAATGCGTCCCATAGAAAAGTAGGTAAGTTAAATCGGCATGAGTTAAACCGGCAGGCGATCAATACATTTATTGGAGCCAATTACCACCATCAGCCAGCCCTTTTGCAGCCGTGAGACGGGGCTTGGGTTAATCTCAAACTTGCCTTCCTGACAGACTGCCAGCAGGTTGAGTCCGTAGCGCTTCCGTAGATCGAGGTCGGCTATAGTCTTGCCGTCAAACTCTTCTGGCACCACAAGCTCAACGATGCTGTTATCAGGGTCTAGCTCAAAGCGCTCCAGGATGCCGGGACGGGTGAGGGAGCGGGCTAACTCGCAGCCCATTTCATGCTCTGGATAGACCACATGATCAGCACCGACGCGCTTCAGCAGCTTGCCGTGAATATCAGAGGAAGCTTTGGCGACCACATGCGGTACGCCGCCTTCTTTGAGGTTGAGCGTGGTGATGACGCTCTCTTGCACGAAGTTGCCGATGGCGACAATTGCTGTGTCAAACTCAAACAGACCAGCTTCTTTGAGCATATTAACGTCGGTCGAATCGATCGCTAGGGCATGGGAGAGAATCTCATCATTCAGCGCCTGAGCCACGCGCCGTTCGTCTGAATCAATCCCCAGCACCTCGTAGCCCAAATTATGCAGCGTCATACAGACGGCGCGGCCAAAGCGTCCCAGACCAATCACGGCAAACTGGCGATTGTTGTTCCGCAGGCTCTTGAAAAAGCTCAGGGAAGAGAGAGAAGAGAAACCCATTGCGGCTCTAAGAAATAATGTAGGTTGGGTTGGGCAATGCAGCGGTTCGATCAGCCAATCAGCTATTCAGAACTTAGCATGATTGGACAGATAGATTTTGCCCGAATAGCCCGATCTTAGCCCACCAAAAGATTTTCCTCTGGGTAGTTAACCGTACTGCGAGCCGGATCGCCCAGCACTGCCGCTAGCAGCAGCAAAACGCCAACTCGCCCAACATACATGACGGCAATCAGCACCAGCTTTGAAAAGACAGTCAGGCTGGCTGTAATCCCGGTCGAAAGTCCAACGGTGGCGAATCCAGACACCACTTCAAATAAAACTTGCAGGAGCGAAACTGCCGGATCGGCTAGCTCGATTAGGGTTGAAGCCGTCAGCACCGTCACCAGTGAGCCAAACAGCACGCCGACCGCTTTCAAGATCAGCGGAAACGGGATCTGGCGCTGATAGCTCACCACCTCGTCTTTGCCCTGAAGCGCGGTTTTGGTGCATTCATAGAGAATCCGAAAGGTCGTGGTTTTGAGGCCGCCCCCCGTACCGCCGGGACTCGCGCCAATAAACATCAGCACGATTGTGATAAACCACCCCACTTCGCTCATTTGGGCGTAGTCGAGACTGTTAAACCCGGCAGTACGCGGCATCACCGACTGAAACCAGGAGATTAGCAGCTGATCTTGCCAGCTCAGCCCAACTAGCGTGCCGGGATTGCGCGACTCGACGAAAAAAATCAAGACCGTGCCCAGCAGCAGCAAGAAGATGGTTGTGCTGATCACAATCTTGAAGTTGAGCGAAAAGACGGCGCGTTCTCTTCGTCCCTGCAAGCGATCTCGTCCCCAGAGGTAGCAGTCCATAATCACCTGATAGCCGATACCGCCTAGAATAATCAGCGTCGAAATCACGATATTGATCGGCAGCGAGGTGGCGTAGCGAATCAGGCTATCGGGGAGCAGGCCAAATCCGGCGTTGTTGAAGGCGCTGATGCTGTGAAAAACTGCCATCCAGATGCCCTGACGTGCGCCATATTCCGGCATAAAAACGGGCATCATCGCAAACGCGCCGCTCAATTCCAGAATGGCTGTCACCGAAATAATTGACCTGAGCAACTGGTCTGCCCCGGCCATGCCTTGCTTATCGAGCGACTGCTGAATGGCCACCTTGTCGCGTAGGCCGAATTTGCGCCCCAACAGCAGCAGCAAAAACGTGGTGGCCGTCATGTAGCCCAAGCCGCCGACCTGAATCAGCGCTGTGATAAAGAGCTGTCCCCAAAACGAGTAGTAGCTGCCGGTATCCACCACCACCAGCCCCGTGACGCAGACCGCTGAAGTAGAGGTAAATAGCGCCACCAGCCAGTTTCCCCAGCCGCCGTCGGCATGAGAGATGGGCAGCAGCAGCAGCAGCATTCCGACCAGAATTACGGCGATAAAGCCGAGGCAAACCGTGCGAGCGACTGTCATGGGAAGCGATCACAAGTAAAGAAGAATAGCGACTGAAGCAGCAGGCTCTGACCTGACCTTCATCATCCTACCCGACCTCATCGGCCTTGCAACGTACAGGCCGATGCAGCGCTTTGCTAAACCATGCTAATGTTCAGACTGAACCAAATTCAGACTGAGCTAAATTACGTTTTGAGCAGCAGGTCGAAACGACATCAGCGAGTTGCTAAATTCACAAGAGCGTTTTAATGAAGGCAATTAATGAAGGCAATTAAAAAGTCGGACTTTATCCTGTCTCCCTACATGCAGAGCAGCGATCTGCGGGCGACCTATCAAGTCCTGAATACGGTATTGCCTTATCTGCTGCTCTGGGCATTGGCCGTGAAAGCCGCCGCTGTCTCTCTCTGGCTGCTGCCGCCGATCTTGGTGCTAATCACGCTGTTTTCAGTCCGTTGCTTTTCGCTGATGCATGATTGCGGCCACTATTCACTCTTTCGTTCCAGGTTGCTGAATCGGATCGTCGGGTTTGGGCTGGGTGTGATCAACGCCATTCCCCAATATCCCTGGTCGAGAGGCCATGCCTTTCACCATAAAACCAACGGCGACTGGGAGCGCTATCGTGGCCCTTCAGCGCTGCTCTCAACCGGTGAATTTAGCCAGCTCAGCCCGGTCGGCCAGCGGCGCTATGAGCTATTGAGGCATCCGCTGGTAATTTTTCCCGGCGGCTTTTTCTACCTGGCGATTAAGCCTAGATTAGCTTTGGTCTTGGGCATCTGGGGCTGGACGAGAAATTTGCTGACCTGCTTGAGCCGAAATCCGCGCATGGGGTTTGTAGCCGCCGCCTCTGCCTATAAGTCAAGAAATTGGTATACGGCGGCTGAGTTTTGGGATCTGCTACTCAACAATATTTGCGTCGTAGGCGGCTGGATATTTCTCAGCCATCTGCTGGGGTTTGGGTTTTTCTGGAGCATCTACTCGATCACGCTAACTGGCTCTGCGGCAGTTTTCATCTGCGTTTTCTTTGTGCAGCATAATTTTGAGGGTTCTTACGCCCACAAAACCCAGGGCTGGGACTACCTGCGCGGCGCAATTGAAGGCAGCAGCTATCTGGAGCTACCCACAGTTTTCAAATGGTTTTCAGCCGACATTGGCTATCACAATATTCATCACCTTTCTGAAAGAATCCCGAACTATCATCTAGAAGCTTGTCACAATCAGAATAGGCATCTGCTGACCGATGTCAAAACGCTGCATATGGCCGATATCCCGGACTGCTTCAAATTTATCCTGTGGGATATATCGGCAGAGTGCTTGGTATCAATTGACTCATATCGTCAAGATACTGAGTTGCTCAAGAATCCAGAACAAGTTTTTTAATCCAGAAGCACTCAAATGGTTGGCCTCACTCAGTCCGATTCACCGCGCCCTCAGCGGGATGCAAAAAGCGAACGCTATCTCTATCAGCTCTTTAGCCTGATTGAAACTGGTTCGCTGACGGTGGTTAATCCAGAGGGGCGAGAATATTCCTTTGGCAAACCGCATGACGCGCCTGATCTGCGGCTGATCATTCATCATCCCGGCACCTACGACCGGATTTTAGCCTTCGGGACGCTGGGGTTTTGTGAAGCCTATATGGAAGGCTGGTGGGATGAAGCAAATCATAATTTGGTAGAGCTAATTGGCCTGTTTTATCGCAGCAATGTCTATGCTGAGGCACTCAAAAACGTCACGCCAGCTTTAGCGCTTAAAGTAATCATGCAGCGGCTCAAAACTCTGCCCCTGCTGATCCAAAACAGCCGCAAGAATGTACAGCACCATTACGATCTGGGCAACAGTTTTTATCAGCAGTTCCTCGATCCGACTCTGACCTACTCTTGCGGCTATCGAGTCCATGAAACCGATTCGCTAGAGCAGATGCAGCTGCAAAAATATGACCTGATTTGCCAAAAGCTCCAGCTGCACCCCGGAGAATCGCTGATTGACATTGGCTGCGGCTGGGGCGGAATGCTAATCTATGCGGCCAAACACTACGGCGTTTCGGGTACGGGCGTGACGCTGAGCCAGGAGCAGGCCAAGCTGGCGCAGGTGCGAATTGAGCAATATGGTCTCAGCGATCAGCTGAAGATCGAGATTGCCGACTACCGAGAAGTCACAGGGCAATACGATAAGTTCGTCAGTATTGGCATGTTTGAGCATGTTGGGAAAGGCAACTTTGATACGTTTATGCAAAAAGCTTCAGAATTGCTGAAGCCTCACGGCACAGGACTACTGCATACAATCGTTACCCAGAGCGGCGAACGCAACGGAGCCTGGGTGGATAAGTATATTTTCCCCGGTGGCTATGCGCCGCAGTTTCATGAGCTAACCCAAGCGCTCTGGGCGGCCAAGCTGCCGATTGCCCATACTGAAAACCTGAAGCCGCACTATGCCGAAACGCTAAAGCAGTGGGCGCAAAACTTCACGGCGCATTCCGCCGAAATCAGCGCTCTGGCTCCAGTCTACGACGAGCGCTTTATGCGAATGTGGTATCTCTATTTGCAGTCCTTCGAGGCGTCGTTCCGATACGGCGGTCTGCATGTTTATCAGCTCTTGTTTTATAAGGGTAAACAGTGGCCGCTCCATCTGCCGCTCCAGTTTTCGCCTTCGCCTAGAGCGATATGATAAGGCTAGATACTCCAAGAATTTGGTGAGCTGATGACGCTGACGCTGCAAGACAAAATCAAAAACTTCTACGACGCTTCTTCTGGACTTTGGGAGCAGGTCTGGGGCGAGCATATGCACCACGGCTACTATGGCGCAGACGGCAAAACGCGCAAAGACCGCAAGCAGGCGCAGATTGACTTAATTGAAGAATGCTTGCGCTGGGCAAACGTCCAATCCGCAGGCCAAATTCTAGATGTTGGCTGCGGGATTGGCGGCAGCTCGCTGTACCTGGCCGAGAAATATAGCGCGAGCGTGGCTGGAATTACGCTGAGTCCGGTGCAGGCGAATCGGGCAACTCAACGGGCTGAAGCAGCAGACTTGAGCCAGCGAGTTAGCTTTCAGGTGGCGGACGCGCTGGCGATGCCGTTCCCTGACGAGTCGTTTGATCTGGTTTGGTCGATGGAAAGCGGCGAGCATATGCCCGACAAGCCGCAGTTTTTGCAGGAATGCTATCGGGTGCTGAAACCGGGCGGCAAGTTTTTGATGATTACCTGGTGCCATCGCCCTACGCCGCCTGCGCTAACGCCAGATGAGCAGCAGCATTTGGAGAAAATCTACCGGGTTTACTGCTTGCCCTACGTGATCTCGCTGCCAGAATATGCCCAGATTGCTCAGGAGACGGGCTTTGAGGCCATCCAAACGGCAGACTGGTCGGAGGCAGTGGCACCCTTCTGGAATCTGGTGATCGACTCGGCGCTGACTCCTGCGGCGTTGATTGGCCTGGTGCAGTCGGGCTGGACGACAATTCAGGCGGCGCTGTCGCTGGGGCTGATGAGTCGCGGCTACGAGCGGGGGCTGGTGAAGTTTGGGCTGCTTTGTGGTGAGCGGAGATGAGTTGGTCGAACTTAGTAGACTGCAGCTTAAATAAGCCAGCCATCCTGAGCCGCTAAAGGCTTGCCTTTATACGTCCTCTTGAAGAGCTTGGCCATGATGCGGTTGAAATAGGCAATGAATTGGAGAATTCGGTCACAGCCGCTTAATACTCTGCTATCCTCTAGGTTCCATATCAAAATCACTGAAGTGATCACCCATCACCTGTTGAGTAATCCTTTCAACTTCATGAGAATCCAGTTTGCCATCTGTGAGAGCTTGAGACAATAAATTACTAAAGAGAGTTTGCTCGTGACTGTCAAGCTGAACACCAGTAAACTGCTGAACAGTGCTAAGAACTCCCTGAGTGACCTGGTTAAGCTCTAAAATATCTAGCTTCCCATCTGCCATCGCTTGGGACAGATAACCACTAAACTGACCATGCTCAGAAAGCCCTAGTTGCTGACTGATGATGTGTTGAGTGAGTGCTTTTCCATCTTGAGGATCTAGTTGACCATCCGCGATCGCCTTGGAGACAGATCTGCCAAGCTGCCCATAACCAGATTTGTCTAACTGCTGATTAACCGCTTGTTGAGTCAGCAGATCTCTCTCGTGAGCATCGATTTTACCATCCTGAAGTACTTGAACTAGTTTGCCACCTAGCTGCTTGTATTCTGAGTTACCCAACTGCTGATTAATTGCTTGTTGAGTCAGCAGATCTCTCTCGTGAGCATCGATCTTGCCATCTGAGAGTGCCAAGGTTAAACGGCTACCAAGCTGACCGTATCCTGAGTTACCTAACAGTTGATTATTCGCTTGCTGAATAATCATATCTCTCTCATGAGGATCAATATTACCGTCCTGAAGCGCTCGCACTAAGTTCCAACTGAGTTGACCGTATTCTGGGTTACCTAGTTGTTGTCCCACGTATTGGCTAGTCATCCCCTCTGCTGCTCTAGAGACAGCTTGCCAGTCAACTTCTTTTCCATCAATAACGTCGCCGACTATACCTCCGATCTGACCACCTGTTGCTGCACCCGCTTGACCACCGACATAGGCTCCACCCGCTTTACCCACTGCACCAGCTAGATCTCTGCTGCTTACATCTTCTCCGTCTACTGCTCGTGCAGTCAGTTCACCGATCTCACCGCCCGCCGCTGCGCCTGCCGCGCCTCCCAGAGTTCCTCCGACCACCGTTCCAGCGGCTTTACCCATGTCTCCGGCAGTAATTTTTTCATCATCCGCAACTTTTTCGGCTAAATCACCCATAGCCCCACCCATTGCGGAACCTGCCATAGCGCCTGCGGGACCACCATAAATACCCCCAACTACGCCCCCAGCGACACGCCCTGCCGTACCTAAGTCGGTTCCTGCGGCATGAGCGACCTCAGCTTGCCCCTTGATAGCTTCTTTACCCGTATCCTCAACAGCTTGAACAGCTTGTTGCCCGGCACCTTGAAGATCTCCAGTGGCAGCAGTTTGAACAACCTTGGCTGCTCCCTCCATTGCCTCAACTTGAAGGTTAATTGGCGCTTCAACAGCTTCTTGAGTAACATCTGCTGCCTGCTGCAAGCCTTCTTGGGCTTTCTTAAATGCATCTCCGAACCGGCTCATAGTGAAGGCTCCTAAACTTGATTAAGTGAAAACTTAAAAGATACTCAATATCGACTCAGCCAACTATTTATGAAGCCTTGAGGTGCATCACAGGCAAGTTAACTTACGCTTTTTATTAAGTATCTGATTTGCTGTAAGGCATTTCTATCTTGAACTAAACTATTCTTTTGCAACCCATATCCTTCCCATACATTTTTTAAGTCAATCAGGTGAGCCGAAAGTTGTCCTTCAATTAACTCAAGTGATTTTCTAAATTTTTTCTCTTCAAAAGCCAAAGCGATGCTAACATCTTGCAAAACTCGATCCAGCGTATGTCTAGCAATGGCTTGGTAAGAGTTATAAAGATTTTGCTTAAGGTTAATAACGGATTGTTCTAATCTTAGATTTTGTAATTGAGAACGGCTAAGTGTGCTTCCAACCAAACTTGCCAAACTTGCTGCGAGAGAAGCTGCCTTGATCACTACTCTCGGATCTCCTAAAGCTGCCATTCCTGCAACTACTGCACCTTGCATTCCAATTCTTAAGACATTGCCGAGGGAGTCAGTAGAACCATCGTGAAATGACATTGAGGCTTCTACATCTACAAAAGAAACTTGCAGGCTGCGCTGAATGTCAATTTGTGAAACTGGATGACTAAATGAATTTGATAAAGCTAAAGAAGGAAGGCAGTTTAGAGTAGCATAGCTGTTTTGAATCAGGCTATCTAAGCCACCACCATATAGAGTAGAGATTCGATTCCACTCCTCTTTTACCCATACTGCAATCTGGTCTTTGCAGAATTGCAATAGAAAAGCGTGGATTTCCAGGTTGTTTCTTGTCCGTAGTTGAATGCAAACTTGATTTTTATCTTTAGTTACTGTTGGGTAAAATTCATCTATGCTGCTCTTGATTTTCTGCATCAGGCTTCCAGCAACAATAGGGCTGGAAAAATCTGAGCTGGAACGACGTAATTCATTGTTAACAGCACTAAATAAGTCACCTTTTTCCTCATTGACTCTACTAAAGCTTTTCTGAAGGTGTTTTTCCCAGTCAATCAGAGTTTTATTTTTTAATAAGGATTGTGTACGCAGAATGTTTGAATCTAATAGTGCTTCTTGCTGTTCAAGAAACTGTTCAATTCGGGTAATTTGAACAGTTACCTCTTTGGCAACTCGCTCTGCGAGGATTTCATTTCGACTGCTAGCCAGCTCGATAAGAGATCCATAAATCAACTTCAGTCCCCGTTGTGTAGCAGGCTGAACAGTAGCCTGAGAACCCCCTTGATAGAAAGGGTGTAGCTCAAGATGCATTAACAGCATACTTTCGGCTAGCACAGGATACTGGGTTTGAAGCTGATTATATAGGTTTTTTAGATCAGCATCTACTTTCTGAACAAACTGCTCGGTTAAACCGGAGGTATCCACAATGAGCAGAAAGGCCTCAACATCAGATTTGCTGACTATATCAACAAACTTCGCCTCGTCTGCTGTCAATAGCTGTTGTGGAGCAACGACTAAACAAACTACTTCACCCATACTTTGCTGCACTTCTCCATTTTCATTCGCAGAGGTAGCAGATTGAAAAACGAATTCTGGAGCTTTATTGCTAGCAGTGGAATGAGCTAGAGTAATTTTGTCGCCTGAGTTTAACGCCTGACAGCCTTTGATCTTCTGTCCATTTATGTATGTTCCATTAGTGCCGAAATCCCAGATTTGCCAGCGTGTAACAGAAGCACCAGGATTTGCTACTGCTTGAATGTGAGCATGAACCGAAGAAACGCGAATGTAGGACGGCAAAGCAATAATCTGCGCGTTCTGACTACGAAGATCTTGCGACAGTTTTTGAAAATCACGCCCAATTAGGATGCTTTGATTGGGAAGTAGTTCATAATGGCTCTCTTTCTGTCCAGTTTCAGCATTAGCTGTCAAAGTCAGTTTAGGAGAAGATCTCTGCGGCGGCGATTGCGAGATTGTAGAAAATTCAGAAATCTCTAGTTGATAAGCTTGCTGAATCGCTTGGCTTTGACCGAGACTGTGGTAAAAACCTTGTGCTATAAGAGGAAATCGACCAAATATTTGAATGGCTAGCCTTCTACTATTTAAAGATTCTGAGATAGCTTTTAATTTATGTAAAACATCACCGAATATAGGTTCTCTGTCAACTCTTGCGCTTGTAAATTGCTGAGTTGCATTAAGGCATTGAATTAAATTTTCTAGCTTATATGGCATGATATTGTTACATGACCCAATATAATTTTTTGTACGTTCACTATTAGCTTATGTAAATTCATACAAATCATGCATAAAAGACTTAAGAGCCAAAAATCTCTTCTAATGTATAAATTCCTAATTGGTTTAAGTTAAAGTCAACAATACAAAAGGCTTTACATTCACGAGAAGTTATCTGTTGATTGCTATCGATATCCCACATCTTGAAAACCTCGTTCACATTTGCACTAACCAAATATTTTCCTGAAAGATCAAAATTCAAAGATGCGATTCCGGAGGAGTCTTTAAATGTTCCTACTACCCAGCTTCTAGAATAATCCTCTTTCAAGCGTCGAACCGTAATAATACCGTACTCTTTAAATATTCCCCTCTCGACAGTGCCAGATGCCAAATAGCGACCATTTTGGCTAAAGGCAACAGATGAAATCATGCCAGGAATAATTAATTTTTGAATTGGCAATAGTGAAGTTGCATCTTGTATTATAAAGTTTCCATCCCTAGAAGCACTTGCTAAAAATTTTCCGTCTGGGCTAAAAGAAACTTTGGTAACCAAATCTTTATGTTTGCTTTGAGTGAGAATCTTCCCTGTTTTAATACTCCACTGTTTAACAGAACCATTTGTATCACCAGAAGCTATAACATCTCTAGTTGGACTAAAAGCAAGTGTGGTAACTTCACTTTGGTTATCTAAAATCAGTTGGCTTTTTTCTGTTTCAATATCCCAAACTCTGATTGTCCCATCACGGCTACCACTTGCTAAGATTTTGCCATTAGAATTAAACATAATTGAAGTTATATTGGCAGTGTGACCTGTTAATAAATTTTCATTGAAGCTTCCGTCCTTCGTCGAAACTAGCATTATGCTACTAAGGTCATCATAAAAATCAGTAATACGTGCAAGAAGGATTCCAGTAGAACCATCATCTCCTAAAACAGCAGGAAATACATCCGCCAAGCAAGCAGCAGGAAATATACATATGTTACTTGCTATAGCTTCTTCGGTAGTGTCTAATTCAGCTTTAATGCCTTTGTCCTTATTAACTTGTTTTTCGTTGACCTTTAATAAACGAACATAAACATCCCCTGGAGCCTCACCATTTTGCCCATCATTTCCCTGCCCTGAGAGCCTTAACCGACTCACATGCTGCGATTTCGGTGCAACTTTTACTGTTAATTTCTTAGTCTCCTGCCGACTTGAATTAGCTGTTCCATTTGGATAAACAGTTCGCGAGAATATAATTTCTTTAGATGTCCCTGCTATTGCTTCTTGCTCCGTAATTTCTAAGTTAACCTCAATGTCCCAGGGTTATTTCATTCTAAATAATAACTTGAGTGTGCTCAGACCAAAGCCAGCGAGCCGTTGAGCTTGAGCCATATTCTCAAAACCATTGTGGCGATACAAATTCAGGGCAAAATTGCGCGCTAT
>JAHHHV010000089.1 GCA_019359155.1 Pegethrix bostrychoides GSE-TBD4-15B
AGATAAGAGCGGCAGAGGATCCAGAGTTTGAGACGTTCTATACGAAGAACATTCTGCTGAACGAGGGCATCCGTGCTTGGCTTGCGCCAGCTGACCAGCCCCATGAACACCTTGTATTCCCCGAAGAGGTACTTCCCCGTGGTAACGCTCTCTAATAACGGTTCCGCCATGATGGGCGGACGCGACCAAGACTCAACCGGGTACGCTTGGTGGTCTGGCAACGCGCGCTTAATCAACTTATCTGGTAAGCTGCTGGGCGCTCACGTGGCTCACGCAGGACTGATTGTTTTCTGGGCGGGTGCCATGACCCTGTTTGAAGTGGCTCACTTCATCCCAGAAAAGCCAATGTACGAGCAGGGCTTGATCCTGCTGCCTCACTTGGCCACTTTAGGGTGGGGCGTTGGCCCTGGCGGTGAAGTGCTCAACACCTTCCCTTACTTTGTGGTGGGCGTACTTCACCTGATTTCTTCAGCAGTTCTGGGTCTAGGCGGCATCTATCACGCCATTCGCGGCCCCGAAGTGCTAGAAGAGTACTCCTCCTTCTTTGGCTACGAGTGGAAAGACAAAAACCAAATGACCAACATTATTGGGTATCACCTGATTTTGCTGGGTCTGGGCGCTTTTCTGCTCGTGTTCAAGGCGATGTTCTTTGGTGGTGTTTATGACACTTGGGCGCCGGGCGGCGGCGACGTGCGCGTGGTCACTAACCCAACGCTCAACCCGCTGATCATCTTTGGCTATTTGCTGAAGTCTCCGTTTGGTGGCGAAGGCTGGATTGTCAGCGTCAACAACATGGAAGATATCATCGGCGGCCATATCTGGGTCGGTTTTATCTGCATTGCTGGCGGCGTTTGGCACATTTTGACTCAGCCGTTTGGCTGGGTGCGCCGCGCCTTCATCTGGTCGGGTGAAGCCTATCTGTCCTACAGCCTGGGTGCGCTGTCCCTGATGGGTCTGGTCGCCTCCTGCATGGTTTGGTACAACAACACGGCCTACCCCAGCGAATTCTTTGGCCCCACTGGCCCGGAAGCTTCGCAGGCGCAGGCGCTGACCTTCTTGATTCGTGACCAGCGCTTGGGTGCTAACGTTGGCTCTTCACAAGGTCCGACTGGCTTGGGCAAATACTTGATGCGCTCCCCTACGGGTGAGATCATCTTTGGGGGTGAAACCATGCGCTTCTGGGACTTCCAAGGCCCTTGGCTGGAGCCGCTGCGTGGTCCCAACGGTCTGGATCTTGAGAAAATCAAGAACGATATCCAGCCTTGGCAAGCGCGTCGCGCCGCTGAGTATATGACCCATGCGCCGTTGGGTTCGCTCAACTCGGTGGGCGGTGTGGCGACCGAGATTAACTCGGTTAACTTTGTCTCGCCACGAGCTTGGCTGTCAACTTCGCACTTTGTTCTAGGCTTCTTCTTCTTGATCGGTCACCTCTGGCATGCTGGACGCGCTCGTGCGGCTGCGGCTGGTTTTGAAAGAGGCATCGATCGTGAGTCAGAACCAGTGTTGGCAATGCCCGATCTTGACTAGTTGCGGTCTAGGTCTGAAGCTTTAACTTAGTGGAAGCTCCCGTTTCGACGGGGGCTTTTTTAATTCCTGATTTCTTAGCTGAGTAGCTGTTTAATATAAAAAATGTAAACGCATCCCATATGACGCAGTTTCGTCAGGCCAACTTAATCCTCGATCTAGGCATCTATGCGGGGCGACGCTGCCTGTACATTGAAGGCGGTGAGTTTTCGCTAGCGCAGGTGCTGCGCGTCCAGACCTCAGCCTGGGGAATGCAAGCTGTTTTAGAAACCTTGCCGGAATGTCCGCTCGTCTGCCACTACCGCGAGAACCCCTGCCGATTCGCCGAGGAACCTGAGCTGCTGGGGCATCACTGGGAAATCAGCAAGAGCTGGCAGTGGTTTTATGCGGAGCGCAATTTCTGGGACGGATCGCTCTATGGCGGCTTTCGCGTCCTGTTTGCCCCAGATGTGATCAGGCGGTTTATGGCTCGCGATCTGTCCTGGGTGGAAGAGTATTTTTGAGACGAGCGTTTAGCTGAGCATGCCGGTGAGCGCTTAGCCAGCTACCACATTGACTGCCTTGAGAATATGGTACGTAATCAAAAGCTGGGTCAGCGCCAGCGGATAGCTTTGCAGCACCTCGCCCGTTGTGCCAATCACCTTGCCCACATCCTGATTGCCTTCCAGACTGCAAAACTTGCCCAGATAAGGCACTTCGTTGCAGAGGACGCGCTCTAGCGTCTTCACCTGTTCGCTCGTCGCCTGCCCGTCAATCTCCAGCACGTCAACCGGCTTACCCATATCGCGGTCTAGCTCCAACCGGATGGCGTTGCCCAGGTGATTGCCGTTGGCACCCAGAATATCGGTTAAGTCAGGATGTGGAATCGTTGGGCGCAGCACCAGACGGGCATTCAGCAGCAGATCGTCTTTGCCAGAGCCACCGTTGGGCGGATAAAACGTGACAATCACATCTGACCACTGGCGCTGAGGGCGAATGAAATGCTCCGAATCATATTCGCGCTTTTTCATCTGCTCCAGCACTTCGGCCTCGGTGTAGCCACGCTTACGGGTGTCGCGCTTCACCTTCCAGGCTGTACGCAGCGCTTCGGGCGGAGCCAAATAAACCTTCACGTCGTAGCTGTCTCGCATTCCCCTGGTCGAATAGCCCAATAGCCCCTCGACAATCACAAAGCGCCTTGGCTCAATATATTCTGGCGGATCGAACATGCCAGAGGTGTGATTGTAGATCGGCTTGAGAATTGGCTGTCCGGTTCGCAACAGCGCCAGGTGCTGCTGAATAATATCTAGGTAGTTACAGTCGGGATGCAGAGCCGAAATCCCCGTCTCCGCCCGCTGCTTGCGATCATAGCGGTGATAGTCATCGGTGCAGATGGTGGTCACGTTCCCTTCGCCCAACACCTGAGCAATCCCTTTGGTCAGGGTCGTTTTACCAGCAGCACTGTCGCCAACAATGCCAAGGACGATCGGGCGATGAGTCATGATTCCTCCCAAAGCAGCATAGAGCCAAGCATTCAGTCCCAATTATTTTACGAGCAATTGGGATCACAATCTGCCGGATTATGAGCGGCCTTTACAAATTGAATTACAAGCGCCAACATCCATCGCCCGCTTCAAGCGCGTGATTTTGCGGGGATAATTCTAGTAATCCTATGAAATTTTGCCCCAGCGTTGGGTAGGTTGGGCATAATTAGGATGCTAAAGTCGGTGGGGACTCTGTGAATTCATGGTGGCTGAACCTTTCTTGTACTTAGACGAACAGCCGGTTTCCGCAGGGCAGATTTTGAACTACCTGCAGGCAACCCGCAAGCTCGACGCTTTTTTGGGGGATATTGTGCGGCAATATGTTCTGGAGCGCGAACTCCAGGACAGCAGCGTCAACCCGGCGGTTGTTGAGCAAGCTGTCGTCGATTTTCGACTCACCAATCAGCTGACTGAGCCAGCCCAGTTTCAAGACTGGCTCACCAAAAACGGCCTGAGCTACGAGGCGTTTCACAATCAGGTCGCGGGCAACTTTAAGCTGAAGAAGCTGAAAGAAGATGTGGCCGCCGCTAAGCTGCCAGAATATTTTATTGAGCGGAAGGTGCATCTCGATCGGGTGATCCTATCGCGGATTATCGTCGCTGAGAAAGAGCTGGCGGAGGAGCTGAACACGCAGCTGCAGGAAGGTGCGTCCTTTGAGCAGCTGGCTCGCGAATATTCGCTGACCGACGACAAAATTATGAACGGCATGGTCGGGCCTGTGAGTCGCGGCTCCATGCCCGACCTGCTCAGAGCCGCCATTGATCTGGCCGCAGCAGGTGCCGTGGTGGGGCCAATCGGGATGGAAGAGCGCTGGGGGCTATTTCGGATTGAGGCAATGCTGCCAGCGACGCTCGATGATCCGCAGATCAAGCAGAGTTTGGAAGATGAGGTGTTTGAGCAGTGGCTTGCTGAAAAAATGCAGGCTATCCCGATCAAGCTCCAGGTCAACGACTAGCTGCCTGCGCCGACTCTGCTATTCCAATGCTGTCTCGCCCCCTAACCGCATTGCATTACCCCAGGTGAATCTATGATTACCCACGATCTGCTTGCTAATGTTGTCTGGGACAACCCGCCTTTAGGCTGGCTCAGCGCGGCTCAGCAGGTGCAGCTCCAAGATCAGGCTAAGCCTCGGAGCCACGGCCTAGGTGAGGTAATCTGGTCAACTGACGCATTGGATACGCCTGAGCGGCAGTTTCTAATCCTTTCCGGCAACGTGCGGCTAGTGCCTAGCGTCGGCAAGCCAACCCTGCTGAAGCCGGGAGACTGGTTTGGCGATCTGCTCGAACTCTCTGACCAGTGGAAGGCGCGGACTGCCAGCAAAGAGGTTGTCGTAGTGGAATGGACGACCGCCCTCTGGCAAGAATTCAGCGGCATCGAAATTCAGCAGTTTTGGGCGACCTTACGGCTGCGCTACCAGCCTGATTTCTCTGATGCGCCGCTGCCTGTCACGGGCTATCCGTTTGTCTCTGGCTTGAATACTGCTGCCGCCTGTCTCACCATGCTGGCGCAGCATCTTGGCTCCCCTGTCCAGCAAGACTGGATGCAGAGGCAAGTGCGCGGGCAGCGCCCCAAAGACCTAGTGACGGCGGGTGAAAAGGCCGGAATGCAGATGCGACGACTGCTGCTGAGCGACTGGCGCGATCTGAAACAAAGCACCTTTCCCGTGCTGATGCAGTGGCAGCAGCCGGATCACTGGGTGGTAGCCTACGGAGTGCGGGGCGATCGGCTCATTGTGGCTGACCCGATGAATCCCGCTCAGACCTGCGAAACCCTGCCGCGTCAGATGGTGCAGGCGGGCTGGGCAGGCATACTCTGGCAGGTAGAACTGGTTCACAAGCAGGAAAAATTTAACCTCAGCTGGTTTTTGCCTGCCGTCTGGAAGTTTCGCTATCTGCTGGGCGAGGTGCTGCTGGCCTCTCTGACGCTTCAGATCTTGGGCTTGACCGGCCCGATTATTACTCAGGTAATCATCGACAAGGTGATGGTGCAGGGTAGCCTCTCGACGCTAGACGTGATGGCCTTTGCGCTGATTGCGGCGGCAATTTTCGAGGCATTCCTCGGCATCCTGCGGATGTTTATCTTTACTCACACCACCAACCGCCTCGATCTGGCGCTCTCGGCTCAGCTGTTTCGGCATCTGCTGCGGCTGCCTTTGTCGTATTTTGAAGCACGGCGGGTGGGCGACACGGTGGCGCGGGTGCAGGAGCTAGAAGAAATCCGCCAGTTTCTCACCGGCACAGCCCTGACCGTGGTGCTCGACAGCATCTTCTCGGTGGTCTATTTGGGGATGATGTTCTACTACAGTCCGAAGCTGACGGGCGTGGCGATGGCGGTGATTCCGCTGTTTGCCATCCTGACGCTCTGCGCTACGCCCGTCCTGCGCTACTGGCTCAACGAAACCTTCAACCGCAGCGCCGACAGCCAGTCGTTTTTGGTCGAAACGATCACCGGGATTCACTCCATCAAAGCTCACGCCGCTGAAAAAGCCTCGCGCGATCGCTGGGAAGGGCTATACGCTCGGTTTGTGCGAACTGGCTTCAAAGCATCGACTACGGGTAACATCAGCAACCATATCGGCGATTTTCTGACGAGTCTCTCGGCACTGCTGATTCTCTGGTTTGGGGCACAGCTGGTAATTAAACAAGATCTAACTATTGGCCAGCTGGTGGCGTTTCAAATGCTCTCTGGGCATGTTACCGGGCCATTATTGCGTTTAATCCAGCTCTGGCAAACCCTGCAAGAGGTGCTGCTCGCCGTCGACCGGATTGGCGATATTCTCAACGTTGCACCCGAAGCCGAGCCCGGTACAGGGCTGACTTTGCCGCTCTTGAAAGGCCAGGTCAGCTTTGACCAGATTTTCTTCCGCTATAAGGAAGAGCAGGAGCCGATCTTGCGCGGCGTTTCGTTTGAGGCGCAGCCCGGTCAGTTCGTGGGGATTGTCGGGCGCAGCGGCTCTGGCAAAAGCACGCTCTCCAAGCTGATCCAGCGGCTCTATCAGGCTGAGTCTGGCCGCATTTTGATTGACGGCTTTGACATCAAGAGCGCGGATTTGGCCTCGCTGCGTCCTCAGATTTCGGTCGTGCTGCAAGAGGACTTTCTGTTCAACGGCAGCGTCCTAGAAAATATTATGCTGGGCAACCCGGAAGTCAGCGCTGAGCAGGTGATTGAGGCGGCACGGATGGCAGTGGCGCATGACTTTATCTGCGATCTGCCAGACGGCTACGAAACCAACGTTGGCGAGCGCGGCACCTCGCTCTCTGGCGGGCAGCGGCAGCGAATTACGCTAGCTCGACTGTTTTTGTCAGATGCGCCGATTCTGATTCTAGATGAGGCCACGAGCCATCTTGATGCTGAAACCGAGCAGCAGGTGCTAGAAAACCTGAAGCGGATTGGCAAAGGCCGCACCATGTTTCTAATTGCTCACCGCTTTGCGCCTCTGAAGCGAGCCGACCTGATCTTGACCATGGAAAAAGGCGTGATTGTCGAACGCGGCACGCATGAGAGCCTCATCCAGCAAAAAGGGCTGTACTGGTCACTCTATCAGCGTCAGCAGGCTTCAGTTTAGGTTCTACCTATCTTTTGCGCCAGTTGCGATCAGCTTTGCCTTCTATTGGTTCCCCAGTCTACTGTCGCCCTCTTCAGGTCGAAAATCCAGACGTATAGCGGAGTTGGCAGCTGAGTGCAGTGACTTAGAATCACGAATCTCCTGAAAATCTTCATCAGGGGTTTATTCAAGAATTTGTCTAGTAAATCTTAAGTAAATCCCTAAGTAAATCTAGCTAAATTGAGCACATCTTAATGGAAACTCTTAGAGAAGCCCGCAGCGGTCGGAGCATTTCGCGAGAGGTCACTGGAGTACTCAACAGTTCAGGGCTGTCTTGATGACGGTCATGGCCGATCACTCAGAGTCTCAGGCTCTCTTAGCGGTCAGTGCCATAGCCCTAGATCTGAATCCTCCGACTGGCTGCTGGATTGACTTAAGCGCTCAAATTTGGCTCAAATTCAAACGTGAACCTTAGAAACTCAGCTGGAGCTGAGGCAATGTTGCTGGTTCACTGAATGCCGCCTGACCTCACAGTCCCTGTTGTTTAATCGAGAACCACTCACAAACCATGTCATCAGAAATTTCCAGACTCACCAATGCAGACTTCAGCCAATCAGCCTTTTTGCCCTTTGCAAACAGCGCTGGCACAGCGTTTGCGACCATCCCTTCTGCGGCTGGGATCTCAGTCACATTTGACTTCTATTCCTATGGCGGCACGGGCGGCGATGGTCTCAGCTTCTTCTTGGTGGACGGCACGCAACCGCTCACCCGCGCTGGGGGCTTTGGCGGTTCGCTGGGCTATGCTCCAGCTCAAACCGAGACAACTGTGACACCCGGTATTGCTGGTGGCTATCTCGGCATTGGCTTTGATGAGTTTGGTAATTTCGCAACCGGATCAGACGGTAAAGCGGGCGGTACAGCTTTTAGAATGCCAAACTCGATCACAGTGCGCGGCAGTGAGGCTACTAGCTACGCTTTTCTGGGTAACGTGCTCTCGCCGATCCCACTTGATAATCCTGACCCAGCCGCTACACAGGCTAACTCCAAGCGCACCGCTCAGGTGAATCTGAGTCCAGCAGGCGATTTGCAGGTTAGCCTGGATATCAACCAGAACGGGCTGTTTACCGATCCCGGCGAGACGTTGCTCGGCCTGAACGTGGTGGGCGCAGGCAACGGTGCTTTGCCTGCCACCTTCCGGTTTGGATTTGCAGCCTCGACTGGCGGCAACACTAACATTCATGAGGTGGGTAATGTCAGCGTCAAAGACGCGAGCGGCAATATCATTGCAGCCAACCTGGTCGCCAGCCTAATTGTAGATAACTCCAACGATGACCCAACTGTCGATCAGCCCGTCGGCGGCTCTGGTAACGACATCATCAGAACTGGCGGCGGTAATGACGTTGTGACTGGGCAGGCAGGCAATGACATCATCGTGGGCGGGAAGGGAGCCGACACCGTTTCGGGCGGTACAGATGCCGATCGCTTCTACTTCAGCGGCAGCAGCAAAGCGGAAGCGCTGCGAGACTCGACGCTCAGAAACCTCGACAGAATCACCGACTTCAGCTTTGCCGAGGGCGATCGGTTTGGGCTGGACTTTGACAATAATCTGGGCACCATCGAGCGCCCCAAGCGACTGTTCAATGCAGGCAGAGAAAAAGGCAGTTTGAGAAAAGCAGCCAAATCTGCCTATGCTGACAAGAACCAGCAGCGGCGCGGTGATCAGGCGCTGAAGGCGAACGAGGCCGTTTTCTTCCGCTTGGGCAGCCGCACATTCCTATCCGTGAATGACAGCAAGGCTGCTTTTTCGGCAACCAACGACCTGCTGGTAGATGTAACCGGAATTCAGTTCAAGCCCGGCGATGCCAGAAAAGGCGGGCTGCGTGTGACTGATTATTTCATCTAGGTTTGGTTAAATAGGTTGGTTAAATAGGTTGGTTAAATAGGTTGGTTAAATAGGTTGGTTAAACTACAAGCCGCCCAAAACAGCCGCCTCTATCTGCCGAGGGTAGATTAACCAAACCCGCTGTCCGGGCTGACTCAGCGTTTGCACCAGCGGCGATAGCTCGCTGATTTCGCGCAGCCCGGAGTCGGTTTTGAGCTGAATCCCCTGCTGGTAAAGCGTATAGCCGCTGCTCTGAGTGGTTCGCAGTCCGGCATAGTAGGCCGCCTCTAGTCCCTGCTGCTCTAGCTCGGCCTGGACGGTATGCAGAAGATCCTGCTGCTGATCGGGGGAGAGGGCGCTGATCTCGCGGCTCTTGAGTAGATCGCGGTCGATGAAGCGGCGGCAGAGATCGGCCAGCACCGGGTCAGGATGTGAGCGCCAGCGCTGCAAGTGGTAGAGAAATACACCGTCATCTGCGTTGAGGTAATCCTCCAGCCGCAGGTGATTGCAGTCTTGCGAGAGCCAGGCTCGCATCGTCTGATCAGCCCAAATTTGATCGGCCAATTCTCGAGCCCGCTTGAAGGCATGAGACAGCACCCAGGTCGCCGCAATATTTTTGGGATGGTTGTAGACCTGGGCGTACATAAAGTAGCGGACGATTAGATAATGCTCAATGGCCGCCATGCCTTTGCGCGCCACCAAAAGCTGCTGCGTCTCTGGGTCAAACCGCAGCGCCAGCAAAATCCGGTCGAGATCGAGCCGGCCATAGGAGATGCCGGTAAAATAGCTGTCGCGCATCAGGTAGTCCAGTCGGTCGCAGTCGAGCTGGCTAGAGACGAGTTGCCAGATGCAGGGCAGCGGATGCTGCTTGTGGTAGATCTGCCGCAGTTCGCCCAACAGCCCCGGATCATAGGCATCGAGCAGGCTGCGGATAGCGACTGACTCTTGCAGAATTCGCGCTGTCCAACGCTCATGCTCGCAGCCAAAAATTTCTTCGCAGGTATGGCTAAACGGCCCATGCCCAACATCATGCAGCAGAGCGCCACAGAGCACTGCCGCCCGATATGGCAAGAGTTCTGGATGATGGGCTTCAAGCTGGTCAAAGGCGCGACGTGCCACCGCCATCACGCCCAGCGAATGCGTAAACCGCGAGGCTTCAGCTCCGTGAAAGGTGAGGCTAGCAGGGCCAAGCTGCCGGATGCGTCGCAGTCGCTGAAAGGCGGGCTGGTCGATCAGCTGAATTAACAGCGCCTCCACGGGATCATCGCGATCCAGGGCAATGGCCCCATGCAGCGGGTCGTGGTAGGTGCGTCCTGAGCGCTGGCCTGCCTCAGCTGTCACCGAATCTCCTCTGACCGAATCTCTTGCGACTGCTCCTGCGACTGCTCCTGCGACGATGGCAGTGCAGCAGTGGCAGTGCGGCTCAGCAGGTCGAGCGCGGCCTGATACTGCGGATCGGCGGCGCTGGCCACCTGATCGCGGCTGATCGGCAGGTCAATCGGCACCGTGAGATCCGGCGAGATGCCCAGCTTATTGATGTCGCTGTGGTTAGGGGTTTCGTACTTGGCGATGGTCACAGCTAGCCCTGAGCCATCAGAGAGGCTAAACAAGGACTGGATTAAGCCCTTACCGAAGGTGCGCTCGCCCACCAGCTGTGCCCTACCGTTATCTTGCAGCGCTCCGGCCAAAATCTCGCTGGCGCTGGCGCTGCCCTGATTCACCAGCACGACAAGCGGGTCTGAGGTCAGCGCCTGTCCTAAGGCCGAAAAGCTATCCTGAATACCGTTGCGGTTGACGGTGTAGACGATTGTGCCCTCATCTAGCCAGAGGCGAGCCACCTCAATTCCAGACTGTAACAGCCCGCCCGGATTGCTGCGGAGATCCAAAATATAGGCGTTGGCATCCTCGGCTTCGAGCTTGCGGATTGCGCCAGCGACTTCTGCTGTGGCGTTGGCGTTGAACTGTCCCAGCCGGATATAGCCGATGTTGAGTCCATTCTGCTGATGCAGCTCGGAGTAGACCGGATTGAGGGCGATGCGATTGCGGGTGACGGTAATGTCGCGCCCCTGATTCGGCGCTTCGCCATCGCCCACGACAGTCAGAGTGACCTGAGTGCCAATTTTGCCTCGCATCCGCTCAGCGGCCTCGTCGAGCGTCAGACTGGCGGTAGAGATGCCGTTGATCTTAACGATCCGGTCGCGGGGCTTGATGCCTGCCTGCTCTGCCGGGGAGCCTTCGATCGGGGCAATCACCCGCAGTTCGCCGACGGAGCCTTCTTGGGTAATCTGTAACCCCACACCCGTCAGCTCGCCGGAGGTATTGGTCTGGAGACTACGGTACTGGTCGGGACGCATGAACCGCGTGAAGGGGTCATCCAGCGTTGCCAGCATCTCTTGAATAGCCCTATAGGTCTGCTCGCGGTCAGTGAGCGGCTGCTGGAGGGCTTTTTGCCGCACGATCCACCAGTTCTGCTGGTTGAAGGTTTCATCAACGTAAGCGCGATCGACAATTCGCCAAACTTCGCTGAATAGCTGCTGCTCTTCGGTGAAGGCAGTCGCTGGGGCACTGAAAAATCCCAACAGCAGCACAATTGGCAAAATTATGATTAGGCCAATCTGAAAAATTCGTTTTGTCATGTAACAGATTTTAAACTTCTAGCGCGACTTCTGGCTACCCAAACGCCTAGATTATTGAAGCCAATGGGCTAGCGCCAGCTGTTTAGCAGCTCTTTGCCAGTTTTTAGGTTAGTGACATGAACTGGTGACAGGCAGGCAACAGGTGCGCTCTACCTGGTACGCTCTACCTAAAGTTAGGCTGCATTCATCGCCAAGCTCATGCCCAGGGAAGACATATCGACGTTTTGTATCGCTCTACACTAACTCATAGAGCTTGAGTTTCTCTCTAAATTTTTAGTCTAAATTTTTGATGAACGCTGCTCGTTGGGCTCGATACGTTGAGGTTTATAAAGTCAAATATGTCTACCGTTTCGCTGCTGTTTATCGCAGTTTTAGGAATTGCGCTTCTATTATTTCTGGTAATTTTTGTGCGATTGCAGGCATTTATTGCGCTGCTGATTGCCAGCCTGTTTATTGCCGTAATTGGCGGCATCCCGCCCGCCGAAATTGCCGATACTATCCGAGAGGGCATGGGGTCAACGCTAGGCTATATTGCCATAGTCATTGGGCTGGGCGCAATGTTTGGCGAACTGCTGCAAGTCTCAGGTGGCGCAGAGCAGATTGCCAGTACGCTGGTGCGAAAATTTGGGGAGGTAAACGCCCAGTGGGCACTGGGACTGGCCGGATTGGCAATCGCCATACCGGTCTTTTTTGACGTTGGCCTGATTATTTGCATCCCGCTGGTTTATAGCTTGGGGCGGCGCACGGGTCGGTCATTGCTCTACTATGCGATTCCGCTGGTGGCTGGGCTGGCAGTCGGGCATAGCTTTATTCCGCCAACTCCTGGCCCGGTTGCGGTTGCGGCCTTGTTGGGTGCAGATTTGGGCTGGGTGATTTTATTGGGCATTTTGGCGGGTATTCCGGCTCTGGCCGTTGGCGGCGTGCTGTTCGGTAAATATATTGGCAAGCGAATTCACCTAGATGTGCCTGCGCAAATGGAGGCTTCGCTGGCTGAATCGCTGGCAATTGTCTCAGACGACCCAAAGCTGGGCAAAGATGCGTTCGTTCAGCCCGCAAAAGAGCTGCCAAGCTTTGGCATGGTCGTGACAATCATTTTGATTCCGCTGGTGATGATCTTGTTCAATACTGCGCTAGGCGTAGTATTGCCGGAGGGAAATCCGGTTCGCAACTGGATGAGTTTTATTGGTCATCCTTTTACCGCTTTGACAATTGCCACGTTGCTGTCGTTCTATTTTTTAGGGACCCTGCGCGGCTACTCTCTCAGCGATATTCAGCGGATTACCACTAAGTCTTTTGAGCCAGTTGGCTTAATCATTCTGGTGACGGGCGCAGGGGGCGTATTTGGCAGAGTGCTAGTCACAACGGGCGTGGGGAAAGCCTTGGCCGAAACCCTGTCTGCTTCAAATCTGCCTGTAATTCTGCTAGCGTTCTTGATCGCGGTCGCAGTGCGGGTCAGTCAAGGCTCAGCCACTGTGTCGATGGTGACGGCGGCAGGCTTGATTGCGCCCGTAATTCAGACAGGTAGCTACTCGGCTCCGCTGGTGGGGGCCATCACGATTGCGATTGCGGCTGGGGCAACCGTGCTGTCGCATGTGAATGACTCAGGCTTCTGGCTGGTCGGGCGCTATTTGGGCATGAGCGAGAAGGAAACCTTGCGCTCTTGGACGGTGATGGAGACAATCGTAGGCTTAGTTGGGTTTGGCGTTGTGTTTGTACTCAGCTGGTTTCTCTAAGTCTTGACTGCCTGATTTCTGCCTGAATTTTTGCCTGAATTCTTTACCGCGCTTAGCCGCCACAGCTCATGCCCCAGCCTTACATCATCGGCATTGATATTGGCACAACCGGCACCAAGTCAGTGCTGTTTTCCCAAAACGGTGCGGCGCTCAGCAAGGCGCTGATTGAATATCCGCTGCATAGCCCGACTCCTAACGCTGCCGTTCAAGACCCGCCCCAGATTTTTGCAGCGGTGCTGAATACGGTGCGGCAGGTGATGGCAGAGAGTCAGGTTGATCCCAAAGCTGTGATTGGCCTAGCGTTAAGTAGCGCTATGCACAGCTTGATTGCAGTAGCGGCAGATGGCAGCTTGCTCACGCCTAGCATCACCTGGGCTGACAATCGGGCGGCAGGCTGGGCTGAGCAGCTGAAGCTGGCTGGCGGCTTAGAAATCTATCGCCGCACTGGTACGCCAATTCATCCGATGTCACCGCTGGTGAAGCTGATCTGGCTACGACAGGAACAGCCGCAGATTTTTCAAGCTGCCGCTCACTTCATTTCAATCAAAGAATATGTGACTTACCAGATGTTCGGGCAGTACTGGGTTGACTATTCGATTGCCTCCGCCACAGGTCTGTTCAATCTCGCTCGCCTCACCTGGGACAGCGGTGCGCTAGAGGTCGCTGGCATCCGAGCAGAGCAGCTCTCAACACCCGTGCCTACGACGCAGATTTTGTCTGGCATGAAGGCCAATTTGGCCAGTCAAATGGGGCTTTTGCCCAATACGCCCGTGGTGATTGGGGCCAGCGATGGCACTCTGTCGAATCTGGGTTTAGGCGCGGTTTCACCCGGCCAGGTGGCCGTCACCATCGGCACGAGCGGCGCAATTCGAGCCGTGGTCAATCAGCCCGTCAGCGATCCGCAGTCTCGACTGTTTTGCTACGCCCTGACCGACCAGCACTGGGTCGTGGGCGGCGCGGTGAATAACGGCGGCATTGCTCTGCGCTGGATTCGCGATCAAGTTGCCCAACCCGACCCAGCCGATCTCGATGAGATCCCGTCCTATGAGCCGCTGATGCAGCTAGCCGCAGCCGTGCCAGCAGGCGCAGATGGACTGCTATTTCATCCTTATTTGCTGGGCGAACGGTCGCCGCTCTGGGATGCTAATGCGCGCGGCTCGTTTTTTGGTCTGACGCTCAATCACGGCAGGGCGCATCTGGTGCGGGCAGTGCTGGAAGGCGTGTTGTTCAACATGCAGATTGTACTGCAAGCCCTCCAGGACTTTGCCGGAGCAACGCAGCAGATTCAGGCGACGGGCGGCTTTGCGCGTTCGGCCTTCTGGCGGCAAATGATGGCCGATGTTTTCAATCAGCCGATTACGATTCCGGCGCAGTATGAGAGCGCCTGTCTGGGAGCGGCAATCCTGGGGCTGTATGCGCTGGAGCAGCTCGATTCGCTCACGGTTGATCCGGCGATGCTGGGCGCAACCTACCAGCATCAGCCGCAGCCGCAGCCGGTGGCTATTTACCAGAAGATTCTGCCAGTCTATGGCAAGCTGCTAGAGAAGTTTCGCGGTGAGTATGCCGCCATTGCTCAGCTTCAGGCAGAGCTAGAGGCGCTCAAGCCGCTCTAAAAAACTTTGCCATCTGTGGTATCCAAGCTGGCAACCTGCGCTATCATGCCACTCACCCATGCGTTGAACCGCGATTTAGCCGCCATGTCTCAATCCGTCACCTATCCGTCCCAGACCGATCAGCTGGAATTGACTGAGCGATCAGCCACAAATCAGGCCGGGGATCAAGTCGAGCCTCAAGCCGCCGCTTCCATATCTGACCTGCGCTTTGATTTGAGTCAGCCGATTACGACTGACCAAATGACTCACAGCGCCACTAGCCTGATGGGGCTGCTGTTTGCAGATGTAGATCGGATGCTAGAGCGGGGGGTGGTGTTGGAGCCGACGACTGAGGCAGGAAAGCCAGAGGCAGGAAAGTCAGAGGAATTTGCGGCGGCTGGCGAGGGAATGGGACGAGGGGCAACCCTGGAAGCGCTGCTCGCTTCACCGTTTGGGGCGCAGTTTTCTTCGCTTGCTCCCAAGCTCTCGCCCCGCGATCTGGTGCCGTCTTTGGAGCCAGAAATTGAGCAGCCACCCGCAGCGCCAGAGCCTGAGGTCTCTGACCCGGTAACTCCTGCCGAGCCAGGGGGCAGCGCTTGGCTGGTGACGCTCTGTGGCTCGCTGCTGCTGAGTTTGGGGCTGCTGAGTTTTTTGCACCGAACTCAGGTGTCGGGGATGTGGCTGGCGCTGCTGGAGAAGTACCGTCCGGCTCCAGTCGAGCTGGTCAACGGGACTGAACCAGCTGCCAGCCAGTCTGCCAGCCAGTCTGCCAGTCAGGCGAGCCAGCTGGATAGCCAGCCTGAACATGCAGATTTCCTAGGCTATTTGCAGCAGTCTCTAGAGCGGCTATCGCGCCAGGCAGAGCTGCCGCCGCCCTCGCCAGATGCTACCGCCAGCCCCGCACCCAGCGTCATAGAGCGTGTCTATGTGCCGGTCTATCCGTCGGCGATAGCGCCCGTGCAGCCCACTGTGCCCACTGCACCAACTGCTCCAGCGGCCTCACAGCCCGCTCCACGGTCGGCGCAAAGACCGGCTCAAACTCAGCCCTTACCCTCGGTGCGTCCGGCGAGTCCGTCGGTTGCAGCGGTGCCCAACATCGGCGCGGAAACAAGCCACACGCTGATTGGCGTGCTGGAGCTGGGCGAGCGGTCGGCGGCGCTGTTTGAGGTGAATGGGACGCCTAAGCGAATTGAGGTGGGCGAGCAGGTTGGCTCTAGCGGCTGGACGCTGGTATCGATCAGCAATCAGGAAGCGATTGTGCGGCGCAATGGTGAAGTCCGCTCGATCTACGTGGGGCAGAAGTTCTGATGTTTTTAGGCAATGGCTGAAGATTCATCGAAACCTGTTGGGATGCGCCGCCAGCCACGACAGCTGCGGAGTCAAAAGCGGGTGCACCAAATCTTAGATGCAGCCGAACAGCTGTTTATTGAAGAAGGATTTACTGTCACCACTACGAATGCGATTGCAGCTCGCGCGAACGTGCCAATCGGCTCACTCTACCAGTTTTTCCCAGATAAGGCAGCCATTGTGCAGGCTTTGGCAAGGCGCTATGTGGCGCTACTGCACCAACGCTTCGAGGCGCTACAGACTGATGAAGCGCTACAGCTTCCGCTCAGTGACTATGTGGATCAAATGATTGATTTGACCAATCAGTTTTTTAAAGAACATCCCGGCTATCACGCCATTTTTATGCAGGTACAGGGCAGGATTCCAGAATTAGAGACGATTGAAGCTGCCGCTGATGCCCAGTTCATTCAAGAGCTATCCGCTTTTCTGCTGCGCCGCGATGCATCTCAGCAGACCCACCCTGAGGCAATTGCTTTTGTCGTGGTAAAAGCAGTGGGAACCTTGCTGTGGCTAGCGCTGAGCCAAGAGCCTGCTTTTCGTCAGCAGCTCGTGGCAGAAACCAAGCGGTTGATGTTGACCTATCTACAAAGCTACTTGCCAGATGCCCCTTGCCAGATGCCCCTTCCAGATGACCCTCTAGAGGATTGAACTGCTTTTGCTAGACGAGTTGATGCGGAGATTTTTGCAGGGAGAGCAACCCAGAGGAGCTTGACCTCCCTGCTTTCTATATCCAGAGTGAACCCGTATCTAGAATCCGGCTGGCTGAACCTGCGTCATGGCCATTTCAAACCGGAAGCGTGCCACCAATGGATCGTGGTCGCTATCCTGCCGAGCGAACTCGGAGTTGATATGCACCACGTCAAATTCGGCCAGCGGCTGCAAATTGGGGCTGACCAGAATGTGATCCAACACTTGGGCATTGCCCTCAAAGTTGTAGCTGTACTGCTCGGCGGCGGGCAGCAGATCGTACAGGTTTGAAAGCGCGCCGCCCTGGGTTAGGATATCCAGCGGATTTGAGAACTGGAAGTCGTTTAGGTCACCCGCCACGATCACGTTCGCGTTAGGGTCAGCGCCTAGCAGGTCATCCACAAACTGACGCACAATCTGCGCCTGCTGGCTGCGCTGGGTTTCGGAGGTCAAGGTTGGCGGCTGGAAGCGACCAAACAGCGGCTGGTCGCCGCCCTTCGAGTTGAAGTGGTTGCCCACGACAATCACCCGATTGCCCTGAAACTCGAACTCGCCCACCAGCGGCTTACGGCTGTTGGCAAAGGCATCGCCGTCTGTCAGGTCAGGATCCAGCAAGCGTCCGGGGCTAGCCGAGGGGGCACCGTCAACGACAGTAGTGTTGGTTGTAGCGCTGCCGCCGGGACGTTCCACAAAGCTAACGCGCTCTGGATTGAACAGGAAGCCGACGCGGATGTTACCACCGGGCTGACCGCCATCTTCGCCTTCGGCAGGGTTGACGCTACGGAATTCGTAGGTGGGGCCGCCCGCATTTTGAATTGCGTCGATCAGCAGCTCGTAGGTCACAGTCGCATCTACGACACCATCTCCAATTTCGGCTCCCGTATTATCCTGAACTTCTTCCAGCGAGATAATGTCTGGTGACTTAAGGTTATCTACAATCCGCTCAGCTAATGCATCAAACTTACCGTCGCCTAGATCATCATCCACGTTGCTGCTGCTTTGGCCGCTCACCTTCGCGCGATCTTCTTTTTTGGGGTCAAGATTTTCGACGTTGAAGCTGGCCACTGTGAGCTGATTTTCCGTGCCCACCAGTGCTGTGACTTCGCGCTCTAGGTCACCCAACTCGACCTGCAAGACTTCAGTGTTCAGCAGCTTAAAGTTGCTGAAGCTATAGTCCAACAAGCCGACAATCGGGCTAGTAAATATATCCCCAACGTTCACATCCGGTTCATCTCCAACAATCACGTCATCGATGATAATCCGCTCTGGGTTGAAGTCTGTGGGCTGGATGTAGAGGCCGCCGCGTGCTGTGCGTGCTCCGGCATCTGCGCCACTGTCGGCGACTACCGGAATTTCGCCAAAGCCGCTGGTTGGGCCAACTGCGACGGCATTGTTCACCTGCACATACATGCCCTCTAAGCTTTCGTAGAAGTCGATGCCGTCTTCAGCGGGGTCAAACGGACTGCCTTCAACGCTGCCGTTGACTGCGTCGTTGGCGATCACCTGATTGGGCGGCATGCGTCCGTCTGCGCCAATGATCGTGGCGGCGGGCAGCGCGTTGCCGCTGGAGAGCACCGTGAAGCCGGATGTTGCACCTGTGGCGGTAATCTGCGTCACCGAGAGGTCGTTGCTGCGAGCGGGCGAACCGCGAAACTCGCTGACTGTGCCGTTGACCCGCACCGAGTCGCCTAGCGTTGGCTTGCTGCCAGCGGAGCCTCGGAAGACGAAAATACCTTCGGACGTATCAGGATTGCTGTCGGGGTGGGGGTCTTGGATGTAGAAGCCAATTGAGGTGACGGCAGTGACGATACCTGCGACGTTTACCGTTTGATCCACCAGCGGCGAAACATGGCCTGCACCCTGAATATCGCTGATCCGAGTTGGGGGCGTGAATTCAAAAATGCCGACCGTGCCGCTAACTTCATTGGAGACCACCAGCAGAGATTTGCCGTTCGGGTTTTGGCTAGCCGGAATAAACGTTAGACCTTCGGGGCTGATATCGCCTTCGGTGCTGACATATTCCACAAACTGCGGCTGATTCGGATCGGTGACTTCATAAACGATCACGCCACCTGTTCGCTCTAGGCCGATGAAGGCATAGACACGGTTATTGACTGTGCCAATCACAACGCCTTCCGGTTCGGGGCCTTTGTTGTCGCTGCGGCTATCAAACGTCTCAGCCGTACCGTTCGAGTTGAACAGGTTGGGCACGGCCTGGGCAGTGATTTGCTCTAGCTGATCGCCGCTGTCAAAGATCAAATTGCCGCTGCTGTCCCAGACCGAAAACGAGCGAGCGCCCGGTACTACAATCTGGTCATAGTCGCCATCGCCATCCAGATCGCCATCAGCTGTCGTGACGGTGAGGCGACCCAAGTTGGCATCGTCCTTCAGCGCTTCAGCATTTGGGAAGCGGGTCGGGTCGAGTTGATAGTCATCGTCGCCGACGCGGATTTCCTCGTTGAAGCCGTCATAGTCGCGAGTATCGCCCTCGTTGGCCGTCACTAAATAGGTCTGGCCATTAATGCTAAAGCTAGCAATCGCGTCCGGTTGATAGAGTCCCAACACTGGCTCAAACTGAATTTTGATTGCGCCTTCGTCATTCTCGCCGTCGCGATCGCTGGCATCGAGGCCGTTGCTCTGGTTGAAGTTAATCAGCCCCAGCTTCACGGGCGTATCTTCGATACTGCTCAGCGTGCCGTCGCTGTTGATCGTGCTGCCTGCTATCCCAAAATCATTGTCGTTGATCAGAGCAATGGTGTGTTCATCCACCACCGCTAGACCCTCCAGCTTTTCGACACCCGTATAGCCAATTGCTGCCGCATTGGTAACAAGTCGTTTGCTGACGGGTTCGATCTGAGCGGCTGCGAGTTCAGCCACCGAGAGTTGTTCGATGGTTTTGCCCGAAGTCAGGCTATCCAGCTGGTGCAGATTGGTCGCACCCTGCAAATCAATCTCGTAGATCAGCTTGTTGGAACTGGTGCTGCTGAGGTCATCGCGCTCTGCTACCAGAAACTTGCCGTTGCCTAGCGAGACCGCATCGCCAATTTTGTCAGTCTTAGCGTTACCGCTCGCGGTGACATCATCGAGTATGTAGAGATACTCGCCTGTAGTCTGTTTGCTCACCGTGTCAAATTCTAGAATCCGCAGGTTGCGGGAGCTGCGGGAGACTGTATCCGCAGCGCTATCTGGATGATCAATTGGGCTTTGGATAAAGGCGTAAAGCTTGGTGCCTTCCAGCGCCACCGCCTCGAAGCCCCGGTTGCTGCGCCGCTGAGCGTAAACTGCGGGTAGGGCAGGCGTACCAAACTCGCCGCCTTCAGTTGGCGCACCTTCGGGAATAAACCGCTCGATCAGCTTGCCGTCGGCGGCAACGTGGTAGATCGCCGGACGGTATTCATCCACTAGCCAAAAGCTGCCGTCGGGGGCAACGACGATGCCTTCCGTGTCAGCGCCCAGCGGATCGTTAGGCAGCAGATTGCCCTCTAGATCAACTGCGACTTCGTCGGTGTAGGCTGTGCCCGCTGCGCCGCTTTGCAGATTTGGCAGTCCGGTGATCGGCGTACCGTCTGCCTGAGTGAGTTTAATCTGCTGGGTGATGCTGATTTGTCCCGTCGCAGGGTTGAGTTCAAACCGGACGATTTCTGGCTGGAAGTCGGGCAGGGCGAAGGGGCGCTCGTTGCCGGGGTTGCTGGCGTTGAGGTCTGTTGGCTCGCCGTTTGGGCCGCGATCAGTATTGGTGACAAACTTGAGGTTGCCATTCTCGGCTTTGCCTTCGTAAAACAGACCCGAAAATCCGCCGAGCTGGATGGTTTGGCCTGCGGCGGTCGTACCCAGAGCCGGACGGTCGGTAAAGTCGTAGCTGGTGAGCGTCGGCAGACCTTTGCTGAAGTCTTTGAGTCCCAATGGCACAATCGCCGCTACTGTTGCAGTGGTCACGTCAACCACAGCCAGCGCGTTATTCTCTTGCAGCGTCACGTAGGCCGTCTTGCCGTCCGCCGAAACCGTGATGTATTCAGGCTCCAAGTCTTGCTCCACCGATGCGTTGGGACCAAAAACCCGCACGCCGCGCGCCTGTAGCTCCGCCTTTTGCGGGTTAAAGCTCTCGAAGCCTGCGGTGGCGACTGTGGCCTGCGTCACGCCATGCGTCAGGTCGATGATGCTAATTGACCCAACTGGATCGATCGAGTCAGGCTGATTGTAGCTGCTCGGCTCGGCTTCGTTGGCGACCAAAACTTTTGTGCCGTCGGGCGTGAAGGTGAGCATATCCGGCAGCGCGCCGACCTCAACTTCTGCCTGAAACATGCCGTCTATGTCAAAAAATACGACTTTACCCGGATCGGTTGCCGGATCAGCCTGTACCGCTACGGCCACAATCCCATTGCTGATTGCAACGCTGTTCGCACCGCCGCCGTAGAGCATGACATCTAATGTACTCACAAGCTGTGGCTGGCTCGGATCGCTCAAATCCAGCACCTGCAATTCTGTACCGCCCGAAATTACGAACAGTCTCTGCGTGGTTGGGTCGTAAGCCGAAATCTCAGCGCCTTCTCCAGCAAACCCGCCAATTTTCTTCAAGAAACCGGGGCTGGCATCCAAATTGATAGCGCTGTTTGAATTCGGATCAATGGGGCTAAATGCAGTCATGAAAACTCCTGAGTAAGATGAAAGAGTTAGAGATTGAGTGAATCAAAACGCTATACTGGCAGCACTTCAAACTGACTGACGACATTCGGGATCAGGCCAGTGATGGCGCTCGGATCTTTGAGGAGTTCAGCTTCGCTGTAGTTGTTGACTCCGTAGGTTGTCACCGTCAGCTTTTGAGTCGTTTGATCGATGTCAAACTCTGTCCAGCCAAACGTATGCGTAGCTAGGTAATCGCCCTGCAACAGCTTGGCGTTAATCAGGCCGTCGGCTTGGGGCAGATTGGCGTTAAGGCCCAGCGGATCGTATCCCAGACTGTCTAGGCCGCTATTGGTCAGCTGCTTGATAAAGTCATCTTTGTCGTTTGCCAGACTATCTGCATCGTTGGCAATCGGCAAAGCGTCATAGAATGCTTTCTGCTGAGCCGTCACCAGTCCGACCTGCGTTCCCAATTCCGCTACCGTCTGACCGAATGGCGCATCAAACGCAACTGAACCCGTTGTAATCTCAAAGGCGTTCGTCGCAATCTGCGCTTGACCCAGTGCAGTCTGGTAAGTGAGGTTGTTCACCAGCGTTCCATGTATATCAGCAGCAACAAATACAACGTTATCGATATTGTTGTCGTCGATGTACTTCAGCAGCTCAGTGCGCTCGGCAGCATAGCCTTCAAAACGGTCGCCAGCGGCCAGCACACCCAGGTTTTGGATTGGCTCTGGAACCAGCACAAACTTCCAGGTCACGCCCGCTTGATCGGCAGCTAGCAAATCGCGCTTCAGGTCGCTGAGCTGCTGTTCGCCTAGCAATGTGCGGCTAGGGTCAAAGGATCTAGCGAGGAACGTGCCAACCTGCGTTGGGTCGCTCAAGTCGGTTACGGCAGGTAATTCTGCGTCGCGGAATGAGCGGGCATCTAGCAGGAAGGTGGCGGCATCGCTGCCGTAAGTGTTGTAGCGATAGAGCTTGCGTTCGCCTGCGGTGCGATTGTCGCCCGTCTCGCCATAGAACCGATCTTGAATCGGGTTGTAGTCCTGGAAGGCTTGCAGGCCGTTGTTGTAAAGCGGTGAGTCGTTCACCAATCCGCTCGTTGCGCCAAACAGCGCCTGATCTGCGGCTGAAGCTGTTGACAGATCTTCGCCACCTTCAAAGTCGTTCACTACTTCGTGATCGTCAATCATCGACAGCACCGAAACAGACTTGCGGAGGTCGTTCCAGGTGTTGAGACCAAAGCGAGAATCGTAGACTTCTTGATGCTTCAGTCGGAACTCATCCAGCGTTTTGGCCTGCTCTACGCCCGGTAAGATGGGCGATTCAAAGTCGCTGTAGATCGTGTCGCCTAGCCCGATAAACAGCTCTAGATCGCGCTCGTCGGCATTCGCGATTGCTGGGTAGGGGCTGAGTTCGCCGCGCCAGTCACCCGTGACACCGAATCTCAAGCCAGCTTGAGTGTCAATCGCGTTCGAGGTTTTGAACTGACCTGTCGCCGTTGCGCCTGCGGCATCGGTGGCGCGGTAGTAATAGGTCTGTCCCGGCGTGAGTCCCCCAAAGCTCAACTTGACGGGTAGATTTGGATCAGTAACGGTCGCGCTGTTGTAGCCGAAGATGTACTCAAAGTCAGGAAAGATAGAATACTCAAAAGTCACCGTACCCAGAATGCTGCTCTGCGCCCAAAGCACAGTCGAGGTCTGGTTGGTATCCCCGCTGGCTACGCCCAGCAGCGAGTTCGGCTGCGGCTGACGCGGATCGTAATCAGAGCCAATCGTGAGTGCAGGGGTGAATGTTTTGGCGACGCTGTCCCAGGGCACAAACTTAAAGTTTGTGCTGTAGTTTTGCACCTCGCCATCGTCTACCGCGACCTGGGTGGGTTCGTTGGAACCGTCATGCACGACCAGCAGGCCATTTGGGAACTGAGTACCCAGCGCGACGCTGGTGACATCGGCTCCGTCTGATTCCTCCACGCCGTCTATCTCACCGCCGTCAATCACGAAGCCGCCGAGATAGTCGTTGTTGCCCTCGCGGCTAAAAGCGACATAGCTACTGTCGCCCTGACTGGAAGCGAGTAGATATCCGCTGCCGTTCTCACCATAGTAGATCGTCAGACCTTCTGCATCAGCTGTAATCACGTCGCCTGCTGGCTTCACGGATTCAATCAGTCGGCCAGTCACGTCAGCATTCGGCTCAGCCTGGAATTTCCAGATGCCGACATTTTCTTGCGCGGCGTAGAGATATCCCAACTCGCGGTCAGCCACCATTCCCTCAACCTGAGCGTCTTCAAGTTCGCCGCCTGCTGGAATTGGCACGGTTAGCGTTCGCACAATCTTCGCATCAACCTGACCCTGACCGTTGTCAATTAGCTCTAGCTGCGCGATCCGATCGGCGTTACGTTCGCTAACAAAGGCGTAAGATTTGCCGTTCACTGGGCTGGTATAGGTTGCGAGGCCGTATGCACTCTGCGCTCCGTCGTCAATCCCAAAAATTGAAGCGGATGAATCGCTCAACGAACTAGCGGTAATATTGGTTAGCTGCTGCGTCGCCGGATCAATTGACCAAATTGCCAGCGTATCGTTGCGACGATCAGAGGCCACTGCCAGATCGACCTTTTTGCCGCCCAGCATGAAACCGTAAACCAAATCCACGTTGTTAAATCGAATGCTATCAGGCGCAATTCGCTGCACTTCTTGGCCGTCGAGATCATAAACCGCCAAACCGCCGTCCTTGAGCGCCGTAATCACCAAGCTCTTGCCTGAATCTAACGGATTGACGTAGATAGCCGGATCGTCCGCATCCGCGTCGGTTTCGAGTCGATCCAAGTCGGGAGTTTCGGTGATGGGTGCGATGGCTGGCGTGGTTTGCAGATCCAGCGCAAAGGCCAAAACCTGCGTAAACTGGGTGCTGCTAAAGTTGTTGTCGCTCACCACAATTAGCGACTGGCGACCATCCGGCAGCGTTGATCCAAAGGTGAGTCCTTCAATATTGTCCAGCGGCAAACCGAGCGTCGAGAAGTCCAGCAGCAGCGTTTTCTCGGCCACTGCGTCCACTTCTAAGTCTGCGAGCGCGTCGATGTCTTGAAGATCGGTCGTATTCTGCAAGCTCACCTGATATAGCTTGATTGTGTTACCCACCCCATCCGAGAAAGCACGCTCTAGCGCCAGCAGATTACCGTTATTGTCGAGCGCAAACAAGTCAACCAAACCGTTAGTGTTGAAGCCAGTCGCCGGAACTGGCGCGTCCGAAACCGCATCGGTGAAGTAGAGTATCTCTTTGTCCAATTCGCCCGTTTGCAGATTGTAGCGAACAATCCGCGACGGGCTTTCGTTATCCAGCGTTGCGGCTGAGCCGTCTTGATAGAGTGCGTTTTCGGTAGCGGTGTACAGGTAGCGTTGATCGGGGGTGACGGTGAGGCTCTCGAAAGCTAAATTATTGCGAATGCCCCTGGTTTTGTCGGCTGTGGGCAGAAACTTATCGTCTACCGGCAGTTCGGCAAGCTGCTGTCCGTCTAGCCCAAACTGATTCACAAACGGGCTAATTAACTGATTCGCGTCGCCTTCTGAGGAGATATATAGCTTACCGTCTACCAGCGTGATGCCTTCCGGGTCAAGGCTGCGGCTCGCGAAGGGCTGCTGGGCGGCGTTTTTCAGTGTCGTGACGGCCTGAAACTGAACATCCCTATCGTTTAATTTTCCGTCGCTTAAATCTATACTCAGCGTATAAAATCTAGCCGGATTCTTTTCGCTGCGATCATCCGAAATGCTGTAGTAAACTTGTTGGCTGGCATCATAGGTAATGCCTGACAGACCGCCAACTTCTGTATTCTGAAATATTGTGCCGGTCGGTAACGTGACCTGCCCCAAAAATTCAAGATTGCTGACTGATTTACGACTGACATCAACAGTTGGCATGACATCCACCCAGACTAAACGGTGATCAGAAGCGGGAAATCCTTCTGGCGGGAAACTGGCATCAAAGTCGCCCACCAAGCGAAACAGCGAGTCAGCTGGAGTCGGCCAAAAGACTTCTGCGCCAGTGATATTCAGATCTTTAGAAGGCAGCACATAGTCAGTTCGCAAGTTGCCAGGGGCGTTATCGTTGAAGTCAGCCGTGTCAAAGGCCGGATTGCCCTGCTGCTGCAAGTTGGCCTTGCCCTGCCGTGAGGCTGCGTCCACGCCGCCCGCGCTGGTTGGCGTGATAGAAGTATTGGTGAGCGGGTTGTCTAGAAGCTGCAAAATTGCGTTCTGGTAGCTGTCGCCATCTTTAGGGTCAGCATTCTGATCGCCGATGATTACAAAGCTCGCATTGGCGGCAAGCTGGCCTGCACGTCCCTGATCGTCGTAAATATAGCCGCCTGCACCGGGCGTTATGTAGTCTGACCAGAAGCGGATCTCGTCGTAGTTGCGCTTGCCGTTGCGGTCTTCTGCTCCGTCAAAGGTGGGCGGTGTTGGGTGGCTGACCAGCGCATGAATCGTTTTGTCGCCAATCTGAATTGGCACGTCCCAGTGGCTCTTGGACGAAAGCCGTAGCGCCGCCTGCTCTTCCGGCGAGTACCAGGGTGCCGATGCACCGGGTGTCTGAATCGTCGGCAGCAGCGCGTCCGGCATATCCTGCCACAAGAAATTCTGGAAGGTGCGAACGTTGGGCGTATCAATCGGATATTTTGACAGCAGCAGCATCCCAAACTGCCCGGGATAGTTGCCGAAGCCAAACGAGTCATTGCCGTAACCGGGCTGGTCGGGTGAGCCGGCGACTGTACCGTTATTATCTAGATCAAATCCAGAAGCGATTCCGGTATTGGAAGGCGCAATGTAAAAGTAAGGATATTCAACTGGATCTGCGCCGTTCTGACTAACGTTTAGATAGTTTTTGATGAATAGCTCGACTGCTGAGGCTGGATCAGCTGCGAAATAGTCGAACTCTTCGATTTGTACAACATCTGGACGACTGCGCTGGATGATTTCAGCTACGGTCTTGGCCTGAGCTGTACCGGGTGTATTGGCATTGGGATGAGCCAAATCATCAACGAGCTGGCCTTCGGCTCTGCGGTTGAGCGAGGCATTAAACTGGGCAAACCGAATCGATGGCGGTGCGGATGGATAAATCGCAGGCATGTAGACTCCCTTAATTCTGTTGGTGCGATGAATGCAAACAGGAATATTGATCCCTAGCGAATCCTAAACATGACGCTGTGGCTCCCAGAGTAGTGACATACTGGGAGCGTTGAATCACTGCTTAAACGATCAGCGCCTCGAAACAGCGGTCTGATGTAAATACAGCAATGGATTCATCAGGGTAGAGCGTTGCTAACGCTAAACTTAAAATCAATTCAGGATCTTGAAAATCTGTAACCTTACTCTGCTTACTACATCATTTACACCCTGAAATGCAGGTTATCACTGAGAGTTAAAGGTTTGGGTATGAGAAGCTTAACGAATCATCCGAAAATCACCCAAAAATCATCCGAGCTAGGTTAAGGCGACTCGACGCAAAGCTCTAAAAAATCTATTCTTATGCTAAGAAACAAGATCTCTATGCCGCTACAACAGCTCACCACCACAGAAATTCAGCAATGGGCAAAGCAGGCTCAGGCTCAGACGCAGGGAGTTGTCCTGAATCGAATTGCCCCGCTGGCTCAGGCTGACCCCTGCTGGTTTGGCTTACAGATCTGCGGTGCAGCCAGCTTGACCTACGGTGATACAAACTGTTGCTTCCCGCTGATGAGCGTGATTAAGCCCTTTTTGCTACTGTTTTTGCTCCAGTATCACGGGCTAGATGCTATTTCGCAGTGGGTGGGTACAGAGCCTTCCAATCTGCCGTTCAACTCGCTCGATCAGCTTGTGCTCGATCACGGCTACCCGCGCAACCCGATGATCAACAGCGGCGCAATGACGCTGGCCGACAAGCTGCCCGGAGAATCCGCCACCGAACGCTGCGCCAACCTCTGCGACTGGCTGAACCAGCAAGCCCAAACCCAGCTCAGCCTTGATGAAACCACCCTCACCGCCGTGCGCCAAAGCAACCGTGACCCCAACCGCAGCCTGCTCGAATGCCTCGCCACTTCGGGAGCCGTCACCAGCCCAGAACTGACGCTAGATACCTACGAGCAGCTCTGCTGCCTTGCAGGTCGAGTCGGCGACTTAGCCAAGCTCGGACTTTTGCTGGCGCTCGATCAGCCCGCGATCTCCCCTCAGCACCGCGACTCTGTAAATGCCGTCATGCTCAGCTGCGGTCTCTACGAAGACTCGTCTCTCTATGCTCAGCGGATTGGCCTGCCGATTAAGTCGGGTGTCAGTGGAGCGGTGCTGGCAGTGATTCCGCAGCAGGGGGCGGTGGCCTGCTACAGTCCGGCACTGGATGCGACGGGCAATTCGGTGGCGAGTCTCAAATGGCTAGAATTGCTGGCAGAGTTCTTGCGCTAGGGTTCTTGCACTGAAGTTCTTGCACTGAACTTGCTAAAGTGAGCTAACGCTTTGTGCCGCCCATGCTGACCTCCCAGCAGTCTGAATCCAGCCAGTCATCGAGCTATCAAGTTGGCGGCAGCCTCCCGCCCGATGCATCGACCTATGTGCGGCGGGCGGCGGACGAGCAGCTGATGCAGGCGTTGCGGGCGGGTGAATTTTGCTATGTGTTTAACGCGCGTCAGATGGGCAAGTCGAGTCTGCGGGTGCAGGCCATGGAGCAGCTGCACCAGATGGGCTACCGCTGCGGGGCAATTGATCTCTCGGCGATTGGGACACAGCATGTCAGCTTAGAGCAGTGGTATGCGTCAATTGCCGGATTTTTGACCAAGCGGTTTCGACTGACGATCAATCTGGCCAACTGGTGGCAGGCGCAGGCGCATTTGCCCAGCGTGAACCGGCTGTATGAATTTATCGAGACGGTCTTGCTGCACCAGATTCAGCAGCCGATTGTGATCTTTATTGACGAAATCGACTGTATTCTCAGCCTCTCGTTTCTGGCTGATGATTTCTTTGCGCTGATTCGCACCTGTTACGAGCGCCGCGCCGAACTCCCCGACTATCGCCGCCTCAGCTTTGCGCTGTTTGGAGTCGCCACGCCCAGCGAGCTGATTTCTGACCAGTCGCGCACCCCATTTAATATTGGTCACCCAATTGAGCTGCGCGGCTTTCAGTGGTCAGAGGCCGCACCGCTGCTGCCGGGACTTGCGCCCCATGCTGACCCAGAAGCGCTGCTGCGACGAATTTTTTTCTGGTCAGGGGGGCAGCCGTTTCTGACCCAAAAACTCTGCTATCTGGCGCAGTCTCATCTGGGTTCTGGTCTGGGTTCTGGCCAGCACCAGGCTGAGATTGACAGTCTGGTGCAGCGCCAAATCCTCAACAGCTGGGAGATCCAAGACCAGCCCGAACATCTCAAAACGATTCGTGACCGACTACTGCACAGCGAGCGGCATACCAGTCGGCTGCTCGGACTCTACCAGCGCATCCTCTGCTCTGAGTCTGAGTCAAATTTGGGGCTGGCAGATCTGGGGCTAGAAAGCCAGGAGCAGCTAGAGCTATTGCTCTCTGGGCTAGTCGAAAAGTCGCGCCTGGGGCTGCGAGTCAAGAACCCGATCTATCGGGCGGTCTTTAGCGACGAGTGGGTGACGACTCAGCTGGCTCAGCTCCGGCCTTATGCTGCCGCGCTTGATCTCTGGGTAGCTTCCGGCTGTCGGGATGAGTCGCGCCTGCTGCGGGGACAGGCGTTGGCCGAAATGCGGCAATGGACGCAGGACAAAAGCCTAGACGATCTCGACTATCGGTTTTTGGCAGCTAGCCAGGACTGCGACCGTCGCGAAACCCAGGCCAGACTCGAAGCCGAACGCCTCAGCGAAGTTGAAGCCCGCCTGAAGCTAGAGCGACAGCGCGGACTTGAGCAGCGCCGCAATCTGCGCGTCCAAAAGCTGCTGCTGGCCGTGATGACGGGAATTATGCTGCTGGCGGTTGGGCTAGGGCTGTTGGCTACTAGCCAGTCGCAACGGGCAGCCATCGACGAAATTCAGGCGACCGTGATTGCCTCAGCCGCCAGCTTCGAGGCCGACCAAAAGCTGGATGCGCTAGTGCAGGCGCTCACGGCCAACCAAAAACTGCGCCAAAATTCGCGCCAGATACATCGCTCCTTTTTTGATCATCAAACGCTTCAGCAGCAGGTTGATGTGGCGCTGCAACATGCTGCCTCCGATATTGACGAGTTCAACCGCCTCACCAATCATCGTGGCGCGGTGCTGAGCTTGGCTGTGAGTCAAGACGGAGCCTGGATTGCCACTGCCAGCAGCGACCGTCAGATTCGGCTCTGGAACGCGGCGGGCGAGATGATTTGGAGCCGCGATCCCGGCACGATTATCTACAGTCTGGCGTTTCACCCCAATAGCCAGTCGTTGGCAGCGGCGGGCGTAGACGGCGATATCACACTCTGGGATTTGCGAGGCGGGCTGATCTATCCGCTGATGGGGCATGAGGCGACCATTTGGCAGGTGGTCTATAGTCCAGACGGATCGCTGCTCGCTACCGCTGGAGCCGATCGCGTCGTCAAGCTCTGGCGACCGGATGGATCGCGAGTGCGACAGTTTGCGGGGCATCAGCTGGCGGTGCGGCAGGTGGCCTTTAGCCCCGATGGTAAAACCCTGGCCAGCGCCAGTCAGGACGGCACGATCAAGCTCTGGCGACTCGGCGGCGAACTGCTGCAAAGCTGGCTGGCTGATCCAGGTGGGCTGCGCTCTTTGGCCTTTAGCCCGGACGGTCAAAGCCTGCTGGCAGGCGGAGAGGCTAGCCTTCAGCTCTGGAGCTTAACCGGCGAGCGGCTGAAGCAGTTTGTGGGGCACGATGGGGCGGTACTGAGCGCTAAATTTAGCCCGGACGGTCAGATGATTCTCTCGGCGAGTGCTGACAAAACGGTGCGGCTCTGGCGGCTGGATGGCGCGGTGCAGAAAATTCTGCGCGGCCATAAAACGGTGGTGCGCGATGTGGCCTTTAGCGCGACGGGCGAGCTGGCGATTTCGGCAGGAGATGACAGCACGGTACGGCTCTGGCGGCTGGAAAATCGGCTGTTCAAGCGGATCTACGGGCAGTCCAGTATCAGCAGTCTGGCGATTAGCCCCGACAGCAAACAGATTGCCGCCACCGCTGGCTCAACGCTGGGCTTTTGGCAGGTCAGCGGTCAGCCTGTGCAGCAGATTGCTAGCCGCTCGGCCAGCTTTTTGGACGTGGATTTTAGTCCGGACGGGCGGCAGTTTGCTACAGCAGAGTCAGACGGGATTCGGCTTTGGCAGGATGGCAGTCTGTTGGCGACGTTGCAGAGTCCAGTCACGCCGCTGCAAGTCCGCTTCAGTCCGGACAGCAAAACGCTGATTGCCGCCGATCAGCAAAATCAGATCCAGGTTTGGCAGCTCGAATCGCGCCAGCTCACCAAAATTCTGCAAGAGCCGCAGTCGCGGATTGGCGATTTGGCCTTCAGCCCAGACGGTAAGTTCATTGCCGCCATCGACGAGTCGGGGAGCCTCTGGTTTTGGCTCACAGATGGCGCTGCAACTTCGCTGTTTCGTAGCTACATTGAGAGCAGCGGCCCGATTGGAGGGATGGCCATTTCGCCCGACCGCCGCAAGATTGCCGTATCGGGAGAAGATGGCCTCCAGCTCTGGGATCGCAACGGAACCCTGGAGCGCACGTTTAGAGTGGGCAATAGTGGCTTTACCCAGTTTGCCTTTAGCGCTGACGGCCAGATGATTGCCGCCGCCGCCCCCAACAACGTCATCGAACTGCTACGGCTCGACGGTCAGCGGCTGGCCTCTTTAAGCGGCCATACTGCTGAGCTGACTAGCCTGGTCTTCAGTCCAGATAATCGTTTTCTGGTGTCGGCGGGGACTGACCAAAGCCTGATCATTTGGGACATGCAGGCCATCCTCAAGGTCAACTGGCTAGACTATGGCTGCGCCTGGGTCAATTCCTATCTCAACACCCGGCTGGCAGCTCAGCGGCATCTCTGCACGCCGCCGTCGTTTTGGTCTAGGCTCTGGAAACCTTAAGCCTGGAAACCTTAAGCCTGGAAACCTTAAATTTGGATAGTGCTTGCTTAACGTGAGGCCAAGCGTCAGGAATCGCAACTTAGGCATTTTGAGCCAGCTTAACTTGAATGGAGGTTGGCCAGTCGCGGCTTAGGCGGTTCCTGTGAGTGCTATTTGCGCCAGTCTGGCTGTGTAACTTGTTGTAGCTCGACTCGACACCTACCGCCGGATAGAGATCTTGCAATGCTTTGTATCGGCCAATACAAAATGTCGAAAACTGTGGCTCTACGATTGCGGACAACAATCACAGCAGATTAGACCTTCTTCGGATAAGGAAGCCAAAATGAGTAGTCAGATTAATCGACGCAAGTTTCTCCTGTATGGTTCGGCGACGCTGGGCACCAGCATTTTGCTAAAGGCTTGTGGTTCCGCTCCAACTACTACAACAGAAGCTTCTCCAGCCGCTTCCGGCGAAGCTTCTCCAGCCGCAGCCGCAGCAGGCGACGGCATCAAGGTCGGCATCTTGCATTCGCTCAGCGGCACGATGGCGATCTCCGAAAACAGCGTTGTTGATTCCACCGAGCTAGCCATCGAAGAAATTAACAAGGCGGGCGGCATCAACGGCAAGCAGATTGTCGCCATCAAAGAAGACGGCGCTTCCGACTGGCCGACGTTTGCTGAGAAAGCAAAGAAATTGATCGACGAAGATCAGGTCGTGGTGATCTTTGGCTGCTGGACTTCGGCAAGCCGCAAAGCCGTGCTGCCCGTGTTCGAGGAGAAAAACCACATGCTGTTCTACCCGGTGCAGTATGAAGGCCAAGAATGCTCCAAGAATATTTTCTACACGGGCGCTGCTCCCAACCAGCAGATTGAGCCTTCGGTGGACTGGCTGCTAGAAGAGAAGGGCAAAGAGTTCTATCTGGTTGGCTCTGACTACGTGTTCCCCCGCACTGCCAATACCATCATCAAAGCCCAGCTTGCGGCCAAAGGCGGCACGGTTGTGGGCGAAGACTACCTGCCGCTGGGCAGCACCGAAGTCACGCCCATCATCTCCAAGATTCGCTCCGCTCTACCCAACGGCGGCGTGATCTACAACACGATGAATGGTGACAGCAACGTGGCGCTATTCAAGCAGATGCAGGGCGCGGGTCTGACCGCAGATAAATATCCGGTGATGTCGGTGAGTATTGCTGAGGAAGAGGTGAAGGCGATTGGCGTAGACTTCCTGAAGGGGCATTACGCTGCTTGGAACTACTTCCAGACGGTAGATAGCCCGGAAAACGAGAAGTATGTTGCTGCCTTTAAGGCAAAGTTCGGCGATGATCGCGTCACGAACGACCCAATGGAAGCCGCCTATATCTCGGTTAACATCTGGAAGCAGGCAGTCGAAAAGGCTGGCGATGCCGGCACACCCACCGATCTAGAGAAAGTTCGTACCGCTGCCTACGGTCAGAAATTTGCTGCTCCCGAAGGGCCAGTCGAGATGAACAATAACCACCACATTTCTAAAACGGTGCGGATTGGCGAGGTGCGGGATGACGGGCTGTTTGAAATTGTCTCCTCAACGCCTGCGCCAGTTGAGCCGATTCCCTGGAACCAGTTTGTGGCGGACACCAAAGGTTTCACCTGTGACTGGACGCGGACTGACATTAAAGCGCCAGAGACGGCAGGTAAGTTCAAAGGCGCATAACAGCGCATAGACAACGTTCTCCTCGGTTGCTGAATAAAGCTGTGTCAGACTTTACCAAAACTGTAAGCTCAGACACAGCTTTTTCATTAGCTATTTAGTATATTTGTTGGTAATTGGTGAGTTCATCGCTTCATACTCGCACCCAAGGAGAAAGCTTTGGCTATTAGTATTCTAGACGGTATTTTTAACGGGTTAAGCGTTGGTTCAGTGCTGCTGCTAGCGGCTTTGGGGCTGGCCATCGTATTTGGCTTGATGGGCGTCATTAATATGGCGCATGGCGAGCTGATGATGCTCGGCGCATATACAACCTTTGTCGTGCAAAATATCTTCAAGCCCCTGGGCGCTTTCTCACAGCTCTATATTTTCTTTGCCTTAATTGCCGCCTTTGTGGTGGCGGCCTTGATGGGGCTAGTGCTAGAGCGCGGCGTGATTCGCTACCTGTACGGGCGACCCTTAGAAACACTGCTGGCCACCTGGGGCGTGAGCTTAATCCTTCAGCAGTTTGTACGCAGCGTCAGCTGGGTGCTGGTGGTGAATCTGGCGCTGTTTTGCCTGCTGTACTTTGGCGGGCTGTGGCTGGTGCGGAAACGCCCTGACTTTGAACAAATTCGCAAGCTGGCGATTGCGGTACTGCTGCCGCTCTCGGTCGGGATTGCCTTAACGGTTGGTTCGCTACTCGGCAAGTCGTTCGGCCTGACGGCCACTAAACCCTGGTTCGGTGCTCAAAACGTAGACGTGACCGCTCCCAAATGGCTACAGGGCGGTCTCCCCATCGGTGGCTATCAGCTGCCCTACACCCGGATGTTCATCATGCTGCTGACCGTACTCTGCGTGCTGGGCATCTATTTCTTCTTGAACAAAACGCCTTGGGGGCTAAGAATTCGCTCGGTGACGCAAAACCGCAACATGAGTGCCTGTCTGGGCATCCCAACCGCCAAAGTGGACGCGCTGACCTTTGCGCTGGGATCAGGACTAGCCGGGGTGGCCGGATGTGCCGTCAGCCTGCTGGGCTCAGTGGGGCCGAACACAGGGCAGAACTACATTGTGAATACGTTCATGGTGGTGGTGGTGGGCGGTGTCGGCAAGCTGGTTGGCACGATTGTCGGAGCAATGGCAATTGGCATTACCGACTACGTGATTGGTACGGGGATGCTGTCAACGCTGTTCACAGCCATTCAACCCGTGAGTAATTTCTTTGCCTTCTTTGCGACTACCAGCATGGCAAAAGTGCTGGTATTTGTCTTGATTGTTGTGTTCTTACAGTTTCGTCCGGCTGGCCTGTTTCCGCAGAAAGGCCGCACAGTGGATGCTTAGTATTGAATGCTGAGATTGAGAACCCTGAACCTGAAACTACTGTCCTGACGCGATTTGGAATAGAACTATGGCTGCTAATCTCGCCCTCGGTGGGCAAACTGCCGAAACCAAACGCCGCTCGCTGCTGCTCGAAGCCGGGATTGTGATCGCAATCGCCCTGTTCTTGATCGTGATTCTGCCGCTGCTGCTCTCTGACTTCCGGCTCAATCTAATGGGGCGGTTTCTGGCGCTGGCCATCGTGGCGCTGGGCATTGACTTGATTTGGGGCTTTACGGGGCTTCTGAGCCTGGGGCACGGCGTTTTCTTTACGCTGGGCGGCTATGCGCTGGCGATGCATTTGAAGCTGCAAATTCCGGCAGATGCCAGCTCGCAGCTCCCAGAATTTATGAGCCTGTACGGAGTCACCGAACTACCCTGGTTCTGGCAACCGTTTTACTCGTTCCCGTTTACGGCGGTAGCGGTGCTGATGATTCCGGCGCTGCTGGCAGGGTTTCTGGGCTACGTGATTTTCCGAAACCGGATTCGGGGCGTATACTTCTCGATTCTCACCCAGGCCGCCACGATTATCTTTTTTAACTTCTTCAACGGTCAGCAAAAGCTGTTCAACGGCACCAACGGCCTCACCGATTTTCAAACCCTGTTTGGCGCAAAGGTCAATTCCCCCGGCACGCAGTATGTTTACTATGTGCTAACGATTATTTTCCTGGTGGCGGCCTACGCGCTCTGTCGCTGGATTACCAGCGGACGGTTTGGACATCTGCTGGTGGCCATTCGGGACGACGAGAGCCGCACCCGCTTTACGGGCTACAACCCGACTGGCTTTAAGGTGCTGGTGTTTGCGATTTCCGGAGCGCTGGCAGGGCTAGCAGGCGCAATGTTCACGCTGCAAACCGGGATTATCTCCCCCAACTCGATGAATATCGCCTTCTCGATTGAGATGGTGATTTGGGTAGCGGTGGGCGGCAGGGCGACGCTAGTTGGGGCAATTTTGGGGGCTTTAACCGTCAACTTTGCCAAGAGCACATTGAGCGAAAAGTTTCCCGATATCTGGCTGTTTTTCCAGGGCGGCTTGTTCTTGGTGGTCGTGCTGTTTCTGCCCAGCGGCATTATTGGCTGGCTACGCACCGAAGGCCGCAACCTCTGGCGCAGCGTTAGAGGCCGTAATCAAGTGGCGACATATCCTAGCTTAGAAGAAGACGCGGAGGTCGAATATGAGCGACAAAATATTGGAGATTGAGCATCTCACCGTTAGCTTCGGCGGCTTTCGGGCTTTGAACGATCTGAACTTTACGCTCAATCAGGGCGAGCTGCGGGTGATTATTGGCCCCAACGGCGCGGGCAAAACCACCTTCTTAGATATCATTACTGGCAAGACCAAGCCCACCGCAGGCACGGTCAAATTTAAGGGCAAAAATCTTCGCCCTTACGCCGAACATCAAATTGCCCGGATGGGTGTTGGCCGCAAGTTTCAGACCCCCAGAGTCTACCTCAACCTCACCCCGCGTCAAAATCTGGCCTTGGCCTGCAACCGCAACAAAAACGTCTTCCCAACGCTGCTGCAAAAGCCGCCTACGCCCGAACGCCGCACGGTTGCGAGTCTGCTGGAAACCATCGGTCTGTCGCCAAAAGCCGACCTGCCAGCCAACCTGCTCTCGCATGGCGAAAAGCAGTGGCTCGAAATTGGGATGTTGGTGGCGCAATCTCCCGATCTGCTGCTGGTGGATGAACCCGTGGCGGGGCTGACTGACGAGGAAACCGAGCGCACGGGTGAGCTGCTAGTGGCGCTCTCCGAGAGTCATTCGATTATCGTGATTGAACATGATATGGAGTTTGTGCGTCAGATTGCCACCGATCAGGTGACGGTGCTGCACCAGGGTTCGGTACTCTGCGAAGGTGCATTTGAATCCGTCCAGTCTGATCCGCGCGTCATCGAAGTCTATCTGGGACAGGAAGAAACTGAACATGCTGCCTGAGTTAACTCTATCATTTCCTCGAAATACTCACTATGGTTCAAACTGCCGTTAGCTCAACTCTGCCTGCCGCCTCGGATCTGATGCTGCAAGTCTCTGGCCTGAATGTCTACTACGGCGAGAGCCATATTCTCCGTGACGTTGACCTCAGCGTCCCTAAAGGTGAAATGGTCTGCTTAATTGGCCGTAATGGGGTCGGCAAAACCACGATGCTCAAAACCCTGATGGGGCTACTTAAGCCTCGCAGCGGCGGAATTATTTTTAACGGTGAGCCAATTTTGCACCGCTCCACCGATCAGCGCGCCAAGCTGGGGATTGGATACGTGCCGCAGGGGCGTGAGGTGATTCCGCGCCTGACGGTCAAAGAAAACCTGCTGCTGGGCTACGAGGCCAGAACCGTTCGCCCTAAAAACACGCAGGAAATCCCGGAAGAGATCTTTGAGCTGTTCCCGATCTTGAAAGAATTCCTCTGGCGGATGGGCGGCGATCTCAGTGGCGGTCAGCAGCAGCAGCTAGCCATTGCGCGAGCCATCATGGGACAGCCGCAGCTCTTGGTGCTCGACGAGCCAACCGAAGGCATCCAGCCGTCGATTATTCTCGACATTGAGGCGGCGGTGAAGCGAATTGTGGCTACCACGGGCATCTCGGTTTTGCTGGTGGAGCAGCATCTGCATTTCGTCCGCCAAGCCGACCGCTACTATGCGATGCAAAAAGGCGGCATTGTCGCCTCTGGTCCCACCCGCGAACTCAGCAACGAGGTGATTCAAAAGTTTCTGGCGGTTTAGTCTAAACAGTTTCCAGCAGCATAAATTCAGCAGAATGCCTCTACCCAAAGATAGACAGACAAACTGTACAAAAAGGTAGATGATATTGAAATAATTTTGCTGCTTCACTCTGATCGCTAGAGCCACAGATGACTGTCGCCTGTAGTTTGAACCCGCTTGCTGCCTCGCTTCAGGGAGTGAGAGCGTGGCGTTGAAATTAAAGCTCACAGCGAGACGTATTTCCCAAGCTGCCGCCCTCGTCGTGATTGGTGTGGGCAGCGCGGCTTTGCTGGGCTGGCAGTTTCAGATTGACTGGCTCAAAACAGGCATATTGGACGGCACGGCCACCATGAAGGCCAACACCGCGCTTTGCTTTGTCCTGCTAGGAGTGGCGCTGCTCTGGGCGAGGTCTCGTCCGAATCGGCTCTGGTTCACAATTTGGGTGGCGATTCCAGCCTGGATTGCCTTGCTGACGCTGGGCGAATATGCCTGGGGCTGGGAGCTAAACATTGACCAGCTCCTGTTTGCCGATCAGGTCAGTCTAGATACGCCCCATCCGGGACGAATGGGGATCAATACAGCCGTCAGCTTTCTGCTGAGCAGCTTGGCGCTGGAACTGCTGATTTGGCGATGCAGCAGGCTGGCGCAGGCTTTGGCGCTGCTGACGCTGCTGATCTGCCTGCAAGCGCTGATTGGCTATGGCTTTGGGGTGCAGATTTTGTACCATTTGGGCGATTTTACAACCTCAATGGCGCTGCATACTGCCTTCAGCTTTATCATGCTTTCAGTCAGCATCTTGGCGCTGCAACCGCAGCAAGGTTTGATGCAGCCGCTGACGGCTCCGCTGGAGGGTGGCAGGCTGGCTCGACAAATCTTACCTATCACAGTTCTGTTCCCGATTTTACTGGGCTGGCTGCTGGTACAGGGCTATCGGTTCGACTACTACGTCCCCGGCTTTGGGCTGTCGCTGCAAGTCGCGCTATCCGTGCTGGTGCAGACAGGCTTAATCTGGCAGAGCGCTAAGTGGCTGAACCGCAATGATCTAAAGCGTCAGCAGACTAGAGCTGACCTCCGAAAGAGCGAGGAACGCTATCGGTCGCTGACTCAGGCGATTGCGTCCATCGTTTGGATAGCGGATGCGGAAGGGCGGTTTGTGACGGAGCAGTCATCTTGGGAAGCTTATACGGGGCAGAATTTTCAGGTTCATCAGGGCTGGGGGTGGGTGGAAGCTCTGCATCCCGACGATCGACAGCAGGTCAGGCAGTTGTGGCGGCTGTCCTTGAGTTCGCAGCAAATTTATCAGTCAGAGGGACGACTCTGGCATCAGCCGACGGGCGAGTATCGCTATTTTGAAGCGAAGGGCGTGCCAATTTTGGAGTCAGACGGCTCTATCCGCGAATGGGTCGGCACGGTGAACGACGTGCATGACCGCAAGCAGACTGAAGCCGAGCTACGCGAAAACGAGGCGCGGCTGAATAGCTTTGTTGAAGCAGATTTAGTTGGCATTTTATATGGGGATATCTATCGCCAAATCTTCTATGCCAACGACGAATTTTTGAACATCATTGGCTACAGCCGCGACGATTTGCAATCCGGCAAAATCGATTGGGTGATGCTTACACCCCCCGAATATCTGCCGCTGGATGAGCTGGGGATTTCTGAAGCACAGTCGCGGGGAGCCTGTACGCCCTACGAGAAAGAGTATATCCGCAAGGACGGAAGTCGTGTGCCTGTGTTGATTGGCTATCGGTTACTCGAACCCAACCGCGAGCATTCTGTAGCTTTTATTCTCAACTTAAGCGAACAGAAACAGGCAGAGGCAGCTTTGCGTGAAAATGAAGCGCGATTCCGCCAAGATCTAGAGCTGCGGGTGAAAGAGCGCACAATGCAGCTTGAGGCCGCCAACCGGGAGCTAGAGTCCTTTTCCTACTCAGTTTCGCATGACCTGCGAGCGCCGCTGCGCCATATTGCCGGATTTGTGGAGCTATTGCAAAAACGCCTCGATCCAGCCAGTCTCGACGCTACCAGTCAGCGCTACCTGACGGTAATTGCCGAAACGACGCGCCAAGCCGGAACGCTGATTGACGATTTGCTCTCCTTCTCGCGGATGGGGCGCAGCGAAATGCGCTCCATCCGAATTGATATGAATCTGCTGATCCAGGAAGTGCAGCGCGAGCTAGAGCCAGATCTGATCGGACGCGAAATCATTTGGCAAATAGAGCCGCTGCCCAGCATCCAAGGCGATCCGTCGATGCTGCGGCTGGCAGTGCGAAATTTGCTGGAAAATTCCGTCAAATATACAAGACAGCGACCAACAGCCGAAATCAGCATCGGCAGCTTTACGCAGGAGCAGGAGACAGTATATTTTGTTAAAGATAACGGCATTGGATTCAATATGCAGTATGCTCACAAGCTATTTGGAATTTTTCAAAGGCTGCATAGTGACCCAAACTATGAAGGAACCGGGATTGGTTTAGCAAACGTACAGCGAATTGTGCATCGACATGGAGGACGTATATGGGCAGAAGGAAAAGTGAATCAAGGGGCAACGTTCTTTATTGCGTTACCTAAGATATTTGATTAACAAATTAACAAATTTTTTGATAAATCGTTTATTTGATCTGGAGTGAGCCAAATTGGGGAAGCCAAAGATGACAGAGCTGAAGCGCATTTTACTTGTTGAAGATAGCCGGAATGACGTAGAGCTAATCTTGAATGCGCTTTCTGAGAATGCAATTGCCAACGAGGTGGTAGTGGTTCGAGATGGCGAAGAGGCGCTGGACTATCTGCTCCGACGGGGCATGTTTCGGCTGCGGCTAGAGGGGAATCCAATTGCGATCCTGCTGGATTTGAAGCTGCCCAAAATCGACGGTGTTGAGGTATTGGCAACGCTGAAGTCTGATTCGCTGCTGCGGATGATCCCGGTGATTGTGCTCTCCTCTTCGCAGGAGGAACCTGACCTAATTCGCTGCTATGAGCTGGGTACGAATGCTTATGTGGTCAAACCCATCGATTTTAGTCAGTTTGTTGAAGTGATCAAGCAGGTTGGGCTATTCTGGGCAGTAGTCAACCAGCCGCCGCCCGAAATTTACAGTTCAGCCCATAGCGTTTCTTGACCTGAGAGGCCAACATGAGCAAACTCAAGCTGCTGCTGCTAGAAGATAGTTTGATCGACACCGAACTGATTCAGGCGGTCTTGCAAGAAGGCGGGCTGGAGTTTGCGCTAGTGCAGGTGCAGACGCGGGCACAGTTCACGACGATCTTAGAAGCGCAATCGTTTGATCTGATCCTCTCAGACTATTCGCTGCCAGACTTTGACGGCCTTTCGGCGCTCGCAATCGCCCAAGCAATTTGCCCGCAGACTCCCTTTTTGTTTGTCTCGGCGACGCTGGGCGAAGAGCTGGCGATCGAAACCCTCAAAAGCGGCGCGACTGACTATGTGCTCAAGCAGCGCCTCGAACGCCTCACCCCAGCCGTACAGCGTGCCCTGCGCGAAGCCGCAGAGCGCCGCAGCCGTCAGCGTGCCGAGGTTGCCTTGCAGGACGCTGAAAACCAATATCGACTGCTGTTTGAGCAATCGCCGTTTGGAGTACTGCTGATTCGCGCCGAAGACCGCAGCTTTGCTGAGTTTAATGCCGAAGCGCACAGTCAGTTGGGCTACGAACGCGCAGAATTTGCCCGACTGACGCTGAGCCAAATCGAAGCCGAACCGACAGCCGAGCGTGATTCCCACAGCCGCTTGCAGGCCAGACAGGGTTTTGATCAATTTGAAACCCAGCACCTTACCAAATCTGGCGAGCGGCGAGACGTGCTCGTGACCAGCCAAATGATTCAAATTGGCGGCGAAGAATATCTGCACAGCATCTGGCAGGATATTACCGAGCGCAAGCAGGCCGAGCAGTCATTGCAGGAACGCTCAGAGCGCCTGAAGATTCTCTATGAAGCCACCAGCGAATTGCTCTCGACACAGCAGCCGATCATGCTCCTCGACGAGCTGTTTCAAAAGCTCTCTGCCCATATTGACCTGCACTGCTACTTTAATTTTTTGGTTGAGCAGACAGGCGACAAAACGCTGCTGCATCTCAGTGCCTCCAGCGGCATTTCTACGGTTGAGGCAGAAGAACTGCGAGATTTAGAAGCGGCGCGCAGCATTTGCGGACAGGCGATTGAAGAAAACCAGCCAATTGTGCTGTTTGACGTGCAGCAGCTTGATATGCCCAGAGCGGCACTGATTCAGTCCCTGGGGATTACAGCCTTCGTCGGCTATCCGCTGGTGGTGCGCGGACATCTTTTGGGGGCGCTCTCGTTTGGCAGCCGGACGCGCCGCCGCTTTAGCACTGAAGATCTGGATCTACTGCAAGCTACCGCCGATCAAGTGGCCGTGGCCTTAGAGCGTACTAATCTGCTCACCTCGCTCCAGCAGCAAACCGAGCAGCTCACCCAGGCCAACCAAATAAAAGACGAGTTTTTGGCGGTGCTGTCGCACGAGCTGCGGACACCACTCAACCCGATTTTGGGCTGGTCGCGGCTGCTGCGCTCGCGTCAGCACGACGAGGCCACCATCGAACGCGCTTTAGAAATCATCGAGCGCAACGCCAGAATCCAGACGCAGCTGATTGAAGATCTGCTGGATGTTTCGCGGATTTTGCAGGGCAAGCTCAGCCTGAATATTGTCCCGGTTGATTTAGTCTCTACCGTCGAAGCGGCGCTAGAAACCGTGCAGCTTGCCGCCGAAGCCAAGCAGATCTCGCTGCGGTTTGCGACTCCCAAAAGCCTGCCGCAGACCGAGGCTCCGCCCGTATCTTATATTGTGCTGGGCGACTCAGGCCGGATTCAGCAGGTGATTTGGAATCTGCTCTCCAACGCCGTCAAGTTTACGCCCAGCGGTGGCCGCGTCGAACTACGACTCGAAACCACAGACGAGGTCAGCCCTAGCTGGCCGGCTCAGCCTCAGACTTTGCCCTATCTGCCCACCCCGGTGACTCATGCCAAGCTCACCGTCACCGATAACGGCAAAGGCATCAAACCCGACTTTTTGCCGCATGTGTTTGATTATTTCCGACAGGCAGATGGCAGCACAACGCGCACGTTCGGCGGACTGGGGCTGGGGCTAGCAATTGTGCGGCATCTGGTGGAGCTGCATGGCGGCACAATTCAGGTGGCTAGCGCGGGTGAGGGGCAGGGAGCCAGCTTTACAATTCAATTGCCTTTATTTCAGGGCAATCAGCCAACCCATGAAGCTGATGCCCGCAGCGATGAGTCCGCGTCGGCTGATTTGCTGCTAGGGCTACAGATCCTGATTGTGGACGATGAGCCGGATACGTTGGAGTACCTGACGTTTTTGCTGGAGCAGTCAGGCGCAAAAATCACAGCCGTTCGCTCAGCGCAGGCCGCTTTAGAGAGCATTCAGCAGGTTCAGCCCGATCTGCTGATTAGCGATATTGGCATGCCTGACCAAGATGGCTATATGCTGCTCGATCAGCTCAGATCCTTCACCGCTGAGCAGGGCAGCCAGATTCCGGCAATTGCCCTGACCGCCTACGCCCGTGAAGAAGACAGCCAGCGGGCAAAAGCGGCGGGCTTTCAGAAGCATCTGGCTAAGCCAATTGAGCCAGTTCACCTGCTGACAGCAATTTCGGAGCTGACCAAGCCAGGGCAGCCCGTGAATTTATATTAACCAGATAAAGATCTGCTGTGGGCGAGCAGCGCCAAAATGTTAAAAGCCAGCCGTTTTATAAAGCTCTGGCTGGCGGAATTGATTGATATGTTCATCATAAACCATCTCAACTTGTCTAAACTGGCTGGCTCTCATTTTTTTAACGTAACTTTACATTTAGAGAGATGGCCTGACAGCTCTTTTGAGCCAGATTCTGAGCCAGATTCTGAGTCAGATGCCAAACTCACGAGATGGCGACAGAGCTTGGCATACTAGAATAGTCTCGCTAGTATCGCCTGTGACCTACTCAGATCGGCAGCCCAATTTGACGACACAGCCCAGTCAGCCGCTTCAGGGTGTCGTTGAGCGGCTGACCTACCACTCCGCAGAATCGGGCTATACGGTGGCGCGGTTTAAACTGCCCCGCAGCAGCGAGCTGGTCACAATTGTCGGCAACTTTGCCAGCATTCAGCCCGGTCAGACGCTGCAACTAGAGGGCGACTGGCGCGAGCATCCCAAGTACGGCTCGCAGTTTCAGGTGATCAAATATCGCGAGTCTAAGCCCGCGACGCTGACTGGAATTGAAAAATATCTGGGCAGCGGCTTAATCAAAGGCGTGGGTGCGGCTACCGCCAAGCGAATTGTGGCGCATTTTGGCACTGAAACCCTAGAGGTGATTGAACATCAGCCAGAGCGACTCTCAGAAGTGCCGGAAATTTCGCAGAAGCGCGTCAAGCTGATTCAGGCGGCTTGGGCAGAGCAGCGAGCCATCAAAGACGTGATGCTGTTTTTGCAGAGCCACGGCATTTCTACTGCCTACGCCGTCAAAATCTTCAAGCAGTACGGCGATGATTCGATTGCCACCGTCACCCAAAACCCCTACCAGCTCGCCGCCGAAGTCTATGGCATCGGCTTCGTCACCGCTGACGCAATTGCCCGCAGCTTAGGGATAGATCCCGGCTCAGAATATCGCTACCGCAGCGGCATTTCGCAGGTCTTGCAGGAAGCCGCCAGCGACGGCCACTGCTTTTTGCCGCAGCCCGAACTCGCCGAACGTGCCGTGCAGCGCCTCGCCCTCCAAAATCATCAGCCCGATTTGGCAGTCATGACTGAGCTAACGACCAAAATGGCGCTGACTGGCGAGCTGGTGATGCAGGTCGATGCAGCTACACAGACAGTCATCTGCTACGACCCGCCCTTTTACGGCGCAGAATTCAAGCTAGCCGAACGACTGGCACTCTTGCTCAGCGAGCCGCTGACGGTCGATCTGCCCCGCGTCCAGCGCTGGATCGATCGATTTGTGGAAACTAACGGACTTCAGCTTTCGACGCAGCAACGACAGGCGGTGGAGATGGCGGCAACTTCGCGGCTGCTGGTGCTCACAGGCGGCCCCGGCACAGGCAAGACCTTCTGTACCCGCACTATTGTGGCGCTTTGGAAGGCCATGGGCAAATCGATTGCGCTGGCTTCACCCACCGGACGCGCCGCCCAGCGACTCAGCGAAATGACCCGCCAAGCAGCCAAAACCATCCATCGCCTGCTGGAATTTGACCCCAGCCAGTTTAAGTTCAAGCGCGAGGCCGACAACCCGATTCCGGCTGAGGCAATTGTGGTAGACGAAGCCTCGATGTTGGATCTGTTTTTGGCGAACGCGCTGCTCAAGGCGATCCCGCTAGAGTCGCAGCTTTTGCTGGTGGGCGATATTGATCAGCTGCCCAGCGTCGGCCCCGGCCATGTCTTAGCAGATCTGATCCAGTCTGGCCAAATCCCCGTGATCCGCTTGAGCGAGGTGTTTCGGCAGGCGCAGAGCAGTCAGATTGTCCGCAGCGCTCACGCCATCAACCAAGGGCAGATGCCGATACTAGAACCCGCCAGCCGCCAGCCTGCCTCAGACTGCCTCTGGGTCAACGCCTTCCAGCCAGAGCAGGGCTTGCGGGCCATCCAAACGCTGGTGAGCGAAACTCTCCCACAGCTTGGCTTTGAGCCGCTCCACCAGGTGCAGGTACTCTCCCCCATGATCCGGGGCGAACTGGGCACGCGCCGCCTCAACCAACTCTTGCAGCAGATGCTGAATCCGCCTGCTGCCGCCAAACGCGAGCTGAGTCGGGGCGGCAAAATCCTGCGCGAAGGCGACCGGGTGATTCAGCAGTCTAACGACTACAACCGCGACGTCTTCAACGGCGATGTCGGCACGGTTCAGGCCATTGATCTAGAGGAGCAGGAAATTACCGTGCGGTTTGCCGAGCGCTGGGTCAGCTATGACTCCGTAGATCAAAATGAGCTGGAGCTAGCCTGGGCGGTCAGTATTCACAAAAGTCAAGGCAGCGAATATCCAGTTGTGATCATGCCAATTCATATGCAGCATTCGCTCTTGCTGTCCCGCAACTTAATCTACACGGGCTTAACCCGCGCTAAGCAGCTCGCCATTTTTGTGGGTTCTCAAAAAGCGATCGAATATGCTGTCAATCAAACCAAAAATCAGCGGCGCTACACCCTGCTAGCTGATCGCCTGCGCCAGCTGCTGAGCTAGGTTTGTTCAGGTTAAGAACTTTTGGCGTCTTGTTAATAGTCTCTAAACCAATCTAGCGATGTGTCTTAAGACTCTCATGCAATGCTTTTGCTTGTTCTACCGTTTCTACTATTTTCGTCACCATGACAGAAACTACGCTCAAAGGGTTTGCAGTCTTACCCGCAGATAGCTTTGCACCCGGCCCCGCTTCGGGCGCAGGCATCTCTGCCAATGGCCGCACCGGGCCGTTTACGCAAGGTCAGCCGATCCAAGGCTTCAGCGCTGTCCAGTTTGCCGACGACCAGACGTTCTGGTTCATGCCCGACAACGGCTATGGCTCAAAAGCCAACAGCGCCGACTTTCTGCTGCGGATCTATCGGGTTGATCCACACTTTCGGAGCAATGAATCTGGCGGCAGTGAGTCGGGCGACGGCAGCGTATCGGTTGGCGACTTTATCCAGCTTGCCGACCCAGACAACAAAATCCCGTTTGAAATCACCAACGGCGACACCCTTGAACGGCTGCTGACGGGCGCAGATTTTGATATCGAGTCATTTGTGCTGGCTCCTGACGGCATCTGGATTGGCGATGAATTTGGCCCCTACCTGCTGCATTTTGACACCAGCGGCAAGCTCTTGGAAGCGCCCGTTGCCACGCCCAACATCACAAATCTGAAGACGCTCAACGGCCAGCCGCCCATCGTGATTGGCCACCGAGGCGCTAGCGGCTCTCGCCCCGAACATACGCTGGCTTCCTACGAGCTGGCGATTGAACAGGGCGCAGATTTTATTGAGCCAGATCTGGTTTCGACCCAAGATGGCGTGCTGATTGCACGTCACGAGAACGAAATTTCGGGCACCACCGATGTTGCCTCTCGACCGGAGTTTGCCGACCGCAAAACCACTAAAACAATTGACGGCATCGAGTATACCGGCTGGTTCACCGAAGACTTCACGCTGGCCGAAATCAAGACGCTGCGAGCTATCGAACGCCTGCCGTTCCGTAACCCATTCTTCAACGGTGAGTTTGAAATCCCTACCTTCCAAGAAGTGATTGACCTGGCCAAGAGCAAGAGCCTTGAAACAGGCCGCACGATTGGGATCTACCCTGAAACCAAGCACCCGACCTATCACGATTCAATCGGTCTGTCGCTGGAAGAGCCGCTGGTTGAAATTTTGCAAGAGAACGGTCTAGATCAGGCTGATTCGCCAGTCTTTATCCAGTCGTTTGAAGTTGGCAATCTGAAAGAGCTGAACCAGATAATCGACGTGCCGCTAGTGCAGCTCTTGGACGCTGCCGATATTGCCCTTGATGGGACGCTGATTGAAATACAGCCATATGATTTCGTAGTCAGCGGCGACGAGCGCACCTACGGCGACATTCGCTCACCAGAAGGCTTGCAGGAAGTGGCCACTTACGCTGACGGGATTGGCCCCTGGAAGCGAATGATTGTTTCCGTCAAGGGCACAGATGCCGATGGCGACGGCAAAGCTGATGACATAAACGGTGACGGTGCGGTAAACGATGCGGATAAAATGCTGACTGAGCCGACGATGCTGGTTCAGGATGCACATGATGCAGGTCTGCTGGTGCATCCTTACACGTTCCGCAACGAAGGCTTGTATCTAGCGCGTGACTACAATGGCGATCCAGAGCAGGAATATCGGCAGTTCATTCAGCTGGGCGTGGACGGCTATTTCACAGATTTTCCGGCAACGGGCCATAAGGTGCGGAATCAGGCTATCCAGTCTGAGGTGAAGTCGCCTGACAATCCAGATGTGCTGACTGGCATGGCACTCTCTAATCTAGGTCGCTCTAGAGGCTTTGAAGGGCTGGCGATTAATCCCGATCGCACGAAAATCTATCCGCTGCTTGAAGGCTCTGTGACTGGCGATCCGAGCAACGCGCTGCGGATCTATGAGTACGATTTGGCAACTGCTGAATTCTCAGACAAGCTAATCGGCTACTATCGCTTGGAGAGTCCTAGTAACGCAATTGGTGACTTTACGGTAATCAACGACAACGAGTATCTGGTGATTGAGCGGGATAACAATCAGGGATTGGCCGCTAAGTTTAAGAAGATCTACAAGGTAGACTTCTCTCAGCAGGACGACAAAGGCTATGTAGAGAAACAAGAGGTTGCAGACTTGCTGAACATTCAAGACCCGGATGACCTCAGCCAAGACGGTAGCCCAACCTATCAGATGCCGTTCCAAACTATCGAAGATCTGCTGGTGATTGACTCACAGACGATTTTGGTTGCCAACGACAACAACTACCCGTTCTCGGTAGGTCGTCCGCCTGCGATTGACAACAATGAGATTGTAGTGCTGGGGCTTTCTGAGCCATTGGATCTTGATCCGCGAGTAGGGCTAGCCGGACTGCTAGATCAAGCCAGCCTTATGGCTCTGGCTCCTAGCCCAATGAGCTAGCCCCCGCTCGGCTCGGATTAAACCTACTCGGCTGGGGAGTTGGATTCCCCAGCTTTTTAAACCTGCTATTTCACTGGCTGCTATTTCACTGGCTGCTATTTCACTGGCTGCTACTTGACTTCTGTCACTGTAGTCAGCATGAAATTGAGCCGCTCCTCAAAGTCCAACTGCTTGATCGCATCAGTAAATTTCTCGGTGTTCTCAGGCAGCTTGTAGTCGTCGGGCACCTGGACAACTGTTCCCTTCTCCATACCTTGCGCCAGCAGCAACCATACTTCCACTCTGGCATTTGAGTTGAGTGCTTTGTAGGAGTCGCTGAACTGATTGGCTGAGCCTTGTAGCAAATCACGCTGAGCCTGTAGCTGCTGATCTTGCGGCAGCATCGCAATTTGATCAAACACAGCTTTACCAGTTGCTTCCACGCTCTGAGGCGGAGCAGGATTGAGCTGATCTTTGAGATCTAGGTAGCCATACCAGAGCAACGCAAGTTGAGTATCGACATCAAACTGCTTAAACATCTCAACTGCTGATTTCGTCTTTTCGTTCATTGGATTAGCCATGCTATTAACGCTCCTAATTAGGGTTAGCTGATATAAATTAGCGAACGAGCTAGACGAGATAATCTTAAAAAAGGTAGAGATAAAAAAGGTAGAGATAGGTCTTGCAGCTTGAGCATACCGCTAGGAGCATCTCACAATGATCTGATTCAGACTAGAAGCTGCCCGTGATCTAGAAACCAAATCGAACAGCTGTTCTCCCTGAGAAGCGGGTTTGAAAGCTAGGATAATAGACAGCTAAGCTCTCACATCTCTGGCATGACTGACCGCGCACCCCTTACCCAAGTTGTCACCCCCGAACGCTGGGCTGGCCTCAGCATGAATTTTATTGATGCAGGCTATATTGGCCTTCTGGTCAAAAACGGGCAGCTGATGCGAAAGCTGGAACCAGGACGGCACTTCAGCTTTGCGCTGCCCTACCTAGAGCATTGCCAAATCATTCTGGTAGACGGTAAGATCCGCAACCTAGAGGTGGTTTCAGAAGGCGATTTTGTCTCCCGCGATCAGTATTTGGTGAATATTTCGCTCAGCGTCATGTACCAGGTGATCGACCCAAAGCGGGTGGCGCTGGAGCTATCTGATCCCATTGCGGCGCTGACGAGTGCCGTCAAAGACAATCTGGCGGTGGTGGTCAACCTGATGCAGCTAGAGCAGCTCAATCAGACGGGGCGGGTACAGATTCGTGACTATTTGCTCAGCCATCTCGACAGCTTCTATACGCTAGGCTTTAACCTCGACGACGTGCGGGTGAGCGACATCAGCTTTCCCAAAAGCCCTGGCGTGATCCGGCAGCTCGAAGGCTTGACCTCGAAGCAGGAGGCTGATCACGAGGCCAAACGCCAAGCCGAAATTGCCAGTGCCGAACGCACGGTTTATCTAAATCCGTCCCTCAATCCGCCCGTGGGCAAGCCTCAAGCTCAGCCCTCTCCCCTTCCTGCTGCTGTCCGCAAGCCGTTGCCTCCCACCACAATGGCCGAACCGACTGATTTGCCCACGGCGCAGCTGATGAGTTCTCAGTCGGGAGAGGTGATTCCAATCACGGCAGAGCGATTCACCATTGGCCGTGAACCGCACAACACGCTAGCTCTCACTGACGATCTTTGCTCACGCAATCACGCTCAGGTTGAACGCGATGCGGCAGGTGACTATCAGCTCACAGATCTGGGCAGCTCCAATGGTACGTTGCTCAACGGTCAGCGGCTAGTGCCTCACCAGCCCGCGCAGCTAGAGTCTGGGGCGCAGATCAAGATTGGCAGGACGGAATGGCTATTTGAAGAGCTTTAACTCAGATCTTGCACCATTCTCGTATGGGTGGCTTGGATTTGATACTTTTAGCCTACCGGCTCGTCCTTATCCCGAACTCACGTTGATTTAGCAGTGTTCAAATATACTCTTGCTCATCCTTAAACGAGTAATTGACATCCGGATGTCAATTACTCGTTGCTATTCCAGTTTAGGCAATCCTAATTGTCGTCAATCGGGAAACATAGCTGACATTCCACACCCATGACCAACAACAACAAAATCACTCAAAGCGGATAGCGAGGCTGGCTGCGGAAGTCAGGAATTTGTTTGAGATGCTCGATTAGGCTCATAGTCTGGATGGCAGAAGCACGAGAGGAGGCTTCTATTCTCATTTTTCTACCATCCATAAATCAGCCCTGCCTACAATGTCAGGCTTTATAGCTGTACAACGAAATCAGTTGCAGTCAGGTTGGGGCTATTTTGTAAGAGGGCAAACTGTCCCCCAGCACCGAACTCCTGTGCATCACGATTCGGGTTATAGTACAAGGCTCCTGTACTGCGGATGTAGGTCATCAGTTCTCCACTCTGCTGCGCCTGTTCTAGGTTCTCTACGGATTCAAAACTGATGCGATTCTCTCGGAACGCTGTAAATGTTGTTCGATCAATCACAAGCTTGTCTTGACCTGTCTGGAAGTCGGTAATGCGATCGCGGCCCATCCTAGTAAGGTCAAATAGACCCGTGTCAAAGACAAAGAAATCACGCCCTGCACCCCCCGTCAACACATCGTCTCCGACCCCGCCGTCGAGATAATCGTCTCCGTTCCCTCCAATGAGCGCGTCGTTTCCGTTCCCTCCGCTGAGCTTATCGTCTCCGACCCCGCCGTCGAGATAATCGATTCCGACCTCGCCGCTGAGCTCATCGTTTCCGTTCCCGCCGCTGAGATTATCGTTTCCAGCCCCGCCGATGAGATCATCGTCTCCGTCCCCGCCGTCGAGATTATCGTTTCCGTTCCCTCCGCTGAGATTATCGTTTCCGTTCCCTCCGCTGAGATTATCGTTTCCAGCCCCGCCGTCGAGATTATCGTTTCCAGCCCCGCCGCCGAGCTTATCGTTTCCAGTCCCGCCGTCGAGATTATCGTTTCCGTCCCCGCCGATGAGATCATCGTCTCCGTGACCTCCGATGAGATCATCGTTTCCGTCCCCGCCGATGAGATTATCGTTTCCGGAAGTACCATTTAGTTCATCACGACGGGCAGTACCCACTAGGCGTATGCCGAAGTTAGCTGCAGAGATCGCGGCACTAGTCACTGATTCGGCAGTGCCTTGACCGTCTGTGTAGACAGCTTTGACGGTGATGGTCTTGCCCACTTGGGCTTCACCCAACGTGAAGGTCTTCCCTTTTTCATCAGTAATGACTTTGCCATTGGCTTGCCATTGGTAGGTGATGCTGCCCAGTCCATCGGCATCGTCCAGGTTATTCGATGCCGTCAAGGTTTGCCTTCGGGTGGGGGTGCCCTTGATAGTGACACTGCCAGTAGGAGCGTCGTTGATGTTGAGAACAGCAGTTGTTGCAGCCGAGGAGACTGCTTCAGCCGTGCCTTGACGATCTTTGTAGCTGGCTTTGACGGTGATGGTCTTGCCCACTTCAGCTTGACCCAACACGAAGGTATCGCCTGTTGCGCCAGCAATGACTTTACCATTGGCTTGCCATTGGTAGGTGATGCTGCCCAGTCCATCCAGAGCTGCCAGGTTATTCGATGCCGTCAAGGTTTGCCCTTGGGTGGGGGTGCCGCTGATAGTGACACTGCCGGTGGGTGCATCATTCACACCCGTAATGGTGAAGCTGATTTGCTGAGTTGTGCCGTCACTTGCTTCGACGGTAAAGGTCTCCGTCTTCGTTTCGTTTCCTTTGAGGTACTGGACAGCACTGTTAGGCACGCTGTAGGTGTAGGTGCCGTTAGCCGCAAGAACCAGATCGCCCAAGGTGCCGTTGGCTTTGGTCACCGTGGTTTTGAAGCTGGCTTCACCCTGATCCGCATCGGTAATGGAAAGGGTACCAGTGGCCGTCAGGGTAGTTGGATTTGCATCTTCGGTGACACCAGCAACCGTTGGATTACCGACCACCGCAGCATCATTCACACCCGTAATGGTAACGGTGATGGTTTCGGTAGCACTACCATCGGAAGAAGAAACGCTAAAGGTTTCGACCTTGGTGTCGCCTGCACCGAGGTACTGCACGGCACTGTTGGCCACGGTGTAGGTGTAAGCGCCTGCGGTGGTGATGATGAGACTGCCCAAGTTGCCAGAAGAAACATCGGTGACGGTGGTGCTGAACTGGTTCTGACCCGGAGATGGTGCCGGAGCTGGTGCCGGTGCCGGAGATGGTGCCGGAGCTGGCCCCGGAGATGGTGCCGGAGCTGGTTCTGGTGCCGGAGCTGGCCCCGGAGATGGTGCCGGAGCTGGTTCTGGTGCCGGAGCTGGCCCCGGAGATGGTGCCGGAGATGGTTCTGGTGCCGGAGCTGGCCCCGGAGATGGTGCCGGAGATGGTGCCGGAGCTGGTGCCGGTGCCGGAGCTGGCCCCGGAGATGGTTCTGGTGCCGGAGCTGGTGCCGGAGCTGGCCCCGGAGATGGTTCTGGTGCCGGAGCTGGTGCCGGAGCTGGCCCCGGAGCTGGTTCTGGAACTGGCTCCCTATCTACATCGCTGATGCTGAGGCTACCCGTTGCCACCAAGTTGCCCAGCGTGTTGGCACTGTCTTCGGTGACGGCGGCAGTGGCAGTGCCGATGATGGTGGCGTTGTCATTCACCCCGGTAATCGTAACAGTGATGTTCTGAGAAGCAGTACCATCAACCGACTGAACCGTGAAGGTTTCGACTTTGGTTGCACCTGCGCCGAGGGCTTGCACCGTGCTGTTGGTATTGTCAACAGTGTAGGTGTATGCCCCTGCGCTGGTGATGCTGAGGGTGCCCACATTGCCGGTGCCCGTGACGGTAGTGCTGAACTGGTTCTGACCACTATCTACATCGCTGACGCTGAGGCTACCTGTAGCCACCAAATTGGTTAGGGTGGTGCTGTCTTCGGTGACGGAGGCAGAGGCGGTGCCGGTGATGGTGGCATTGTCTGGCACCGGGGTGACGTTGAGGGTCATTGTTGCAGCGGCGGTGCTGAAGTCGGTGCCGTCGCTGACCTGGAACTGGAAGCTGGCGTAGTTGGTGCCGTTGGCGTTGGGGGCGGGGGCAAACTTGAGTTGGCTCAAGGTGTTGGCGGCAATCACTTGATTGAGGGTGACGGCTTCGCCCGCATCTTGGATACTATCGCTGTCGGCATCGACAAACAGTTGACCTACCAAGGGCAATTGTGTCATGCGGATGCTTTGCAGAGTGTTGCCGACATCGGCATCGGTAAAGGGGAAGTCGGCAGTGCTGAAGGTGCGCACGGTGTCTTCGTCGAAGGTAACGGTGTTATTGCCGGTGTTGGGGGCGGTGTTGGGGGGCGCATCAGTAATGGTGAGACTGGCGCTGGGGGGATTGTTGAGCAGCACCGAGACATTGTTGGGGTTGGAGTTTGTGACGACAATATCGTCCAAGCCATCCCCATTGAAATCCCCGATCGCCACAGCTCTGCGATTCGAACCGACTGCGATATTAGAGTTGCCAGTGAAGCCGCCAAGCCCATCCCCCAAACGAATCGACACAGTATTATCGGTATTCGCGGCGGCAAAATCGTCTTTGCCATCCCCATTGAAGTCCCCGATCGACACAGAGAAGGGACTTGAACCGACTGTGACATCAGGGGCACTAGAGAAGCCACCAGAGCCATTTCCCAAGCGAATCGACACAGTGTTGGTGCCATAGTTTGCGGTAGCAATATCGTCTTTGCCATCTCTATTGAAGTCCCCAATCGCCAAACCGAAGGGAAGCGAACCGACTGCGACATTAGGGGAGCTAGAGAAGCTGCCAGAGCCATTCCCCAAGCGAATCGACACAGTGTTGGTGCCATTGTTCGCGGTGGCAATATCGGCTATACCATCGCGGTTGAAATCGCCAATCACCACAGACCTAGATGCAACGCCGTCGGTTACGACATTAGGGGCGCTAGAGAAGCCGCCAGAGCCATTCCCCAACCGAATCGACACACTAGCACCGCCGCCAGCGTTCGCGATGACCGCAAAATCTCCTTTGCCATCCCTATTGAAGTCCCCGATCGCCACAGATTGGGGACCCGAACCGACTGAGGAGATATTAGTGGTGCCAGTGAAGCCGCCAAGCCCATCCCCCAAACGAATCGACACAGTACCCGCGGTAGGGTTCCCGGTGTTATTGTTTGCGGTGGCAATATCGGCTTTGCCATCCCCATTGAAGTCCCCGATCGCCACACCCCTGGGAAACGAACCGACGGGAACATTGGTGGTGCCAGTGAAACCGCCAAGCCCGTCTCCCAACCGGATCGACACAGTATTGGAGCCATTGTTCGCAATGGCCATATCGGCTTTACCATCGCCGTTTGAAATCGCCAATGGCAACAGAGTCAGGGTTCAAGCCGACTGGGACAGGGCTACTGGGCGCAGCAAACTGAGCGGTAACAGTGCTACCCAGGAAGTAGCCGTTGCCCGCCGCCAAGGAGAGGATCATCGTTTCAGCCGGATCGACGATGCCATCATTCACCGGAACCACATTCAACGTGGCGGTGGTGGCCCCTGCCGCAATTACAAAACTGGTGGCGCTGACGCTGGTGATGTTGCTGCCTGCACTAAAACTGTAGTCTGCCGGGTTGGTGGCGGTGCCAGAGGGCGTAAAGTTGACGGTTAACCCACCCACCGGGGCGGGTGAATCGAGGGTGATCGTGAAGGTGCCCGTCGTACCAATTTCTGCCGGGGTTGTGCCCGCCGCTACCGTTACCCGAGGCAACGGCAGAATCTCCGTATAGATATCACGGGCAGCCTGGGTCAATGCCAAACTTGACTCAATACTGCCTGTTTGAAACTCTAAAACCCAGTCGCCCCCTTTGGCGGCATTGCCCGTCAGGTTAGCTGAGGCAGCGATATCGGCTCCGGTCAACTGGCTGAGGGTATCGACAAACGCTTTGCCCAATTTGCCCTGTGCCACCTCACAGCCATAGAGCAAAATCTCGGCTTTCTCAGCCAGAGCACTGCGCCACACCTGAAGTTGAGCCGCATGAGCCAGCAGATTGTCCAGATTCAGCGCGCTACTGCCCAATTGCAGTGTGCCCGAACGCCCGTGGGAGAAAATATGCAGGCTGGCAATCCCCATTTGTTCTCGCAAAATCTGGGTGATCTGGGTGATACCGCACTGGTGAGCCTCCAGCAGATAGACCTCATGACCCGGAATCACTCCCTCAACAAGGGTCTGATAATCGTCCAGGGATGTGTCGATGATGACGAGCGATCGTGCCCTTGAAGGCATCGGCTGCAAACTAGCTGATGAGACATTGCGGAAGGTCGATTGAGCCATTGCCAGATTGTCGAGGGTGAGAAGCGATGTCATAGAAATAAACTCGTTTTTAGTTGGCTGCGCCTAATGAGGATCAGAGATAATACGGACTAAATTTGTCAAAAAAATACCGCTGACTATGCAGCAGTCTTCCCAGAGCAGTCGTCAAAATATCGTAATTGCTCAACTGGGGATGGTTGACAAGCTGTGAGATATCAATAATATTTCCCGATTGATGACAATTAGGGAGAGTAGAACAAACCAGGGGAATTACGCTGCCAGAGCCGGAGTGTGATATTTCGCAAAATTACAAATGGCTTTCGCTCTGAATGGGGTAGAGATTTGTTTGCGTCTGTTCGGTCTGTGGTCAATACTGGAAAGCGACAAAGGCTATCTGCTTTTGAGTCCCTTCTGATCGCCTTGAATCCCTTAGAATCCTTATTCCCTCTAAGTTGAGCAATTACCTGTAATTGTCCAGGGAGATACCGAGTTTGGAACTGTTGAGTTCCTCTCTGCTGTCAGCAGGTGGTCTTGGCGAGCGGTCGATGGTCGTACTCTTAAACAGCTCTATGGCAACGCTCAGCGAGGACAGCAGGTTTATCTTGAAGGCGTTGCTTTTCCATTGACAGTGTCCTGGTTTTGGCTCAAACGTGCCGAGGGCAAGCGAGAATTACGCTTCATTGCTTCAACGTATCCTTACTCAGGTGTGTATTTGGTGCGATTAGGGCGCAGGAGATGGGCAATTGTAGCTTGCTTCCCGCAGGGTAGGCTTTTTTAAGACCATCAAACATCGCTTTGGCCTGCATCGGTTTGGCCAATCCACCTGTCTTGGTGTCTATCGTTGGTTGGTCTTGGCTTTGATTGCCTATCTCTTGGTGCATTGGATAGACCAATGGTCGTTGCCCCCGCAACTGGACTAGAAAGAAGCAAGTGACTTAGCGTTATCGGTCTTATTCTCGTCTGTCTTATGGTGCCAATTGCTCAAGTTGATTCAGCTTTGCACTGATATCGCTGCTCAATTTGGTTTTGAGATCATTCTCAAACGTTTACCTGATTGGGCTTATCGAGAATGTTGCAAGGCCTGATTTAATACAAATAAGTATTATAGATATACTTTCTCTGAACTGTTTTGGACTAAACGTAAGAGCACTCATCCGGCAGTTAGTTATACATTTTTGATAATACCAAAGTATTAATTGAATCATATGGTCGGTTTTTTCGGGGCGCTTGATATAGACGTTGAATTTTTTGGTTCGAGTACATTTAAGCGTCAGAATATGGTACAGGGCAGCTTACTGAACACGACCCGTATGAAGACTCTGATTCTGGCGTTCATCTCCCTGAGTTGAGGCTGATTGAGTACATTTCACAGATCTGTGATCGCAGCTAGATCGCAGGACACAGCCAAACTCTAAACGCATCTCGTCAATGGCTACAAGAATTCATCTAGATATTCGACAAGAGCCAAGCGACAAGAACCGCTCTAGCAGCGGATGATTTGCTAGCGGTAATGCTAGTTTTACGCTCAGCTCAGGCATCCTAGAGGCGGTGTCTTACCGCAAAATCTGCAAGAGGCTGATGCGATGAAAATTTTGATGCTGTCCTCCAGCTTTCCCTATCCGCCTAGTCGTGGCGGCACGGAGGTTCGGACGTTCAACCTGCTGAAATATCTGGCGCAGCGGCATCAGATTACGCTGGTGACGCAGCCTCATGCTGCCGTTACCGAGGCTGAAATTGCGGCGCTGCGAGCTGAGGTGACAGAACTGAAGCTGTTTGACTTGCCCGCATCGCCCCAAGCGGCTCCTAAGCTGGCGCGACTCAGCGGCCAGATGCAGCGGTTAGCGCAGTCATGGCTGAGCAATACGCCGCCCAATGTGCTGCACCGCTACTCGCCAGAGATGCAGGCTTACGTCACGGCGGCGCTGGCAAGTCGCGAATTCGCCGCCGTCACCTGCGAGCACAGCGTCAACGAAATCTACATCCAGCCAGAATTCCAGCAGCTCACCAAAACAGTAGTCGATATTCACAGCTCCGTCTATGCCTGGACGCGCAACCACCTGGAAATGGGCGCTTCTCAAGCCGCAAGTCGAGATCGGCTCTATCTGCCGCTGCTCAAACGCTACGAACAACGCTACTGCCGCAAATTTGAGCAGATTGTGGTCACAACCGAAGACGACCGCCAGGAAATCCGTCAGCTCTGTCCAGAGGCGCAGATCCAGGTAATTCCCAACGGGGTCGATCTCGATCTGTTTCCCTGCCGCCGCCACGACCCCAGCAGCTGCGATCTGGCCTTCGTCGGCGCGATGGACGCTTCGCACAATATTGACGCAGCTCGCTTCTTTGCCCTAGAAGTGATGCCGCTACTGCGACAGCGCTATCCGTCGGCCTGCTTTCGGATTGTCGGCGCACGTCCAGTTCCCGCCGTGCTAGAGCTTGCCGCCCAGCCGGGAATCGTCGTAACGGGTGCAGTCTCCTCAATGGTGGCGGAGCTACATAAGGCAACAGTTTGCGTGGTGCCGCTACGAACAGGCTTTGGCATCAAGAACAAAACCCTAGAGGCAATGGCTGCTGGAGTGCCGGTGGTGGGCAGCGACCGAGGCTTGGAAGGGCTGGCGGTAGAGCGGCCGCTGCGGGCGCTCCGTGCCAACTGCGTCGAGGAGTATCTAGAGGCGATTGGTCGTCTGTTTGAAAGCGCTGAGCTGCGGGAGCAACTATCAGCCGCAGGTCGCATTTTTGTGCAGCGAGAGTATACTTGGGAGCAGGCCGGAGCAGCCTATGAGCGAGTCTTAAACGGGTCTTGAGCAAGCCATGAAAAGGGTGAAGGTGAAGGTCTGGACGGCAAAGCCAACGGTAAAACGAACCTTACCAGCCTCTGATTCGGGATGTCCTGCCGCTGTTTCTGGTTTGCCCTCCATTCAAAAGCCTTTACCCAAACCCCAGAACCAGCTCGGTGCAGCGCTGAGTTTTCTGTTGCTGATCGGTGCGGTCAGCCTAGTCGGCGGCGGTGGCTGGCTGGCGATTAAGCTCATTATCAATCCAGCATCAGTCGGCTGGGTGAGCTGGGTTTTACCAAACTGGGGCGAATTCGCTACCGCTAAACCTGAGAGCTGGCCTAAGAGCTGGCCTGAGAGCTGGAGCGACATTGAAGCCGCAGCCCAGCAGGACGGACGGCAGCTCGGCGCGCCGATTCACTTCAGCACCTATCCCGGCATGACCCAGACCCAGCCCGGATTTCACCATCTGTTGCTGCCCATTTTGCAGCCAATCAAGCATTGTGCACCAGCCTGCACCCAAATTGTCGAACTGCGCGTCTATCGTCCCCAGAACGCTGGCTTGGAGCTGGCCTACGAGCTGATCGACCAGATGACGGTGACTGGGCCTGCCGAACTAGAGGCGGTTGCGCCACTTTCCAACAGCATCACCAGCTCTACCCGCACGCTGCCGCTCACCAGCCTGGGATTTCTCGAAGCCAAAGCGCCCGCCGGACTCTGGCTCCAGCTCAGCGGGGAATGGCAGCGCGGCAGTCGTGTGCTGTACGGTCAGGTGGTGCAGTATGACCCAATCCGGGCACGGCTCCTGCTGTTGCAAGCTTGGAGCAGTCCGGCGGGCGAGCTGCCGCAGTGGCAGCAGGTGACGGGCAGCGCTCAGCCAGAGCTGGTGGTGAATCAGTCGGTGGGCTTGGAGCCGCAGTTTCAGGTGTTGCAGCTCAAGGCATCGCGGTCGCTGATTCAGCCGGTGACGCTAGAGCCAATCTCGCTCACCGCCGCTGCCCTGCCTGAACGCCGCTACGAAAACGCGCTGCTGCTGGCTCGCAAAGGACTGTGGTCGCTGGCGCTGGTAAAGCTGAAAGCGATTCAGCAAACGCTGAAATCTGCCAACTGGTCTGCGGCGGCTCAAGCTCAGCTCGACTTGGTGGCTCTACATGCCAAAGTGACGCAGACGCAGGCCGAGCAAGACTGGGCAAGCCCGACGCAGCAGGTGTTGGCGCAGGTGATTGATGGCCGCTGGAGTCAGTCGCTGAGCGCGCTCAAGTCCGCTTCCCGCAGCGGCTACGACATTCGCAACCTGCTGGCGACCAACAGCGACCGCCTCTGGGAGCGAGTGGAGGCAGCGCTGCGGCTGAATGCTGAGCCTGATTTGCAGGCTTGGGCGACGCTAATTTTGGCAGTGCGGCAAAATCAGCAGCAGGCACTTACCTGGCTACGCAAGCAACCCAACGCCACGCCAGAATTTACTGAGTCGATGCAGAGCATTTTGGCCTCGCTCAATCCAGATGATCGGCCCGCTACAACTGAAGCCAGACCGCCGTCTGCTGCCCCAATGCCGCTGAGCTTCATCGCCTCGGTGACGCCGCTGAGTGCCATGCAGCCGCAGGACTGGTCGCCGCTAGTCAAAACGGTTGCCCTGAGTGCTCAGCCGTCTCAGCACTGGTATCGGCTTGAGGTGGACAGCGTCCAGACTGGACAGCAGTGGCAAAAGCTGTCGGCAGCGTTGGCGAACTCCAAGCCTGCAATATCTGATGCCGTATCTGATGCCGTATCTGATGCCGTATCTGATGCCGTATCTGGGCAAATGCTAAAGCAGGCTACCCTGCCGCTTCAGCTCGTCGTCTGGCAAAATGCCGCGCAGGTGCAAAGCCTGCCACTGACGATCCAAGCCACGCAGATCAAGCCAGGACGGCTCTCTTTGCTGGCATTGGGAGCCGCTATTTCAACGACAGTACAGCCAACCGCGCTCGTGGCCGTCACGCCCAGCGTCACCTGGCTCCAGCCTATGGCTCACTCAACGCTGCGAGATCTGATGCAGCAGCCCAACTGGCAACCCTTACTGCCGCAGCTCTGGCAGGCGTTGATCTCCGCTCGCCTGATTCCCGATCCGCAGGCTGATCCATTGGCGACCGTGGGGGACTGGTCGGTGCAGTATCTAGAGCTGACGGGTGACCAAACTCCAGAGATGGTTTTGACGCTGGAGCCGGATGCGGGAGCGTTACGCACCGTGATTTTCTCGCAGCAAAAGCTGCTCTACAGTGACTTACAACAGCCCGACCAGACGCTAATTGGGCTGGCATCTTCGGCCAATCGAGCGCTGCTGTTGCTCAAGCGGGGGCAACAGCTGGCAGTCAAGCAGTGGTCGGCGCAGGCTCAGCAGTTTGAATAGGCGCAGCTCTCGCTTCTGGCACGGTAGCCAGTCTGGCGAACCAAAAATAGACTCGGAAAACCGTCCTAGTGGATCTAGGAGCTACCACGCTCTGCCTAGCCGCCTGATTGACTGACAAAACTCGCCCCCCCTTATCCCCACCCCAGAGCGGGAGAGCAGGGTGGTTTCATTTAGGTGGAGGAATCTGACTCAGAGCCGCCTGGGATTCAGATTATGATGTCAGCAGATTTGAGAAATCAGATTTGAGCGAGCTGCGCGCAAAACCAGGAGGTGACAAGATGCCGCAATGCAGGTGGATGATTCTGGCTGGAGCCGTGGGACTGCTGAACGCCGTACCAGGATTGGCTGCACCCGATGCTGCAAGATCCGCCGCCGAGCTGCGAGCGCAGGGGTTGGCTTACCGACAGCAGGGGCAGTTTGAGCCAGCGATCCAGGCGTTGCGACAGGCCGTTAGCCTAGCTCCTGAAGATTTGCCAGGACGGGTGAGCCTGGGCTGGACGTTGCATTTAGCTCGGCAAGATCAGGCCGCCGCCGCCGCCCTGACCAAGACGTTGCAGCATGATCCGTTTCATGTGCCTGCCCTTAACGCGCTGGGAATTGTCTACTTGATGAATGATGATCCGGTGGCGGCAGCAGCAGCTCACAGCTGGGCCGCATTTTTAGCACCCGACAACGAAATCCCGCACTACAACCTGAGCTTGGCTTGGCAGCGGTTGAACCAGCCCGCTTGGGCAATCGCCTCAGCCCAAACTGCCGCCCGCCTCGAACCCGACAATCCCCATCCGCTGGTGGCCTTGGCGATTGCCGAATGGAGCAGCGGCGACCAGGCAGCGGCTCAGCAGAGCTTCCAGCAGGCAGTAGCGCTAGATGCCCGCTACGGAAACGCCGAGTTCCTCAATTTCTTGGACGAGGCTGGCTTTAGTTCAGCTCAGATTGCGCTGGCGAAGCAGCTGTTGGCTAGCTAAAATCATTCCCAGCGCTCAAATTCGCTGAGCCAATATTGCACCAAAGCGCTCACTTGGCTGCGTCTAGCCTCAAACGTGGCGGCAATCCAGATAAACATCAGGCCAATCACGATCCCCACCGCCCAGAGCAGCAGCGAATAGCTGTCAATAAACAGCCAGAGCAGCCGCAGAATCCGAATCACAAAGGTCGCCGTGCCCACGTAGAGAAAGGCTCTGACCCGCAGCCCTAGCCCCAGCCCAATCAGCCCCATCGCCCCAGCCAGCGTTAATAAACTGATCCAGACTGCCGCCGCACCGGTCTCTAGCTCGGCTTGGTAGATCAACGTCAGGCTCAGCATTCCCACCGCAAATGAGCGCAGCCAGTGCCGCTGCTGACGGTCGTTTTGCAGCGTCGGGTCAACCTGCGCCACGTAGAGCAAGGAGCCTGCTAGCGCCATGCTGGCCCAAGTCAGCGTCAGCCAGCCCTGCTGATTCAGGTAGCGAAACAGCGCCCAGTCGAGCAGCAGTAGCCCCAAATAGCTGAGGCGCGGCTGACGTTCGGCTTTGGCCGTCCAGCCGTAGAAGGCGGCGACAATTAGTAGGCTTTGCAGGGCAATCTGGCTGCTGGTGAGCATGACGGCAATTGCAGGCAGCAGTAGCGCCATGTTGCGCCAGGGACGCAGGTTCCAGCCCCAGTTGCGCCAGGGCAAAAAGTAGAGCAGCACCGCCGCCACCGCCATCAGGCTCCCTGCCCCAGCAATCAGCCAGTCTGTATCAGGAATCCAGCGATAGAGCGCCACCCAAACTAGCCCGACCGCCTGCGAGATACCCAGATAAACCCAGAGATCTGAAGATTCAACCTGCCGCCCCTGAAGCAGCGCATAGCCACTCAGCGCTGCTCCCACGCCCAGCCAAAGCCAGTATCCGCCGTCGCTCACCCCCAGCAGCAGCGCCAAAGGCATCATCGCGCTGCCCAGCCCCCAGTGCAGATGCCGTACCGACCTGAGTCCAGCTTCCGATAGCCGCAGATAGGGCAGGAGCCAGCGTTGGCTGAGCCACTGAGCCACTGCCAGCAGCGCCGCCAGTCCGGCCAGCAGCGTCACGCCGTCTCCAGTTTCGCCGCCCGTTGCCTGCATCAGCTGGTAGACCAGCAGCTCATAGGCAGCGACTGAAGCTAGCAGCAATGCAGCAACCGTTAAGCTTTTGGAGATGCGTCGTCCTACGCCCAGTCCAATCAGCGCCGCCGCCAGCGTATACAGCCCAGTTGTAGCCGTCAGTCCAGATTCGCTGCTCAGCAGATGAAAATGTGCCAAACCGAGGCCCAGCCCAGCGTAAGCCAGCGGTATCCAGTGCCAGGTTTTGCGGTACGCCTGCCCGGTACGATGCACCCAGAAATCGCCTGCCAGCTGCGTCGCCAGTCCCAGCGCCAGCGTCAGCAAGGCCAGTGTCTCAGTCGAGCTGTTTTGCCAATCGACCAGCAGCCCTAGCAACAGTTCTGCCGCCCAGCCCAGCCCCAAAAACGCCGTCTCGCCGCCCCGCCGCCAGACTCGATAGGCCATGACGCTGACTAGCAACAAACTGCTGACCACCAGCCGCAGCCCAGTCCCGGGCGCAAGCTGCTCGACGCTAACCAAGCTCAAGCCGCGAGTCAGGCTGTAGAAGCTAAGGCCAAGCAGGCTAACTGCCGTTAGCCCAACTGCCCAACGATGCGCGGCGGTGGCGTAGAGCGCTGATAGCTCGCCTTGCCCGTCTTGCAACAGCCCAGCTTGCAACAGCCCAGCTTGTAGCAGCCAAAGCAGCCAGAGCGTCGCCGTCAGCAGCAGCATTACCCAGCCGAAACCGAGATTGGCGAAGTAATAGTCCAGCACCGCTGCCGCAAAGCCCAGCCCAAAGCCCACAGTCAGTAGCGCTCCAGCCCACGACCGTAGCCGCAGCATATTCTCCAGCATCAGGATGACAGCAACCGCGCAGGTAATCATCCAGCCGCTCACCGGGTTGAGCAGTGGGAGTTGAGCAATTAGGCCGACGGTACTGAACCCGGCAGCTTGCCGAGGATGCGGATGCCTGAGCCGCGACAGGACTGTGAGTAACGCAGGCGTGACCAGCCAGATTAAGTTTTGGTTGCTGGCTGCTGCACCGAGATTTGCCTGACTCAACAGCAGCACATAGCTTAAACCCGCTAGGCTCAAGCCCAGATGCCAGCAGGTTTGCCGCCAGCGATTTGTGCCGAGACTTAGCCCGAATTCGATGCCCATGACCCCCAGCAGAATTTTTGCCCAGGCCAGAGCGCTCAAATCTGGAAACGCAGCTTCGATTTGCGAAAAGCCAGCGGCCAAAATCAGCAGATGGCAGAGGTAGATCCAGCTGGCGGCTCCTCCCCGACCGCGCAGCCGCAGAATCAGCGTTCCGGCAGCCAGCAGACAGACCCAGGAGCGCACTAGCGGATTGGCTAGCCCCACCCAAATCAGCAGGCCGCCCAGCCCCAGCGCCATTTTTTCGGTAATTTGGACAAGGCGCTGAGAATGCTGCACATTCCGCCGCTGCCAATATGCCCAGCCCAGCATTAGCCAGAGATAGGGAAATCCAGCTAAGCCCAGCAGCACCAGCGGCATCCCGGTTGTGCCAAAGCTCTGCGCTGCCGCATCCAATAGCTCTAGCCGCCAATCAGGCAGGAGCCGCCAGCAGAGTCCGTAGGTTTGCAGCCCCAGCAGCAGTAAGGCAATCGCTGGGGCATCTAGGCGGCGATGCGGCGCTGACGGCTGATCAGATTGCCGATTCAGCAGCCCGTCGCCCAACAGCCAAAGCCCTAACCCGCTGATGGCCACAGCCTGCCAGGGGGGATTGACGGCAACAGAAACGCCCCAGCCCAAGAGCAGCAGTGCCACTCCCAGATTTGTCCAAAGCCGGGTGAGCTGAAACCAACTGCGCCGAGTTAGCCAGCAAAACAGCCAGCCGCAGATCCCAAACGCTAGACCCAGATCTGAGACGGGCACCTGCGCTGCCAAAACTGCCCGACCCATCAGTAGCAGCGTCGCCAGCCCAATCACCACCATCGAGACTGCCAGCGGTGACTCTTCAGGATGCTCAGAATTTTCTGAGCGCCGCAGCTCGGTCTGCCGATAGGTCAACGCTGCCGTCCCGACTGTGCCCAGATAGACCGCCAGCAGCGGCATTCCGGCAATTGCCCAGCCCCAGTGCAGCCAGCTCAAACCCAGCGTATTAATCAAGGGCAACCGGTAGCGAGTTTCGAGTTGGGGCAGCAAAAAACGAGTGATGATGCTCAAAATCACCGCCGCCAACAGATTCACCAGCCAGCCAATGCCCTGCTGCCAGTTGAGCCTATCCATCATCCAAAAGTTGACGGGCACAATCAGCAGCGTCGCGATTTGCAGCATCCGTGCCGTCAGCCGCAGCGAGGGTCTGCGGTTTGCCCAGGCCGCCGCGCCCCCAAAGGCCAACGTGTAGGTAAACAGAATCAAGTATTGGCCGATCGGTGAAAAGCTCTGCCACTGACTCGCAGCCAGCACGCCCGACGACACCACTACCATAAACACGCCGAGGCAGAGCAGCCAGATCACGCCAATTTCGGCCATGAAGGCTTGCAGCATTCGGGCAGTCCAGCTTGGTTTGGCAGACGGCTGCGGTAGCGGAGCTGAGTTCGGGGGATCAGGAACCGAACCAGCATCTGCAAAGTCACTGGATCTACTGGATATCGCAAGCGGCAGAGGCTGTTCGGCCAAGGCGCAGACCAAATTCTGCTGGCAAAACTGCTGGACTTGCGCGGGCGAAAGCAGCCCCATCTTCAGCCAAGTTTCCAGGCCAGCCAGCAGTTCTGGACGCTGTAGCTGGGCTGCCGATAGCCGAATTAAACCAACCTGCTTAGCGTTTGTCATAGCGGATTGAGCATGGTGTGATTTTTCTAAGACTAATTTCTTGATGCCGCTTATCTATGTCCCTTGTCGATGCACTGTTAGTTAGACAGGTCATTAAACAGGTAACTTAGACAGGCTTAGCTCGCCCGATAGCGGCATGCTAGCAGCAGAAATTTAGAATGCCGCAATTGCAATAGACAGTTTGAGCAACTGGAATTTGGGCAGTAGAATCAAAAGCGCGTTTGATATTGCAGTTCGGCAAACCTGAGCGTGGCCGTCGTGCCGCTGTTGCCCTCTAGCTGGATTTCAGCCTTCAGCTGCTTAGCCAAAATCCGTACCAGCTTCAGCCCCAGTGAATCGGGATGCTGCCAGTCAAAGTCAGCGGCTAGCCCAACGCCATCATCCCAGATTTTGATCTGGATTTGCTGGTTAACTTGCGTCAGCTCAATCTGCACCTTGCCAAGCTGTCCGTCTGAGAAGCCGTGCTGCAAGCTGTTGACCAGCAGCTCGTTGACCAGCAATCCGCAGGGCACGGCAGTCTCCAAATTTAGCCAGACAGACTCAACTCGGATCACGGGCGTGACGCATTCTAGATTGTTGCTGTTGGCGAGAAACACGTTTAGCGTCAGCCGTCTCAGGTATTCGCCAAAATCGATCCGTCCCAAATCAGCTGACTGGTAAAGCTGCTCATGGATCAGCGTCATTGCCTGAATCCGGTTCTGGGTGGTGGCAAACAGGGCAGAGAGCCGCTCGTCGTTCACGGTTCCGGCCTGTAAGTCCAGCAGATTGGAGATTAAGTGAAGGTTATTGCGAACGCGATGGTGAATTTCTTTGAGTAAGACGGCTTTTTCTTGCAGCTCGCTCTGAGCCTCGACTGGGGTTGCCAGCACCAGCCAAGCGATCTGCCCTTGGCTGTGGATGGGCTCAATCACCAAATCAACCGTGACAGGCTCGCCCGATTGGCGTTGCATCTGGCGCTGAGTTTTGATAATCTGCTCTGAGTTGGGGAGACAGTCTGTGTTCCAGATCTCCCAGAGGTGAAGCGGCGTTCCGAATAGGCTATAGAAACCGCTGCTAGCTTCAATCAGCCAATTGTCGCTGCCCACCAAAGCTAAAGCCAGTGAAGTCGAGCGTTGCCACGACGCAAGGCAAGGCAGGCAATTGGACTGGCTCTTAAGCTGTTTGCCCTGCCAGTCAGCCGACCTAGTAATCAATCGAAACCGCCGCTTCATTTACGCTTGACCCAAATTTTAATTCAGCGAATCAAACCTTACATTGCCCAAGGGAACAGAGTCTCCAGAAGCGTTCATTTCAGCAGAGTCAAATCTTATCTAAACGATAAAGTTCTGAGCTAGCTGCGCGAAACCTTCCGGCTCAAAAGCGAGATCGGTGCTGAAGCTCTGCAAACGTGATCCGAACTGAGGTGCCTACGCCCAGTTCGGATTTATCAAAGCTAATCACGGCCTTGAGCTGCTTAGCCAAAATCTTCACCAGCTTTAGCCCCAGCGAGGTTGAGCTTTGCCATTCCAGTTCAGGTGGCAGGCCAATGCCGTCATCCCAAATTCTCAGATGCAGCTTCTGACGCTGATCGCGATGTAGCTGAATATGTATCTCGCCGGATTCGCCTTCTGGGAACGCATGCTTAAACGAATTGGTCACCAGCTCGTTTATCAACAGACCGCAGGGAATAGCAGTTTCAATATTAATCAGCGTTGGTTCAGCTTCAACAACCGGATGAATAGAGCGCATCCGGTCGCCGTAGGAAAACATGAGATTGTTGATTAGCCGATAGATATAGTCACCAAACTCGACCTTACCAAAATCTTGAGCCTGGTAGAGCTGCTCATGCACCAGCGCCATTGCCTGAATCCGATTCTGGCTGTCGTTAAACACGTTCAGCAGCCGCTCCTCGGTAATTTGATCAGACTGGAGATCGAGCAGGTTGGAGATAATATGCAGGTTGTTTTTGACGCGGTGGTGCACCTCTTTGAGCAACAGATCTTTTTCTTGTAGCGAGGCGCGAATCTGGACTTCGGCGGTTTTGCGGGCAGTGATGTCGGTAATCCAGACCATGTTAATCAGTCGCCCTTCCACCGCAAATTGCTTGGCCGTGAGATGTCCCCAAAAGGCTTTGCCCTTGAGCGTCACATATTCAATTTCTTGGCTCCAGCTGCCGGTTTGGTTAATCGTGTTAGCAATCTCCTCTAGCTCGACGGGCGTAAACTGCTGCCGCTGGAGCTGATGCCCCTGGATCGCGATCAGCGCTTGTTTGCTCTCAGCCTCATAGAGTTCTACAGCACGGCGGTTGCAATCAACGGTATAAAGCGTCTGGGCATCTACCAAAAAGATGGCATCCGTAGCCTCGTTAAACAGCGCCTCATAGACAACTGGACTCCAGATCATTCTTAGCTCTGTCAGCTTAGGCTGAGTTGGACTGTGGTTGGGTTGTAGCTCGCTCATAGTCAGAGTCGCCGGGACGCTCTTTGATCATGACTCGGATGTTTCAGGCGCGAAACCAAGAGGCGACCAGTTTTACGGTAGGCACAGTTGAGCACAAGTGGGCTTCAGTCTGAATCCAATCCTCTGGAAATGGCAATGCGGCTGTTGAAGCTTTAACTAGCCGATGGATACGGCTGATGCCGCTAGTTTAGCCTTCAGTCTAGCCTTCCCTGAGCAAGCGAGTTGTCCGCACTGTGAATCTGGTGAATCCAGCCTTAGCTGGGCATCCTAAATTCAAGTGGCTCTGCCCTAGCGTTTACCTCTATTCCTGGCACTTTTCAAAATTTTACAAAACTTATGACTGCAAACAAGTTGGTTCTGTCTTTGGCAGGTGTTGCAACGGTCATGGCCGGAGGCGCAGCCGCCTACTGGCAGTTTAGCCGCGTTGCTCCAGATAGCTTTAGCCCGGTGGCGCTGGCCGAGGTGATTCCGCAATCTGCCTATGCGGCAGCCTACATTTCCACCGAGGCCCAAAGCTGGTCGAAGCTGGAGCAGTTCGGCACGCCTGCCGCTCGCCAAAATTTGCAGACGGAGCTAGAAAAGCTTCAGCAAGATGCGATGCAGGACAGCCAGATTGACCTCCGTAAAGATCTCGCTTGGGTTGGCAACGCCATGGTCGCCGTCATGCCGCCTGCCGATCCTGCCAGCGATTCTGATCCGGATCTGCTGGTCGTGGTCGGCATCAAAGACAAACTTAGCGCTCTCAACTTTGCCAAAAAGCTGGAAGGCCAGCCGGATACAGCGCTCGCGCAGCAGCAGTACCAGGGTACAGAAGTCAATCACGTGACGCAAGATGGCAACGAGTTCTATACAGCAGTCCTCAAAGATTATCTGATCGCCTCGCCAGAGCTGGCGGCGGTAGAGCGCGCCATTGACACACAGCAAGGTCAGCCCTCACTCGCTGCTGGTGCGGGCAAGCTGCTCAACCAAACGCTAGATTTGCAGAACTCAGTTGCCCGCTTCTATGTGCTAGACTATGCTGCCGCCATGCAGGATCTGCTGGCCGCTAGCCCCACTCCAGTTCCTGCAACGATGCTGACGCAGTTGAGTCAGGTGAAGTCGGTGGTGGGCGGGATTGGTATTGACGATGCAGGCGTTCGGCTCAAGGCGCAAACCGATCTCGATTCGGCAATGGCTGTCAGCGCCAAAGCTAGCTCTGGCCAAATCGTGGCGCAGTTCCCGACCGAGACGCTGGCGTTGGTCAGCGGCAATGCTCTCAACGAATACTGGGCACAAATTGTCCAGCATGCGAATTCGACTTCTGAGGCACAGCTGGCGGTGGGCGGCATGCGGCAGGCTGCTAAAACCTACCTAAATCTGGATGTTGATCAAGAACTGTTTGGCTGGATGGACGGCGAGTTTGCACTGGGGATGGTTCCGGCAACGCAGGGGATATTCGCGCAGGTGGGCATGGGCGGCAGGATGGTGTTTGAAACCAGCAACCGGAAGGCTGCAGAGGCGACGCTGAACAAGCTGGACGGACTGGCGAAGCAGAGCTTTGTGGGCGTGACGCAGCCGAAACAGAGCGTCACCGAATGGAGCCTTCCGGGACAGGGCGTGCTGCTTCAGCATGGCTGGCTGGACAACAACTCGCTGTTGATCACAATTGGCGGCTCGGCGGATCAGGGGCTAAAACCTGCGGAATCTTTGGAGCGCAGCGATAGCTTTCAGGCGGCGACAGCTTCGCTGCCCAAGCAAAACCTCGGCTATGTTTATCTAAACGTTGAGAAGATGCTGCCGTTGCTTAACAAGACTCAAATGGTGTCGCAATCTAGCGCCTCCTTAGCTGAATCGGCAGAGGCAAATGCGGCGCTAGAGTCGATTCGCGGGATTGCAATTACCTCAACGCAGCCCAGCAAAATGATCTCCGAGGTCGAAATGCTGCTGTCGCTGAAGTCTGCCCAAAAGTAACGCCAGCCTTCAGCAAGCCCTACCGTCGCGGAGTGCCCACGCCCAGCTCGTGAAGATAGACCGCCGGATCTTGGGCAACCCAGCCTAGTCGGGAGTTTGAGCGCACCTGGAAGTTGAGAAACGGCGTTTCGGCCACCGCGCCAACCGTCCCCAACTCCGCTCCCGCCTGAACCTGCTGACCCAGCCTCACCCCAATCGTATTGAGCTGTGCGTAGCGAGTTTGCAATCCCTGACTGTGGTTAATCACCACCAGACCAGAGCCATTCTGCTCGCCCGCAAAAGCCACCGTTCCAGTTCCTGCCGCCAGAACTGAGGTCAGAGACTGCACGGCCAGATTCACCCCGCTGTAAAACTCAACGGCATTTGTGACCGGATTCACCTGCCAGCCGTAAGCCTGCAAAATCGCGGCAGTTTCAGGCAGCGGATAGCGGCTGATTGGGCTGGCGGCAGCCTGGTTGGCCGTGGGCGCAGGAGCAGGCGACCAGTTCACGCCGGGTACAAACAGCACCGTGGGCGCAGACTGACAGCCGTTTTGCTCAAACAGCAGATCGGCCCGCACACCATACTGTTTCGCCAAATCCCGCCAGCTCTTACCCGCCGGCACCGTCACCTGAATGCCGTTGTAGGGCGGTACTAAAATCTCGCTGTTGGGCTGCACAGCCCCCTGGCGCAGCGCCGGATTCATTCCCATCAGCGTGGTGGACAGCAGATTATATTGCTCAGCGATGCTCTCCAGCGTCTCACCGGCTGCAACCCGATGCCGCAAGACCCGTGAGAGGGCAGGAGTCGGGCAAGTCGAAGTTGAGGCCGGAGCCGGAACAGAATCAGACTGAGCGATGGCAGGCTCTCCCAACCAGAAACCCGCTAAAATGAATGTGGCCAGCAGTCTGCCCACTGGCCAGAGACAGGGGCTGTTTAGCCTCTGGTTGAGTCGCCCATTTGGTTGAGATCTCTTGCCGTCCATAGCCGCAATTCGCCTTTGCTTAAATTCTAGATCTTGACTTGTGCCACCTAATAGGTGTTTTGACAGGTTTTTGACAGCTTCTACAGGCTTTGCACGCGCCCAAATCACTCAAATCATTCTAATCAACTCCCGATTGACCCCTGCTTTACATCGCTCTATTGCAAAGACTATGGCTTCAAGTCGGCAAATTCTGCTCTACACAACTCTGCTGGTGGCAGGGGGAGGCATCGGCTGGGCAGGCACTCGCTCTTTGCAGACACCGCAGCAGCGCATCAGCAATTCTCTGCCCGCCACCTATCAGATTCCAGCCGTCGCCCCTCAGTCCAGCCAGCCCGTCAGCCCCAACTTCATTGTCAAAGCAGTTGAGCGGGTTGGGCCGGCTGTCGTGCGGATTGATGCCTCGCGCAAGGTCGCTAATGCGTTGGACTCAGAGAATCCAATTTTGAAGCGATTCTTCGGCGAAAATCAGCTGCGGCAGTTTGAGGATCGAGTTGAGCAGGGCACAGGCTCCGGGTTCATTGTCAGCGCTGACGGGCATGTGATTACCAACGCACATGTGGTAGAGCGCGCCGATACCGTGAATGTAACGCTCAAAGATGGGCGAGTGCTAGAAGGCAGAGTCGTCGGCATTGATCCAGTCACCGATGTCGCCGCAATCAAGGTTGCAGCCGCCGGACTGCCGACGGTCAGCCTTAGCAAGTCGAAGCAGATTGCGCCAGGAGAATGGGCGATTGCAATTGGCAATCCGTTGGGTCTCGACAACACCGTGACAGCAGGCATCGTCAGCGCGATTGGCCGCTCTAGCTCACAGGTGGGCATTCCTGACCGGCGCGTTCAGTTCATCCAGACCGATGCGGCCATCAACCCCGGCAACTCAGGCGGGCCATTGCTCAACGGCCAGGGCGAAGTGATTGGCATCAACACGGCCATCCGGGCTGACGCACAGGGGCTAGGGTTTGCCATCCCGATTGATACCGGCTGGAAAATTGCCCAGGAACTGTTTAAGTCCGGCAAAGCCCAACATCCCTATCTAGGCATCCAAATGGTCGATCTAACGCCCGAACTGCGGCAGCAGATTAACGAAGATCCTGACACCGGGCTAACTATCAGCAGCGACCGGGGTGTACTGATTATTCAGGTGATTGATGGTGCGCCTGCGGAGGCAGCGGGACTGAAGCAGGGAGACGTAATCCTCAAGCTCAACAACACCGAAGTGACAACAGCCTCTGAGCTACAGGAGAAAATTGAAACCGTAGAGATTGGTGAGCCACTCTCTCTCGCCATCCGCCGTCGGGATGAGGTCAAAACCTTGCAGATTCGTCCGGTAGCTCTTCCCACTCAGCAGGGCGAAGGCGAATAGCGGCTGCTCCAGGCTGTTTTAAGCAGGTTGCCTTAGATAATCTTCAGTCTGAGGCATGTTCCGAGGAGCGCTCCGGGGATTTGGCTTCTTCGCCCAGATCGATGCCAAACGCAACCGTGCCTCGAATGCTGGCCTCTAGCTCCATCCGCTGCTCCATGCGGCTGAGAAAGTAGCCCGTCATCATTGCGGAGGCTAGCAGCCCTGCCAGATTTTCCCGGTCGGTAGTAATTTGCACGTTGAAGGCTTCTGACGGCAGTACGCCCACCAAGCCCTGCACGTTTTGAGAAATGATCTGCCGAATCTCCGGGCTGACTGATTTGGCGACTCTTGCCAAAACCTCCGGAGACTGATGTTGGAGATATTTCAACAGCGGATTGGCCTGACCCTCCTCAGTGTCACCACCGAAAAAATCAAAGTTGTCAGGGTTAAACACCATAGTCACCTTAAAAACGCAAGGTTTACATTCGTTGCTTTGCCTATTGTGACATTTATAGCTTTATCGTGCGGCTAGATCCTGTGATCAGGCCACCAAACCGCCGCAAATGCCCCTACTGTCCCAAACTGACGCAATGCCCAAAAACGGATAAATCAAGGCAGTGAGGCTTCTAGAGCCAGATCTGGTTCTAAATCCTCTGGTTCTAAATCTTTAGGCGGCAAAGCTCTACCTGAGTCAGCCGCAGCAAACGGCTGCGGCAGCTGATCAACTTGAAAATACTGATAGAACTTCTCCGTCACCTGTAGCCAATAGGAGCGGCCATCGGCCTGACGACGTTTCCTGACAAATCCTAGCCCCACCAGTTCAGGCACATGCTGATACACCCCAGAGCCGCGCAGCTCCACAAGCTGAGGCTGACTGATTGAGCCTTTGAGGGCAATCGCGGCCAGCGTCCGCAGCGCCCCCACACCCAAGTCTACCGGAATCAGCTGCTGGATCAAGTCATGAAACGACTCCCGCAGCTGCATACAGTAGCCGTCTGACGTTTGGATCACCTCTAGCGCCCCGTCGCGATGCGCGTAGTCAGCCATCAGATCCAGCAGGGCGGCTGTCACGGACGCTCGCTCGCAGTTGGCATACTCAGCAATCTGAGCCAGACTCAACGGCTGAGCCTTGAGATAAAGAATAGCTTCAATTTTGCTAGACAGGCTGGGCATAAACGTAAAGTCCTGTGATTCCCTGTGATTCAAGGCTGAGCCAGAATGCTGTCTAAAATGCTGTCTAATCTGTGCGTTAAATATGCGTTGAGTGTGCGTTAAGTGTCTAAATTTGGAGTAACCCTCCAAGGCTGGACATTATAGCTGACTATTTGAGGCAGTCGGCTCATCTCTAGATTTTTCTCATTTTGCTCTCAGTTGGCTCTCATATTAGCAGGCCATCCTCTCACGCTCAGCCTAGTACCTTTGCAGCCCACCCACCCCAAAATTCTGCTCTAGGCTCAGCTCGAGCAAACCAGTCTGTATCAATAGTTAAGTCTGGGGTTAAGTCTAGTGACGCTCTCAGCCATAGTGCCGCACAACGCACCTAAAAATCGCTATAATTGCCTTCAATTAATTCTGAAAACAACTTCACAAAAGTTAAGAATAATCTGTTACATTCATCCTATAGAACAAATCGTCATGACAAACTCAACTGGACAATCTAAGTTGATTCGATTTTTGGAGGAAGATTTAGCTGTTCCGGCCTCGGCAATCGCGCTGGCGCTGAAGCAGCATGAGTCAGAGTCAAGCTGGCTGCCGATTATCCTCTGGCAGTACGGTCTCATTACCTTGCAGCAGCTCAATCAGGTGTTTGAATGGATGGAAACTGCTTGACGCTGTGATCAGCGGCTGCCCGTCTGGAGCGCGATTTCCGGAGCACGCCTAAGCTTCTCGATCTCCACTCTAGTTAATATTTAGTTAATATTTTTTCTGAGCTGGTTTTTGAGCTGCATTTTTCTCAAGCGATTGGGTGACCGCCAACCGACAGTTCATCCTTTTGTTCAGTTGATTAAAGTTTCTTAATCTAAGATCTTAGAGAGGTAGTCTCTGCCAGCTTTGTAAAGATTCAGAGCTATTCAGAGCCATTCAAAGCCATGTTGACTTGCCCACTCTCTATCCGACAATCTGAACAATAATTTGACCTATGGCAATTAAAGATCAACCCCAAGCGCCCCGCTCCCGGCAGTTTGGCAATATTTTGTTACTCATCTCTGGGCTGCTGCTGCTCGTCAATATTTTTGCTCCAACGTTATTTGGCACGCCGATTCCGCGTGTGCCCTACAGCCTGTTCATTGACCAAGTGCAGGACATGGAGGTGGAGCGCGTTTCGGTGGGACAGAACGAAATCCGCTACCAGCTCAAGCCTGAAGCTGATGGCGCGGTGCAGACCTTCATCACGACCCCAGTCTTTGATCTGGAGCTGCCGAAGCTACTCGAAGAAAAAGGCGTGGAGTTTGCCGCACCGCCGCCGCCCAAAAACCGCTGGATTACTAGCCTGCTGGGCTGGGTGATTCCGCCGCTAATTTTTGTCGGCATCTGGCAACTCTTCCTCAATCGAGGCAACGGGGCGCAGGGCGTTCTGTCGATTGGTAAAAGCAAGGCCAAAGTCTATGTCGAAAGCGACTCTGGTAAAGTCACCTTTGCTGACGTGGCCGGGGTTGAGGAAGCCAAGACTGAGCTGGTTGAAATCGTCGAGTTTCTGAAAACGCCGCAGAAGTTTACGCAGATCGGAGCCAAAATCCCCAGAGGCGTGCTGTTGATTGGGCCACCGGGAACAGGAAAAACGCTCTTGGCCAAAGCAGTCGCGGGCGAAGCAGGCGTGCCGTTCTTCAGCATCTCTGGCTCCGAATTCGTGGAAATGTTTGTAGGCGTTGGCTCATCGCGGGTGCGCGACCTGTTTGAACAGGCCAAAAAGCAGGCTCCCTGCATTATCTTCATCGACGAGCTGGACGCAATCGGCAAGTCGCGGGCTTCGGGCGGCTTCTATGGTGGCAACGACGAGCGCGAGCAAACTCTCAACCAGCTCCTCACCGAAATGGACGGCTTTGGTGCAGACGACAAAACTGTAATTGTGCTGGCCGCGACCAACCGCCCCGAAAGCCTGGATGCAGCTTTATTGCGTCCAGGTCGCTTTGACCGCCAGGTTTTAGTTGATCGGCCTGACCTGAGCGGCAGACTCGCCATTTTAGAGGTGCATTCTAAGGCGGTGAAGCTGGGTGCAGATATTGACCTGAAGGCGATTGCAACGCGCACCCCTGGCTTTGCAGGTGCGGATCTGGCCAACTTGGTGAATGAGGCGGCGCTGCTGGCAGCTCGCAATGGCCGGGAAGCCGTGGCGCAGGAAGACTTCAACGAGGCAATTGAGCGGGTAGTGGCCGGACTGGAGAAGAAAAGCCGGGTGCTGAACGAGAAAGAGAAGAAAATTGTCGCCTATCACGAAGTTGGGCATGCGCTGGTGGGAGCGCTGATGGAGAGCAACGGTCGGGTCGAGAAGATTTCGATTGTGCCACGCGGCATGGCGGCACTCGGCTACACGCTACAGCTACCCACCGAGGATCGATTCCTGCTGAGCGAGGCTGAGCTAAACGGCCAGATTGCCACGCTGCTAGGTGGACGCTCGGCCGAAGAAGTTGTCTTTGGCAGTATTACGACCGGCGCATCCAACGATCTCCAGCGTGCCACTGACCTAGCTGAGCGGATGGTGACGACCTACGGCATGAGCAAAGTGCTGGGACCGCTGGCCTATCAGCAGGGACAGCAGAATAACTTCCTGGGCAATGAGGGCATGAACCCGCGCCGCATGGTTAGCCCGCAAACGGCAGAGGCGATTGATCAGGAGGTGAAGGGCATTGTAGAAGCGGCGCACCAGAAAGCGCTAGATATCCTCAACGCTAACCGTGAACTGCTGGAAACAATTACCGCTAAGCTGCTAGACACTGAAGTGATCGAGGGCGAACTGCTGCGGGATTTGCTAGGTCAGGTGAATCAAGTCGCAGTTTAGAGACAGATAAAACAGGCAGATTTAAGCAAGCTCCCGTTTCAGTCACGGACGATACCGATCTCGGTTTTGCCAAACTCGCCCCGGATTGTTTTTCTGCTGTGTCCGTTGCGGCCATTCTTAGGGCGTTCTGGTGCTGATTCTGCCTTTTCTTGGGCCAGATAACTGCCCAGCTCTGCGCTCAACCATCACTCTATCAGCGCTTTGGTCAATTGCTTGAAGATGCCGCCCTTGCCCATCAGGTCTTCGGGGTTGCGATAGTCTTTGAGCAGCTCATCAATGAGTTCGGGTCGAAAGACCATGGGTTTGTGCCTCGATTGATTAGTTCATTAGATCTAGGACTTACGCATTGACAGAAATAGAGTGATGTGAGTTGTCGCACTGAAGCGGGTTCTGGAAGATTCAAGATGAATTGTCGAATCACCGGGATGAATAATTGCCTCGACACCTGATAGAGGTTGTCAATCAATCCCTCAATTCACATCGGTTGCAGCTTGCCAAACGCCCTCAGTGCACAAAAGAAATGATTGTAAATGGCTTGGTTGTCTCGCACTTGAAAGCGCTCAATATTACAAACCTGTTTGATGACTCGATGAAAACTCTCGATTTGCTAATGACGCTCATGGACTTGTTTGAAACTCTCACGAGTCACGGGCTTCAGTGCCTCTAATTCGGGCAGGAACGGCATGTAATATCGGGCTTCGTTTTTGAAGTCCTTAGAAAACAGCTTCATCCAGCCAAACTTTTTAAGATACACCACCAATCCAGATTCAGGAATCGTCAAGCTCTGTATTTCAACCTCCTGAGCGAGTTCGAGCGAAACTTTACGATTGTCAGCCACACCAAATAGGAAACCCACTTCCTCGTTTCTGAGGAACTTCAGGTTTGCCAAACTGGAATACCAGCTATCGCCTGTGACCCACTCAGGCTCAACCCCCCAATTTTTAATCTCTTGAAGCATCTCAATGAAATAATCGTTTTTGGTTTTATGCCTGCTTGACTGACAAAACTAGAGAAGCCTGAAAGCCAAGTAGAACGGGAGGTCGAGTTTGAACTAAGGTGAGAATAACTACAAACCCATCTTAGCCATGC
>JAHHHV010000090.1 GCA_019359155.1 Pegethrix bostrychoides GSE-TBD4-15B
GAACTGCTGAGAAATCCGCATGGCGATAGAGCGCAGGTTTGGATTGTGGGAAGCCGCGAGCAGGTCAACCACATCATCAGCGAAATGTACGTTAAGGAGATGATTAGCGACCGCAGCCAGTTCTCGCCGCTGATGCCAGCACCGTCTGCCAACGGACGCTACATGACGCTGCTGCTGCGGTAGTTGTAGAGGGCGTGAGGGGGCAGGCTTTGGGCTTAGACTAGCCTGCCACAGCCACCATTCTCTGACGAGTCGGGCGCTTGCGGTCAGACTTCTTCTTCAGCCCAATCGACTGCGCTTCATCGCTGTCCGAGCCAAACTGCCCCTTCACCACTTCCTTCATCGCCAGCACCGCATTGTGAAACTCCCATTCTGCCAGCCGCGCCGCATCAGCCGCAGTGCAACACCTCACAACAAGATGACAACGCATGACAATGGCATTGCCGCCGCCGCCGAGGAATTGCAATCAGCGCAACTTGCTCTGTTAGCGTTTTAGCTAGCGTTGCAGCAGCAATCGACGTCCGGTCAAAAGCGGTCTTGCCTGAGGACTTCTAGATTGTCAGAACTGGTCGGAGGGATTCGACCGGGCGTATATCAAGGAGTCCAGTCTGTTCCTGTGATGTAGCTCTATCCGAAAATAAAACAGAGCCGGATATCTTGGTAGGTTCGCCGAAGAGTTGTCCGGCTCACTTGCTATATTAGGAACACTCAATCGAAAACCGGATCGATGGGGGACATACATTGCCGAATTCTTCTGAGTGAACGAAAGACAAGCGCAGCGATAAATCCGATGGTTTCCAACTCAATCCGCTGGACAACTCGTGATCTTGATGCCATGCCGGATGATGGCGGCTGGAAACGCTACGAAATTATTGATGGAGAACTGTTTGTGACCCGTGCTCCGCATATTCGCCATCAGGGCACCGCAGGCAAACTGCATATGCGCTTAGAAGCCTGGTCTGAGGAACCGGACTAGGAAGTGCCTTTCAAGCCCCCGGCGTGATTTTCACCCCCACCGATGCCGTCATTCCCGATGTCGTTTGGATCAGCCAAGAGCGTCTTGCTAACGGCCTTGACGAAGCAGGGCACCTGACGATTGCCCCAGAATTAGTCATCGAAGTCCTCTCACCCGGCGAACTGAACGAGCAGCGAAACAAAGAAGTCAACCTCAAGCTCTACTCGCTGCATGGCGTTCAAGAATACTGGATCGTTAACTGGCAGCTCAAAACCCTAGAAATTTATCGTCGTCAAGCCGCCCAACTCCAGCTCGTCGCCACCCTGCTTGAGCGCGACAGCATCAGTTCCCCCTTGCTACCAGGCTTTAGCAGCCCGATGACTCAGATTTTTTGAAAGTAAACTACTGCAAGTCACGGTCTTTGACCCGATGGACGATCAGCTCAGCGCCCAGTTCACCAGCGTTCTGACCGGATAGCCCGTGCCGCCTGCGTTGTTGTAGCCGCTTTCCTTATCCGTCCAGACCGGGCCAGCCACATCCAAATGCGCCCAGGGCGTTTCTTTGACAAACTGCTTCAAGAACAGCGCGGCAGTAATGGCTCCCCCAGCACGCGGGCCCGTGTTTTTCATGTCAGCCACAACCGACTTGAGTCCGTCAAAGTATTTCTCTTCCATCGGCATCCGCCAGAACTTTTCACCAGCGGCTTCAGCAGCCGTCATAATTTGCTCAGCCAAGCTGTCGTCGGCAGTCCAGAGTCCAGCCATACTGTCACCCAGCGCTACAATGCAGGCTCCGGTCAGCGTCGCCAAATCAACAATGGCATCTAAACCCAGCTTGTCAGCATAGACCAGCGCATCGGCCAAGGTGAGTCGCCCTTCCGCGTCAGTATTGTTCACCTCAATCGTTTTGCCGTTGGAGGCTGTCAAAATATCGCCGGGATGCATGGCATGACCGCTGATCATATTTTCAGTGACAGCGCTGATAAAATGCACCTCGACATCCGGCTTGAGTCCGCCAATTGCCTTAGCCGCACCCAGCATTGCCGCCGCGCCGCCCATGTCAGTCTTCATCATTTCGATGCCGCTGCCTGTGCCCTTAATATTCAGACCGCCGCTGTCAAACGTGAGTCCCTTGCCAACAATCGCCACTTTTTTGCGCGGCGTTTCGGCAGGTCGATAGATCAGGTGAATGAACTTGGGCGGCAGATCCGACGCTTGAGCCACGCCCAAAAAAGCGCCCATGCCCAGCTTTTCGCAGTCAGCCTGCTCCAAGATCTGAATCTCTAGGCCATATTCATTAGCAATCGCTTCGGCAGCTGCGGCCATCGTCAGCGGATTGACAATATTGGCGGGCGCCGACACCAGCTCGCGAGCCAGCGTCACGCCGAGGCAAATTTGGCGGGCGCGGGTGATTGCAGCTTCCTGCCCGCCCACATTCAGCAGATCCACCCGCTCTAGCTTGCTGCCCTTGTCCTCGCTCTCCGACTTGAAGCGGCTATCTTGGTGCAGGGTTAGCTCAATGCCCTCCGTCAGCGCCTGAGCAGTGCTGGCCGCATCTTCCTGCCAGAGCGGCAGCGCCAAGCCCAGCGTTTTGGATTTTTCTTTTTTGGCGAGCCGAATCGCTGCTGCTGCCGCCCGTCGCAGGCCGTCTAGCTTTAGGGACTCCGACTTGCCCAGCCCCACGACAGCAATTTTGCGAATGCTGCTGCCGCCGCCGACTCTGGCCACAGCGCTGCTGCCCTCTTTGCCCTTAAACTCTGCTTCCTCAATTAGCTCAGCCAGCGTGCCCGCCAGCTGCTCGTCAAGTGCAGACCAGTCGCCGGTGAGTTCGACCGCATTTTCAAATAGCCCAATCACCAAACAGTCGCCTGTCCAAGCCAAACTTGACGTTTCTATCCCTCGCAGATCCATGTGACTTTCAGCCCAATCTTTTACAGTTAGCTTTTAGTATTGCGTAATTTGCTCAAAGCTGGCCGAAGAATCACGGGATTGCCGCCCATTTTTGCCGCCCATTTTTGAGCAGAGGCGGTATTATGCATAGCTGAATCAATCGGTTCAGAATGTCGGTTCAGAATGTCGGTTTAGACTGTCGGTTTAGAATACAGGCTAGGGATGCGGCAGGTTTATATCAGGTTGCTGAGTGCGTTAGGTCAGGTTTACTATGCCTTTGAAGAAGTCCTCTCAATCGGGTTCAAGACAGCAAGGTTCAAGACAGCTAGGCTCAAGACAGCAGGCGACGAGTTTGTCTGATGCCCCCAACCCTGATGCCCCCAACCCTGATGCCAATCGGCTCCCGACAGCAGCTCACCCAGTAGCCAAACGCGGCTCACACCCCCGACTCAATCGAGTGATGATCAAACGCAAGCGATTTTTCTGGCTGGCTTTGGTGCTGGCAACTGCTGCCTCAGTGCTGATTTTTAGCGGGCTATTGGGACAGCTGCCGCTGATTGGCCAATGGTTTGCCCAGGAGGAGATCCCGGCAGACTTAAATCTGGCTCAGACCGACTCTCTGGTTGCACCGCTGGTCGATCTGCCCGCGAGCGAACGCGCCGACCTGCTCCAAAATATTGTCAGTAGCGAGCAGGCGACAGATCGCGTCCGGGCGCGCTATCTGCTGGCAACCGACCTGATCAACCAAGATCATGGCGGTCAGGCGCTGCCCCTGCTCGCTGGACTCGAAACCGACTATCCAACGCTGGCTCCGCAGATCTTAGCCAAGCGAGCAGGGGCGCAAACCGCCAGCGGCGACGACCGAGCCGCTCAGAAAACCTGGCAGCATTTGCTGAAGCAGTATCCGCAGTCGCCCGTCAGCGCCGAAGCGCTCTATCAGCTGGGCAAGCAGGACAGCAAATCTTGGGATCAGGTGCTCGCTCAGTTTCCGGCACATCCTCGGTCGCTGCAAATTGCTCAGGCGCGCCTAGAGAAAAACCCCAAGCAGCTCGATCTGCTGCTGCTGCTATCTCGGCACGGCATCAACCTAGAGAATATTCCAGAGATTCTCAACCGGATCAAAAAAGACTACGGTTCGCAGCTGAAGCCAGAAAACTGGCAGGACATTGGCTTTGCCTTCTGGGAAAACGGCTTTTATGGCAGCGCAGGCGATGCCTACAGCAAAGCGCCGCCCTCGGCCTTCAACCTCTACCGAGCAGCGAGAGGCGCGCAGCTTGGAGGACGGCTCGACGATGCTGAGCAGGGCTACCGGTCGCTGGTGCAGGCATTTCCCAAGGAAAAAGAGACGGGGCTGGCGCTGCTGCGGCTGGCTGATTTAGCCGACAAGCCAGAAGGAGCCTTCAGCAATCTTGACCAGGCGATTGAGCGCTTTCCAGAGCAGGCTCCCGAAGCGCTGCTGGCAAAGTCGAAAATTCTGCAAAAGCAAGGCGACCCCACTACCGCGCTGCAACTGCGCCAAACCGTGTTGGAGCAGCATGGCAAATCAGATACCGCAGCAGAAATCCGCTGGCAGCAGGCTGAGGTGCTCGACAAGCAGGGCGATCTCAACGGAGCCTGGGCTTGGGCAAAGCAGATTGTCGAGCAAAATCCTGACAGCGAGGTGGCTCCCCAGGCAGCTTTTTGGATTGGCAAATGGGCGGCAGCGCTCGAACAGCCGCCGCAGTCGCAGGATGCGTTCAAATATACGCTCAGCCGCTATCCGGACTCTTACTACGCATGGCGGGCGGCCTCGCTGCTGGACTGGGATGTGGGAGATTTTTCGACCATTCGCCAAAAGATGCCCAGTATTGTCACCCCCCAGAGCCGCTCCGATCTGCCAGCTGGCTCTGAGGCGCTGCGCGAACTCTACAAGCTGGGGCAGAACCAGGATGCCTGGGCGCTCTGGCAGGTAGAGTTTACCAATCGCCTTAAGCCAACGGTGGCCGAGCAGTTTACAGACGGGCTGCTGCGTCTGGGCATGGGAGATAATCTAGACGGCATTTTTATGCTCTCTAGCCTCTCCTGGCGCGAGCCTGCTGACGAGCAAGCCGCCTACAAAACGCTGCGGAAGCAGGCGAGCTACTGGCAGTCGCTCTATCCGTTCCCGTTTGTGCAAACTATTGAGCAGTGGGCGCAAAAGCGCAGCCTCAACCCAATGCTGGTAACAGCGCTGATTCGCCAAGAGTCGCGATTTGAACCCAAGATTGAGTCCAGCGCAGGCGCGATGGGGCTGATGCAGGTGATCCCCGAAACAGCCGACTGGGTGGCAGGTCAAATTAACCTGAAGCAGTACGACCTGACGCAGCCAGAGGACAACGTGAACCTCGGCACCTGGTATCTGGACTTTACGCATCGAGAGTATGACAACAACTCAGTCTTTGCGGTCGCGAGCTACAATGCGGGGCCGGCCAAGGTGGCTGAGTGGATTCAAAAGTACGATACCAGCGATATCGATCGCTTTGTGGAGCAGATTCCCTATCCAGAAACGCGCGGCTACGTTGAGTTTGTCTTGGGAAACTACTGGAACTACCTGCGGATCTACAATCCGGCCATCTCGCAGAAGCTGGCTGAGCTATCGCCGGAGCAGGCTGCGATAGCCCTGGTTCAGATGCCCTGAGCTTAGCTCAGGCTCACCGGTCTAACTTCTCAAGACTCGACGAGCGGCTGGAGCTGAAGCAGCAAGTCCGGGCAGGGCTTGATCTCTAGGTAGCATTTGAGGCTGTCCCCAATGCTGACCCCGTTCACCTCAACATCTGCCGCTCCGGTCACAGACATCGCCAAGTTGACCAGCTTGATCAGCAGCCGCTGGTTTGCGATTTTGCCTGTGAGCACCACAACGGCTCCACGTTGCGTAATGCGGAGACTGCCAGCCGTCTCCTCAGCGCAGTGCTGTCGAATGACCATACTGACCCGTTTGGCCAAGCCGTGATGGTCGTATTCACCCTGCAAGCCCATGCGCTCTGGCGGAATTGTTTGAAAGAGAGCGGTCTGAACAGATGCATATGAGCTGTGATTACAGTCCTTGACATACTCGAAATCGACCTGAACAGTCATCTCCAGTTTCCTTCCTGATTCAACATAGATCCCGCATTGAGAGGGCAAGACAGGCAGCGCAGATGTTTAGAGCAGATGTCTAGGTCAGCCGCTTGTAAGGTCTTCGTAACGTAAATATGAAGATACCGTACAGAATAGCATAAAAACTGTTGTGGATAATACAGAGATCAGGAAAATACTTAGAGCCTCTGCGAGCTGAATCTACCCATGCTGAGGCGTTAAGCAGAGCTAGATTTAGCGTAAACTCTTGTTCAAAGCGACATTCAAAGGTTTTTTGAAGCTGAGCCAATCAGCGCAGAGGGGCGCAGCAGCCGATGAGGCTATAACACTCATCTAAACTTTTGACACTAAACTCTATAAAGCTTCGGTGTAATCACGTAGATTTGATTCCAAAAATCCAGTCTGAGCAAAGTTACCGCAAAATCACCTAAGTATGAATCGAGCCATCGGGCATAACCAGGCCGGTTAGCTTCGCGCCCGTTAGCTTCACCATCAGCCGGTCAGAAACCCCGATGCGCGCGCCTTGCAGGTTGGCTCCCCGCAGATCTGCGCCGCTCAAATCGGCTCCAATTAGGTTGGCACCTTGCAGGTTGGCCTGGGCAAGATTGGCTTCTAGCAGATTGGCTCGAAACAGATTGGCTCCGCTGAGGTCGGCTCCTGAGAAGTTGACCTTGTGCAAAAAGGCATCGCTGAGATTGGCGTTGCTGAGGTTGGCGTTGCTCAAATTGCGGTTGGAGAGATCCTTCTCGTGCAGATCGGCTCCGCTCAGGTTTGTGCCGCTCATGTCCGGCTGGCTGCGGGGACTCACCGTTGGGGTGGGCGCGGCGGCTCGATAGCTCTCTGAGCGCCGCACCGAGCTATTTTCGCTGCTTCTCTCGCTCTGCCGATCGCTGGCTGAGTGGGGCGACTGATAGCTGCTGTAGCCGCCGTAGCTGCTGGAACTAGAACTGCTGTAGTTGCTAGCGTGGCGCGGCGGCGGCTGATAGCTCTGGTAGCGGGGTGGCGGCGTGCGATAGTCGGAGCTGCGATAGTCTGAACTAGCTGGGCGGGTTTCTGAACGAGAATGCGGCTCACGGTTAGCTCTAGTGCTGGTGGCGCTGGTTTTAGCGTTAGTCTTAGCGGCGGGCGGGCTGCTCTGGAGCTTCCGCAGCCGATCACGAGCTTGGTTAAGCTCTTTTAATTTCTTCTGGGCTTTTTCCTGAAGGCGGAGATTATCCTTGGGCAAGCGGTCGGGATGCCAAACAAACGCCAAGTCCTTGTAAGCCTGGTTCACCTCTTCTAGCGAGGCACCAGGCTCTAAGTCAAGCACTCTATAGTCGTCATCGAGATTACTCATCAATGTCAGCGTTATTTCTTCTCATGCTACAGGCTAGATTGCACAGGATGCTCGCAACAGCAGGAAGATTTCCAATTGTGCCTGTCAATCGAGTCAGACGAGCCGCTGGCAAAGTACTCTTGGCGAAGCCGAGGGCTTGATCATTCTATGCTATGGCCTACCAAGGGGCTTGTTTGCACCATCTACTTAAATCTATAAATATAAAATATGTGCTGAGCAGGCAAGATTCTGGTGCTAGCACAAACTATGCTGCCTTAATGCAGCCAAAATGCAGCTTAAATCTGTTAAAGAGTCTCGAAATTCAACGAAATTCAATGCAAACATCAACCCAGGTCAGCCAAACTAGCCGCATCCAGCTCGACGTGAAAGAACTCGCCCTGTCTTGCCCTGCCTCTCAGGGACAGATAAGGCGCAGCAGTGCTGCGGTCGATGGCATATTGGGCAGGGCTAGTGGCTGACTTGAAAGAGCAGGAGAACTGGCGCAAAAACCCACCAAAAACCTACCGCGCTGAGTGATCTGGCTGAAGCGAATCGGCAGGTTGAACGCCTGCCTCAGCAGTTTTGTGATGGCTTGCTAGCTATGCGTTCCCGCAGCAGATTGGCGTTTAGATTTTTCCGCAGAGCGTTGAACCACTTGGGAGGCAATGTAGATTGTACAAACCTGCGGATCAAGAGTGGATAAAGCAGGGTTACTCAGCCAGTCGATAGGGGATATGCTGTCCCGATTCTTTGCAGTGAAGCACTTGCTGTAAGAGGTATCTAACCTGTTGACGTATGGTATCGATATGAAACCGCTGACTCACTTCAACTTGAGCTTGATTGGCAATCCTGGCAGACTGCTCTGGATGGTTGCGGCAGCTCATAATTAACTCTGCGAGTTTGCGGGAATCTTCAGGCGGGGACAGCCAGCCCGTTTTGCCATGTTTAACAATTTCGACGACTCCGCCAGCCGCAGCGGCAATCACCGGGCGACGGCAGAGCATGGCCTCAACAATAATTCGCCCAAACGGTTCGGGTGAGGTAGAGGTGTGGGCAATCAGGTCGCTTGCCGACATTAACTCAGCCACATCCGAGCGAAAGCCCAGCGTTTGAACGCGATTGCCTAACTTCAGCTCGTTGATGCGCTGATGTAATTGGTTAACATACTGGTCTTCACCAAACAGAGCGTCGCCAACGAGTATTGCCGTCACATCCTCCGAGCAATATTGCAGCGCCTCAATTAACACATGCTGACCTTTCCAGGGAGATATCCGGCTGAAATGTCCTACTACAAATTGAGTATCCAAACCTAGCTGCTGTCTTAACTCAGAGCGATTAGCCGAACTATATTGATACAGCTCAGGCTGAAATCCGTTATAGACAACTTTAGTAATTTCCTGATGACCTCCAGCAGCCACAAATGCAGCTTGACTAGCCTGAGAGTTGGCAATGACCAGCGACGCAAAACGATTCGCCAGATTGATAATTAGACTACGATTGGTTGCACTAAAGTGATCAGGTGAAATGATATCTCGCAGATGGTAAATCAAAGGGCGGCGGCTCAGATAGCTAGCCATTGCCCCAATCACCAAAGCCTTCTGGGTATTGGCATAGATCAGATCAAAGCGGCGGCTCAGCTGAGCTGTCTGAGCAATCAGCGGCAGAAGCTGAAAGCTACTGCTGAGTCCCTGCAAAAAGCTGCTGTCTTTTGAAACCGATAGGGATCGGTTGGAGAGTATCTGTACTGAAACTTGATGCTGTTCTAACAGATCTTTGAATGGCCCATCTTTAAATAGAGCTACAAGGCAATCTGCTCTAAATGGTTTTAGAAGATCCAGCAGCGAAAGTTCAGCACCGCCAATCTGGCCTGTCTGGTCGAGGAATAGTATTTTCATCGGTACAATATTTGTAAATTGGCCGGGTGGTGATGGTTAGATAAACTTAGAGGCGTTGAGCTAACCGTTCGCTTGTTCAGGTGGATGAATAATCGGCTGGGGAATATGCTCCATCTCCCAGAGCTTGGCATAGCGAACATACTCGCTAATGGCTCTGATCATGGAGTAGTTCAATCCCTGAATACCTTTGCGGAAGCAGCCCTTGGCGATGTAGCACCACAAAAATCGCAGGATCGGCCTCAAAATAATCGACAGACTGTTCGCCCGATGTCCCTGATTGTAGAGCACCTCGGCTTCAATCGTGGCGTAGCGGTTGAGGGCAGAAATTTGGTCGTCAATTTTCCAGCCGCGCCAGTGCAGCAATATACCCGACAGCGGGATCGCTTTACCGGGAAAGCAGACTTCCTCATGCACTACCATCGTTGCATCGTAGGCGCTGTAGCAACGGTTAAATAGGCGCACACAGTTGATCAACTTGCTGCGCCGTTTGACGTTGGGTAAGAGAACACCGTGAAAGTCATTGCGGCGATCGATTGCGTAGCCATCTTCGTTATGGCGGGGCTGACACATGACCGTTTGAATTGCAGCCGCCAACTCAGGCGTGACAACTTCATCGGCCTCTAGGACAAACACCCAGTCATGCTGAGCCAGAGAAATTGCCTTGCTGCGCTGGGCAGACCAACCCAGCCATGCCTGCTCATGCACGTTGGCACCCAGCGCCGCCGCAATTTCTCTGGTGCGGTCACTGCTGCCGGAGTCGAGCACAATCTGCTCATCTGCCCAGCTAACGCTGGCTAAACAGCGCTCAATGAAAGCCTCTTCGTTCTTAGTTAAAATTACGACCGACAGTGGCAGCTTGGTTGCTTGAGAATTTGTTTGAGAAGTTGTTTGAGAACATGTGAAAGTATCAGTATCAGCGTGAACTAGAGACATTAGACAAATCTCCTAATGAAATTAATTAATATATTTGCTGCAAAATTTGCTGAATATTCTGCTGAAAATTGCTCAGATTAAACCGATCTGTCGCGTCGCGTTTGCCCTGTTGAGCAACGCTCTGCATTTGGTCTGGGGTTTCTACACAGTACTGAATCATCTCAGCTAGCCGCTGCGGATCGCTAGATGGAATCAGCCAGCCTGTTTCGCCATGCAGCACCAGCTCATCTGAACCGCCGCCCTGCACCGTGACTAATGGCTTCCCCAACAGCAGCGACTCAACCAGCACGCGCGAGGCTGGTTCAGGCAAGATGGAAGTATGCGTCACCAGATCGCAAGCCGACATTAGCTGCGGAACATCGTCGCGAAACCCTAAAAAATGCACCCGATCCTGTAGCCCGCACTCCGCCACCTGCCAGCGCAGCTGCACCTGATAGTCTTGCTCACCAAACAGAGCATCTCCCACCAGCAGCGCCACAACGTGATCAGGACATTGAGCCATCGCGTCAATCAGCACATGCTGACCTTTCCAAGGCGACAACCGACTAAAATGCCCCACTACAAAGCGATCCTCTAGTACCAGCGCCTTGCGGAGTCGCTCACGGTCAGCATCCTCAGCCTGATAGACCGCCGGGTCAAAGCCGTTGTAGACCACCTGCACTAGCGATGGATTGCCCCCTGCGGCAATAAAGGCTTTTGAGGTGGCTTCCGAGACGGCAATCACCTGTGAAGCGAACTGATTGGCCAGCGACACCACTAGCCTGCGGTTGGCGGGACTGAAATGCTGGTCTGACAAAATATCGTGCAGATGAATCACCAGCGGCTTGCGGCTGAACAGACTGGCAATTGACGCAACTACGATTGCCTTGAGCGTATTGGCATAGACTAGATCATAGTCACGGCTCAGCTGCACCACGCGCTGAATCAGCGGCAGAAGCTGCCCCAAGCTAGCCATGCCTTGCAGCAGGCTGGCAGTTTTGCGGACTTGAAGCGGCTGCTGCGCCAAAACCTTAACTGGCACGCCTTGATCGATGAGCCGCTGTCGAAGTGGCCCATCTTCAAATAGCCCAACGAGGCAGTTCTGACCGTAAAATCGTGCCAGATCAAACAGCACTAGCTCTGCCCCAGCAATTTTTCCAGTCTGGTCAAGGAATAGGATTTTCATGAGCGCCATGTTTGTAGAGGGTATTGAGTATCAGACCTTTACGTTTGACGGATACACTGATGCAGGTGGATGAATAATCGGCTGGGGAATATACTCCATCTCCCAAAGCTTGGCGTAGCGAACATATTCACCAATCGCTCTAACAATGGAGTAGTTGAGCCCCTGAATACCTTTGCGGAAGCAGCCCTTGGCGATGTAGCACCACAAAAATCGCAGGATCGGCCTCAAAATAATCGAGAGAGCGTTCGCACGATGTCCCTGGCTATAAAGCACCTCGGCTTCCACTGTTGCATAGCGGTTGAGCGAAGCGATCTGCTGGTCGATCGTCCAGCCGCGCCAGTGCAGCAGTACACCCGACAGTGGGATCGCTTTGCCGGTAAAGCGGACTTCCTCATGCACCACCATTGTTGAGTCATAGGTGCTATAGCGACGGTTAAATAAGCGTACACAGTTGATTAGCTTGTCGCGTCGTCTAATGCTGGGAAGCAAGACACCATGAAAATCATCGCGACGATCAATTGAGTATCCGTCTTCGTTATAGCGAGGCTGACGCATGACCGTTTGAATTGCAGCCGCTAGCTCAGGCGTAACGACTTCATCAACATCCATCACAAATACCCAGTCATGCTGAGCCAGCGAAATCGCTTTAGTGCGCTGGGCAGACCAACCTAGCCATGCTTCTTGCTCGTAGACCTTAGCACCTAGTGCCGCCGCAATTTCTCTAGTGCGGTCATGACTGCCGGAGTCGAGCACAACCTGCTCATCCGCCCAGCTGACGCTGGCCAAACAGCGCGCAATGAAAGCCTCTTCGTTCTTGGTTAAGATCACGACCGACAGCGGCAGTTGGGGCGTTTGAGAATGTACTAGCGTATCTGAATCGACTTGAGTTGGGGACATGAGATCAATCTCCTAGCAGAAAGAGCAGAAAGAACAAGCTACGTAATGCTACGCCTCTAAAGCCTTGATGATTTTTGCAGGAATACCGCCAACGGTGACATTGGGCAAAACGCTCTGGGTGACGACTGCTCCAGCCGCCACAATCGCGCCTTTACCAATCGATACACCCGGCAAAATCGTCGTATTTGCGCCAATCCACGCCCCGTCTTCAACGACAATTGAACGCCCCGAGACTTGACCTGCCCGCTTCTGCGAGCTGCCGATCTGATGCTCTGCTGTAATGAACGTTACGCCATGCCCCACGACAACATGATTGCCAAATGTGATGCGAGCCGTGAAATCAAAATAGCAGTCTCGGTTGATGTGGCAACCCACTCCCGTAGACAGCTTGCCGCCGTAGATATATCCACCTCCCTTAATGATGGTGCCCTGATCGAGTTTTGCACCCAGTAATGAAATTAACCTGCCTCGAATTTTGCAGCTCAAAAAGTCATTACCTAGAATGTTAGACAACAAGTTTATGAAATGCACAAAAATCAGATAGACCTGTCTATTCATTAAGCTAGGCTTTTGCTCGTAAACCACTGCGTTTGTCGATGCCGAATTAAGCATGATACTTCTCCTGTTCAGTAATTCGTTCAGTAATTTGTTCAGTAATTTGCCTTGACAGCTCAAATTTTCGAGCTGCTAGCCCAATCCCCAGAAAACTCCACAGCACCATCCCCTGAAACCCCAGCATGACTGAACCTAACGGCAACTGACAGATGATGCTCAGCGCGAGCGCCCGTGCCGCGTTTGCAAACGGATCGGAAATTTGGCTAGCCCCCAAAAATAATCGGATCACCAGGAGAGCTAAGCCGCTCATGTAAAACGCTGTGCCAAACCAGCCCAGAGAGAGCAGCAAATCTAGCACTGCGCTATCTAAAACCACACCTTCAGAGCGCGTAATTCCACCTGTTCCAGCCCCGACGATGCTCGTTGCGGCTCGACCAAACCAGTAGTCGTAAACAGCTTGACGCTCGATGGCGCTATGATCTCCCTCCAAATTTGAGAAGCTTTGGAAGCGCGAGTTCGCCACATCTGAGAAGGGTTTGATCGTCACCAAAGGCGTAATGCAGATGATCATCAGGCTGAGCGTAATCAGCAGACGCATTTGCAATCGCTGCTTCAGGGACGGAAAAAGAATCAGTAAACCAACCGCCCAAACTAGCCAGCCAGATCGTCCCTGACAGAGCAAAAAGCTGAGATAGCCAAAGGTCGCTGTAATGGGTAAGAGAACGCCTGTATAGCTAAAGAGCAGCAGCAGGGCGGCTGCCATTGCAGATGCAAAAACCCCTGGCGCATGCATCGTACTCCAAACTCGAATCATCAACGGTTCGGGTCTGCCAAACGAGAGTGACCCACTCGCAATCACGTTGGTGAGCCAGAAGCTATCCCATTCTGGAGCCACGATATATTGAAATACGCCATAGGCTCCGGCTAATAGAGCGAACCAGAGGAAGGCTTTCTGAATAGTCTGCTTGTACTCGATATATGAGCGCCAGTTAATATAAATGTGATAGCCGAACGCGATGGGCGTGATCCATTCTAGGAGACTAATTGAAACAGAGATAGGCGCGGACTTAATCAAGCCGATTAAATAGCCATAGAGCACGCCTAAAACAGAAATCACAAACGGCAGGCTGCCCTCGCGCCTTGACTTTGGCAGGTGTCGCACAACTGTCCCCAGAGCTAGCAGGGCAACCAGATAAGGTGCTAGCAGAATCGGACTTGGATCTGTAAAAGCGCTGCGATAGTCCGCGAGTCTTCTGACTAAGGGAGCTAAAAACCACAGCCACCAGGTAAATCCAAGATAGAGAACTGGATAGCGAATATATAGCAGCAAGCCGACTAGAATAGCGCCTGCTGGAAAAGTCAGATTTAGCACCCTGCCTAGGCCAGTCACCAGACAGAATAACGTCAGCGCAATCAGTCCTAAAATGCCAATCCAGGCGATTGCAGGCTGAAAAAGATGCGGAGCTTTCTTAAGGAAAATACTGCTATTCATGACGGATTTTATGTCCTGAACAATCACCCAACCAATACTCTCTAGTTCAACTCTCCAGTTCAACTCTCTAGTTCAATAGCTTCTGTCTCAGGAAAATTAAATCCTGTTTGGTAATCAACAGAGCTGGCAGCGGCACTTTCAGTAGCAGCGGATAGCAGCTTAACGTAAATAGCAATCGTACGACTGTTGAGGCCAGCAGCGCCAAGCCAGCGCCAACTAAGCCAAATATAGGAATCAGCCAAATCATTAGCGGCACACTCAGCGCTAGCCCCGCACCCTGCAAAACGGTGACAACACCTGGATTTCCCAATGCCATGAACGACTGAGCCAAAACTAATGCGGCTCCAGATATCACCGCTTCAATCACCAGGATATACAGCACCCTCGCAGCTTGAACAAACTCAGCACCATAGAGCAACTCCAGCAGGAAGGGGCCAAGCGCAATGATGGCTAAGCCAACCGTAAACGTGAGCGCCGTGGTCAATCGAGCGGCCTGTCCGGTCAACGCAATCACCTCGCTCATCGGACGGGCAGCGGCTCTGGGGAACAGCACAGCCGCAATCGCCATCTGAAAAACGTTGAGCATCCGAGATAAACTCAAAGCCACTACATAAGTTCCCATTGAGGCCGGATCGAGAAAGCTAACGACCAGGACTTGATCAAGCTGCAATGATAAAGCTCCTAGCAGATCCACTCCATAGGAACGCAGCCCGTAATGCACCAACTGCTGCGCCGCGCTGGTAATTCCTTGCCATTGAGGTCGCAGCAATCGCCACAGCCGCGTCAACGTCCAGAAGAATATTGGCAGACCGTTGAGGGTATAGGCTAGCGAAGAGGTCAATGGCGTGATTGCGTCCGCTACAGCCAAGCTAATCAGCGCAACTAGCGTAATCAATGGAATGAGCAGCCGCAGCCGATTAGAGGCGGTAAAATCGCCCATCGCCTCTAGTGCCGCCAAAATCAATAGCTGAACCAAGGCAATTGGCGCATTGAGCATAAACCACTGGGCGGCTCGCACCACGTCCGGCGAATATTGCGAGAGCCACAGCGGTATCCAGATAATGCCAATGGCGCTGGCTACAAAACCCAGCCCTGTCCCCAGCAGTAGCGCCGCCGCAAACAGCTCCGACTTGCGCTGCGGATGTGCCTTGAAGTTGTAAATTACGGCGCTCGGCAACCCTAGCGTTACGGTGTTCGCTAAGAACATGGACCAGAGGATCATCGCCGCCTGTTCGCCGCGTCCAGTCGCGCCTAGCGTCCGAGCGGTGATAATTCCGGTGGCTAGGTTCACCGCCAAAATCAGCACACGCGCCAGCAGGGTTTGAACTGCGGCAGCGGTTGAACTTTGCCCCTGCAAAACCCAGCTCAAGCGAGACTGCACAAACTTAATTGCCATGGTTAATTGCCGTAATTAGCCGTAATTAGCCGTAATTAGCTTTGAGCTAGCGTGATGAGCCCTGATTAGATTACTTAGGCGTTGCTGAACTAAGGTATGAATCCACCTGAGTTGCAAGTCTCCTTGCCCCCTTTTCTTGCTTGCCGCAGGCGCTAAGCCCCCCTTTCTTGAATGCCGCAGGCTATATTCTGGGGGACTTTGAGGAATCCGGCTCCCCCTTTCTTCGATGCCCGCAGGGCTATGAATTGGGGGTGGGGGGCGAATTCATGCCGCTATTCAGCAACGCCATTACTTGCTCCTAGGTGCTACCCACGGCTAGCTCAAAGCTACAGCCCCTAGAACTCGAATGGCGGTTGTCAGTAGCCGCAGATCTTGACCCAGCGACCAGTGCCGCAGATAATCCCGATCTAGGCTGTGCAGTTGAAACTTTCCCGATGAGCGCCGCTTCAGCGGCCAAACGCCCGTGATTCCAGGCAGCGCGTTCAGGCAGGGCTGGTCAGGATGGCGCAGCGCGTCAGCAGGTTTCCAGGGGCGCGGCCCCACCAAGCTCATCTCGCCTGCTAGCACATTCAGCAGCTGCGGCATATGCTCCAGATAGCTGCGCTGTATCCAGAACCCAGACGGCGGCACACGAAACTTCAGCATTTGGAACAGCTTACCGCGCCGCCCAACTCGCCACTGCGAGTCTAAAACTGGCTTAGATGAGTGAGTCAGTATCCACAGCGCCAGCGCCAGCCACAGCGGACTTAGCCCAATCAGCAGCAGCAGCGCACCGCACCAGTCGGCCAAGCGCTTCAGCCGCCAGTCAATTGGGCTTTGGCGTTCAGGAAAAACAGAGCGGCAAAAAATAGAGCGGCTTGAGAGGCGCAGAAAGACAGGCTTGTTCGTCTCGGTGCAGGCAATTAACCAACGTTCTAGATCAAGCTGGCTGATACTAGAGTCCAGGCAGACAGCCTCAATCCGCGAGTGGCGCAGGCAGTCTTGCAGCCAGATTGAATGCGTCACCGCAGGGAGTCGGACGGCGCTTGCGTCATCTAGAGCTTTCACCCAGAGCCTGTTCTGCTTCCATCTCAGGCCGCAGCTGCTGAGATCAAACGGCTGAGAATTAGCGAGATCTAAGATAGAAACTTTAGTGGTGATGAGTCGAAGTCTGGAAGTAATCATGAGATATTACCCAAGTAAGAACTGCATTGAGAAATCCTAAGCGTAGAGCCTAAGCGTAGGGCCTAAGCGCAGAGATGAATGGTCAACTCAAGCATCACCAATTGAGAGTTAGAGACAGGCGCTATTGGTCGGAGGATGCTGAATTGGAGTTTGAATTGGAGCTTGAATTGGAGCCTGAATAGCCAGACAGCGAGCTAGGAACTTCAAGCTGCATGTCTGGTCGCTCGGCTGGATGCACCTGCACCGGAATTTTGACTTCTGGCGCTGAGAGATTTGCCGCAAGGCGCGTACCGTTCACCACTAGCCCCACCAAATTCAGCGGCTGCAACAGGGCGAGCGCTTGACTCAACGCTTGCCGATTCGCCTGATTTAGCTGCGTCACCAGCAAAACTCCATCGCAGCAAGAGGCCGTTTGCAGGGCATCTGCGCTACCCAAGAGCGCCACTGTATCGACTAGCACGAGGTCATAGTCAGATTCATAGTGACGCAGCAATTGATGCATCTGGGGTGAACTTAAGATCTGCATGGGGTCAGATACAGCAGAGCCAGCTGTGAGTAAATCAACCCGGACATTCCCCCAAGCCAGCTCCAACGGCACTGGCAGGTCGCCGCTCCTGAGCGCTCCTGACAGCCCTTGCGTATTGGCCAACATAAACTGCTGGTGTAGATGAGGCTGGCGCAAATTGCCATCAATCAGCAGCACCCGCTGATGGGCACGCGCCGCGCTCAAGGCCAGCCCCAGCGCCACCAGTGATTTACCCTCGCCCTGACCTGCCGAGGTGATCACCAAAGACTTTAGCGATGATTTTAGCGGTAGTTTATGACGCAGAAATTCCATGTTTTTGTAGATTAAGTCTAAGCTTTCTCGACATTGCCCTGATTGAATCGCCATCAGCGTTGTCAAATCTTGTCGATGATGCGGTAACTTCGGAATTACACCCAAGATTGATAGAGTCTGATAGCTGTCATGCCGCCGAAGCTCCTGCTGCAATTCCTCAACTGAGCGCAGGCTATCATCCATACTCTCTCGTAAAAAGGCCGCTACTCCGCCCAAAAATAGACCGATCACCGTGCCCAAAACCAAGTTCACCAGCAGCTTTGGCCCGACGAATTCACCCAGCTTGGCTGGCTCAACAATCTGCCAGTTAAACCCACCGCCTGCTAGCTCTGCGCTCACCTTCTGGCGCTGCTCTATGAGAGCTTGCAGCACGCCGCGCTTGGTTTCCACATCGGGTTCTAGGCGGTCGTAGTTGGCAATTAGCGTCGGGAATCGCTGAAGCTGCGCCTGAAGCTGTCTCTCAGTTTGCGTCAGGCTCTGAAGGCGGGCGCTGAGGCCAAACAGGCTGGTACGCAGCTCCACAAACGTTTCAATCTGCTTTACGTCTGTGGCGCTGAGCTGCCCGGCGCGTAAGATCTGGCTGCCCGTTGGCACGGCCTCAACCACGCGCCCCATTTCCTGTTGCAGCAGCGCAATCTGACCTTGACGCTGCTCAACTAACTTGACCACAGGTTGAGCGGTATCGGTGTAGGTAAGGCGCGTTTGCTCTAGTTCTAGCTCGGTTTTTTGCAGCTCTTCAAACAGGGACTGAATCCGAGGCGACTGGGTTAATCGCGAGGCTGCTAGAGCCGTCTGTGCCGACATGCCCATTTCGCGCTGGAGCTGGCTGTAGCGGGCTGAGGCATCGCGATATTCTGTCTCGGCGGTCTGGCGCTCCTGCTTGATGTTGTTCAGCGATGCAGCGGCGGTAGTCGCCTCTTCTTTAGGATCAATGAGCCGCTGCTGCTGGCGAAATGCCTCCAGATCTCTCTGCGAACTATACAGATCCTTTTGCACAGCAGCAATCTGCTCGTCTATAAACTTTAAGCCTTTTTCTAGACGTAGCTTTTGCTGTTCTAAATTGTAGTCTTGATAGACTTTTTGGATAGAGTTCAGGATTTGCTGAACTTTCACCGGATCACTATCTGCATAGCTAATCTCAAAAATCTTCGTCCCGACTTTATCTTCAGTGAGTTGCGTTAGCTTTAGCTGCTCTTGCACGGTGTCAACCTCTAGATCAGGATATTCTGACTGAAGGGGCTTTAGGGCACGCTCGATGAATACAACGCTTCGCATCAGGTTGAGCTGCGTCGCGTAGTCTACTTCATCTTCTCGATCGGTTCGCGGTGTTATATTGGCCGTACTATCTGTTTTAGTTTTTTCTTGATAGTTGGGTTCCACTAAAAGCTGCATTGAGCTTTCATAGGTGGGTGGCTTGATTGCGGTGTAGAGCATTGCCGCTGAAAGGCTAGCAGTCAGAGCTGCCAACATCCAGGGCAATCGCCGTAGCAAAATTCTGAGTAACTGTCCGTAGCCAAATTCGATCTCTGGCGATGCATTAGTTTGCAAATGAGAACTGCTAGTCATGGTAGTCATCATAACCTCAGTAAACTCTGAAAAACCATCTAGGTCGCGATCTCTGGCGATCTGTCATGATCTCCATTAATCTATACTGCTCTATCTATACTGCTCTATACAGTTTCAATTAAAAAACTGGACTGACAAACTTGATCAATCAGCCGATCTACCTGTTCAAAAAAGACGGCTTCGGTAAAGTGATTCAGCGCATGTTCTCGAATTTGCCTGGGCTGCCAGGGGATTGTCGCAGCCTCTAGCAAAGCCTGGTGCAGCGCGTCAGGTGTCTGCTGCCCAAAGAACACTCCAGTCAGGCCAGGAACTTGCGTGTCGAGCGCTCCGCCTGCCCCGTAGCTGACCACGGGCGTACCGCTAAAGTTGGCCTCAATTGGTACCAGCCCATAGTCTTCTAGTGCCGCGACAACGACCATCTTGGCTCGAGCCAGCAGCGCCATCCGCTCGGCGTCACTGACATGCCCCAAAAACTGAATATTGCTCATCGCCTGCTTTTCCAACCGCTGCCGCTCTGGCCCATCGCCCATAATCACCAGCGGCCAGCCCAGCCAGTTAAACGCTTCGACAATAATATCGACTCGTTTATAGCTGAGCAGGCGACAGGAAACCAGGTAAAAATCATCTTTTTGCTCTGAAAATACAAACTGGCTGTCGTCAATTGGATAATGCACGGTAGTCGCGGGTCGGCTGTAGATTTGCTCAATCCGTCGCGCCACAGTTGTAGAGTTAGCAATATACAGATCTGGCTCTTGGGCATAGTTGATATCCCACTGTCGCAGCCTGTGAAACACCATTTCCAGCAGCGGCGAAATGGCCTGATATTCGCGGTAGCCGCGCAGATAGGTTTTAGTGTCCCACAAGAATCGGGTGACGTTGTGACAAAAGCAGATGTGACGCGCATCCGGTCGCTTTTGCACGGATTTGGCAAAGGCTGAAGTGCTGCTCAAAATCAAATCGTAATTTTGCAGATCGAGCGAGCGAAAGGCCGGATAGTAAAACGGAGCCAGCAGCCGAAAATAGCGCCCAGAACCCGGCAGATTTTGCAAATAGGTGGCATGAACCGGGCGTTTTCCCAGATTTATAGTATTTCCGGGACTATAGACTGACGTGAACAGATCGGCAGATGGAAACCGACGGCAGAGCATCTCAAAAACGCGCTCTGCTCCACCTCGCTGCGTCAAGTAATCATGAACGAGTGCAATTTGCATAATACCAATCCCTGAATCTGATCGAGACAGATGGGCAAGCTGCGGCGAACAGTCTGTACCCAGAACTAGTCTGAACAGGTGAGCATTGCAGGTAAATTTGTGTGCCGAAATTGACGAACGACTTGATAAACAAGCTTAGGAATTCGCAGAGGCTAGGTCATCAAACTTAGAAGCAACCTGAGCCTCAAGCCGAGCATGTAGGGAACAGATGTAATCAATCGCGATATCTCAACTGAGCGTTGATTCAATCTCTAGTAAAGGGCTTAGCCTTCGCGTAAAGGATTGATGAACATCGACTCACTCACTTTAATCATCGCTATTTAGAATAAACCGGGAAATCATCTATCCTTTACAGTTTCTTCAAAATTGGAAGATTAGCGGTTAAATCACCTGAATTCATCTGAACTCACCTGAACTCACTTGAACTGCTCTAAACTGCCCCGAACTGCCCTGAACTGCCTGCACAAACTCAAGCGCATCACCAGAGCATACGCCAGTTTTTTTCCAGCAGCCCACAGCCCACTAGATTATCCTTTACACGGTGTTCGGTACTTCAAAACATCACGATTTGCTCATAGACTGCACCCATGCGACGATAGGGATTATCCTGGCTACAATCTGCCTGAACCTGTATGCCTGAACCTGTAGCCCAAACTTGCACTATGTCCGAATTACTCCCGCCGCTCACCGATGACACCCTCTGGCAAATCCTCAACGAGCAGCTTGACGACACGGTTGTAAATCAGCTGGTTTGGTTCTATCTTGGCTACCGTCCAGCCCAGACAGACTCAGCCCAGACAGACTCAGCCCAGACAGACTCAGCTCAGACAGGCTGGGATCTGGCAGCGGTCAGCCCCGACTGGGCACAAGATTACCCGGAACCCCCTGATTTTATTGCCAGCCGTCCAGCCACCGTTAAGCTCACCCGCTCGATTCCGAAAGAGCACAAGCAGCTTTTAAAAGAAGAGCTAGGCTTCGCGGGCTACAAAATTAACGAGCTAGTGCCCCGCAAAACCCGTCGTGCCACAATGGTCAACTGGCTGCTGAGCTACCGCCAAGGCCAGCCATAAAGCAGACGCTCCAAAAAGCGGCACAGAAGGCGCAATCTTCAGAGGCCACTTTCGCATACTGAAATCAGCGTTTAACTGTCTTTGCCCTGCAATCCCTGCGGGGCATTTATTTTGCTGGTTGGGAAAAGCTTTGCCGAATCGCTAATCTAGCCATCGAGGCAACCGGCTGCCGATCCTCAGGTTCTCTATGGCTGTCTTGCCCATAGCCGTCTCGCCCATAGCCGCCTCGTCTGCGACTGTATAGAACAGCAGATAGATTAATCGCCAGACAGAGGCTGCCTAGAAACATCAAAATGAAGGTCGGAGCCATGACTACCCCAATCGCAAACCAGGTGAAGACATGCAGCAGCAGCAGCAGCGCGTAGCAGCCCGCAACGCCAGCCGTCAACTGCACCTGAGCCAGCGGACGACGCAGCCAGACCCAGAGCATCGTCTGCGAGGTGACCAGCAGATTGGCTGGAACCAGCGTCGCACAGATGGCGACACAGTGGCTCCGCGAAAATTCGAACAAAGATTCAAACGGTAGATTGAAGTCAAACATCAGCATTCACCATTCGATGAGCCAGCCAGTTGAGTCGCTTCGATTGAGTCGCCCAGTCGGCTAGCTTAGCCTCTCCAGGATAAAGGCTGAATCCGCAGTTTTACGGGTTGGGCTGCCGGGGCTTCATGTAAATTCAAGAATTTCTCATTTCATTTCTCATTTAATTTCTTATCTCTGCGTGGAGCAGGAGCCTCGGCCAGTTTCGTATCCTAGACCACCAGAATTAGACGGCAATCTGGGTTTTTCGGCCAAAGGAATAAAGAAAACCTTTCATAAACCTGCCTATCCTCAACAATTGTCTACTCTGTTAAGTGCAAACCAGTGCGAACCTAGTCAGTTGAGTAGGCAAGCATACAGGTCTAAACCCAAAACGCAAGGTACTCTAGCCTGATGCAGGCGGAATGCTACAGCGTTATCCAGAGAAAGCAGAGAGAGCAGAGTCTTATGGCACAAAGTTTTGGTCTGATCGGTCTAGCCGTGATGGGAGAAAACCTGGCGCTCAACGTTGAGCGTAACGGGTTCCCAATTACCGTATACAACCGCACGGAAGCTGTGACCCAAAGGTTCATGGCAGATCGGGCAGCGGGCAAAAATGTCCATGCCGCGCTCAGCCTGCCGGAATTTGTCGAGTCGCTGGAACGTCCGCGCAAAATCATGATCATGGTGAAAGCGGGTGCGCCCGTCGATGCCGTGATGGATCAGCTGAAGCCGCTGCTGCAAGAGGGCGACATGATCATCGATGGCGGCAACTCGCTCTACAGCGACACTGAGCGCCGGGTCAAGGATATGGAGGCGCTCAACTTCCGGTTTGTGGGCATGGGAGTCAGCGGCGGCGAAGAAGGAGCGCTGAACGGCCCTAGCCTGATGCCGGGGGGCACCGAAGCCGCCTATCAAGAGATTGAGCCAATCGTCACCAAAATTGCGGCACAGGTGGACGACGGCCCCTGCGTCACTTACATTGGCCCCGGCGGCGCAGGTCACTACGTCAAGATGGTGCATAACGGCATTGAATATGGCGACATGCAGCTGATTGCCGAAGCCTACGATCTGCTGAAAAATGCGGCGGGGCTTGACGCCGCACAGCTCCACGAGGTGTTTTCAGAATGGAACACCACCGATGAACTCAACTCGTTCTTGATCGAAATCACGGCCAGCATCTTCACCAAAATGGACGACGAGACGGGCTTGCCCCTCGTGGACGTGATTCTGGATGCAGCCGGACAGAAGGGCACAGGCCGCTGGACAGTCGAAACCGCCCTAGAGCTAGGCGTGGCCATCCCGACGATTATCGCGGCGGTCAACGCCCGGATCATGTCTTCGATCAAAGAGGAGCGGGTGGCGGCTTCGCAGATGTTGACGGGGCCGAGTGGCAAGTATGACGGCGACACCAAGGCTTTTATTGGCAAGGTGCGGGACGCGCTCTACTGCTCCAAGATTTGCTCCTACGCTCAAGGCATGGCGCTGATTGGCAAAGCTTCCAAAGAGATGTACAACTCGCAGGTGGATCTGGGCGAATGCGCCCGGATTTGGAAAGGCGGCTGCATTATTCGGGCGGGCTTCCTGGGTCGGATCAAACATGCCTTTGACGAAAACCCTACCCTGCCCAACCTGCTGCTGGCTCCCGAATTCAAGCAAACCATCCTGGACAGACAGCAGGCCTGGCGCGAAGTGCTGATGACCGCTGCCCAGCTCGGCATTCCGGTTCCCGCCTTCAGCGCCTCGCTCGACTACTTCGACAGCTACCGCCGCGCTAACCTGCCCCAAAACCTGACGCAGGCGCAGCGCGACTACTTCGGTGCTCACACCTACGAGCGCACCGACAAACCCAGAGGCGAAGCCTTCCACGCCGCCTGGTTCTAGATTTCGATTTTTAATTTTTGCGCGGCGGTGGGTTCTGAACCTACCGCCTTTTTTAGACGCAAAAAACCCCGGACTAGCCGGGGCAATTGTGATTGGGTACGCGCTGAGCGATTAGCCGCCCAGGCTTGTCCAGTCGGCACTGACGCCATTAAGAATCAGCGAGGAGTTGTAGATCTGCAAGATGATGAGCAGGAAGACGAGAAACAGCCCCATAAAAACACCCATCAAGGCCGTGGTGCCCCAGCCGGGAGCGACCTTGCCATATTCTGAGTTAAGGGGTTTGAGGATATCTCCTAAGCGAGTCCGCTGTGCCATGAGTAACCTTCTAGTAATCTCTAAAGTTTTTAATGATCCGTAATATCATAAGAATAATACTATTTATGAACCTTACTGAACATGCAGCTTGCACTCGCAACAGTTTTTAGCATTCAGGATCTAGAGCCAGCCACCGCCGCCGTCGTCACCATTGGGGTCTTCGTGGTCGCTATCACTGGGCTGGCGGTCTATACGTCGTTTGGGCCACCCTCCAACGAGCTGGCCGATCCGTTTGAGGATCACGAAGATTAGGGCCGGAGATTTTCAGCTAGATGGAGGCAGTTCTGCCTCCAATTTTTATTTCTAGGCTTTTATTTCTAGGCTTTATTACTAGGCGATTATGATTTCGTGTGTCTGTAATATGATGCAGCACTGCGTTATGTGGCCAAGCTGCGAGGAATACTCTCGACGGCTTCTTCCTCAGTGTCAAAGATTTCAAATACGGAATCCATCATGGTGACTTCAAACACCAGCTTGGCCTCAGGATGTACGTGACAGATCCGGAAGCTACCCTTGATCTTGTCAGCATCGCGCATTCCAGCCACCAGCGAGGTCAAGCCTGAGCTGTCAATGAAATTGACCTGACCTAAATTGACGACCACATGCGGACTGGTCTTAGAGATACATTCTTGTAGCTTCAGACGAAACTGCCAAGCTGTCGTGATGTCGAGCCGCCCGGTCGGGGTAAGTACAACTACGGTTCTGCCGGTTTGAGCTGTACGGATTGTCTGCTCCATTGGGATGTCTGACCTGCCTGAGGACGTAAGAATATCTTAAGCCAGTCCTGAGAATCTGTAAGGCTTATAGACTCATGAATCTATATAGCCCAGAAAAACAGTAAAAACAGCGATCCGCTCAAGAGATTATCTCTTGGCGGATCAGATTTGGCAAATTATTTGAGCTAGCCCCTGAGCCAGCGCCGGAGCTAGGACTCAATTCCTAGCCAGTCTTGCGGCTTTAAGAAAGTCTCGTAGAGCTGCGCTTCGGGCGTGTTGGATTCAGGCGCGTAGCCATATTCCCAGCGCACCATCGGCGGCAGCGACATCAGCACCGACTCGATCCGGCCTTTGGTTTGGAGGCCAAAAATCGTGCCTCGGTCGTAGACCAAGTTAAACTCCACGTAGCGACCACGTCGGTAGAGCTGAAAATCGCGCTCTTGCTCGCCCCAAGCGGTATCTCGGCGGCGCTCGGCAATCGGCACGTAGGCGGGCAGAAAAGCGTTACCGCAGTCCTGGACAAAGGCAAAGATGTCTTCCCAACTCCGCGAGAGCGCCCCAACCGACTCACTGGACGCGGCTGCCGCTCCGGTAGGGTCTGGGCCTTGATAGAGCTTGCTGGCTCCATCCTGATAGTCGAAGAAAATACCGCCCACCCCGCGCGTCTCCTGACGGTGCTTCAGATAGAAATATTCGTCGCACCAGCGCTTGAAGGTCGGGTAATATTCCGGGTGGTGCGGGTCACAGGCAGTTTTAAGGGTCTGGTGGAAATGCTTGACATCTTCTAAGAAGGGATAGTAGGGCGTCAGGTCAATACCGCCGCCAAACCACCAGACTGGCCCGGCCTCAAAGTAGCGGTAGTTGAGGTGGACAGTCGGAATGTACGGGCTGTGGGGATGCAGCACCATTGACGTGCCGGTGGCGTAGAAGCCATGTCCGGCTGCTTCAGGACGCTGCACCAAAATCGAAGGCGGCAGGTCTTTGCCCCAGACTTCTGAGAAGTTGACACCGCCCTGCTCCAGCAGATTGCCCGCCTTCATCACCCGCGAGCGTCCGCCGCCGCCTTCCTCGCGCTCCCAGCTATCTTCGTGGAAGCTCTTGCCGCCGTCAAGCTGCTCTAGCCCCTCACAGATGCTGTCTTGCAGACCTTTGAGGAAGCTGCCGACGCGCTGACGGGAATCGCTAGGCGGTGCTGAATGGTTCTCTGAATCGGTAGTGGTATTAGTCGGGTTTGAAGCGGTATTCACCATAGTCTTGGGTGCTGTCAAGATTGAATTAACAAAACGGCTGTGATATGGTCATGCTGAACTTAGCCTATACCGAATCGGGTCTCGTTCACTATTAATGAATGTAACGGAATGAATCAGCCCAGCGACCCGTCTAGCGCTCCATCTGGCGCTCCATCTGGCAATCAGCCTGTCACGGTAGATGTGATCCAGCGCGTCAAAGCAGGCTGTGAGGCTGAGTTTGAGCAGGTCTTGGGGGAGCTGATTCAGGCGGCTGAAGCATTTGACGGGCATTTGGGCGTAAATATTTTTCGGCCATCAGGGCAGAGCCACGAATACCGCGTTCTGTTCAAGTTTGATCGCCTCAGCCATTTGCGCCAGTGGGAAGCGTCGCCGATTCGTCATCGGTTGCTAAAACGCGCTCGCCGTCTGACGCTGGATACTGGCCAGTTTCAGATTTTGACTGGACTCGAAACCTGGTTTACGCTGCCCGCTCAGGGAGCAATCACGCCGCCGCCACGCTACAAAATGCTGCTGCTGAGCTTGATGGTTATCTTCCCGCTCAGCAACTTACTGAATTTAGGATTACAGCCGCCCCTGCGCGCATTGCCGCCCCTGCTGCAGAGTTTACTCATCTCAGTGCTGATGCTGCTGCTCACCACCTACGTCGTCATGCCGCGCGTGACTCGGCTGTTCGCAGGCTGGCTTTATCCCAAACAGAACTGAATCAGGAACCTAATTAGAAAGCTTTATGGCAAATCAACTTCCAGCTATTTTCGCACAGACTCCCGTAGCAACTGTTCCGGCTCGAACAATCGCTGAGTTCCCGGTGAATACGTTCCTGGAAAACATTGTAGTTAACTCGATCGGAACGCTATTTGTCACAAGCTATGAGGAGGGAAAAATATATGTGGTCACACCGGATGGGCAGACAGCAGAATTTGCGAAGGTAGAGGGCTTAACAGCCGGAATTGCGCTAGAGCCGTCGGGTTGTTTGCTAGTGTCTGGTGTGGCATCCGGCGTTCCGGCTATCTTTCGGATCGCTCCAGATGGCGTAGCTGAAATCCTCGTCACGCTGCCGGACGCGATCTTTCTCAACGGCATGACTGCCGCTCCCAACGGCTGCTACTGGGTCGCTGACTCTTACAAGGGCGCAATCTGGGAAATCGATGCCGCCGCCAAAACCGCCCGGATCTGGCTTCAAGACGAGCGCTTGGCTCGTTCAAACCCTGACAACCCCTTTCCAGCCGTCAACGGCATTAAGCTCTACCAGAACGCGCTCTACGCCTCCAACACCGAGCGCCAGCAGTTAATCAAAATTCCGCTCGCCCCAGATTTCTCGCCCGGAGCGCCGCAGGTAATTTTGGAGCCTGTCAACCTCGATGACTTTGCATTCGATGCCGCAGGCAATCTCTACGGCACCACTCACGTTTACAACAGCGTCGTGCGAGTCTCACCTGAGCTGCAAGTTACGATTCTCGCCACAGCCGCAGAGGGCATGACGGGCAGCACGGCGCTGGCCTTTGGGCGCAGCCCGTCTGACTCAACCAGCCTCTATGTCGTCACAAATGGCGGCATGTCGCTGCCTCCAGAAACGGGCGTTGGCAATGCGCAGGTCGTGCGGCTAGAGGTAGGCGCAGCAGGCGTTTGACTTCAGCTAGACCCTGGCTTGCAGCAGCATCTCCACCCGCCACAGACCCGATCGACAGATTGGGGGGCAGTGCTGGCGCAGCAAATCCTGCTGCTGAACAGTGGGAAGCTGCCGCATCGCGTCGTATTTAGCAATCAGGCGAGCGAGTCGGCGAGCTGGATCTGGTGTTACGCCTGCCTTGAGCAGCCTGCGCCAGTAAACTGCCATCAGCTGCTTGGCCAATATTTGAGCTGACATTTGGGTTGCAGCATCTTCCTCAGGCATCGGCACAGCCAAGGTGTTCAGGTTATGCCAGTCTAGGGCGGCGAGCTGCTCAGCTGACGGCTGAGCGAAATCGAGTTCGGGGTTGAAAGGTGAATCTGAATAGCGTGAATCTGAATAGCGCGAATCTGGGGGGCATGAAATGCTGACAATCATAGTTTGAAGCCGGGGCGAAGGAACACGAGGCTGCTTGACTACTGGTTGCTTCTACTGGTTGCTTACCTACTGGCTGCTTCACTTACAAATAGAGAACTTCCAAACTTTTTCCAGTGACAGCGAACACCAACAGGCGTGACATCTTGCCGCTGACATAGGCACATGAGTCACTGCACTAGATTCAGCCTTTAGATCTACCCAGAGACCTACTCAGCTTGGCAAAAACCAGAAAGTTTTCAGGCGCAGGCAAATCTAGTCGATCTGTCAGGGATAATAGGTTAGGCCACAAGACTATCGTTTTGCTGATTTGGCGACCGATTCGCAGCCGATATTCGACCGCCAGACAAGCTAAGTTAGGGTTTGATGACAAGCTTTGGGTATTGATCTTCGCAGCTACGTATATTTAGACAGCTTACAGCCGCAGCACGCCGCTTACTTAGGCACTCAGGCACTTGGCTTTTTGCCGCTGCCTGCCGACTCCTCGCTCTGGATTGAAATCTCACCCGGCATTGAGATCAATCGGCTGATGGATATTGCGCTCAAGTCAGCAGCTGTGCGTCCGGGGGTACTAGTCATTGAGCGACTCTATGGCCTGCTGGAAGTGCATTCTAGCCGCCAGAGCGATACGCAGGCCGCCGGACGCGCCATCTTGAGCGCTATGGGAGCCGAGCGCCGCGACAGCCTCAAACCTAAAATTATCTCTAGCCAAATTATTCGTAACGTGGACGCGCACCATACGCAGCTAATCAACCGCACCCGCAAGGGCAATATGCTGCTTACCGGGGAAACGCTCTACGTGCTGGAAGTTGAGCCTGCGGCCTATGCGGCTTTGGCTGCCAACGAAGCTGAAAAAGCAGCGCTGATCAACATTCTGCATGTCTCAGCAGTCGGCAGCTTTGGGCGACTTTACCTGGGCGGTCAGGAGCGCGACATTCTGGCCGGGTCACGGGCGGCGATAGATGCGATTGAAAGCGTGGCGGGTCGAACCGATCAAATCATAGGGCGCAAAGAGTGAGGTGGCGACCGTGATTGACCAACCCTCAGCCTCTACCCGCTCACCCGCTAGCCCGCCTGCTCGCCAGCCCGCCAGCCCAGCCCAACGCCGACTCAAGCTGTACCGGAGTTCGGATGACTGGCAAGACCAGCCCAGAAACGGCAGCAGAGCCGAACAAGTACCGCCAGTACCGCCAGATCTGAGTGGAGCCGACTTGCGGAAACAAGATTTCAGCGGACGCAACTGGCAGGGCATCAACCTCAGCCGTGCCTATCTCTCTGGCGCAAATCTCAGCGCAGCTCAACTCAAAGCCGCGACGCTGATTCAAGCCAATCTCTATGAAGCTAACCTGCGGGATGCGGACTTGGCGGAAGCTAACCTCACCGACGCGCACTTGATTGGTGCAGACTTCACTGGAGCCGATTTACCCAGCGCTATCCTGCGGGCTGCTGATCTGCGCGAGGCTATCCTGGTCAAAGCCAACCTCAACCATGCCGATCTGATTGGAGCCGACCTGCGCGCTGCTAACCTCAGCCTTGCCGACCTCTCAGAAGCTAACCTGATGCGCGCCAACCTCAGCCGCGCCAACCTCAGCAAAATCAGCGCCTATGCAGCCAACTTCAGCCGCGCCCAGCTCTGGCAGGCCGATTTGATTGCCGCCCAGCTCGCCAAAGCCAGCCTCTACTGTGCAAATTTGAGCGGGGCTAATTTGATTCGAGCCGTGCTGACGGGCAGTACGCTGGTGGAAGCCCGATTTGAGCGAGCAAACCTGAGCTATGCCGATCTAAGCCGTGCCAATCTCAGCGGAGCCAACCTGCGGAGCGCTAATCTGCGGGGCGCCAACCTCAGCCGCGCCAGCCTCAAGCAGGCTGATTTGAGCAATGCCAACCTGACGGGCGCAATTTTGTTTAAAGCTGATCTGACGGGCGCAATTTTGACGGGCGCAATTTTGCCCAAAGCAACTTGCTCCGAGTAACTGCTCAGTTACTGCTCAGTTACTGCTGGGCTATCTCTCAGCAATCTGGTCAATATGGCGGTTTTCGCCCGATTAAAGTGCAGGTTTCCGGTCTGTCTCAGTCTGCGGATCTGCGCTAGCGTCAAAGGAGAGATAATCAGGCTCAGAGCAGATTCAGAGCAGATTCAGAGCAGATTCAAAATTTAAGATGTCAAGCTTTGTAGGGGGACGGGCCAATGTTGCGGCTTAAGCAGTTTATCTTTCTGGGCATGGCGACTGTAGCGCTCCTGCCGCTTGGCTCCTGTAGCAACAGTCCCTGGGCTAGCCAACTCGAAAATTCGTTGGCTGCCGACCCGCGACTTCAGGGGACTAATTCAGAAGCCAGTTCAGAAGCGAGTCCAGAGATTAGCCCAGGAATTAGCCCGGAAACTAGCCCAGACAGCACAGCCGAACTGCCCGGAAACTTTCCAGCAGAAATCCCGCGCTATCCTAACGCCCAACTCGTTGCCGTCACCGAAGCAGACGAGGCGGGCGCTGCTTTGGGCAGCAGTTCCTCCGTCCAGACGAAATGGGAAACCGCTGATCCGGCGGCTGAGGTGCAGCAGTTCTACCGAGAAACGCTTCAGGCAGCTGGCTGGCAGCTGGCGACCGCTGCCGGAGCTGACGAGCCCCTGCGCGCCACGAAAGACGGTCTAGAGCTGTCAGTTGCGGCTCAGAGTCAAGCAGGCAGCACCCAGCTCTCGCTAGATTACAAGCTCGGTGACATTGCAGCTGCCAGTCCAGATGTCAGTCCAGATGTCAGTCCGGCAGAGGGCGGTTTCATTGGCCCAATGCCCCAAAATTCTGGTAGTTCGGCTGAGAATCCTGCTGGCGGCTCAGCTGCCAATTTTACAGATCTCAACCAGGCTCCGGCTGAGCTGCAATCTTACCTGGCCGATCTGGCAAAGCTCGGCGTATTTTCAACGCAGAGCCGTGAATTTAAGCCCAATGCTGAAATCTCACGCCGCGAATATGCCCGATGGCTGGTGAGCGCCAATAATTCAATCTATGCCAATCAGCCTGCCCGAAAAGTCCGTCTGGCTGCGGCCACCGACAAAGCGGCCTTCCAAGATATATCCAGCACCGATCCCGACTTTGGGGCAATCCAGGGCTTGGCAGATGCGGGGGTTATTCCCAGTCCGCTGTCCGGTGATGCAAGTCCACTGTTTCGTCCTGATGCGCCTTTAACGCGCGAAGAGCTCATCCTCTGGAAAGTGCCAATGGATCTGCGGCAGACGCTGCCCTCCGCCTCGATTGAGACGATCCAGCAAACCTGGGGCTTCCAAGACACGACTAAAATTGACCCTCTAGCGATGCGAGCCGTCCTGGCCGACTACCAAAACGGCGATCTGGCCAACATCCGCCGCGCATTTGGCTACACCAGGCTATTTCAACCTAAAAAGAGCGTTAGTCGGGCGGAGGCGGCCTCAGTGCTCTGGCAGTTTGGCTCACAGGACAACAGCCTAAACGCTAAAGACGCGCTCCAGTTCAAGCCTACTGCCCAATAGTCTGGGCTGAAGTCTGAGCTGAAGTCTGGGCTACTAGCTTGGCCTCATAAAACTGGACTGCCACGTAGCCTAACGAATAGAGCAGCGCGGAATTGCTGGCAATTCCGATCCCAGTCCCCAGCACCGGAATTGCTTCGACAAGACTCAACCCCGCCTTAATGACTCCGCTCCCGCCCATTGAGAGTCCCCAGAGCGCTAGGATCTCGCCACGCCGAGTCGGGTCGGTGAGCGAAAAGCCATAGAGTGCCGCAATCCGATAGACCATTTCAGCCTGCAAAGCCGTTACTGCGGCAATATCCACCGCCAGCAGCCCAATTGCAAACGGAGGTGCAAAGTTGGTAATCAGACCAATTCCGGCAGCTTTGAAAGCGGTTTCACTGATGATCCGCTGCGCTAACTCCTGCGGCGTTGCAGCAGGATACTGCCGCTGCAGTTCAGCCACATCTTGCTCTGCCTTTTGGACGTTGACCTGCCCCAAGGCTGACAGGAGCCAGCGCACACCCGGAATCTGAGTGGCATATTGCACCAGCGGGTTCTCGGCAATTGGCGTTGCGACTCGACCCACGGTTTCTGTGCTGCGCTCGACTAGCTCAAGCAATGCGGGTGTGAAGGCGCTGCCCATCGCGGTTGCTGCCGCAATCAAATCGTTGAGCTGCGTAAAGGGACTGAAGCTACTGGAATTACTGTCGCTTGACATGGTGGCACTCAGGTAATGACTGTTCAATGACTTCAAGGACTATTCTGGGATGTTCTTAGAGATGTTAAAGATGATCCCAGAATAGAAAAACTTTAGTCTACGCGAAAGTTGATTCCCATACGCTCTGCCTTTGGGTAGTCAAAGTCAAAACTCGGCGTTGAGCGGGCTGCGCGGAAACGGAATCACGTCGCGGATGTTGGTCATGCCCGTCATAAACTGGACGACGCGCTCAAAGCCTAGCCCAAAGCCTGCGTGCGGCACGGTGCCATAGCGGCGCAGGTCGAGATACCACCAGAGTTCTTCTAAGGGCAGTCCGGCCTGCTGGATTCGCTTCTCTAGCTGGTCTAGCCGCTCTTCGCGCTGGGAGCCGCCGACAATTTCGCCAATTTTGGGCGCCAGGATATCCATAGCGCGCACGGTTTTGCGGTCGTCTGGTTCGCCATCGTTTTGGCGCATATAGAACGCTTTGATGGCGCTGGGATAGTCTGTGACAATCAGGGGCTTTTGAAACAGCTCCTCGGCCAGATAGCGCTCATGTTCAGATTGCAGATCCAACCCCCAAGCGACCGGATACTCAAACTGACGGTCGGCTTTTTCCAGCAGCGCAATCGCCTCCGTGTAGGTAATGCGCGGAAATTCGCTGCTGATGATATTTTCGGCAGTTGCCAGGACGGTATTGTCAATCCGCTGGTTGAAGAACTCCATGTCTTCAGGGCAGGACTCCAGCACCGATTTGAAAATATGCTTCAAAAAGGCTTCAGCCAAGTCCATGTTGCCGTCTAGGTTGCAGAAGGCCATTTCCGGCTCAATCATCCAAAACTCGGCCAGGTGGCGCGAGGTGTTGGAATTTTCGGCGCGGAAGGTGGGGCCAAAGGTATAGACATTGCTGAAGGCCATCGCCAGGATTTCGGCTTCGAGCTGACCGCTAACGGTCAGAAAGGCGCGTCTCCCAAAGAAGTCCTGGCTGTAGTCGATCTCTTGATCCGAGGTTTTGGGGATGTTTTTGAGATCGAGCGCCGTGACGGTAAACAGCTCTCCGGCTCCTTCGCAATCGTTGGCGCTGATAATCGGCGTATGCACCCAGAGAAAGCCGCGCGCCTGGAAAAAGTCATGCACGGCGTTGGCGCAGGCATTACGAACCCGAAACACCGCTCCAATCGTGTTGGTGCGGGCGCGCAGGTGGGCGATTTCGCGCAGAAACTCAAACGAATGTCGCTTTTTTTGCAGCGGGTAAGTTTCGGGGTTGGCCTCGCCATGAATGGTCAGCTGGCTGGCTTTCAGCTCGATCCGCTGACCTTTGGCGGGTGATTCAACCAAGCTGCCAGAAATTTCTACCGACGCACCCGTGCTCAGCTTTTTAAGCTGCTCAGCATAGTCAGGTAAATCAGCGCTGAGAATCGCTTGTAGCCCCACCAGCGAGGAGCCATCGTTGACTTCCACAAAGCAGAATTCTTTTTGCTCGCGCTTGGTGCGAACCCAGCCGCGAATCGTGACGGTTTGGGCGGGTTGGCCAGTGCGAAGCAGGTCAATAATGCGGCTGGTCATGGCAGGCTTAGGGTACGGGCTTTTCTTGAGCTAGCGTTCACTCAGCAGTCTGGTTCTCCGGCTGGCTTTGGGCGGGCTGATTTTGGGCAGGCTGATTTTGTGTAGTCTGGCTTTTCGCGGCTGGTTCGACCGCCAGCGTTGCAACGCCTTGGCTGGGCAGCGGAAAATCCAGCTCGTCCGTCGGGAACTCGCCCGAATCGAGCGAAATATCGAGTAGATCATTCGGCGACTCAGCCACAGGCCTCAAGGGCACGAGCGTCTCAACATCCACCGTGTCGTTCTTGCCATCTTTTACCTTGCGAATCGGCAGGTTGGCAATCAGCGCAGTGGTTCGCTGGTCGCTCTCTAGAGCAAACTCTGACTCCTCTGGATCAATCTCCACATAGCGCGACACGACCTCTAGGATTTCCTGCCGCATCTTTTCAACAACAGCGGGCGACAGGTCCGTTCGGTCATGAGCCAGCACGAGCTGTAGTCGCCGCTTGGCCGAAGCGCGGCTGTTGTTAGCTTTTTTATTGCGAGAGAAAATCCGGTCGAGCAGTTCGCTTAACATGGCGCACCGTTATGAAAGATTGAGGGAGGAAAAATCGAGGAAGACAAGTTGGAAAAGGCAAGATCGCGAAAATCTGAGCAAGCCGCAGGGAAACTGAATCCTAAATAATTCTAGATAGTTTAGATAGTAAGAATTATGGCTTCTGTCCGAAAAATCGACGCATTCGGCTCAGAAAGTCTTCGGGGGGCGGGGTCAAGTCAAGAAAAGGCACCTTCTCCCCTTCCAAGCGTCGCACAATATTTGCAAAGGCTGTCGAAGCCAGCGACTGAGTTTCGGTGGAGAGCACCAGCGGCTCGCCGCGATTGGTCGAAACCACCACCTTCTCATCATCCGGCACTACACCCAGCAGCGGAATCGCCAAAATATCCTGCACGTCCTTCACCGACATCATCATGTCTTTTTCGACCATCGCGGGCTTCAGCCGATTGATTACCAAATACATTCGCTTAATGTCGTTGGCTTCTAGCAAACCCACCACGCGGTCAGCGTCCCGGACGGCAGCGACTTCGGGAGTGGTGACGACGATAGCCTCACGCGCCGCCACTACCGCATTTTGGAACCCCATCTCAATCCCGGCAGGGCAGTCAATCAGAATAAAGTGAAAGGCTTTGGTCAGCGCCCCAATCAGCTTTTTCATCTGCTCCGGCGTGACGGCATCTTTCGTGCGGTTTTGAGCCGCAGGCAAGAGCGCTAAATTCGGCTGGCGTTTATCTCTAACTAGCGCCTGATCGAGCCGACATTCGCCTGCCAAAACCTCAACCGCCGTATAGACGATCCGGTTCTCCAAACCCAGCAGCAAATCTAGGTTGCGCAAACCAAAATCAGCATCGACCACCGCTACTTTATGTCCGCGCTGGGCCAGCGCCATGCCTAAATTGGCAGTCGTGGTGGTTTTGCCCACACCACCTTTCCCCGATGTAACAACAATAATCCGACTCATGGCGCTGAATTAGGTAAGAACAACGAAGTAAACTCAGTATAGAAGACCCCACTCAGAGCGGACGCATTCAGCCAGCAGATGTATCGGGTTTTGCCAGCTCAACTCTCTGGCGGAAATAGTCGATCTTTAGAAAAATCGGCAGCTCTAGCAATCCGAATTCCCTCTAACGCCACATAGGCCACCTCAGGGATGTACTGATCGGGCGGCTGCTCAGGGGCACGCGCCATGAAGTCCGCAATCCGAATTTGGGTAGGCTCTAGACGCAGCGCCATGATGACGCAGCGGAGGTTGCCCTTTGCTCCCGCCTGCGCCACCCCCCGCAAAGCCCCCCAGACCAACACATCGCCATCCGCAATAATTGAGCTGCCCGGATTCACATCGCCCAGCACGACAACGCTACCCGCGTGACGGACTTCTACGCCCGAACGCACAGTCGTCTCTAGATAGAGCGGTTCAGCCAGCGCTTTGCCCGCTTCAAAGCCCTGTGCCGGAGACTGCTGCTCCACCGAAAAGCCCGTTGTTGCCGCAGCCACAGCAGTCTGGCGGCGGCTGGTATAAACTCGCTTCAGGTACAGCTGCGCGTCACTCAAGGCATCAGCAATGGCTTGGAGCTGTCGTCCGTCCAGCAGCCGATCTCGCGCCACCAGGTAGACCGGCGTATGAGCTTGCCAAAACCGCTCGTTAGCGTTCAGCCGCTGCTTAAACTGCTGCCACAGATCAGCCCAGCTGGTAGCCGCTGCTTCGCTCTCCAGCGGCAGCAGCAGCAGTAGCCTGTCGCCTTCGCTCTTAAATCGCACCTGGGGCACGGCTTGCTCCACGATGGGAGTTCCAGCTGCCGAGATGAAGGGATCAGAAGTCATAAGAGCAAGGCGTATGGAATAGCTCCAGACTATCAGGATTCAATTTAACTTTCCATCTTGCAACGCTTTTATCTAGTTTATCTAGAAGCTGCGGCGACTGAAGTCGAGGCTGTGCAGCGGCTCAGGGCTATTAAAACTCGAATTGCCAGCGGAAAATCCGTGACCAAGATCACAGGAATCCGCTGATCTAGATCGCGACTATGCCAAAGCGCTGAGGCATACTTAAGAGGACTCAACTCTAGCCGAGTCATCAACAGGGAACACACGACTTGCCGACAGCGACCTCACGGAAACTGTCGGTTTTTTATTGGCCATCTTTACTATTAGCCACTTTACGGCTGGTTCTAGCTGCCTGTTTCGGCTCAGCCAATTCGATTTAGCCTGCCGTACTATAAATTCCAAAACGAGTCAATAGAGTAGATCACGATAGCAGGATGATCTAGATTGCAACTGAGAAATCAGCGCCGAGGCATATTGAAGAGGACTCAACTCTAGCCGAGTCATCAACAGGGAACACACGACTTGCCGATAGCGACCTTACGGAAGCTGTCGGTTTTTTTTGCTTTGATTTTTCTGTCAGCTTTGCGTTAGCTATTAGCTATCACTACGGATCTGATTCAAAATTCAATGCCTGCCCAGAACTGCTTAACCGACTGCCTGAAACCTAGACCGAACCTAGTCAAAACTTTAAAACTGCTGCTATCGGAGCTGATGTGCTATCAAAGCTGACGATTGAGGGAACTGTCAGATTAGTCAATAGAGTAGATCACAGCAACAGGATGATCTAGATTGCAACTGAGAAATCAGCGCCGAGGCATATTGAAAAGGACTCAACTCTAGCCGAGTCATCAACAGGGAACACACGACTTGCCGGTAGCGACCTTACGGAAGCTATCGGTTTTTTGTCGGAATGCTTCACTGGTGGAATCATAAAACGCTCCACCCAATCGCTACATCCGAGACAACACCGAAGTCAGTCACTCTAGTTGATGCTCACATAGCCATTTAGCTATCCATAGATCAATCAACCTACGTCCCTAGTCTTACCTTAGCCCGAGTTTGATCGGACGGAATCTCTCTGAAGGTTAGTGCATTGAACGGGCTGAAATGCTCTACCATACAAGCCTATGCAGGTTTTGAGCGCAAACGACTATGGCTCCTGATGATCATCAGATGGATCTATTTAACTCAGCGGCAGTCACTCAGCCCAGCGAGCCAGTAGAGCCTGAGCTGATTCCAACTAGCGCCAGAGTGCCTGTTCCCCCCGGCACCTATGCCTCAATGGAGAAAATGTCAGAGCACTGCAATCGGTGCCATCGCTGCGGATTAGGGGCAACGCGCATCAAAGCGGTCGTGGGTCGGGGCAACCCGCAGGCCAAGATATTGATTGTTGGAGAAGGGCCAGGGCAGAATGAAGATGAGACGGGGCTGCCGTTTGTGGGCAAGGCGGGACAGCTGCTCGACAAGATTTTGGAGTCGGTGGGACTGAGCGACGCAGATGTATTCATTGGCAATATTGTCAAATGCCGCCCGCCCGATAACCGTACTCCCACGCAGGAAGAGATGGATGCCTGCCGTCCCTATTTGCTAGAGCAGATTCGCATGGTCGATCCAGGCATTATCTTGCTGACGGGCGCTTCGGCGGTCAAAGGGCTAGTGGGCGACAAGCGCGGCATTACTAAAATTCGGGGGGAGTGGATTGAGTGGGAAGGGCGACTCTGTATGCCCGTGTTCCATCCTGCCTATCTGCTGCGCAACCAGTCACGCGACAAGGGCAGTCCCAAATGGCTGATGTGGCAAGATATGAAGTCGGTGCGAGCCAAGCTCGACGAGCTGAGAGCTGAGTCAGAATCTGCCCCGCAAAAGATCTAGCGTAGATCTAGGTAGATCTAACGAGACGCGAGCGCTAGAGCTGTTTGGCGGCAAATTGCAGACAAATTGCGGGCAAGACGGGCGAAATGACGCGGTGGATCAGTACGCTGTGACCAGAATTAATGCGGCTTCCCGTAGAAATACGCAAAGCATCTAAAACTCACGCTTGACCAATCAAATTTGAGCCAGTTTTAAGCTAGATCTCCAGCGTATTGGAGTGCTAACGAAACCCTAGATTGGCAGTTTAATAAGAGAGCAGTCTAGTTTCAGATAGCACCTGCAAATCTGGATGACTCGGACTATGATGCTCTGAATGGTGTGAGGAAGCGTGACATGAATTTAAGACAAGGTGCCTGCTACGGTGCGTTTCAAGTTGGCCTGCTCAGCAGCAGCCTGCTCGCTGGACTTGGGTTTGCTGAACTGAGACTCGCTGGAGTCAGTTGGGGAATGCCTTTGCCTGAGGAGATATCTGGAGAAATCTCTGGAGCAGCATCTGCGCCCCTAGATTCTCTTCCAGTGAACTCCGAGCATCTGACCAGTGGCTCAACTGGCGATATAGCTGGCGATATAGCTGGCGACCTAACTAGCGATATAACCAGCGTCGCCCAGCCTGACGTGACTGCCTCAACTCAAGCCGCAGACCTGCTCAAGCCGCCAGCAGATACCGCTGTTGCCCAGGTTCAGCCCGAAATCGAACGTCAGCAGGATGCTCAAGATACTGAAGATCTGCGCGTGCCGACGGGTCAGGGCGAGACCATCGCTGAGATTGAGCTGCGCTATGTAGACAGAGATGGGCAGCCGATAGAGGGCAACACTCGACCGGAGATTATCACGCGCAATTTTGATTTGCAACCCGGCGACCGCTACGATCCAGTTTTAGCCGAGGCCGATTTGGCGCGTGTCGTCGCGCTGACCGCCATTCAAGATGCCAGTATCCAGCTCGAACCCGCAGCTGACCCGGCGCAGGTCGTGATGGTATATCAGCTGCGGGAAGCCAGCACCATTACCTTTTATCCCGGCAACGAGGTGGCGCTACCTTCGGTGCTGCGCGGCATTACGTTGCCCCCTCCGGTGCGAACTGTTCCCCTGCGCCTCAATGGGATTCAGCTTCCGGGGAGCGTTCAGTTGCGTAACATTGGCGGCATCGATCAGTCGCTCACCTTAGGCGTGCTGCTTGGCGATCAGGCTGACGGCTTTGACCTGACGTTTGCTAACCCCTGGATCCTCGGAACCGATCACTTTAGCTATGCCCTTAACTTTCAAGGCATCGGCTATCTCAACCCTACCTTCAATGCGGGCGACGAAGTCGAACTGCCAACCGGCAACACAGATTTCTGGGAGCGGCGAGTGGGCGGCGGCATTCAGATTGTCCAGAATCCAACTCCCGAACTCGGCTGGGCGGCAGGTCTCTCCTACGAGCAGATTTCAATGCGCGAGGCACTGACGGGCAGTCGATTGTTTACCAGAGATCGCGAGGGCAATCGACTGGTGCTCAGCGATGACGGGATTGACAGTCTGCTGACGATCAACGCCACCCTCAACTACGACAGCCGCAACGATGTTGGGTTTCCCACGGCGGGCAACCGGGTTCAGCTCGGCCTAGATCAGAGCATTCCGATCGGGGATGCCAGCATTCTTTACACCCGTCCGACCGCCAACTTCGTCCAGTATTTGCCGCTCAGCTTCATTACGGTGGACGGCACGCCCAGTACACTGCTGTTAAACCTGCAAGGCGGCACGCTGCTAGGCGATACGCCGCCCTACGAAGCCTTTGTGCTGGGTGGCTCTAGCTCAGTGCGGGGCTTTGGCACGGGCGAGTTGGGCAGTCCACAGACCTATTTGCAGGCCAGCCTGGAATATCGTGCTCCGTTTGCGGCGCTGCGGATTGAACCAGTGCTGCTGCAAGAAGCCTTAGGCGACCGGGTGCTGTTTGCGGCGAATGCGTTTGTGGATTACGGAACGGGCTTTGGCACCCAAACGTTCATCACAGGCGAACCCGGAGTTGTGCGCGACAAGCCTGGGTCGGGGTTTGGGTTTGGCCTGGGGCTGCTAGCCACCTCAAATGTGGGCTTAATGCGGCTAGAGGCAGGAATCAGCGACCGAGGTGATTTCTCGGCCTACTTCACGATTGGCGATCGGTTCTAGGCGCGGCTGGTGAAATCTGCTGCGGGATTTCTGGCAGCTCAGAGGGCAGCTCAGAGGGCGCAGCAATACTGCCGGCCTCACAGTCGCGTAGCCAAAGCCGAATCGCCTGAGCGATCACGCCTTGGCTGCTATCACGCGGCGGCGAAGGCGGTTCGTCGGCCTGTGCGCCCTTGCGCTGGTTGCCAATGCTGGAGAGCATCAGCACAAGCTGCCAGCCCGTCTGGGTGGGAGTGAGAAATAGCCAGTGATAATGCTGCAACTCAAAGGCTTGGTCTGAAAAATACTGGCGCTCTAGCGTGGTAAAAAACACCTGCGGCACTTCAGTTTCACTAGGCGAGCGGTATTCACCCCCAGCCAAACTCAGCGGTCGATAGTCAGGGTTGCCCGCCAACAGCAGATAGCCCGGAATCACGGCAGGATCGGCGGCGGTTGCCCGAAAGCGGTCAGGGTAGGCGCGTTGGCTGACTCGATTGGCATAGCTGGGCAGATCGCGCAGCAGCAGTGGCATCAGGGCTTCGAGCTGACTGGGGCACTGGGCCGTCCGGCGGATATGGCTGGGAGCAGGCGGACGACGCGAGGCCAATCGATGCGAGCCTGATTGTGAGCCTGCTGCCACTGCTGGGAGCCGTAGCGCCCAGAGCATTCCCAACAGTGGCAGCAGTCCCAGCGGTATCCAGACCCTCGCGTTGATCAAATTTTTGACCACAACATCAGCTCCTAGCGCAGCGCTTGCTCCAGCTCTTGGCAAACGCGCCCAAAGGCGGCAGCCGGATCAGGCGCAGCGGTAATCGGTCGGCCAATCACTAGATAGCTCGCGCCCGCTTGGAGGGCGGCAGCCGGAGTCATCGCCCGCTGCTGATCGCCTGCTTCAGCCCAGGTTGGCCGCACGCCAGGACAGACCAGCAAAAACTGTTCGCCGCAAATTTCGCGCAGCTGAGCAACTTCTTGGGGCGAACAAACCGCCCCGGCCAAACCGCTCTCCTGCGCCAGAAGCGCCATTTGCAGGGCGTAGTCTGCGAGTTCGAGCGGAATTTTCAGCTCAAAGGCTAGCGAACGGGCATTGAGGCTGGTCAGCAGCGTGATCGCAATCAGATTGGGCGGCGGCAGGTTGAGGGCGCTAGCTTCCGCAACGGCAGCAGCTTGAGCAGCTTCCAGCGCGACTCGCCCTGCGGCGGCATGAACCGTGAGCAGGTCAACACCATAGCGAGCCGCCGAGCGACAGGCTCCAGCCATTGTGTTGGGGATATCGTGAAACTTCAGATCGAGGAAGATCTTTTTCTGCTGTGCCTTCAGATGCTCTAGAACTGAGCCGCCCGCCACAAATAGCTCTAGGCCAACCTTCCAAAAGGTCACCTGCGGCAGCCGCTCAACTAGCGAGAGCGCCGCTGCTGGAGTTGCGACATCCAGCGGCACGATAATTCTGTCAGCTAAATTCTGAGGTGGCGGTAAATTCAAGATCGGTTGCGAGGGGTGAAGTTAGCCAGTCGAGCAGCCATAACCCTATATAGACAGAGGCTTAGGGGGAGAGGAGCAGGCAGGATGGCTCAGTAGAATTATCAGCAGATTCCTTTGCAGAGGGCGCCAAATTTGTATTGTTTTGATAAAGCCCCCGGTTGCGGCCTTGTTTGTACGGATGGCGGTTGACTAGGATGTGAGCAATCTCACTCCGATACTTTAACTCTTAAGGAACCTCTTAAGGAGTCTTGCAGATTTTTGAGCTATGGCTCTTGGTCTAAGGCTTCTGGCTCAAAGGCTTTTAGTTCTACAGCTAGCCTGACAGCCAGCGCCCTAAGTTTCATCGGTTTAGGATCATAGGTCAGAACGAGGACATCTAGCGTGGATGTCCTTTTTTTTGCCTGTTTTTCTCTTATTCTTTGCCTGTTTTGATCAGGTTTCTGGTCAGGTTTTCTGGCGAGTTTGTATCCTAAGATCTAGAAAGTGTGATCAGTGGCTAGATTTAGTAGATAAATCTAAAGATAGGCAGAATTTAGTTGCGGCTGAATGTTCCAACTCAGTCTGAATTAGCTATCCTAAATTATCAGGATTTTCATCTGACGGAAGTTTAAACGTCGTAGCCCCAGGTTGGCTCTGGCAGGTTCTTTTTACTCATACACGGACAAGAACTGTGGTTAGTGGTCTCAAAAACGTATTCGCTAAAAAGACAAAGGGTGTCGGCGTCGAGCTGACTCCTGATCGGGTTAACGTGTCTCGATTGAAAAAGAAAGGTCAGGGGTTTCAGCTGGTGACGCTGGCTTCGGCTGAAGTGCCGGAAGGCATTTTTCAAGAAGGCCAGATTGTCGATCCGGGGGCGATGGCCGAGATCATTCAGGCCATTTTGACTGAGAGCAAGCTGAAGGTCAAACATGCGGCCACCGCAATTCCCAGCGGTCGAGACACGGTGACGCGGATTATTCCGGTGCCTGCCGAACTCGACGACCGGGAGCTGCGTGAGATGGTGCTCAATCAGGAGGCAGGTCTGTATTTGCCCTTCCCGCGGGAAGAGGCCGACGTAGACTACCAGAAGCTCGGCTTTTTTGTAGATGAAGACGGGATCGAAAAAGTGCAGGTGCTGCTGGTGGCCACCCGGCGAGAGGTGACAGATACCTATATGGAAACCTTTCGGCAGGCGGGGCTGGCGGTAGATGTCCTGGAGATTAGCAGCTTCTCGCTGATTCGGACGATCCGGCAGCAGCTGCGGCAGTTTACGCCTCAGGAAGCTGCGGCCATTGTCGATATTCAGTTTGAAAATACTGAGATTTCGATTGTGGTGGACGGCGTACCTCAGTTTTCGCGCACCGTGCCGATTGGCACCTATCAAGTACAGACGGCTCTCAGCCGCGCCATGAACCTGCCGCCCTCGCGCAATACTGACCTGCTGCAAGGCATGACCATTCCAATCATCCCGATGGACAGCATGGGCACAATGCCCACTAATCCAACGCGGGGGGGCGTTAATCCCGGCACGGCAGCAATGCTGCGGGTGCTAGGGGAGCTAGCCGACGAGCTGCGGCGCTCGATTGATTTCTACCACAACCAGGGTGAAAACATGGAGGTCGCGCAGCTGTTGCTGGCTGGCCCAGGCGGGGCGATTGGCCAGCTTGACGAATTTTTCTCTCAGCGGTTGGCGCTGCCAGCCAGCCAGGTTGATCCGGTGGCGGCGATGTCGCTAGAGGTCGATCAAGATCTGTCACCGGCTCAGCGGGCAGGGCTGGGAGTGGTGTTGGGACTCGGATTGCGGGAGGCATGGTGAGATGTATAGCTTAGACATTAATTTTCTCAATGATCGAACCGAGCGACCGACTGAGGCAGGTTTAGCCAAAGGTCGAGGGGGGAGAGTCGCCAGCGGTGACCCGCGTGCCTACTACATCGGCGCAGCGCTGGCCATTGCTCTACCGGCACTGGTGGCTGGCTTCTGGCTGTTTTTGCAAAACCAGAACAGCCAGCTAGAGACACGACAGGCTGAGCTAGATAGCCAGCTGGTGGCGCTTCAGGCACAGCTGGCCGAGGTGTCCAACATCAATACCCAGGTGCAGAATATTGAGGCAGAGAACCAGGCACTGGCCTCGGTCTTTGACTTTATCAAGCCCTGGTCGGCGATTTTGCAAGACGTGCGCGCCAGAGTGCCGAGCGGGGTGCAGATAGCCAAAATTGAGCAGCTAGAGCCAGAGCCGCTGCCGCCACCGCCACCCAGCCCTAGCCCCAGTCCTGAGGCGAGTCCAAGCCCCGGCGCTGCAGCTGCCCCCGCGCCTGTGGAGGTGACGCCGCCGCCCAATCCCTCGCGGGTAGCGATTTCGGGCGTGGCGCGCTCGTTCAACGACGCAAACGATTTTGTTTTGACCTTGCAGCGGTCGCCTTTTTTGAAGGGAGACGAAATCAAGCTGGTCAGCTCTAAGCTGATCGACAACCCGACAACCGTTGAGTTTTCTGAGCAGAACGCGGGCGGCAACATTGAGGTGCAGCTGCCCCAGGTGGTCGAATATCGGATTGAAGGAAGCCTCACCAACCTGCCGGCTTCTGACCTGCTGCAAGACCTAGAGCGCACCCTGTCGGTCGGACTCGCCTCGCGTATTCAAGCCCTTCGCGATAGAGGAGTATTGCAGCCATGACGATTGGTGGAGATTTTATGCCCAATGAGGGCGAAGAAGAGGTTGTTGGGTATCCGAAGCTGTTTGGCCTGACGATTACCCCAGTCATTGGTGCAATTGCGCTGACGCTGCTGGGGGCACTGGCTGCCTATCTGCTTTGGTCAAACCTGGTGCAGGGGACGCTGACGCGCAATCAGGAGCTGAAAACCGATATTGAGGCGAAAGAAGCACAGCTGGCAAACCAGGCCGATACGCAGAAGCAAATCGCAGAGGCCAAAGTCAGGCTTCAATCTGCCAAACAGCTCCAGGCCGATGTCCGCAGCCTGTTTGCCACTGAAGACAGCCTGAACACGCTGCTGCTAGATGTGAATGAGCGCGTCCAGTCGGTGAATGCAGGCATTACCGATCCGGCTAGGCGAGCCAGTCTGGCGCAGTTTGACCTAAATACAGAAGCCTCTGGGGTAATTTCAGACAGCAGCCTGGGAACGGAGGTGAACGGCAAGCTAGAGCGGCGCGTCTATGACGTGCAGATCAAAGGTTCTTTCCCCCAAACCCAGTCGATTATCCGTAACATTGAGCGCCTTCAGCCCCTGCTGGTGGTGAGCGATCTGGTGTCCGATCTAGACTCGGAAACCCAGAAGATCCTGCTGGACGACAGAGGCCGGATCACGCCGACTGGCCAGCCGAATACGCAGATCATCACCAGCTTCAAGCTCTCGGCGCTGCTGCCTGCTGATCCAAACCAGCCCGCGCCCGCTACCCCCTAGCTAGCTCATCCCTCTCATCTCATTCCCCCCATATTCGCGGCGCTTAGAGATCCAAAACCGCGTCTGTGGGGTATTTTTATGGGCTTTAGGAGTTTTGAGATTAGATCCAGATAGATCGGGTAGATCGGGGCAAATCCAGTAACGTTTTCTCAATTTCTCCGAATTCTCTTCCCCAAATGTATATTTAAAAGGGAAATGCGCTATATATGGCGAATGAATATAAAATTCAGGGATGAAAACGCTACATAGCAGGTAGGCTCAGCAAATAGACTGAACCGCCATGCACCCGCTCAAGCTTGGGTTAACCCGATTTCGATCGTTATAAGGAGGAGTGAACCGTGAAACGGCGTCTTGGATTTGGTAATTTAATTGGCAACGCGACAGTTGGCAGCGCCGTCTTGGGTAGCGCAGTGATAATGCTGACGGCTCAGGCGGCTCAAGCTGCCGCAACGCAGATCAAGGATGTAAAGGTCAACCCGGCGGGCAGCGGATTTGAGGTGGTTCTGTCAACCAACGAAGGCGAGCGTCCGCAGGTCTTCACGGTGAATCGGGGCAACTCGCTGATTGCAGATCTGGTGAATACTGAGCTTCAACTCCCAGATGGCAAAGGATTTGAAAAGAGCAACCCGGCTCCAGGCATCCGCTCCATCACCGTCGCTCAGCTAGACGATAACAGCGTCCGCGTCACGGTCGATGGCGGCAACAACTCGCCAGTTGGCCAGGTGAGTCAGGGCGATAGCGGGATTGTGCTGAACGTGAGTCAGGCGACAGCAGCTAGCCCAACGACTAGTTCAGCCGCTAGTTCAGCAGGCAGACCTGCCCAGGTCGCTCAGGTCAATCGCAACGACGTGCTGGTGCCCAACCCGCAGCTCACGATTGACGGTGTTCCGGCAGTCACCACTACACCGGCATATACGCCGCCGCTGGCTCCCCGCGCCATTGCCCCGCCATTGGGCGATATTTCGGTATCCAACGTCGAGTCCTCAGCGTCAGAAGTTGGGCTTGGCTCTGACGAAGTGGTGCCGCGACTCGTGCTCAGAGATGCGCCAGCGCGAGATGTGCTGTCGCTCTTGGCTCGCGCTGCTGGTATGAACGTGGCCTATATCAACGCCGACGTGGGTGCTGCTGCCGGAGCAGAGCAAGCTGACCCGGCAGCAGCAGCAGGCGCAGTGCAGAGCAACGATGTCAGAATCTCGCTAGATATTGAAAATGAGCCGGTGCAAAACGTCTTTAACTACGTGCTGCGAGTCGCCGGACTCGAAGCCAATCGGGTGGGGCGCACGATTTTTGTGGGGCCACGACTGCCGGACTCGGCTCGCAACTACATCACGCGCACGCTACGGGTCAACCAGGTTTCGGCAGCTTCGGCTTCCACCTACCTGGCAACGCTGGGAGCCGAGACGCGCCAGTTTATCCCAGAGCGCACCCGCACAGAGTCGATTACCGAGGGCGGCGTGACCCGCACCACTGACCAGATTGATCCAGCTGAAATCCAGACGTTTTCGGTGCCGCCCGGTTCTGGCCCCTCGCCGCTCAGCGGTTTGACGGTAGCTGCCGACGCGCGACTCAACTCTGTGACGCTGGTGGGTGAACCCCGTAAGATTCAGATGGCCGAGACGATGCTGGCTCAGCTGGATCTGCGGCAGCGGCAGGTGGCAATCAACGTCAAGATTGTGGATATCAACCTGCAAGCCACCGAAGACTTCAACACTAGCTTCTCCTGGGGGGAAGGCGACTTCTTTGGTGTGGTTGACAGAGGCGCAGCAGCGATTAACCTGGGTCGCTATCGGCCTCCCACGGCGGCTGAGGTGAACGGGAGTCTGACCGGCACCCCAATCATTGGCAGCCCCTACACTGGCAACGCCCCGTTCTTTGACCCCAACCAAAGCCTGAACGTACCGGGCAGCGGCACCAACTTGCCCAACGGCACGTTTGTGCCCAATACGGGTACGGTGCTGAATCCGGTTGCCCCCTTGGGTAGCAACGGCAATCCGCTGAATCCCGGCATCACCGAATTCACCCAGGGGGATGCCACGACGATTACCCGCGACCCGACGACGGGGCAGCTAACGATTTCGCCGGGAACGCAGTCTGAGATCACCTCGGCCCTGCCCAGCCTGTTCCAGTTCCCACAGCGATTCTTGGCTCGCCTCCAGGCACAGATCGTCAACAACAATGCCAAAGTGCTCACCGATCCAACGCTGGTGGTGCAGGAAGGCGAAACGGCCAATGTCAACCTGGGGCAAGAGGTGCTTTCCAGGGTTGAGACTGAGACTGAGACTACGGCTGCTGGCGTACTGACTACGAGCAATCCTGAAAAAGTGGTGGCGGGCTTGCAGATGGCGGTGGCCGTCGAGCGGATTGACGACAATGGCTTCGTGACCGTGCGGATTCAGCCGACGGTGACTGCCCCAATTCAGCAGGTCACGACCGACAATGACGGTGGATTTGTGACGCTTCTCTCGGTGCGGCAGGTGCAGTCGGGTCGGGTGAGGCTGCGAGATGGTCAGACTTTGATTCTGTCGGGGATTATTCAGGAGACTGATCGCTCTCAGGTGAACAAGGTGCCGATCTTGGGCGATATCCCGATTCTAGGAGCCTTGTTTAGAAGCACATCCAACGAGAATACTCGCCAGGAAGTTGTGGCGCTGGTGACTCCGAACATCCTGGATGATTCTGATTTCTCCAACTTTGGCTACCGCTATGCGCCCAGCCGCGAGGCGCAGGAAATCTTGCAGAAGCGCGGCGTACAGCTGCCGTAGCTGCTTAGCAATGGGGGGCGAGCCTGCCCCCCAACCGATTGGGATGGTGCTTGTAGGGAGAGAAAGGTTGAGCAATGGTTCACCTGTCTGTCCCTACTTTTATTTTAAGGAGAATATTTTAGAGAAAAGATCGCTTTGAGAAATCTATCATCTGGAAAATGCAGAAAAGACGGGTGAGAGAACAGAGCGATTTACAGGGTGACTTACAGGTTGACTTACAGGGAAATTTACAGAGCACTCACAGGTCATCGATGCTGAATCGACGCTGAAAAGATTAAATCAGGATGCCCAATTCGGCCTGCATACCTCAACTTCAGCACTAGCCAACTCGACCGCTAGATGCAGCGATACTCGAAACAATTCGCAATACTGAAGCGTTCAATTCAGCGCTTTTGCTGAGTAAAACTGCTCAATTGGCCACTTTTTTTGCTAAAAAACCTTGAGAACTATATCAATTCACGGTTTCACCGATCCGCTTTGCTGAGCTTAGCTCTAGAATAAAACATTGAAAATTCGAGTTTCACTGGGTTTCAGCCCTTAGCGGCAGTCTTACAGTTTGAACTTGAAATTTTAGGCCATTCAGATCTCAAAACACAGATCTGAAAACCACTCCGAATCTATACTCGTTTTGTTAAGGAGATTGCTGATGAATAAAGGTGAACTAGTCGATAAGGTGGCTGAGAAAGCGAACGTCACTAAAAAGCAGGCAGATGCCGTCCTGTCCGCCACTATCGATTCAATTATGGATGCCGTTTCGCAGGGTGATAAAGTAACGCTAGTGGGCTTTGGTTCTTTTGAGCCACGCGATCGTAAAGAGCGCGAAGGCCGCAATCCCAAAACCGGCGAAGCCATGCAGATTCCGGCCACGAAAGTCCCGGCTTTCTCCGCAGGCAAGCAGTTCAAAGAAATGGTGGCGAAGTAGCGCCAGAGGATCTTGGTGCAATCACGACCCACGCCAGCAAGACCAACCACAAGACCGACGCAACCAAGACCGACACATGGGGGAAACCTGACTTGGGCCGCGTCCCTGGCGGGCTGTCCCCCAGCCGATATTCTCGATTTTTCGGCCAGCATCAACCCGCTGGGGTTGCCTCAGTCTGCCGTCAGCGCCATTCAGGCCAATCTGGGGGCGCTGCGCGACTACCCTGACCCAGACTATCTGACGCTGCGACAGGCGCTCAGCCAGCAGCATGATTTGCCAATCGAGTGGATTCTGCCCGGTAACGGCGCCGCCGAGCTGTTGACCTGGGCGGGTCGCGAGCTCGCCAAGCTGACCGCCACCTATCTGCTCACCCCCAGCTTTAGCGACTATCTGCGCGCGCTGAGCAGCTTCGGAGCGAAAATTGTTCGCCAGCCGCTGAAGCTAGATCCCAGTCTCGCTCAGCCGCACCTGCTAATTCCCGCACCGCCCGGATCTGGCCTGCTGCTCAATAATCCCCACAACCCGACTGGGCGGCTGTTCTCGGCTAAGGCAGTTTTGCCACTGCTCTACCAATTTGCGCTCGTGGTAATTGACGAAGCCTTCATGGATTTTTTGCCGCCCGCCGAGCAGCAGAGCTTAATTCATCTGGTGCCCAAATACCCCAACCTAGTCATTCTGCGCTCGCTGACCAAATTCTATAGCCTGCCCGGTCTGCGGCTGGGCTACGCGATTGCTCACCCCGACCGGCTCAACCGCTGGCAGACTTGGCGCGATCCCTGGTCGGTGAATCTGCTGGCGGCTGAAGCGGGTGTTGCGGTCTTGCAGGATCGCGCCTTTCAGCAGCAGACCTGGGACTGGTTGCCCCCGGCGCGGCAGCAGCTCTTTGAGGGACTAGCGCAGCTGCCGGGATTGCAGCCCTTCCCCGGCAGCGCCAACTTTTTGCTGGTGCAGTCGCAGGTGGCAGCCTCAGCCCTGCAACAGCGGCTGCTCTGCCAGGATCAGATCTTGATCCGCGACTGCCTGAGCTTCCCCGAACTGGGCGAAGCCTATTTCCGAGTGGCGGTGCGGCGGCTCTCTGAGAATCAGCGGCTCCTAGAAGCGCTAGCCGACAGCCTGCCGCATCTCCCCCCGCGCAACGCATGACGGTTGACTACGATTTGATTATTTTAGGCGGGGCACCAGCGGGGCGATACGCGGCGCTGCGGGCCTGCAAGCTGGGAGCGCGGGTGGCGTTGATTGAGCCAGCAGCCTCGGCTTCGGCCTTGCCGGACTGCTTGAGCCAGGTGAATCGCCTGCTTCAGTCGCAGGCTTGGCTGGAGCAATTTGCGCCTGATGCTGCTAGTCTGCCTGCTGGCCTGCCTGCTGATCTGCCTCCTACCCCAACCCGCCTGCCCGACTGGGAGAATCTGCGGCGCTGGTCTGAGCGCATCTCACGGCATCTGGCGGCTTCGATGGCGCTGCCGCACAGCCTACCGCATTTAATGAGCGCTGGAGTTGAGGTGATTGTTGCCGCTGCCGCCTTCCAGCAGCCCAATCCACGACTGCGGCTAGCTGTAGCGGTTGCCGATCGGCTACTGCGAGGGCGTTCGTATCTGCTGGCTCCGGCAACTCAACCCGCTACTCTGCCGGGAGTCGATCTCGCACCCTGGACAGACTGGCCGCGTCTGCCTGCTCAGATTGCAATTTTGGGTCGCGATCCAGATGGCGTTTGGCTGGCTCAGGTGCTGAATCGGCTGGGCGCGACGGTGAGCCTGATTCGCAGCGGCGGCTTTCTGCCCCAGGCTGATCCAGAGGTAGCGCGCTTGCTCCAGCTCCAGCTTGAGGCGGAGGGCGTGACGGTACTCACCCAGGCCGAGGCGACGCAGCTGCGCCAGATTGAGCGGCAGATCTGGGTGCAGGTAGGCGACCGGGCGATTGAGGCCGACGCGGTCTTGCTAGCGGACGCGCATCTGGAGCTGGCATCGCTGAATCTGGAGGCGGTGGGCGTGAAGTGGCAGCCTGAGCAGATTTTAGTCAACCGCAAGCTGCAAACCACTCAGCCGCGCATCTATGCTTGCAGTGCGGGATCTGGCTGGGGATCTGGTTGGGGATTTGGGCTAAACCACTGGGCGGAAGCCGATATTGCAGTCCACAACGCGCTGGGATTCCCGGCCAAGTCGCTGCCGGATCTGCGGGTCTGGTCGCTGCCAACCGACCCGGAGGTGGTGCGGATGGGGATGAGTGAATCGCAGGCGGTGCGGCGCTACGGAGCGGCGGTTCAAATCGGCAAGCTGCCGCTGAGGCTAGCGGGATCGGCTCAGCGGCGCGGCGACACTGGATTTGTGAAGCTGATTGCCCATGCCAACGGCAAAATCCTGGGGGCCGATGCGGTGGGAGCTGGGGCAAGCGACTGGATGGGCGAAGTGGCGCTGGCGATGCAGCACCTGACGCTGAAGGCACTGGTCGCTAGCCCTGCGCTCTCGCCCATCAGCCAGCTGATTCGCCAGATCGCTGCCGAAATGCAGGTGCAGCAGCGCCCGAACTGGCAGAAGACGCTGCTGGAAACCTGGTTTGACTTTCGCCGCTCTCGCTAGATCTGGGTTTAGACCTTAGCCAGCGTTACCTGCTCCGCCTGATCTTGGTATTTGCCGCGCCGCGTCTCATAGCTAACTTCGCAGGGCATCCCCTCTAAAAACAGAAGTTGCACGACTCCTTCGTTGGCATAGATCCGGCAGTCAGCGCTTGATGAGTTGGAGAACTCCAGGGTGAGGTGACCGCGCCAGCCGGCCTCAGCCGGGGTCAGGTTGGCGATCAGGCCAATCCGGGCGTAGGTGCTTTTGCCAATGCAGATGACCGTCACGTTTTCGGGCACCTGCAAGCGCTCTAGCGCCACGCCGAGGCCATAGGAATGCGCCGGAATCACGAAATAGTCGCCGTCTTCATCGGACTGCAACGAGACTGGCTCTAGGTTATGCGGATTGAACCGCTTCGGGTTGACGACCGTACCGGGCACATGCCGAAACACCAGAAACTCCGCAGGCGAGAGCCGAATATCGTAGCCATAGGATGACAGCCCGTAGCTGACCACCGGACGCTTCAGCCCGTTGCCATCGACCGAGACTGAGCGAATCAGGCTTGGCTCAAATGGGGCAATCATCCCGGTTTCTGCCTGCTCAATAATCCAGCGATCGTTTTTAATCATGATAGTGATCTCTCAAAATGCTTTTCGCCTACCAAAGTCTTGAAGGATAGCTCACGTTCTCTGGAAATAACCTGAACTCGGTAAACTCTTTCTGTATAGGTTCTCTATAGGTCACGCCGCTTTGCGGGTTGCGGCAGCGCATCTCAATTGATCGTATTCATCGCCACTCGCTGCTGAAGCTTGAGCGAATTCTGCGCCAGCGTTTCCTGCATTAAGTTGAGCTGACGCAATTGCTCTTCCCACTGCGCCAGATCTTTTTTGGCGCTCACCTTGCGCTCTAGTGCCCGCCGCGCCAAGTCCTCTCGATCTCGCCGCAGTGCCTCTTGCGCCACCCGATTCCAGCTCTCAATATCAGCTTGCGCTTGCTTAATTCGAGTCTGCAACTGCCCCCGCGCCACCGCCGCGCTGTCAAACGCTTTGGCAAATAGCTCCATCGCCTCCACCGGATTGCCGCTCTCTGTGGCAGTATTCACCATGCGGCGCGAGTCAAACGGGTTCACCGTGCCCAGCCCCACACCGTAATCTTCGAGCTGCTGGCTGATGTTTTTGCCCGTCTTAGACCAGGAGGCGAAATGCTCGCAGTTATTGGTGAGCAGATTGTACTGCTGTTCGCCCAGCCGACTCTCCGCCCGCTCAATTACGACATCTGGCACAAACGATACCGGACGCGGTTTCACCCGCACAATGTTGCCCCGCGCAAAGGTTTCAAAGCTGGTGCGCGCCACAGTCGGAATCTGACCGCCCTTATAGTAATGAATCACCGTACCGTCACCGCAATCTATGCCGTGATGTTCATATACGCCATCCATATTCATCAGCGGGCGCATTACATAAATCTGATCTCCGCGTGCCATTTGCCAGTTCCTATGAGCGCTAAGCAATCTGCCAACCCTACTCTATACTCTATCGCCCCCAACCCTACAGTTCCAGGAATACCGCCCAGATTGCCATTGCCCGCAAATAGTGGCTGGCGCGAAAGGTGCCGGCGGCGGTAATTGCTTCGGGGGTGCGAAATTGCAGGCCGTTGTCGTAGATCTGCCGCACTACGGCTTCGGTAATTCGCATTGCCTCCGGTCGCAGTCCCATTTGCAACAGAAAAGCCGCCAGCCCAAAGTTGATGCCCGTCCAGACTTCCAGCGGATGCGTATCTTTTGGGTTGAGGGGCGAACCGTCCGGCAACAGACCATTGGCCGCCCCAAACTGTCCGTCGTGGAACTTTAGGAAACAGGCTGTGTAGATGGTTCGCAGCGCCGACTCGGTGTATTCGGGAGCCACCACGTCCGGCAGGTTCAGCAGCCTTGCATAATATTGGCCGCAGAGCTGATCTGCCATCACCACTGCCGAGCCGCTGCCGCTGTCAAGCCGATAGTAACTGCCGTTCCAGAGCGTGCTGTGATAGACCGCGCGCGACTGCGCCAGCCAGCCTTGCCACTGCGCCACTGCCGCTGCTGAATCAATCCCCTGCGCTGCTAAAACTTGCCCAATTGCAATGGCCGCTTCCAGTGCCGCAATCCAGAGGCCGCCGCAGTAAGCGCTGATGCCTTGCAGTCGCCAGTCGTCGAAGGTTTGGTCGGGCGCGCCGGAATTTTCAGGGATACCGTCGCCGTCGAGATCAAAGCCTTTGAGGTAGTCAAGCGCGGTAACTACGGCTTCCCAGCAGTCGCGCAAAAACTCAAAGTCATCGCTGCCCGTCATCACAAAATCGCGGTAGACCAGCAGCACAAAATCGCTGCCCAGATCTTTCCAGAGGTTGCAGTCTTGATAGCTGGTGTAGTTGGTTTTCTCCCAGACATGCTCGTTGGGCGCACCCAAATCGTGCGGCGTGGCGTTTTTGGCTTTGCGAAGCGCCTCTGGGCTGGGCTTGCCAATCGTGTAGTAGTAGCCAATCATCCGCTGGCGGCTGTCTTCGGTGGGGATGGCACGCGCAAAAGCCCGCATGATCGCCTTATCGAGATCAGGAAATAAATGCAGCAGCCCAAACGAGCCGTAGAGTCGTACATCTAGGCTTTCATACCAGCGGTAGTCGAGGCATTCCAGCACGGCAAATTGCCCCACCGGATCCCGTAAACTGGCCGCGCTCCAGAGGCTGCCGCCGCTGCACAGGTCATAGAGTTCGTTGAACAGCGCCATTTTGAACCAGTTGGGCAAGTCTGCTCGTTCCAAAATCGGCTGCTGCCACTGCTGGATCTGGGTCTGCCAGCTCGCGTAGTTTTCTAGTCCAGTCTGGGCAATTTGCAGGGCGTTGTCGCCTGTCCGGCCAAAAAAGTCGGTGTAGCGGCGGAAATACTGCACGCCCTCGGCAAATTCGGTGACGGGCAAATCCCAGGCCAAGACAAACGGAATCTGCTGCGTCTCGCCCGGAGCCAGTCGCAACCGCACTGCCAGCGCCACGCCAATCTGCTCGGTTGCATTCGCAGGCGTTTCGTCGGCCAGATTCGGCAGCGAGCCGTCCTGAGCAAAGCTGTTCCAGAGATCTGATCCGTCGCCGTTGGGGTTCCAGCGCGTCTGGTAAAAGCTCTCTAAGTTGGGATCAGTGATCATTGCCCAGCTGCCTTCACCTTCGGCCACCGGGCTAGAGCGCCGCCCCTCCATGACGCAGCCTGCCTCGACGCGGCGGTTGAAGCTGCCTTCGCTGTTCAGGTGCGGCTGATACTCATAGACCGGACTGCCGTCATCGCGGACTTTCACCTCTGGTGACTTCAGCGTATTCGTAAACCAGCCCACCATATTCTGCCAGGACAGCATGATGCTTAGTGTCAGCGGGCGATCGGTAGGGTTATGCACTGTCCAGAGAAACACGGCCAGCGGATAGCTGGTCTCGCGGTAGTTCTGCGGCAAAATTGGCGAAAACTGCTCGCAGGTTAGATCAGCCTGGAAGACCTCCCGGTATTGAAACCAGCTTCTGGGATAGAGCGCGTGATAGTCACCGCCGCCGGGATAGGCTGGCCATGCTGCCAATGTGTCTTCGGTACAGAGCGCGTAAGCCTGAGATCCACCGTCACTCGCCTCAAACAGACTAAACTGACAGGCCGGAATGCTGCGGTAAAAATGCTCGCCGCCATCCAGATGCCAGAGGTTGAAGTCGCCCCGATGCGAGCGCCCAATGCAGCCCGCCCCAAATCCACCCAGCGGCATCCCGTGCCAAGGCCCATCGTCAATGTTGCTGGCATACCGGACGCGGTAGGGCTGCTCCCAGCCTTGGCCAATGGCGCGGCTCCAGGCGGCGTTAGGAATCTGGGGGAAAGCTGCGGAATGTGAATTTGGGGGGGTGGAGTGATTTGTCATCTCCAAATTTTACAGGTCAGCGAGGGCGAACATAGCCTTTGATGCAGACGAAACGGAGGTGATCAGTGGAAGTTTGAGGCGTCGGCCTAATTTCTGACTTCTCAGGGCTAGAATATTAGGGCGTATTCTCAAAAGACATATGACACTAACGCTTGACCTAGCACCAGAGATAGAGCAATATCTCTTGCAGCAAGCCAATCAACGTGGGCTTTCAGTAGAAGCGTTGGCATTGCAGCTTTTGGCAGACTCTATTTTATTGGAGCAAAAGCAAATTGGAGCGGTTAACTTACTTCAGTCTTGGATTGATGATGAGGATCTGGAAGAGCAGCAAGAGACAGGTCAGTATTTGATTCAAGCCTTGGACGAGGATCGCTTATCCGAGCGCAAGCTGTTTCCACCTGAGATGAAGGGTGTAACTTGGTGAGCCGAACCATTATTTTAGATACTGGCCCGCTTGGTCTAGTCACGAATCCGAGGTTATCTGCTGAAAGTGTCGCTTCTGCCCGATGGCTTCAGACTCACGTTACAGCGGGCAATCGTGTCATTGTCCCAGAAATTGCAGATTACGAGGTTCGACGTGAGCTGTTACGAGCAAACAAGACAAAGGGTATTGATCGCCTTGATGAGCTGGCCAAGTTTCTTGAGTATCTACCAATTACAACGACTGCAATGCGTCAAGCTGCGCGGCTTTGGGCACAAGCTCGCCAGCAAGGACAACCCACAGCCGGTGATAAAACAATTGATGGTGATATGGTTTTAGTGGCTCAAGCAATGACTCTCGGAGTTCCAGATGTTGTCATTGCAACAACGAATGTGGGGCACTTGTCGAGATTTGTTGCAGCCAAACTGTGGCAGAGCATCCCTTCAAATTGATCGTCACCTAACGCTGCTGTTGCCTACGAAACGGAGGTTGTCGGTGGGGGTGCGCTGCGTCTAATCACCCTCTGTCCCAGCTCGGCCTATCGTTTGGGGCAGAGAGCCGAGCTGGAAACTGGAGTTTGGGAGATGGAGCTATCGAATCAGCACGCTCATGTATTTGCCCTGAGCAAAGGGCGAGGGAACGAGCGGCGAGAATTGGCTGCGCTCAGCGATCATCTCTTTGACGTACATTTCGCTGATAATGTGGTTCACCTGCTCGCGGCTTCCCACAATCCAAATCTGCGCTCTATCGCCATGCGAATTGGCCAGCCGGTCGTTGAACTCTGTAGACATAATATTCGCCTCATTTTTGTAGTTTGGTCTGAGGAAAGACCCAAGGCGACAGCTTCTCAAGCTGCTTGTGTTGCGGAGGCGTGCCCTATAATCGACACAGCCCTACCTGCTGGGATTAACAGCCGGTTGGGTTAGCTGGCTAGTTGTGTTGACTGCACTTCTAGCTAGCGACCTCGCCTCGAATCTCTAACCTCCCTGGCTGCTCTTCGTTCAACCAGTTGCAAAATCATAAACCGAAATTTGTTGCTCTGCAAGTGGGGATAGTCGATTATTTTTAGCGAGCGGTATCATCAGGTGAAGATGCAGAAGGTGCTTGAACGCCGACGTATTAAAGAGCACTAAACGCTTCCGTATTTTGACAAAGAAACTGTGAAGTTATCCGGATAAAACCTATATGAGGGGTTAACATCTAGACATCAGTCTGTGCGAATTGCTTTGTGAAGGATCTTAGACAGATCTCAATCTGCATAAGCTCCCCATAAGGAAGTTCATACAGAGTTGGATATGGATAACATCCATTTGAGGCGGTTATACAGAGTAGAGATCTGTATAAGATTCTGTGTAGGGTGATTCGCACAGACCAAGATCTGCATAACGCCCCAGAAATGAGATCTTAGGCAGATTGAGGTTCCTGGGATCAGTCTAATAGAGAGTTAGCTTGCGGTACTTACCTAACAGTCTTTAATGAAAACTTTTCCATAGAAGTTAATATTGAATAAAAGTGGTTATAGAAGCTATATTATGGCAGTAGAACTTAGCCTGCTTAAACAAGTGCTGGAAGAGTATTGTAGGTTGACAATATTCCAAAATCAAGAATTTCGCACTTTTGCTAAATTAAATTGGAATTGTAGTTTTAGCTCTATCCAAGTTAAAGATGAAATTTATACTTCCCATTCTGATGCTCTTAGAGCTGGTATAGGGATATATTTTGGTTTTGGTTTTACTTTAAGTCCATGGCCTTCGAAAGAAGGTTATGAAGAAATCATTCGTAATTTAACTCCCATTGAAAGAGAGGATAGATACAGAGCAAAGGTATTGATACGAAAAGTTTATTTAGAAAGAGATGGCTGCAATCTAAAACAAGCTCTTCTGGAACTTGTAAATTTTGATGCAACTGCAAGCAATGATGCAATTAGGTGGGCATTCATGACTAGCAATGAGCAGTCCATTTACACACCATTAAACCTGCTTTTAGAGGAGGAGAGGCTTCCTGACAACTTTCTGATTGCTAAACTGAACGACAAAAAGAATCTTAATAAATCGCATATTGTCCAGAATGGAGTTGGTCCTGGAGACCTTCTTCAACTTTTTCTCTATAGTGGTGATTTACATCTAGATAAGGACAAGAAATTCTTGTTCGACGTGTTAAAAGAACAATTCGGTTCGTTTGTCGATGCCTTACTGGATATGTATTTAGTGATTTTGATGGAATTAAGTAGTAATTTAATTACTCCACTTATTGATGGATACAATCGCAATCGTCTTAACCCTCTAGACAAGAGCTAAGTGTAATTGCTGATTCCGCAGGTCGGATTGAGGCACGAAACCCAACATCCACAGGCTTTAGCCAGCACTAACTAATCTCTACTCATAGGTAACAGACACCAGCTAAAACACTCTGAGGCGGACGGAGTCAAGTAGGGTCTGAAAACTTGCTGTTCATTAAATCTCGTTCTTATCAACTGCTCAAGTCAACTTAAATTATGATGGATTGACCATTTGCAAATAGTTGCTCTATCATAAAGACACTATTCTTATTTATGTTGTCTTTATTTTACTTTAATTTAGCCATTAGCGTGATCGAAATTAGCAACCGCAATGGTAAACCCCTATGTACATAGCTTTTGAATACGGTCTATGAAGTGCTTGAGTACCTGGCTTCCGAAATGACCGAAGCAGAGTTCTCAACGATTTCCCCGATCTGACGCGAGGAGATTTACAAGCTTGCATTGCTGATGCTGTTGGCTTGCAAGGTATTATGGAGAAACCCATCGGGGAAGCGTAGCAAGCGGGAGTCAGCATACGCAAAGTTAGGCCTCTGAGCTAAAATGCTGATCATACAGATGCTGTGCGTGAGGTTCATAGATGAATTTATCAGCCACCTTAGCCGAGATCAAAACGCTAAGTATCGACGATAGAATTCGCTTGGTTCAAGCAATCTGGGACAGCATTGGGGCTGAATCACAGCAGCTCACGCTAACTGAACCACAGAAACAGGAGCTATCGCGCCGCATGGCAGACCACAAGACTAATCCCAACGCCGTGATCGCTTGGGAAACAGTCAAATCGCAGGCACGAGCAAGAATCCGTCGATGAGCTTGCCCATTGTTTTTCGGCTTGAAGCCCAGACAGAGTTTGACGAAGCAATCGACTGGTACGAGCAGCAAGCAGAGCTTGGGTTAGAGTTCTTAGACTATGTTGCCGATACCCTAGCTCAAATTCAGGCAATGCCAAAATCATACGAGACGGTATTTGAAGATGTGAGGCGGGCGGTGGTACAGCGGTTTCCTTACTCCGTGTTTTACCAAGTTGAGACACAGAAAATCGTTGTGTTAGCAGTATTTCACAGCAAGCGAAACCCGAAAATCTGGCAAGCGAGGGTTTAACAGGTTCTCTTGTATGTTGAGGGGCAGTCAGTGCAGGCTGATGACTTGGGAGTAGAGCTGATATGACGATTGCAGTCGAGCTACCGATGGAGAAAATAGCTGAGTTCTGCCAGCAGTGGCAGGTGACGGAATTTGCCCTTTTTGGCTCCGTCCTACGCGACGACTTTCGCCCCGATAGCGACATTGACGTAATGGTGCAATTTCATCCAGAAGCTCACCCCACATTCAGCACCTTAGACGAGATGGAAGCCGAGCTAAAAACCATTTTCGGGCGAGACGTTGATCTGATTACTCGTCAGGGCATTGCCACTAGCCGCAACTACCTACGTCGTCACGAAATTCTCTCCTCCGCTCAGGTAATTTATGCAACGGGATCTTCAGTTCCTGCTTGATATGCTGCAATCCGCAGAGCTAATCGCGACCTACACAGCTCAACGCTCGCAAGCTGAGTTCGTTGAAAATGTGCAGCTTCAAGACTCAGTAATTCGACGGCTTTTAGTGATTGCCGAAGCCGCAAGACGAGTTTCAGAAGCAACCCGACAGAGATTGCCAAATATCTCTTGGCAGGAAATTAACGGAATGCGAAATCGGTTAGTGCATGAATATAATGCTGTTAACCTCGACATCGTTTGGGATGTAGTTCAATCGAAGATACCACCTTTGATCGAGGAACTGAAGTTGCAGATTCCTCCTGAACGCTAGGGCAGGCACTGTAAGCTGATGATAGAACCGTCTGAGCGATCTTTATTAAACTCATCGAAGCACAAGCAGCGCGTCTAGTTTGTTCTGCAAATCCGGCGATACCGTCAACGGTCTGTAAACCTCACCTTCATAGAGCTGCCAAACACTGCGCGTAAGCGACTATAGATCTCGTCCCGACTAATTGTGAGTTTCTGGAGACTGGTCTCACTCAAGGGAATTGCCTCAGCACCGTCATCATGGCTACCAATCTACCCCTACCTTTGAGCGGTTATGCAAATCCTCTGGCCTACAGCGAGCTAGTGGCGTTCCCACCGACCAGCTCGAACTCACTCGCCAGCAGGAACTCGCTGGACTGCAAGCCATCGCAGACGATCCGGGTTCGCTGGCGGCTCAGCTCTTTCAGCAGACGGTCTACCCCAACGGCCACCCCTACCAGCAGTTCCCGACCGAAGCCTCGCTGAAAGCCATCACGCAGGCTGACGTGATCAAGTTCTACCGCAGCCACGACCAGCCCAAATCGACGGTGATTTCACTGGTCGGGCACTTTGAGCCTGCCGCTGCTGAAGCGCTGCTGAAACGGGAGCTAGGCCAATGGCAACCGAACGCTAGCGCCGCCAGCCTGCAATTTCCGAAAGTGACGCCCCAGCCCGATCGCCTCAGTCGGTCGCTTCCGGCAAGGCGCAGTCCGTCACCTAGCTCGGCTATTGTGAGAGACCCGGCAGTTTCCGCAGCAGATTGAGGTCATTACGCCTGAGCAGGTGCAGCAAGCCGTGCAGGACTTGATTCGTCTAGAGGATCTGATCATCGTTACGGTTGCCCCCGGATTCGAGCGGCCAATCTCGCAAAGATTTGGCAAAATAGTATATAAGTACTATTCTGTTGGGATGCAATTTAATCTATCCTCCCCCAAAGCCCAGATTAATTGGTTTAATCAGTGGACTAATCAGCGGGCAGCAGCGCCACGATTTGGTTCACAAACTGCTGATGATCGACGACCGGCTTGGAGATATAGTCATCGGCTCCGCTCTGCTGCAAGAAGTTCTCGCGGTCGCCTTCCATCGCGTGGGCGGTCACCAGAATGATGGGCAGGTTGGCCGTCTGGGGATCGGCCTTCAAGATCTGAGTGATTTTGATGCCGTCTACAGGCTTGCCCTGATACATGCTGTGCGACAGCGAGACATCCATCAAAATGATGTCGGCCTCTCTGGCGTAGGCAATTTTCATCACCTCGTCAACATTTTCGGTATGTTTAACCTCTAGCCCCCCTCGCTTAGTCAAGATTTTGGAGAACACCCGCGCGTTAATCAAATCATCTTCAACGATTAAAACCGTTTTCATAGCTACTTAACCTATCTGCCTCGTCTTAGGATAGACACTGTTCATGTCTAGTTGGTTTATATCTTATTGTCTCTATCATGCTTTGCGATTAGATGATTTTGCGAGCCTATCAGGAAAATATCTGAAAAATGCAGGAAACCCACCTTAGTGGCAGCGACAACCCAGATTTTTAGAATAAAACTTGAATAGAGAAGCGGCTGGCACGATTGCGCTAGGATATTCAACGCTTGATCGCCGCCCGATTTTTAGCTTCAATCTACACCCCCAACCCGCTTTGCTTCGACTCAATCAAAAGGAACCGAACTCATGGCTGAACAACTGAGCATCCTCTCGGTGGGGCAGGTGATTCCCACCGCGCTGCATACCGAAGTGCAGCAGTCCTACCTGGAATATGCCATGAGCGTGATTGTTGGGCGAGCGCTACCCGACGTGCGCGACGGCCTCAAACCCGTGCATCGCCGCATTCTCTACGCCATGCATGAGCTGGGCCTCACGCCCGACCGCCCCTATCGCAAATGCGCCCGCGTCGTCGGGGACGTGCTGGGCAAATATCACCCGCATGGCGATCAGTCAGTCTATGATGCGCTGGTGCGGATGGTACAGGATTTTTCGAGCCGCTATCCGCTGCTGCAAGGCCACGGCAACTTCGGCTCAGTAGACGACGACCCGCCTGCGGCCATGCGCTACACTGAAACCCGCCTCGCACCCATCGGCAACGAAGGGTTGCTGAGCGAAATTGGCGAGGCCACAGTAGACTTCATCGGCAACTTTGACAACTCGCAGCAGGAGCCGATGGTGCTGCCTGCTCAGCTGCCCTACCTGCTGCTGAACGGCTGCTCTGGGATTGCGGTCGGCATGGCCACCAATATTCCGCCCCACAACGCGGGCGAAGTCATTGACGGCCTGATTGCCCTGATCGACCGCCCCGATCTGTCGGATGATGAGCTGATCAAGCTGATTCCGGCTCCCGATTTTCCAACCGGCGGCGAAATAATCAGCAGCTCCGGCATTCGGGATGCCTACAGCACCGGGCGCGGCAGCATTGCAGTCAGGGGAGTCACCCGCCTCGAAGAAATCGACTTAGGGCGAGGTCGCCAGCGCCGCACAGCGATCATTGTGACAGAGCTGCCGTTTCAGGTGAATAAGGCAAGCTGGATTGAAAAAATCGCCGAGCTGGTCAACCTGGGCAAAATCGAAGGCATTGCCGATATCCGCGATGAGAGCGACCGGGACGGAATGCGCGTCGTGATTGAGCTACGCCGTGACACTCAGCCGGATCGAGTCCTGGAGCGGCTCTACAAGCTCACCCCCTTACAGACCAACTTTGGGGCGATCATGCTGGCGATTTCGGACGGCCAGCCCCGCCAGATGCCGCTGCGCGAGATTTTGCAGCAGTTTTTGGCCTTCCGCGAAGCAACGCTGACTCGGCAGTATCGCCACGAGCTAGAAAAAACCGAAGCCCGCGCGCATGTGCTGGAAGGGCTGCTGCTGGCGCTGGATGAGCTAGATGCGATGATTGCGATTCTGCGACGCTCCCCCGATGGCGCTACGGCACGACTAGCGCTGCAAGATGAGTTTAGCTTCAGCGAGCGCCAAGCCAGCGCCATTTTGTCGATGCCGCTGAGCCGTCTGACGGGTTTGGAGCGCCAGAAGCTGCAAGAGGAATTTGCCGAACTCACCGCCCGGATGGCTGAGCTGCACCGGCTGCTGGATAACCGCAAAGAGCTGCTCAAATCGCTGAAAAAAGATCTGCGCAGCCTCAAAAAGAAGTTTGCCGATCCGCGCCGCACCCGACTGCTGAGTCAGGAAGAACGCGCTGAAGAAACCGCCAAGCTAGCCGAAATTATTGAGGAAGAGGCAATTGGCCAGGAGCTGGTGCTGGAGTTCACGCATAAGGGCTACGTGCGGCGCTACACGCCCAAAGCCTTTCAAAAGCGGCAGCAGGCTGAGCCGGAGGAGGCGCTAGAGGATTTTGCAATTCAGGTGGAGGAGGCCACCACCGGGCAGGAGCTACTGCTGCTCACCCGCAGCGGCAAGGCGTTTACAACTAGCATCAGCGAAATTCCGGTGACGGTGCGCCAGATGAAAGGCACGCCGCTGATTAGTTTGCTGCCGCTGGCCATGCAGGCGGACGAGACGGTGATGGCGCAGTTTGTGCTAGGTGAAGACACACCTGACCTAGACCTAATCATGCTGACCCAGCAAGGTCGGCTCAAGCGCCTGCCCCTGAGCGAATTCCAAAACCTGAGTGGACGCGGCCTCACCGCTCTGAAGCTGAAAGACGACGACCTGCTGCGGTTTGCCGCTCTCGCTGTACCCGACGAGCAGCTCGTGATTGCCACCTCAACCGGACGGATTCTGAAATTTGCAGTCAACGACGAAAAGCTGCCGGTGATGGGACGCGCCGCGCAGGGTCAGCAGGTGCTGCGGGTGGGTCGCCAAGAAAGCATTGTCAGCTGTCTGGTGCTCAACCCCACAGATGAGCTGTTTTTGCTAACGGCCCAGGGCTATGCCAAGCGGATGCAGCTGCGGCTGCTGCGGGCGACCGGGCGCGGCGAGATGGGCACCTACGCCATGCAGTTTGCGCTCAAAACCGATCAGCTTGTGGGGGCTGCGCCTGCTCTGCCGGGGTCTGAGCTGACGGTGATGACCGATGCCGAACGGCTGCTGCGGATCGAAGTTGAGCGGGTGAAAGTGCATGGCAAAGATGGAGCGGGCGACCGAGCGGCGAAGCTGAATAAAAAAGAGAAAATCGTCGAAATTTGCAGTCTAGAGCTGCGAGAAGAGATTGCTGAAGCCTAAGCAGATGGCTTCATACAGGCTGCGTTAGCGCTGCGCTGCGGCTGGGCATTCTAGCCGTAGGAAAGTCGTCACGCATTGAATCTCTCACTCCTCTTGCCGCTACAGCAGGAGGTTTTTTAATTTCTCGATTTCATATCTAGCTTGTCAGCCATTTTGTTCTCAGCTCTGTTCTATTTTGGCGATAGCTTAGAGCAAGCTGCTGAATCTGAACGCCAAATTTTGCTGGGCACAAATTAAATCGGCTCGCCCCTGGCAGCCTCAGTAAATCTTGTGCTACCTTAGTACACGGCGCGTAAATCAACGTTCCTCCAAGCGAATGCTTGGGTCGCTAGCTCAGCGGTAGAGCACTCGGCTTTTAACCGATCGGTCCTGGGTTCGAATCCCAGGCGACCCATATTTGTCTGCAAGAATTTCTCTACAAAAATTTCTTTACAAGAATCTATCTGTAAGATGATGGCTATCAAACCTGCTCATGCTAATCATGCAGGTTAGTTTTTGTATCTAAACTGACGATTTTCTAAGATCAGGGTATAAAGTTAGACTCTACCTGAAAATTATTGAGCTTAATTGGGATGTTGAAATCTATCTTTTTCTCTATCGTCTCTATCGTTAGATCAACCCAAAACTTCATCAAAACGTTTATCAAAACCCTCTGGCAAGCGCTGCGAGACCGGCCTGACGAGTGGAATTCTGAACAGGCGTTGCAGTTGGGCAACAGCCTCTCCACTGCCTTAGGCTACGAGCTGCCTGAAGCTGCACCTAGCCGTTGGGATACTGAAAAGCTGACTCAGATGAGCGAAAATCTTGCTCATATTCACCCTGGCCTGTAGCAGCGAGCCTGGAGCGATCGTAGTCCAGCAGTCAGAGGTAAACAGGGAACCCATCTTGCGGTTCAGTCCAGCGAAATTACGCAGCAAAATTACGCAGTCATGGTTTCCGTCGTAACTGCTGTCGTCACTTCTACAAAATCGCTGCGATCTAGCTGGGCTGGCCGAACACGACTGATTACAGCGAGCCTATCGCTGCCGACGCGAATTAGCGTGCTGCTGCCCAGCCGAGAGAATTGCAGATCCTCAAACTGTAAGCGACCCAAGAGCTGAAGCTGGTCTTGGCCGTTGCGGAAGTCGAGAATTTGGTCACGGCCAGATCCGGCCTCCAGCCTAAAAATATCGCTGCCGCCGCCGCCTGTGAGCTGGTCGCTGCCCTCGCCGCCCATGAGCCGATCTGTCCCCGCACCGCCAAACAGCTGATCGCGGCCTGCACCACCCAAAAGCTGATCTGATCCACCCCGACCCAGCAGCAGATCATGGCCTGCTAAGCCAGCGATAATATCGTCACCCGCCGTACCTCTCAGCCGATCGCGGCCTGCGGTGCCGGTAATAGTGCTGTTAGACGGATCAGATGGCGGTATGGGAGCGGAAATCCGGTAGATCTGGCCGCTGGCATAGTCGGCCAGGTATAGTCCGCCCGTCTGATCTTCACCAAACGTCGAGATATTGTAGGGCGAGTCGAGCAGCAGCGCGTTTTCCCAGGTGCCATCACCGCTCTGGCGCAGCCCCCAGATGCGACCTGTCACAAAGTCGCCGTAGAGGTAAACCCCTTGCAGGGCTGGGTTATCGCCGCGATAGACAAAGCCACCCGTCACCGACTGCCCCTGTGAGTGGTCATACTCCGCCACGGGCAGCACCAGACCTGCCGTGCTGCCGCTTGGATTGTTGAACGGCTGACTGCCTTCTAGCCTGCGCCAGCCGTAGTTTTCGCCGCCCAGACTGGTTGCCGCCTGAAAGTTGACTTCTTCGACTGCGTTCTGCCCCACGTCGCCCAGGTACAGATCGCCCGTCTGGCGGTCAAACGAAAGTCGCCAGGGGTTGCGGAGGCCAAGTCCCCAAATCTCGTCGCGGTATTGGTCGGTGGGGTCGGTGGCGGCCAGAAACGGGTTGCTGCTGGGAATCGCATAGGGTAGCCTGCCCGTCGTCGCACCAGATTCCACGTCGATTCGCAGAAGTTTGCCCAGCAGCGAGCCTGGGTTTTGGGCGTTGTTTTGCGGGTCGCCTCCGGAACCGCCGTCACCTGTGCCAATGTACAGGAAGCCGTCTTTGCCAAAGGCGAGCGAGCCACCGTTGTGGTTAGCGAAGGGCTGCGGAATCGTCAGCAAGATTTCTTCGCTGCTGAGTTCAGCCCGGTTAGGGTCGCCGCTGACGCTGTAGCGGGCGATCACCGTGTCGCCGTTCAAGTTGGTGTAGTTGACATAGAGATCGCCAGTCTGGGGATTGGGCGAGAAGGCCATGCCGAGCAGTCCCTGTTCGCCGCCGCTTTTCACCCGATTGGTAATCTCTAGGTAGGGCGTAGCCAAGAGCTGGCCGTTTTGGACAATCCGCACCTTGCCCGACTGCTCCGCTACAAACAGCCTTTCGTCACCTGCATTTGTGACGGCAACTGGATTTTTCAGCCCAGAAACCGCTAGATCCAATGAGATCTGAAGCTGATTTAAAACAGTAGACATAAAAATCTGACCAGAATTCACCTACCCCCATTTCAGCAGGCGCGGTTCAAATCCACTATTTCGTAATAATCCGCAATACTTCTCGCTAGCTCACGCCCTGACCCAAATCAGCCTGATCCAAGACAGGCTGTCCGAGATCAGCCAAAATACTTTTAGCCGCCGCCTCTGCGGTTTCGCAGGCTCCGTTCATGTAGCCCTGCGACCCCAGCGAGCAATGCTCACCCGCAAACCAGAGGTTACCGACCCGCTCAATCTCTGCACCGCCAAAGCTCGTCCACTGTCCCGGCAAATAGCAGGAGTAGGAGCCCAGCGCATAGGGTTCGGTCGCCCAGACGGCGCGCTTGGCCTGACCGCGTGGCACTTGAGCAATGCCGGGGAAAATCTGCTCTAGATCCTGCGTGAGCCGTTCGGCCTGGATCTGCGGGCTGTCTGCGACCAGCTTCAAGCCCTGGTCGCCGCCGCGCAGATCTGTCACCCAGCCCCCCGGCCCAGCCCCGTAGCGAGCGCTCTCCCAGGTGTTCTGAAAATCTAGATCGGTGTAGATACTGATTGTGCAACCGTAGCGCGTCCGCCAGATGCGCTCTCGGTAGGGGACAGCCAGCTTAGAAGAAGTCCCATAGCCCAAGTTGGCAATCGCATTCTGCTTGGCTTCTGGCAACTCTAGCTCTAGCTCAACCTGTCGCAGCAGGCTAAACGGCAGCGTCAGCAAAATCCGGTCGTAGATTCGCTCCTGGCTGCGGTCATCCTGACGCAGGCTGACTCGATAGCAACTGTCGGCAGTCGCGCGAATTGATTCCAACACCGTGCCAAACTCAATCACGCCCCGCAGCCGTTCAGCCAGCCGCTTGGGAATTTGATCGTTGCCGCCCACGACGTGATAGCGCTCGTCGCTGATGCCATAAGTGCTCCATTTGCCCACCTCTGCCCCAATCAAAAACAGCATGTTTAGGCAGGACTGCGTTTCTGGATCACGGCCAAATTCGGTGATGTAGGCCACCCGCACCAGCTGATTGATCAATGGGCTAACTGGCTCGACCTCTAGATATTCCGCCAGCGAGAGCCGATCCAGCCGAATTGCCTCTGGACTCGGCGCGCGGTAGGTGATGTTGCGGCGGGTCAGCTGCTGCAAGTCGCGGTCAATCCGATGAGCCAGCGGCGCGAACTCCTCAATCACCCGTCCCTCGTTCATCCGCTGCCCGCCAAAATACAGAATCTCCGGCTCCAGTCCGGCATCTGCCACTCGCAGATCGGCCAGCTCTAGCCCCAGCTCTGCCGCCAGCGCCCGCACATCCTGATGCCGCGAGTCGATAAATTCGCCCCCCAGCTCGACTGTGCTAAACTCGCCCGCCAGCTGCGCCAAGCTCACCAGCCGTCCGCCAACTCGGTGGCTTGCCTCGATCACATCGACCCCAACGCCCGCCTGCCGCAGTCGATAGGCCGCCGTCAGTCCGGCAATCCCAGCTCCCACCACCAGTAGATTCTGGCGCGACAGCCCACTGCCCGATCGCCCACTGCCTGATAGCCCATCTGATCGCCCATCCGATCGCCTAATATCGCTGGCCTGAGCAATTTGCTGAGGCTGGATTAACTTCACGCCCAGCCCGACTGCACCAACCGTCAGTCCTTGCAAAACCTGCCTGCGCGCGATGCTCTGCTGCATTTCGACCAGTTCGGCCAGCGGGATTTGTGTCTGGGCGGCGGCTTGCGAGAGCCGGTAGGCGCGGCGGATGAACCGCATCAAGGCTGTTCGGGACATAAGGGTTTAAGCTAGCTTGAGCAAGGTCAACGCTGAGACTCCTTTAGTTTGACACTGCTGCCTTTTAAGCGCCTTTCAAGCTACCGTTTGATTTGAGGTATCCTGGAATTCTGATTTACCAGAGATTTGCTTACCAGAGATTTGCCGAAATTTGCCAGAGTGCAGTCGCCAGCGGAGGTCAATTCATGCCCTGGTTTGTCAAAATTGAGACGGGAATGGTGAGTAAATCGGTGTTTGATGAGCATGTTCCCGCCCATCTGGCCTATGTCAAAGGCTTGATCCAGGACGGCCATCAGGCCAAGACGGGCTATTGGCGCGAGCGAGGCGGCGGGATGCTGCTATTTGAAGCCGCCAATCTGCAAGAGGCCAAAGCGATTGTTGCCCAAGACCCGCTCGTGCAGCATCACTGTGTTGACTACGAGCTGCATGAATGGTGCATTGTGGCAGAGTAGATGACAGAGTAGCCGCAAGCCTCACCCCAAACCAAAATCGAAACACCTAGATAGACCCGCTATAGACCCGCATGAGTGATCAAGACGATGGCTATAGATTAGTAGCCGACAATCGACAGGCGCGATTTCAGTACGAAATTTTGGAGACCTATGAAGTCGGAGTCGAGCTGCGCGGCACCGAGGTAAAGTCAATCCGCCAGGGCAAGGCCAACCTGCGCGACGGCTTCGCCCTAATTCGTAACGGCGAGGCATGGCTCCACAACGTGCATATTTCACCCCACTCCACCTCCAGCCAAATTGTCAACCACGAGCCGCGCCGCACCCGTAAGCTGCTGATGCACAGCCAGGAAATTCGTAAGCTGATCGGTCAGGTTGAGCAAAAAGGCTTGACGCTTGTGCCCCTAAAAATGTATCTAAAGCGCGGCTGGGTCAAACTAACGCTCGGCTTAGCCAAAGGCAAAAAGCTGCATGACAAGCGCGAAGACCTGAAGCGCAAGCAGAGCGACCGGGAAATTCAGCGGGTGATGAAGAGCCAGTGAATCTCCTCTACAATCCAGCTTACGCTCGGCTCATGTAACGATTTATTGCTATTACCGCGCAGAACTGTTACAGTTTTGTTACACGATCCTGGAAGTGACCAGACGCAGTTTTACAGCAGCGGTCTGCTCGTGGCAGCAGTGCCTCCAGGCATCGGGTTATCTCCTCCCAACACAGCGAGTTGAGCCAGTCATTTTTTGGCTGGCTTTTATCACGACTCAGGCCAGAATAGTTGATTCAATTCGGCGAAATCTTCAGCCTGTGAGGTCAGAATTTACGACCTCAGAATCCAGATAAATTTTTTGGTGAAATTCATGCCGAGACTGTGGTTGTGACCCCAATGCCGTGATACCTTAGTGAGTGGCATAGATATTTGGCAAATGTTTGAAAGCTTCGATTAACATTAGTCGTTTGGTTTTCCGCTCCAAATTCGTCAGTGACCATGATTCGTTCTGATAATCATCCTCCGAAAGATTGAGCTAATCATTTGATTATGTAAATTTTGCATCTCGGTATATAAAATATTAATTGGAAAAGCTTATATTGCATTAAGTAGCTCTTTCCAGTCCTGCATAAAGGCTGAATTCGCCAGTAGGATGATTGAAGGGAAGAGTTGCTAGGCTGGTCTAACCACTTCCACTCGCCAGACCCATTTGCTCAATCGATTTTCAGCTCTGTTCAGCTAGGGTGGGCTGCTCGTCTCAACGCCTGATTTGATTGACCTTGTGACCCATTTGTGACTCAGGTGATTTTCGTTCTTAACTCTCTCTCATAGATTGTCTGGAGGTATCTTTTTCCATGTCTATTCGTCTTTACATTGGTAATCTGCCAAAGGACATCGAGCGCCAAGAGCTAGAGTCCGTGTTTGCCGAGTTTGATAGCGCCGTCACGACCAAGGTGATTACCGACCGCAAAACTGGCAAGTGCCGGGGCTTCGGGTTTGTGACCGCCAAAGATGAAGAGCAGGCCAATCAAATCATCGAAAAGTTTGACGGCTACCTGCTCAACGAAACGCCGCTCAAAATTGAGGTGGCGCAACCTCGTGCCAAAGGCAAGGAAGAGGGCGAAGCTGGCGAGGCTGCCCCTGCCCCTAGCCCTAGCAAGAGCGGCAAGTCGTCCGGTGGCAAGACTGCTGCTGCCCGTAAGTCGGCCAGCGAGAGCGAAGCCGTACAGCCTGACCCGCGCTGGGCGCAAGATCTCGAGAAGCTCAAGCAGCTTTTGGCTGCCCAGACCGCAAATTCATAGGTGCTTAGCAGGTGTGAGCAGGCTGCGATAAGGATACGCGGCCTGCTCTACCTCTAGCGATTCTATTTGCTAGCAACCAGTTCTAATCAACCAGTTTTCTGACCATCTGCACCAGCGCTTCCGGCTGGATTTCGGCCTGGAGTGGGTGAACAGTGACTGCATCTGCACCCGCTTGATGCCAGTTGGATTCCGCGGCCTCCAGCTCAGGCAGGCTCAGCAGCTCAGGCAGCAGCACCAAGATCTTGAGGGCTTGAGTGCTAGGATTTTGCCGCAGGCTTTGAACCAAACGCAGACCGTCAATATCAGGAAGTTGGCTATTTAGCAGGACGGCAGCAGGCTGGAGCAGTTCCAGTCGTTTAATGGCAGCCAAACCCTCCAAGATCCAGATTACCTGGCAGTCTGCGGCCAGCAGCAGCTCGCAAATCAAGTCAGCGCTGGATTCATTTGGCTCAATCAGCACGACGCGCCTTTGTTTGAGCAGGAGCGATACGGATGGAGCATTCCCACTGGAGTTAAGCTGGGTAGTCTTAGGCAGTCTGACTGTAAAGGTAGAGCCTGCGCCCGCACTCGACTCCAGTTCGATCGTGCCTGCGTGGAGTTCGACGAGGTGCCGCGTCAGCGCTAGCCCCAAGCCCGTGCCCTGATACTCCCGCTGGTAGCTGCTGTCGAGCTGATGAAACTTCTGAAACAGCAGCGGATGCTGTGCCTCAGGAATGCCAATTCCGGTATCTTTGACCTGCAAGACCACGCTATTCGGCTGGCTGACCAGACGCAATGTGACGCTGCCACCCGCAGGCGTAAACTTGATCGCATTGCTGAGCAGATTCACCAAAATTTGCCTGACCCGACGCGGATCGGCCTCACAAGGCTGCTCCTGCCAGTCCTGCAAGTCCAGATCCAGCGCCACACCCTGGATCTCGGCCTGCGCCTTAAATGACTTCAGCGTCTGTCCTGCTAACCCCGTCAGCGAAAAAGAGCGAAGATTCAGCCGCATCCGCCCCGACTCGACCTGCGAGAGATCCAGGATATCGTTAATCAAGGTCAGCAGATGTTCGCCGCTGCGGTGAATCGTTTGGAGAAACTGCCGCTGCTGGTGAGTTAGCCCATCCGACCAGCGCTGCAAGGTGGCCGACATGCCAATAATGCAGGTGAGCGGAGTCAACAGCTCATGGCTCACCGTTGCCAAGAAATCGCTCTTGGCCTGGTTTGCCGCCTGAGCCGCCAGCATCGCGTCTTGCAGCGCCTGAGTCCGTTCTGCAACGCGGGCTTCTAGCGTCTGCTTCTGGTGCTGGAGTTCGCCATAGAGCTGGGCTTGGGCAATCGCAATCGCTAGGTTTTCGGCGGTCTGCTGCAAAAAACGCCGCTCGTCTGCTTGCCAGCGCCGCGCCTGCTGACAGTCGTGAGCAATTAGCAGGCCCCAGAGCCCGCGCAGCCGAATCGGGGCAATCAGCTTGGCTCGCACCTGTGCCCGCCGCAAAAACTCTAGCAGGCAGGGCAAATCGCCATAGCGCTGCTCTACATCTTCAATCGCGTCCGCTATCTCCAGAGTTTGCCAGCTCTGGTGCCGTAGCTCTTGGGTAAAGCAATGGGCATCTGAGAGCTGCATAACGCTGGGAATCGTCTCCGAGGCCCTGGCTTCATAGATCAACGAGCCGTACTGCGTCCTCAATTCGGCGCTAAAGCCACTCGGCGCGGTCGGCTGCGCGAGGCGAGTCAGCGTCAGGGGTGCATCTAGCTGATAGATGACCAGGCGATCCACCTGAAGCAAGTGCCGCACCTGCTCGACAGCAGTCTTGAGAATCGTTGACAGCTCCAGACTTTGGCGAATCTGGGTTGTGACCTGATTTAAGAGCTGCTCTTGAGCGAGCTGCTGCTGCAAGGCTGATTGCCTCAGAGCAGAGGTCATGGAGAGCGCCGCCGCCAGCCGCAGCAGCAGCTGACTCTGAAGCTGGCTGTCGTTAGGGTTTTCAGCCAGATGTTCGCTCAGCTTCAGCAGGGTTTGATCCAAACCTGAGGCTGAGCTAAACCGATTGCTCCAGGCTAAAACAGCAGCTCTGATTGAGGCTGGATCAAAGTAGAGGCGGGTTTGGTAGTTTGACGCGGCATCTGGCTCACCCCAGAGCAGGGCGCTAAAGCAGGGAGAGCGCAGCAACATCAGGCGAGCTGGAGAAATCGCGGAGCATTCGGATCGCAGCTCTGCCGAGAGTTCCTGCGCCATCTGCCTCAACACGACCTCAAGGCTATCAAACGCTTCGGGGGACAGAACCTGCTCAAATGAGCCTGAATCGGAGATTTGCATCGATGCTAGACAGGGTTCGAGCGGTTGCTGGTTGCGCTGAGGAGGAATTTGCTGGTGCCACGGTAGAATCGAAGCGTAAAAAGAATCGACATCAAGGCTTTTGAAGCAAATATGCCTAGCTTAGCATCCCAGTTTGTCAACGGAGTTTTGGCGGTGAAGCCACTGGCCAACTTGGCGAAACATCAGGCGCGCAGCATGATGATCAGCCGAGCTGAGTCAATTGGGGTGTCTTGGCGACAGGAAGTGCAGGCATTGCGCTCGCGGCAGGGCAACAGTGAATTTGCCGCCGACTGGTTCGCCGCCGACTGGGATCGAGAGCTAGCGCAGCTCCAGTCAGCCGATCTGGTTTACCCAGACTATTATCTCACCTCATTTCACGCTTATGAGCAAGGTAACCTGAGCTGGGAGGCGGCCATGGAAGTTGAGGTTGCGGCTCATGCGGTTCATGCTCGCATCTGGCCGGAAGCAGGCGCAAAGGGCGATGCGATGCTGCGGCAGAGCTTTCATCGGCTGCTGCAACAGGAAATCTCGCCCGACCCGCAGGCCATTCTGGATCTGGGCTGTAGCGTCGGCATGAGCAGCTTTGCCCTCCAGTCGATCTATCCGCAGGCTCAGATCACGGGCGTTGATCTGTCGCCTTATTTTCTGGCCGTGGCGCAGTACCGGGCTGAGCAAAGGTTTTCTGCCTCAACAATTACCTGGATTCATGCCGCTGCCGAAGCGACAGGTCTGCCGGATGCCAGCTTTGATCTGGTTTCAGCGCATTTGGTGTTTCACGAGCTGCCGCAGCGCGCCGCAGTTGAGATTCTCCAGGAAGCCCGTCGCCTGCTGCGCCCCGGCGGACATCTGGCGATTATGGACATGAATCCCCGCTCTGAGGTGTTCGCCAAAATGCCACCCTATATTTTGACGCTGCTGAAAAGCACTGAACCGTATCTGGATCAATACTTTGGACTCGCTCTAGAGCAGGCCATCTGTGCCGCCGGGTTTTCCCAGCCCGCTCTCTTCTGCAACAGCCACCGCCATCGGACACTGATTGCTCAGGCTTAGCTCACTCGCTGAATCTGCCCAAATCTACGTCCTGCGATAGAAACCTCGATGCAACCTCTGCATCTAGCATGACTCCTAGCTCACTGGACAGAAACTCACCAGATTGTAAAGCAGCCTTAAGAGTGGAGCGCTCTAGTACTGTTAAGACTCTTGAAGAAACACATTCTTTAGTTGCGACCCATAGAGATTCCAAAATGCTGGCTTCCCTAAATCTAAAGAGAATGTTAAGTTCTCACTAACCCAATAAGAAAGGACGGAGTAATGCTTATGGACTCCTCTGCGCTAAGACTGGTCTGGGATGTCGTTGAAGAAACTCAGATCACTGACCTGCTGACATTGCCTGACACCGCCCTCGTCAAGCTTTTGCTTCAGCGCATTTCTCGTCGGGTACTGCTCAGCGGCGAGGAAGTTTGCGCCCTGTACGATTACATTAGCGCTCGAACTCGCTTAATCCGCGATATGGCCGACTCACGAGCTGCCTAGCTTCAGACTTGGCAACCTGAGCCTGAGGCTCATATATAACCAGTGTTCTAATCGACGATACTGCTCACAACACCGCTAGAGAATTCCAGGACTCTGATGATCCAACTTGTTCCTTCTAGGTCGCTTAGTTCCAGTGCCCAAGGGCATAGCGCTCACGAATTGCTTCAAGAATCGCATAAGATCGAGCGCCTAGATCGAGGCCGAGTCGTAGTATTCATCGACGGCGCTAGCATTTTCTATGCGGCCATGCAGATGGAAATAGAGATAGACTATAGTCGCTTACTGGGGCGACTGACCAACGGCGGTCACTTGATTCACGCTCATTTCTACACGGGAGTGGATCCCAACAATGATAAGCAGCAGGGGTTTCTCCACTGGATGCGGTGCAACGGTTACCGCGTGATCTCTAGAGATCTGACGCAGATGTCAGGCTCCAAAAAGGCGAATCTGAACGTCGAGATTGCCATCGATATGATGCGACTCGTGCCCTACTGCGACACGATGATTTTGGTGAGCGGTGACGGCGAGCTGACTCCGGCGCTCACGTTCATCACCAATCAGGGGGTGCAGTCTGAGGTTGTGGGGCTGCGCTCCATGATCAGCGAGCAGTTGATTAATCTGGCTGACTACTACACAGATCTGGCGATGATCCGGCAGCAAATCCAGAAGCGCATGGCTTATTAACCAGGCTTATTAACCAGTAACTATCCCAGTAACTATCTCTTATGACGGCAACTTCCCCTGGCCTTTCGCTGAGTGAACCCCAGATTTGGCAGTGGCGGGGTTTCCCAATCTGCTATCAGGCAGAAGGCCAGACGGGGCCAGCCGTCGTTCTGGTGCATGGGTTTGGAGCTTCCTGGGGGCACTGGCGCAAAAATATTCCGGTGCTGGCAGAGAGCTGTCGCGTTTTTGCGATTGACCTAATTGGCTTTGGTGGTTCCGCAAAGCCTCAGCCCGGACTGCCGCTCTCCTATACCTTTGACACCTGGGGGCAGCAGCTCGTGGATTTTTGTCGCGAGGTGGTGGGCGGTTCGGCGCTGGTGGTGGGCAACTCGGTGGGCTGCATTGTGGCGATGCAGGCAGCGGTGACTGCGCCTGAGCAAATCACCGCTGTAGCGTTGCTCAATTGCTCGCTGCGGCTGCTGCATGATCGTCGGCGAGCCGAGCAGCCTTGGCTGAAGCGGGTTGGTACGCCGATTTTACAAAACCTGCTGGCGATTCCGGCGCTGGGGCAGGGCTTTTTCAGACTGCTGGCCAAGCCTAAAACCGTGCGGAAGATTTTGCTCCAAGCTTACGGCAATCCAGCTGCCGTAACGGACGAGCTGGTGGCGCTCCTGATGAAACCTGCCGCTGATCCGGGTGCTGCTGACGTATTTCTGGCCTTCACGCGCTACTCGCAGGGGCCGCTTCCTGAAGATCTGCTGGCGGCTCTGCCCTGTCCGGCCTTGATTCTCTGGGGCGAGGTTGATCCCTGGGAGCCGGTCGCGCTAGGCCGCAAATTTGCCGACTACCCTGCCGTACAGCAGTTTATTTCGCTGCCGGGAGTAGGGCACTGCCCGCAAGACGAAGCGCCTGAGCAGGTCAACCCAATTTTGCTAGATTGGATTCGCAGCAGGCACTAATACCAGTTTTCTATGAGGCTGCACAGAATAATTTCGTGGAGTGACAAGGGTCCCAGCTGTCCTCGTTTTATGCAACTTTATATAGAACCCATTTGAGATCTTTTGGCTGCCTGTAAGCTTAATCCACACCTGGATTTCAGCTTTTCGGAGCGATTGCCCCATGATTTTTTAGCATCTTGAACCCGCTTGGTTACTAGGTCGCTCAAAACGGCTTCCTTGCATTCCTTCTGTTGCAAGGAAAGATCTCAAATGGGTTCTATAAAATTGGTATTAGCTCCATAAGAATTTGTGGGAATAATTAGGTCAACTGTTGGTCAATGTGCTGGTTAATGCGCTGCATTCCTACAGCTTGCGTCGTTTAATCAAGAAGTATTCAATGTTTCAATCTGCCAGACTCACACAGCCTCAAGCTAAGCTATCGTTCCTTACCAGTGGATCAGTAATACCAGGGCTATTTCATTCCAATTGTGAAACTGATATGGTAGTTAGGCCATCTCTCAAACCCTGACCTCGATGCCTCAACTTGCTATCGT